>CAJUKV010000009.1 GCA_910587305.1 uncultured Lachnospiraceae bacterium | reverse complement strand
GTGCGGGCTTATAGCCCGCGTCCCGAGCCACCCGTTTTACGGGTGGGGGCGACTTTTAAAAATGTATTGAATGCTCTTAGAAAAGCTGACTCACAAGATATTGATAGATCTCCTGATTTTTTTCCTGCCATTTATCACAGATGGAAATGGCGGTTTCCTCCATGGGCACGGATAACGTTATGTCAACCAGATTAACGCCCTTGTCTTTTGCAACCAGATGAGCTTCGTACTCGCCGGTAGAAGCCTTTATATAATCTGATAAAACAGACACTTCGTTGCGCAGTTTCAGCCCATTTTCCCTTAAATAATTGTCAATATCCGTTTTGATGGCACGGTCAATGCGGTTACCGAAAAAGGAGAGGGTTTCCTTTCCTTTTTCCGTAATAGTCAGATGGGTATGATTGCGGATGCTCTGACCATCTATAAGCCCCGCGTCGATGAGCTCGTTGATGGCCTGCTGCAGGGAGAAAAAGTTGTTGGTATATTCCTTTTCCATCATAAAATCGCTGATTTGGATTTTGGTCAGGGAAAAGTCCACCCGCGAAAGCATATATAAGATAATTAATTTGTAAAAAGGCAAGACATCTGGCATGGGAAGTTATCCTTTCAAAAGTAATCCGTGAATCAGCAGGATTAAGAACGCTTCGGCTGAATCAATGTCATTAAGTTTAGCGCCAAAACCAGCCGTTAGCTTAATGACATTGTCGGCTGAATATGCGCTTTTACAGCCTCCGCCACAAGCTCCGCAACCTTAGGGTTAAAAGCCTCCGGCATGATATTATCCTCATTTAATTCCTCATCGGGAACAAGGGAGGCAATGGCTTTCGCGGCGGCCAGCTTCATCTCCTCCGTAATTTGCGTGGCGCGCCCTTCAAGGGCTCCCTTAAAAATACCGGGAAAAGCAACCACATTGTTGACCTGATTGGGAAAATCGCTTCTGCCCGTACCAACCACCCGCGCGCCGGCGGCTTTCGCAGCATCGGGCATGATTTCGGGCACGGGATTTGCCATGGCAAAAAGGATGGCGTCATGGTTCATGGAAGAGACCATTAAAGGCGTGACAATATCAGGGGCGGAGACGCCCACAAAAATATCCGCGCCTTTCAGGGCGTCTGCGAGGGTGCCGGTTTCATTTCCAAGATTTGTAACCTCGGTCATTTTTTTCTGCATCCAGTTAAGACCTTCCGTATTTTTTGAAAGAATCCCTACTTTATCGCACATAATAACATTGGGAAAACCATAGGTCAAAAGCAGCTTTGTGATAGCCACACCGGCGCTTCCGGCGCCGTTTACCACAACCTTACAATCTTCTTTTTGCTTCTTTACTACCTTAAGGGCGTTGATGACGCCGGCAAGGACTACGATTGCGGTTCCGTGCTGGTCGTCATGGAAAACCGGAATATCCAGAAGTTCCTTAAGACGCTCTTCGATCTCAAAACAGCGGGGAGCGCTGATATCTTCTAAGTTGATGCCGCCGAAGCCCGGGGCAAGATAAGTGATGGTGCGGATAAGCTCTTCCGTATCCTGGGTGTCAAGACAGATGGGTACCGCGTTGACGCCCCCAAATTCCTTAAAAAGAACGGCCTTCCCTTCCATAACGGGCATGGCGGCGTAGGGGCCGATATTTCCAAGGCCGAGAACGGCGCTGCCGTCGGAGATTACCGCAACGGTGTTGGCTTTCATGGTATATTTGTAAGCGGCTTCCCTGTCCGCAGCAATGACCTTGCAGGGCTCCGCAACGCCGGGAGTGTAGGCAAGAGATAAATCTTCCCTGGATTTCACGTGAGATTTAGAAGAAATTTCCAGTTTACCGTTCCATTTTTCATGGAGAAGCAAAGCTTTTTCGTTTGTGTTCATGATAAAGTCCTTCCTTAATTATGAGTATGGTTGGTATTTGCTACGTTATATTTTCCGCTTCCGCAAGTTCTTCCTCAGTATAGCCGAATAAAACAATCTGTTCCCTGGCCGCACCGGCTTTTATCATCCTTTGAATTGCATTAATCCGTTCCTTTTTTTGGCCTTCTACAATCCCTTTTTCAATCCCTTCTACAATGCCTTTTTTGATCCCCTTTTCAATCCCTTTTTCAATTCCCTCCGCAATGCCCATGGCCATAATATTTTCTGACAGATTACACATAGTCTGTATCCTCCCTTCCAGTTCTGCTGTCATGATCATTCCGTATTTCTCTTCGAGTATATGCTTTTTTTCATCCGCATCTGCTTCGGAGAGCAGCTTTTCCAGCATGGAAATCAGCGTGTTCTGTGAATCCTTTTTATTTTTCCCGCTTCTTATATTGATAATAATACCTTTTATCAAATCCATCCCATAGGAATTATCTTTATTGGTAAGCCGGGGGTTGGAACTCGTTCCGGCCTTGTTCCCAAAGACAGTATTTCTTTCAAGGCTGATTTCCTCAATAGAATCGCCATCTTTGCTGTTATCCATACAAATCCAAATACTCCGTACTTTTTTCAGCTGGTCATATTCACTGTGATAAAATTCCGTCTGCTTCTGCGCTGAGATCATTCTTGCCAGATAAAACAGGATTCTGTTCTCTAAATGGTATCCCAGCTTGCCGGGATCCGATGATTTTTGCGCTTCAATATTGATCAGGAATTTCATTTCCATTTTCTTATGATATGCTGAAAAACGGATATCAAAGAAAATTGTCCCTTCTCCGGGTATATTATCCTCCGTATTGGAGGTATGTACACGTCCCAGATTTGACAGCCCGGCGTCTAATGGCTTCGAGCCTATAGCAATATCATCACCAATACTGGCCATAATATCGTTAACATCCATCTCCTTAAATTCCTGAACGGCAAATTTTAAAATCCGCGCCAATATTTGTTTATCTGCAAGCAGGAACTTAACGTTTGTATCATAAGAGCTTGCGTCATTTGTTGCTTCAACTGCCTGTGACAAATTCGTATCTGTCATTTTGCCTTCCTTCCTTAAGCTTTTTGTCTTATAAGCCAATTCGCGGAGCGAGCCGGCCGTTGATTTTACCGGGACAGTCGGATTTTCCTGTGTAAAAAAATTTCTTTTATGGTCTTATTATACTTAACTTGATTCATAATATCAATCATTATATCGCTGTGCCATCTATACGACTGTTCGGTACGACCATTCGGCTGTAATTGTTCGAAAAGGCCGTTTCGTCATCCATCTGTTACAATTAAGGCTACAAAAATTGTAGATTGGCGGAATTATTGCTTTACACGGTGGGAATCATATGCTATTATAACTGGTAATGAAAACCACATTGTATGGTGGACGAAAGAAGTCTGCATAGTTTTTGAAACATGATTTAAAAGATACAAAAATTAGAATATGTGATGTCAGCGGAGTTTCCTTTTATCAGGCTGTAAAGCAGGCCGGCATGCACTGGACTTATCCGGAATTTAAATGAATTACAGGGCTATTGAAAATAGGGAGGAGCATTATGAGTTATAAAATAGTAGCGGACAGCTGTTGCGAGTTCCCCGGAAAATATAAAGGGGATTCAAGGTATGAGCGTATTCCCCTGGGGCTTGAAGTTGAAGGCGAGCTGATTATGGATGATGAGAATTTTAATCAGGCGTACTTTTTATCAAAGGTTGCGGCATCACCTAACTGTCCGAAATCCTTTTGTCCCTCTCCGGAAAAATTCAGGGATTCCTATCATACGGACGCGGAAAATGTGTTTGTGTTCACACTGTCTTCCAAATTAAGCGGAAGTTATAACAGCGCGGAGGTTGGAAAGAAGCTGTATCAGGAAAAATATGGAGCCAAAAATATTTTTGTGTGCGATTCCGAATCCGCCAGCTGCGGGGAAACCCAATTGGCCTTTAAGGCGGCGCAGTGGTCAGAGGAAGGATTGCCTTTTGCGGAAATCTGCCAAAAGCTTACGGATTACAGGGACGGGATGAACACCTATTTTGTACTGGATAATTTGGAGACGCTTCGGAAAAACGGACGGCTTAGCCGGGTGAAAGCGCTGGTTGCCTCCACCTTAAGCATCAAGCCGGTTATGGGAGCGACCAAAGGGGAGATTATTCAATTGGGGCAGGCGATCGGCATCAAAAAGGCACTTGCGAAGATGGCGGATATTGTAGCGAAGGAGGCCGTCCGGCCTGAGGAAAAGACCCTTATGATTACCCACTGCAATTGCCTGCAGCGGGCAGAGAGCGTGAAGGAAATGGTTCTGTCTAAAATAAAGGTGAAGGATGTGCTTATCATGGATACAATGGGCGTCAGCAGCATGTATGCCAATGATGGGGGCGTGATTGTGACATTATAATATAGGAAATAGAAATAAAGTTTTAAAGAACAGACAATAAACAAAGCCTTGGAGATGTCGGTAAAGACTATTTCCGGGGCTTTGTTTGTTGTCCGATGGGGGTTGCCCAGGGGTGAGAGAAAGAGTTATTGGCCCTTTTTCCGGTTTTGATATTTGACTTTCATAAAGGTGAGAATATCATCCTGATCCCTTGCATCCAGAAAAAGAAAATAAAAGAGAAGATGTCGTTCTTTTCTGTTTAGAAATTTAAACTTTTTGCTATTTTCAGGAGCATTTATAAATTCTATAAATAATGATAATTCATCGTCCATATCTTTTTTTTCTTTGTGTTGTTCCACCGCAAAATCCGTATTTATGTGATAAGTGACTACCAGATCCAGGAAAGTCTCCACCGCAACTCCATATAGCTTGGCAAGATTATACAGAGAATTAACCGGCGGTGTAATCCTGCCGGTTTCATAATGAGAATATGTCTGTCTGGTAATATTCAAATGCGAAGCAACAAATTCCTGAGAATAATTACAGGATTTTCGCAAATCCTTAAGATATTGCTCTAAAGTTTTGTTAGCCATATTGATACCTCATTTAGATAGAAAATCAGCCTCAGCTATCATCTATGTTTTCAGATTTTATAGCAAAAAATACTTGAAAATATATTATTAATAGCATATACTACATATAAAGCTATTAAAAATAGCATACCAATGGTATGTGATGTCCCTTTACTTCAACGGTTTTAAGGCGTGGCAATTTATTAGAAAATCCTCATAAAAATTTTGTCACGGCTTTTAATGATTGAAGTAGCAGATAGCTTTGTCTGCGGTTATTCCGGGAAAGTCCTGTAATCAGGGAATCCCGGAACCGTAAATACATTTAATGTAGGAGGAAAAAATGATGAAAGCAAGTATCATCAAAAAAGTGTTGACTGGCGCACTGGCTCTGTCGCTGGTAATGGCTCCTGTAATGACTGTTGGAGCTACTACCACAAAGGGATCTACAAAATCAGTTGTAGATGAAGCTACTGAGTCAAGTCCGTCAAGTATCCCTACCACCAGTTCTGTTGGAGGGGTAAAAACTACTACTGCCGGCATTTACATGGCTACTAACGTAAATGGAATGGCAGTTACCACCGGCGTGGCAACTATTGCTTCCGGGTATGGCCTTGCCAGCAATGAAAAGCCGTATAGCAAGTTTTCAAACCTGGATGTAAAGAAGAGCCCGCTCGCTAAGGCGGCAATTGATGCGGCTGCTGCTTCTCAGGGAGCGACAGTTGGTCCTATGCTTAACATTGAGCTTGGCAAGATGGCTGCAGGTAAGTACAGCCTTCTTCCTTCTGACGGCCCGGCTATCAGAATCTCACTAGGCATTCCCAAAAACTTCTTGCAGTCAGGAGCAACTTATGCGGTAGTATGCGTTCGTGCAGGCGGCGCTACCTCTATTTTACCAAATGTCAGTGAGAAGGAAGGCACGATTGCCTTTGATATCACAGGCGGCGCAGGCGCTTACGCAATCATTAGATATTAATTATCTACGGATATGGACTATCCGTGTCTAAGCGTGGTTGGACAGAAGCTGCCAAATGGCAGCTTCTGCTATGAAAAACAGTCAAAAACCCCGCAGCAAAGCTGACGGGGCACCGAATTTGCAACGTACTGAAGCAGCAGTTTTTTACTGCTTGTAGCAGTCGCCCAATATCCGTGCAGGTACGTCTGCTTGGCTTATAGCTCACGGGGATAAGAAGTTTATCCTGATTTTTATGCGTAAAATAAAAAAAGAATATTGTTATTCTGTTTTTGTGATTTTGATTATAATAAGTGTTTTTCAATATAGTATATTTAAAATTTGTGGATTTACCATGTATCCGGATGAATTTGGGTACTGGGCAAGCGCAGCAAAAGCAGTAGGGTATGACTGGTCGGAGGTAGCGGCTATGGGATCCTATTATTCTTTTGGTTACAGCTTGCTATTGATACCAATATTGAAATTGTTTACAGGCGGGGTGAGGGCATATCGCGCAGCCATAACTGTAAATATGATACTCATGTGTGGCGGATTTTTGCTGCTAAAGTTTATTACAGGCAAATTATTTCCGGAAGCCAACCGTATTAAGAGAATATTCATCAGTGGGATTGCGGTTTTTTACCCGGCCTGGATTTTTTATATGCAGATGACACTGGCTGAAGCGCTTTTGTTTTTTTTGTATACGGCGATTGTGTATCTGTTTATTTGTTTTATCCAAAGGCCCCGGATAATGACTGCGGTTCTTTTAGCGGTTTGTTTTGCTTATATGTATAGCGTCCATATGCGCTCGGTAGGAATCGTAATAGCCGGTTTGTTTACGTTGTTATTTTGGGGGCTGTTCAATACGAAACAAAAAAAGGCGATGCTGGCAGTGATTGGAGCCCTGGGGCTTGCTGGACTGACGGTTGTAATTATGAAAAGGAATGTGTACACGTCCGTTTTTTCAGGAGCGGACGCTGAAAAGCTGGCTGTAAATGATTATATCAGTCAGGTATGGAAGATAAAAGAGATATTAACTCCCTATGGCTTTTTAACTTTTATCAAAGAAATTATAGCCAAGGTGTTTTATCTTGGGATGGCAAGCTATGGAATTGTTTATTGGGCGTTGGGGTGGTGTATAAGGGAAACATCGCATCTGATTAAAAACTTTGGAGACAAAAAGGAAAGTATAGTTGACGTAAAAACCTGGATAGCGGTTTTTTTGTCGCTATCTTTCATTGGCGAAGTACTGATATGCAGTATTTATATGCATGGTTCTGCGAAAATAGACTGCCTTGTATATGGAAGATATCTTGAATTTATTGTTCCGGTATTTATGATAATCGGGATATCTGTAATGCTTCAAAGCCGGAAACTTTTTCTGGAGACATTGACTATGGGAATGATTTCAGGGCTTATGCTATTTCCGATATATTCTGTTATTGAAAAGGAAAAAATGGAAGGAATACGGGGGTATTTTGTTGTAGGTATCAGTTATCTTTTGAAGGAAGATAATTTTGATTTTTATTCTTTTTTCAGGAATGCATGGTTTTTGGGGTTTTTCTTAATGCTTCTGATAGCCGGAGTTATTTGGGCGTCCATTAAAATCAGGAATGCAGAGTGGTTACTTGGCATCATTATAGTAATAGAAATTGTATCAGGTCTGTTAGTTAGCGTCCGGTATACATATAAAGTGAATGAAGTCAGTTTTGTAGACTTACGAGTTGCCGAAAAAATATTAGAAAATCGCAGCGCTGAAACAAAGGTGGTTTATCTGGATGAAGGAGCGCCTGAGTTTATAGATTTTCAACAAATGCAGCTTCCCGACATACCCATTCACGTAATAAAGGATGAGGCGGAAGTACAGATAGAAGCGTTAGGAGATTATTTAATAGTGTGCCGCGATACGAAGCGGAAGGAAGAATTTGAACGTATATACGATAAGTGTATTACGACAAATACATTTATTTTATATTATTATTCGGATTCCCAACAATGATTTGGTTTGTGTCTGCGCTGCATCCACAAACTTGATAAACGCAAATAAAGCAAAGGTGAACTTTGTTCATCTCGCAGAAATGAGGAGAAATATGAAAAAAGTTGGAAAAATATTTTTTCTGTCGTTTATGTTTGGCTTGTTTTTGACTTTCAACACAATTTTGGTAAAGGCGGATACAGGTGCGGAGGAAAATGCGGTTACGGAATTAAATCAGATTATGACAATGTCGGTTGATTATGATGCAAAGGAAAGACCCGAGGAGACAGCGGGGAGCGTCATAAGCTATAAAGCAGGTTCCTCGGTTTGGGTTATTGGTGAAACGCAGGATGGATGGTATGAGGTGTCCTATCAGAATCTAAAAGGGTATATTCCTGTAGATTGTGTAACGGAACTACAGGTTGAAGTTGAAGAGAAAGGGGCTGTGGGACTTGAGGAGGCCGGTCTTGATGAAGAAATGGAGGCCTTAGAGATAGAAAATGAAGTAGTCATTGAAGAAATAGAAAGGCAGCGCGGGGAACAGAGACGCTCCTATATCTGGATTGTGGTTATTGCGATTTTGGTGGTAGGAATTTTTGCAACCGGTATGATAGCTACAATTAAGTCTGGTAAAGATAAAAAGAAAAGTAAAGATAATAAGAAAATAGGAGCAAATGATGTGGAAATATTTGATTTAGACTCAGAAGAGGAACAGAAATAATGAAGCTTATCATTCAAATCCCCTGTTATAACGAGGCCGACACTCTTGAGACAGTGTTGAATGATTTGCCGGAAACACTTGAGGGCATTGATGAAATCGAATATTTGATTATTAATGACGGAAGCAAAGATGCGACCGTTGAGGTGGCCGAAAAATGGGGCGTTCATCACATTGTAAACTTTAATCAAAATAAAGGGCTGGCCAGAGGCTTTATGGCCGGATTAGACGGCTGTCTTCGAAACGGGGCTGACATTATTGTGAATACGGACGCGGATAACCAATATTGTGCGGATGACATCCAACACTTAATTCAGCCGATTTTGGATGGGGAAGCCGATATGGTTATCGGAGCAAGGCCAATTGATGAAATTGAGCATTTTTCCTTTTTAAAAAAGAAGCTTCAGCATTTTGGAAGCTGGGCCGTGAGGAAGGCGTCGAACACGAATGTTTCCGACGCGCCCAGCGGATTCCGCGCAATGACCAGGGAAGCGGCAATGCACATTAATGTGATCAATGATTATACATACACACTGGAAACAATTGTCCAGGCCGGCAGAGATAAGATAGCCGTCAGGAGCGTGCCTGTCCACACGAATCCCGATATAAGACCGTCAAGACTTTTTCACAGTATCTGGTCCTATGTCAAAAAGTCCATGGTGATTATTCTCAGAGCTTATATGATGTATCAGCCGCTAAAGTGTTTTACCTATTTGTCATGCATACCGCTTTTATGCGGCGTGGGAATAGGAATCAGGTTTTTGTACCTGATTGTCATAGGGCAGGGATATGGACATATACAATCGCTGATATTGGCATGTACCTTGATTATCGTTGGATTTTTGACATTTATGATAGGGCTGATATCCGACCTGATAGCGGCAAACAGAAGAATTTTATCCGATACCCAATATCACATCAGGCGGATGGAATATAACGCTTTTGAAGAAAGCAGGACAAAGGAAAAGGAAGCCGGGGTGGAGTGGGAGCCATATGTGATAAAAGAAAATAAATCATTTTCGAAAGAAAGCGAAAAAAAACAAAAAATTTATAATATGTGCTAAATGTGAAGAAGACGAAAAGATTTTGTAAGGCGTCATAAGACGCCGCCTAAGAGAATCTATATTTCGTCTCAAAGAATAGCCTTAAGGCGATTCTTCCGAAATGGTTCATGTATTGTTTGTACGGCAAAGCGGCATGATGGGAAGTGTAAAGTTTTAGAATACAGATAGCAGGTGATGAGGGATAAACGAAATAGTTACATTTGTGGTTCCGGCATATAATTCCGGGAAAACAATAGCAAGGACAATTGAGAGCATTCTGCAGCAGACAGATGAAAGATACAAGGTGATTATTGTCAATGACGGCTCTGACGACGATACGGAGGAAATCTGTAAAAGATATTTACAGACAAATAAAATTTATTACATATTTCAGGAGAACAGGGGACTTGGCGGAGCCAGAAACCGTGGAATGGAGCTGGTGGATACCCCGTATGTTTCTTTCCTTGACAGCGACGACTGGTTGATGCCCCAATACGTTGAGAAGTTTGCGCATCATCTTGAGAGGCATAAAGAAGAAAATATAGAAATGATTATGTCCTTACCGCAGATATACCATGAGGGCAGTAAAGTGGTGAAAGACTGGTACGATAAGCCTCTTTTTGAACGGATATTTCCGGAGGACGGAGTAGTTATGAACCCTCAGGAAAATGCCGACATTTACCGATTTGAAGTGAATCAATGCAGGAAAGTGCTGCAAATGGAGTTTGTAAAGCGGATTCATTTCAGATTCCGGGAAAAGACAAAATGGGAAGATGTATATCCGCATTTTTACCTTTTGTCGAAGTGTTCCGCCTGTATGGGAATAGGGGAGACAGGATTCTATTACAGAACAGGGAGCGATACGCAGATAACCTCTTTGAGAGGGAAAGAGCGGATGGATGTTTTGGTGGTATTTGAAGATTTACTGCGATTTATTTCCAAAGAAAGGAAAAAGGAACTTTATTTTCCTGCAATGAGGGTTATGGTCAGATTTTCCATATGGTGTATCCGCATGGCGGATACGGACAACCGCAAGAATTTGGTAAATATACTGCATTTGTTTTTTAAAAGGTTACCCAAAGAATATATAGCTGCACTGAAAAAAGGTGTGAAGGAATGTTGCAGGGGAGCGGACGCAAGACAATATCTGCTTTTTATCATGGCAATCAGGACGAGACCACTGTATTTTATCTTTAATGATTATCTTTGGCAGGATATGGGAGAAAAAACAGTAAAAAAGCTTCTGGGAGCGGGAGAAAGAGTTGCTTAAGGAAAAGGAACAGAGACTGCCGTGAGCGCCTATAGGACTTGAACGGTAATGAACGGTGAGATGGACAAATGTTTCAGATTAAGAATTATCTATCTAAAATTTATGACATAAAAAGCGTGCTGTTGATAGGAAGGACAAAAGAATTTCAGGAGCTGGCCTCCTGGCTGTTAAATAAAAAAGGCATAGAGAAGATTTATTATTACCCTCAGGGAGTGGGCGTTATCTGTTCTGATTTGCCGGAAATCTGTACGCTGGAGAATATGCCACATGACCACAAACAAGTGGATGCCGTCATTTTTGACAGGGGATGCAGGGAAGCGGCGATGGGCGTACGGGAAATTTCTCCACGTTTTTTCATCGGAAGATTGAATAAGGAAGAAGAATATTTCGATTTATGGGAGCAGTACCGGCGGGTATCTGATTTTATCTACATAGAGAGGAAAAAGACGATACCGGAGAAAGAAAATTTTGAAAGCAATATTCAAACTGCTTATGAGGACAATATCGGAAGCAAAAACCGGGGTAAGCGAGGATATAAAAGCGATGAGGACAGCTGTGAAATTCTGGAATGGCAAAGAGGGAAAGAGGACGTAGAACTGTCCGTCATCCTCCCGGTTTACAATATGGAAGCATATCTTCCTAAATGCATCGAATCCCTGCTCAAGTGGAAAGCGCCTTATGTGGAGTATCTTTTTGTAAACGACGGTTCTAAGGATGGTTCTGCGGATATTATCAAAAGATATGGTAAGAAGGATAAAAGAATCCGTTTCATTGAGAAGGAAAACGGCGGCTGCGCCTCGGCGAGGAACAGAGGGATAGAAAAGGCAAAGGGCAGATATCTTGGATTCATAGACCCGGATGATTTTATAGAGGAAAGCATGTTTTATAAATTGTTCCGGAGGGCAATGCTGGGTAATTATGATTTGGCTTATTGCGGATATAAGGAATATGATGACCGGTCGGGAAAGGCGCGGAAGATATTAAACGACTGTCTCGGCGAGCCTTATCGCAGTGGAACTTACCGGCAGGACAAGGTGCAAAAGCTGGCTGTCAACACCAGAGTTGCCATATGGAGATGTATTTATAAGAAGGATGTCATTAATCACAGACAGATAAAATTTCACGAGGATTTGAAGCGGTTCGACGATCTTCCTTTCCGTGTGGAATATATTTTTGCGGCAAAAAGCGCTGTGTGTGTTCCCGAATATTTGTATTACTATCGCTTAGGACGCAAAGGACAGGATGTGGCCTGTTCAGATAAAGGCTTTTTCGTCCACTTTGCTATTTTTCAGCATTTGGATAAGTATGTGAAGAAATGCAAAGACAACAGAATGACGGATCTGCTGCAGGTGGTTAAGATTCAGACCCATGGATTTGCCCTTTCAAAGATAAAGGGGAATCTGAAAAGGAAATATAGGTACAGGGCAAAGCGGGATTTAAACAAAAATATGGGATATTTCAGAACCCTCTGCCTGATTATGATGTACACGGGGAAGGGAAATCTAGGATGGTATACATGTTTGGAAATGTGGCCTTTTAAGAGGGATTAAAAAATGACTTTTTTCAGGGAAGTGAAAAAGTATTGGAGGTTTGCGGTCTATGCCGCGAAAGCAGACTTAGAGGACGAAGTGGCAAATTCCTATTTGAATTGGATATGGTGGATATTGGAGCCGCTAAGCTCTATGCTGATTTATGTATTGATATTTGGCGTGGTATTCAAAAGCGATGAACCGTATTTTCCCGTTTTTGTTTTTATAGGAATTACGGTATGGGATTACTTTAGCAGATGTGTTACTTCCAGCGTGAACCTTTTAAGGAGCAACCAGCACATTATTTCAAGAGTATATATCCCAAAGTATATTCTGCTGATTCAGAGAATGCTGGTGCTGGCCTTTAAGATGCTGATATGTTGGGTGATTGTGGCCGTTATGATGATTGCATATAGAGTTCCGGTGGGAATAAGGCTTTTGTATGTGTTGCCCGACCTTGTGGTATTTTTTATTCTTTGCTTTGCATGCAGTCTTTATTTTCTGCATTTTGGCGTGTATGTGAGCGACCTTTCGAGACTGCTTGCCATTGTGCTGAATTTGACTTTTTATGTAACCGGTATATTTTTTAACATTCAAAAAAGCTTCCCGGCTCCCTTTGGTTATCTGCTTCAGAGGATAAACCCTATAGCCTATCTGATATTTTGTATCAGAAAGTCTCTTCTCCACAACGAGCCGCCATCAATTGTCATGCTGTGTATTTGGACGCTTATTTCCCTGCTGCTGGCAGCCGGAGGAATCTGTTTGATTCGTAAGAATGAAAATAATTATGTGAAGATAATTTAGAGATTTTATATTTGGGAAAGTATAGCAGCCGGGGAAGTATCAGGGGTCAGGGGAAGGTCATGGGAGAGATTGCAATAGATGTTTCAAAGGTCACAATTACATATAAGCTGATGAATAATTTTTCCATACAAAGGAATTTACTACATCAGAATGTGGAGAAGGCGGAAGAATTTGAAGCTGTAAAAGGAATTTCCTTTCAGGTGGAAAAAGGAGAGATATTAGGAATAGTAGGAAAAAACGGGAGCGGAAAGTCTACCCTGCTTAGAGCGATTGCCGGAGTGCTCTGTCCCAATTCGGGAACCGTTGACTTAAGGAAAAATACGGTGGCGTTACTCTCTTTGGGAGTGGGATTTAAGGATACTCTGACAGGGAGGAAAAATATCTATTTATCCGGCATGCTGCTGGGGTTTACGGAGAAAGAAATCAGGAAAAAGGAAAAGGAAATCATTGATTTCGCCGAACTGGGAGAGTTCATTGACAGGCCGGTCAAGACCTATTCCAGTGGAATGCATGCGAAGCTTGCTTTTTCAATTACATGTAATCTGGAAACAGATATTATTCTGGTGGACGAGGTATTGAGTGTTGGAGACGAAAGTTTCCAGCACAAGAGCTTTTCGAAAATGGAATCGTTGATTCAGGATAAAGACAGAACGGTGATTATCGTATCGCATAGTATAGAGACACTTCAAAAGCTATGCGACAGAGTAATGTGGCTCCATGACGGGAAGATAAGAGAGATAGGAACGACACAGGAAGTACTTGAAAAATACTGCAACTATATGATGGCGTGAGAGGGGAGATAAATTGGATTGCTATGGCAAAGTTTATGGTCAGGATAAAAGCAGCGCTAAAAAGAATTTATTACAAAGTAAATCCGCAACATAAACAGATTCTTTTAATCCGGGATGTGGTGCTGGATCTGCAGAGACGGATATCGGTTATAGAGGATAGAAGCGCCCTTCAAAGCAGGGCAGGCGCGAAGGACGGCTGGTGTCTTGACAAGCTTTTTATGGCGTCGGAGCAGACGGTTTACCGGTATTTGTATCTGCTCAGATATATCAGGGAAAATGACAGCGTTTTAGACGTTGAGTGCGGTTACGGGACAGGGGCGGATCTGCTGTCACAGTATGCGCCCATAGATAACTGCCTGTGCCTGAACAGCATTGACTATTATACCCGCGCGGGAAAGATGTATTACGGTTCTGATTACGTTACATTCCGGACAGGAACCATAGATGAGCTTGAAAGTAAATTCTGCGTTATTATGGTTCTGGATGAGAATAAAACCATTTTATTAGATGAAGCGGATTTCCAAAAGCTGTGCGGTTTGCTGGAGCATAATGGGATTCTGGCGCTGGCGGTTGATACGGATGATAAAGATGGCATGCCTTTTTTAACACAGCCGGAAAAATTCGGTCTGTCAATAGAAAATGCGTTTTATCAGAATAAAGGAGATGCGGAGCTTATGGATAACTGCTGCGGGAAAGCCGTACGGGTTATCTATTACAGGAAAAATGGATAAACAGATAAATGGATAAAGGAATTATTTTTGACATAAAAGAATTTTCCATTCATGACGGGCCGGGCGTACGGGTAACGGTATTTATGAAGGGATGTCCTCTTAAGTGCGACTGGTGTCATAACCCGGAGGGAATGAGCCCCCTGCCCCAATATAACAGCCAGACAGGAAAAGCAGTTGGGAAGGAATGGACAATAGATGAACTGATAAGGAGAATGGATTCTTATAACCCGTTTTTAAAAAACTGCGGTGGTGGAATTACCTTTTCCGGCGGAGAACCAGGTATGCAGGCGGATTTCCTTATGGAATTTGCAAAAAGACGCCCGGAAGTACATAAACTGCTGGATACATCCGGCTACTGTGAGCCAAAGAAATTCGCCGCGCTGGCGGAGCAATTCGACATGATTTATTTTGACCTTAAACCGATTGACGATGCCGCCCACAGGAAATATACGGGGGGTTCCAATCACATGATTTTAGAAAATTTGAAATATCTGATGGAAATACGGAAGAAGACCATTTTGCGGATGCCAATGATTCCGGAGATTACGGACACACGCCGGAATCTGGAAGATGCCAGGGAACTGATTGAAAAAGAGTGCATGCAGGGAACAGAAATTCACCTTCTGCCGTACAATCAGCTGGCCGGTGGGAAATATCCCATTTATGGGATGGAGTATCCTTTGAAAAACTGGTACACAAAAAATAATACTGAGAATATAGAACACTTTGCCAGAGAACTTTCCGGCAGAGGTTATCATGTAAAAAATTATGTTTAAAAGCTTGTAATATATGACAATAAGCTCTGCTTATTGGTGCAGTACCGCAAGCACAACTTGCGGTATGCGGAGGTATAGGAATGAATAAACGATTATTACAGCGGATTGTAATGCCGGAGGTGAAGGACAGGGACTGCCAGGAACTGTTTTTCCGATCCGGGCAGGCGGAATGCATGGCATTTGGGGAACCGCTGGTGGCAATGAATGAGCTTTACTTTCATACATGGATGAATCTATTTGCAGCAAAAAAGTGGTTTCGTTACGGAAAAGTCGGGAATTTATTTTTGAAGTTAGATATCAAAGGCGATTTTTGTGTGGAGATTGTGGGGAGCAATCAAAATACTGTTTACGGGCATATCGATGAAAAACTGGTATGGGAGGAATTCAGGGATAATCAGGAGGAAAGATATATTAAGATAGACAACCCTTCCGCCTATGACGCCGTTTATTTTATCATAAGGGACAGAAAGGACGCCCCCTGCAGGTTTCTGTCGGCGGGGTGGTACACAGATATACCTCCGGTCAGGGAAAACAGGCTTGCGATTGTTATCTGCACTTATAAAAGGGAAGCATACATTCACAGGGCGATGGCAATGTTTGAAAAGTATCTGGCGGAAAACGAAGCCTTGAGAAACCGTATGCATCTGTTTGTGATTGACAATGGGCAGACGTTGGAACTAAGCCGGAGTAACGAACATGTATCTGTTTTTCATAATATCAATGCCGGCGGGGCCGGCGGCTTCGCGCGGGGATTGATAGAAGCCTGCAGAGCCGGTGAGAATTATACAAGGTGCCTTTTTATGGATGATGATGTGGAAATTATTCCCGAGAGCTTCTATCGGACGCTGATACTGTCGGATTACCTTAAGGAAGAATACAAAGACGCCATAATAAACGGCGCAATGCTGGATTTATACCGCAGGACAGTATTTTATGAAAATCTGGCGGTAGAGGATGGATTATGGGTATCTTCCTTTCACAGGGAAGCAAATCTTACGAAATTTAAGGCAATATTAAGGGTAAATGATATACCGGAGAGCGTTTATCAGAACGAGAATTCAAAGGTGAATGCCGCATGGTTTTACAGTTGCTTTTCGATGGATCAGGAAAAAAGCATAAATGACCTGCCGCTGCCTGTTTTTATCCGTGGAGATGATGTGGAATATGGACGCAGGAAGTTTGGACAGGCTTTTATTCAGCTAAACGGCATCTGTGTATGGCATGCTCCATTTTACTACCGGGTGAGTAATGCAACGGAAGCCTATTATATGTCCCGCAATATGTTTATGATAAACGCTTTATATTCAAATAGCTTTCAAAAGGACTTTACACGGTTTTACCACGCAAGATTTCGATATAGCCTGAATACTTATGATTATATTTCGGGGCAGTTATACATCAAAGCTCTGGAAGACATTTTAAAAGGAAGCAAGGTTTTTGACGAGGATGTGCTGGAAATTGCAAAAACAGTCGGCAGAATCGCGGAGGAAGCAAGAGAGCCGGTAACTGATTTCTATGAGTTAAAAGCGGTAAAAGATAAACCGTTTCGCTATTCCATACCAAAAAGGATTTGTGTCCGGCTGATTCAGGCCGGCTATAAATGTATGCCTGTTCTGAAATGCGTCCTGAAACAAAATGGCATGAACCTTGCGCAGGAATGGTATCCACCGGCGGAGACTTTTCTGGTAAAAAAGCAAGTAAAGGTATATAACCTTTTGAATAAAACCAGTGTGGTGCGTAAATTTGACTACCATATGGAAAGAAAGCTGGAAAAGCAGTTCAGGGAGTTATTGGCGGAAATAGAGAAAAATTATGATGGTCTGCTGGAGGATTACAGAGCGAATTTTCCCAGACTGACCTCGTTTGATTTTTGGAAAAGCTATTTGAAACTTGAGTGACTGAAATTCTCTATAGGAAGCGGTTTTTTATTTATTAGCGCAGTATAGCAAGTAAGGCTTGCGATGTCAGGCAGCAGGCTCTGCCTGGTGTAGGCAAGGGAGAAAAATTAAAAATGGTACGAAACAGAGATTTTGTTCAGAAAAGATATTACCGGGTTTTCCGGCAGGACAGAGGGGCAAGCGCATCCTGTCCGTCCCCAAAGGAGTGGTCATTTCAGCGAAAGGCGGCGGAGCATTTTAAGGCAATGTGCGAGGCAGAAACACCGATTGTTTTCCCGGAAGAAAAAATTACTTTTACCAGGACAAACAGAAATGTGACGGCGGCTTATTCCCCTGAGGATATAGAAGCTGAATTTGATGTGAATGGCAAGTTCTATACGGTAATCAACAATGTCTGCCCGGATTATGGCATTTTATTGGAAAAAGGGCTTTCGGGAATCAGGAATGAGATAAATTTACAAATAGAAGATATCAAAAAAAAGGAAAAGAATTTATTTAAGGAAAAGGATTTCCACAAGGAAGAGGATTTCCTTGTGTCCTGCCTGATTACGATTCAGGCAGTGGAAGAATTAGCGGAGCGTTACCGCCGTGAGGCGGAGCGGATTGGGAATACCTATGTCGGTAATCTGCTTCGGACAGTGCCCATGGAGCCCGCCGGGAGCTTTGCGCAGGCGCTGCAGGCAGTCCGCTTTCTCTCTTCCATGTTTTATCTGGCGGGCAATTACCAACTGGGGTTTGGACGGATTGACCAGTATCTAATTCCTTTTTACCGGGAGGATATTGCCCGGGGAAATTTAACGCGTAAGGAAGCGGAGGAGCTTGTCGGGGAGTTCTTTATATCTCTGAATAAGGACAGCGACCTGTACTTTGGCGTACAGCAGGGAGATAACGGTCAGAGTATGATGCTCGGCGGGGTGAAGCCTGACGGGACAGACGGAATTAATGAGCTTACCTATCTGTTTTTGAAAGTCTCCGAAAAGTTAAGGCTGATTGACCCCAAAATCAATCTGCGGATTGATTCCAATACGCCTAAGGAATTGCTTTTATTGGGCTGTAAACTCACAAAAGCCGGTTTGGGCTTCCCACAGTATTCCAATGACGAAGTGGTAATCCCGGCATTGGTGAAAGCAGGTTACAGCTTAGAAGACGCCCGCAACTACACGGTGGCGGCATGTTGGGAATTTATTATTCCAGGAAAAGGGCTGGATATCGTAAACCAGGGAGCGGTGTCTTTTCCGTATGCGGTGGGCGAAGTGCTAAAAAGCCCGGAACTTGCAAGCATGGACGAGAAGCGGATGGAGAAAATCATCCGAAAGAATATTGACTGGCAGGTAAAAAATATTCTGGAAAACAGAAATCAGTTCCTGTTGCCATCCCCTCTGGTTTCTCTCTTTTTCCACGGAACAATATCCGCCCGCAGGGATGTGACCCGGTGCGCCAGATACAGGAACCGGGGAATACACGGCGCAGGCAGCGCCAACGCGGCGGATGCGCTTTATCTTATAAGGAGTATAATCCGTCAGGGAAAGCAGAAAGAACTTTTCCATTTAAAGGAAGCGGTGGATAAGAATTTCGAGGGCTTTGAAGCGGAACGGAACTATCTGAAAAATGAGATTCCCAAAGTAGGGAATGCGCAGGAACAGGTAGACCAGGGATTGCATGATATTTTTAACTGGTTTGCAGACGCCTGCGAACATTATTCTGACAAGAAGTGCAGAATACGGCCGGGAACCGGAAGCGCGCAGTTTTATATCTGGCTTACTAACCGGCTGAATGATTGGATTATTGAACCTGTGGTTGGAGCTACGATTGATGGAAGAAAGACGGGAGAACCGCTGCCCTCAAGCCTTGCGCCCGCTCAGGGGGTGAAGGTAAACGGGCTGCTTAGCGTATTACAATCTTTTTCTGTGATTGATTATTCCAGGATTATGAACGGGGGACCGATTACGGTTGAATTTTCTCCGGCAGCATTAAATACACAGGAAGGTTTGGAAAAATTAGCGGATATTCTCAGGTGTTTTGTAAAGATGGGAAATCAGCAACTGCAGCTGAATGTGTTGGATTATCGGGTATTGTGTGATGCTATGAAGCACCCGGAAAGACATAGTAACCTGATTGTGAGAGTATGGGGGTGGAGCGGTTACTTTTGCGAGCTTGCTCCGGAATTTCAGAAGCAGGTGGTGAATAGGCATCGGTATGAATTATAAAGTTCTGTGAAAATTGTTTTCAGTGAAATAGCTGAGGGAAAAGTTTGGAAGTAAACTTCCAAACTCTTTATCGGTGGCAGTACCGCAAACATAGCTTGTGGTATGCAGGGGGTATAAGAATAAATGAAGTCAGGAAAAAGGGGAATAAGAATAAGCTTGTTTTTTATGGTTATGATTCTTATTTTCGGGATACTGCAGGAGATTCTGAAACCTAAATGGATAACAGGGTTCTTTGAGGGGGCCTATACTGACAATGAAACAAATAGGTATGAGACTTTTTATCAATTAGAAAAAGACTCGTTGGATTATATTACTATAGGACATAGCAGAACTTTTTATTCAGTTAATCCAATGGTTATTTATGCCAATATGGGATATATGGGGTATGACTTGGGATGTGGAAACGAAGGAGTTAGTCTGGCTTATTATTGGATAGAGGAAGCCCTGAAATATCAATCTCCGTCTTATGTATTTTGGGATGTAAGCGGCCTTCTGTCGGAATCAGTGATTTCTTCGAATCCGGCTCTGGAAGAAGTGACAGCGGCAAAAGCACTGACAGATATGAGGTTTGGGATGACAAAAATCAGAGCATGTATTGCCAATCAGACAGAAGAAAGGGGATGGCTACAGCTCCTGTTTCCGATTTTATCCTTTCATATGAGATGGAGTGATTTGAAGGAAGAAGATTTTTTTCATGATAATGAAGATTATGTAACAATGGGGGCAGTTATATCATTTGAACGCAGATATGATACAGACATTATGAATGCCAATGAAACAGATTATTTGCAATATGATTTATCAGGGGAAGCAGAACAGCATTATTGCGATATAAGCGAGGAAAACGGCTACTATTTTGACAGAATGTATCAGTTATGTGAAAAGTATGGAGTGCGTCTCGTTCCGATTTTCGGGGCAACTACACGAATTACAGACAAAAGCAGGGATGCGATTAGGCGTTTTTTGGAAGGCTATCACTTGGAATGTCTGGATTTCGCTGGCAGTGAAACAGGAATTAATTGGGATAAAGATAGTTGGGATACCGGTAATCATTTAAATTATTGGGGGGCAGTTAAGTACTCAAACTGGTTGGCAGAATGGATGCGGGAACAGGAAGAAATCCATAGGCCTAAGAGTGTGAAAGCAAAAGCATTTTGGGATGACAAGCTAGAGAAGTATCAGGAATTTGAAGCAGAGAACCTTATGAGAACTAGGGAGCAGGTATTTTTTTATTTAAATGCATTAGAAACAAATAAAGATAAATGTACTATTTTTATCGCAGTGCAGGATGAAGCCTGTGCATCAGCTGATAAATATCTGGAATGTTACTTGGGATATTTAGGTCTGGAAGGAGGATTCCTTGAAAACAACCTGCAGAAGTCATATCTTGCAGTTATTGATGAAGGTAAGGTGTTGTTTGAAAAATGGGAAGCGGCGCCTATAAGGTTGAAGGATGAGCTTAAAGTAGGGGAGGGAATAGAACTACCAATACAATTGGGAAGTGGAGGCTTTGTTTATGGTAATACATCCAAAATACAAGTAGGTGATAATGACTACACGGTTGGGAGCAGAGGTCTTAACATTGTCGTTCTGGATAAAAAATCCAAAGAAGTGGTATCCAGTGTAGGAATTGATACGCATGAAAAAGATTGGGTATTTATTCAAAAAATATTGGGAGAAGATGCTGCGGGTATATGGGAGCGATATGTACAGGATGCCCGGATACTGCCGGATGGGATTTATACAATTCATCCTTATGATAATCAGGATTATGCATTGGATATTGCCAAGGGCTCATGGGAAGACGATGCTAATTTGCAGCTTTGGTATAGTACAGGAAAAGAACCACAGCAGTTTGAGCTGAGGTATACAGGACAGGGACTATACACAATAAAAGCTATGAATTCCGGTAGATATCTGACAGCATATTGTTATGGGAATACAAATGGAACCAATGTCGTACAGGATGCTTATACGGGCCTTGCAAATCAGAAATGGAATATTTATAGAGATGGTAACGGGGCGTACTGTGTAATGTCACATTACAATAATCTGGTGATGAATGTGGACGGAACACCGCCGGAAGCCGGAACAAATATTTTTTTGTATGAGCCGGTTCAGGAGAATTGCCAGAGTTTTGAATTTCAACAGAAAATTTTTGAATAGAGCAATTTGATATGCACATTTAGAAAATTTATTATGGTAATACTTAAAAGGGTTTGCAATTGAAAATCTTGAGAATATAGGGAGAATGTCAATGCGAGTAAAAAGGAATATTCTAATGACGAAAGTGTTTACATTTATGTTGATATTGTGCGTCATATTTGTTTTTCTTCAAGGTATCCTGACTCCAAAGTGGCTTTATGGGGAAGGATTGTTTGGTGGAGCAAGCCAGGGAGAGACAAGCCGATATCAGACTTTCTATCAACTGGAAAAAAATTCTTTGGATTATATTACTGTTGGGAACAGTCTTACGTATTATTCAATAAATCCTTCTTTAATTTATGCGGAAACGGGATATAGAGGATATAATGTCGGCGTTGCAAGGCAAGGAATCGGACTGGCATATTATTGGGCGGAGGAAGCATTGAAATATCAATCTCCCAAATATTTATTTTGGGATGCTAATTTATTGCTGTCGGAATCGGCAATTGATAGCAATGATGGTGATGAAACAGTCACGATAAACAAGGCATTTGCTTATATGAAATTTGGAACTACCAAAATTAAGGCTAGCATAGATATTGCCGGACAAACGGACAAAATGAACTGGATTCAGATTTTATTTCCTATGGCATCATTTCATACGAGATGGAAATATTTAACAAAAGATGATTTTTCATATAGTAATGATGATTATGCCTTAATGGGGGCGTTTTTACCTTTCCGCCAGCGTAATTATTCAGATATTTTAGATAAAAATAAGGATGAATATTTAGCTTTCAATTTAAAGGGTGAGGTTGGTAAATTTGAAAAGCAGATTAGTGATAGAAACAAACAATACTTTGAAAAGATGCTGGAATTGTGTAATAAAAATCAAACGAAGCTTATTCCTTTTTTTGCACAGGAGACATTTGTCACTACCGATGACGGAAGAAATACAATAATTCACTTTTTAGAAGAATATGATCTTGATTGCCTGACATTTGATAATGAAGATTTGGGAATAAACTGGGATATAGACACAGCTGATACAGGGACGCATTTAAATTATTGGGGAAGTTGTAAATATTCCAGTAAACTGGCCAGCTGGATGCAGGAACAAGAGGAAATAAGAGATTATTCAAATGCATCTGTCAAAGAACACTGGGACAACAATCTGGAATTATACAAGAAGTTTGAAGAAAATAAACTTGTGGATTCTCAAGAGCAGGTATTGTCATATTTTCATACACTGGAAGCAAACAAAGATAACCTTTTTATTATTATTTCGGTAAGAGATGAGGCATGTGACGCTTTCAATGAAGAATTACAAGGATATGTGAAGAGACTGGGTTTGCAAGGACAATTTAATGAAGAACACATACAAAATTCTTATATTGCAATAATAGATGAAGGGACAGTGGTTTTTGAAAGATGGGAAGCTGCACCGATGCTTCTGGAAGATAAATATATGGATTGTAGTGGTAATGAAATTGATTTGCAGATTAGCAGTGGAGGATATGTATTTGGCGACGAAGCAGAAATAATAATCGGGGATATAGATTTTGCGTTGAATAAAAGGGGGCTTAATATTGTTGCTTTGGATAATAAATCAGGAAAGGTAATATCCAGTGTGGCAATCGATACGCATATGGACGGCATGCCATTTTATTCAAAGACATTAGATGAGGATGTAGCAAAAATATGGGATCAATATGCTGAACAGAGCTTAGTGTTAGAGGAGGGTATCTATATGATTCATCCCTACGAGACACCTGAATATACGTTGGATATTTCCAATGGCTCCTGGGAGGATAATGCCAATTTACAGTTATGGGACAGTACGGGGGAAAAGCCGCAACAGTTTGCACTTTACTATGAAGGGGATGGCCTTTATTCCATACAGTCGGTAGGCTCGGGAAAATATCTGACTGCTTACAGGTATGGAAATACAAATACAACAAATGTTGTGCAGGATAGCTATACCGGACTGGCAAATCAGAAGTGGTACATATATAGAGACAGCAGGGGGGCTTATTGCCTGATGTCGCATTATAACAAATTGGTAATGGATGTGGCAGGAACAAAATCAGGAGCTGGTGTTAATATTTTTTTACATGAACCTGTACATGGGGAATGGCAGAGCTTTGAATTTGAAAAAGTAGCGATTCCTTAAATAGGAGAAGAAGAGAGTATAGAGGGAGAAAAGGAAAGAATGGGTTATCTATCATTCAATTCATTAACATTTATCGTATTTTTGGTAATGGTGGTCGCTATATATTATGTATATCCGGAAAAGTTCCGTTGGATAATTCTTTTAATCAGCAGCATTGTATTTTACAGTTTTGCAGGGCTGGAAATGTTGCCTTTCATTATACTGACATCAATCACTATCTGGTATGCCTCCTATAAGATAGATGCTATCTACAGGGAAGCGGACGGGCTGGCCGAGGAAAAGCAACTTAAGGGAAAAGAAAAGACATTGTTTATGGCATCATATAAACGAAAATGCAGGAACAGATTTTTAATCCCCGCAATTGTAATAGTGGCCGGAATGCTGTGCTACTGCAAGTTTGCGAAAATGCTGATGGAAGGGATAACCGAGCTTACCGGGGGCGGCTCAATTTCAATAAAGGTGATTTTCCCGCTGGGTATTTCTTATTATACATTTTCAGCAATTGGCTATTTGCTTGACGTGTATTGGAGAGGACAGAAATACATAAAAAATTATTTTAAATTTGCGTTATGCGTCTTTTACTTTCCGCAGATTGTGGAAGGGCCTATTTCAAGATATAACCGGTTGATACTTGAGTTTGAAAAAGACCATCCCTTTGATTTTAAAAGAATATGTTTTGGCATCCAGCTTATGTTATACGGTTATTTTAAGAAAATGGTTATTGCGGACAGGCTGGTATTGTTCACATCTGAAGTTTATGGCAATGTTGAGAACTATGAGGGGCTTATTGTACTGCTTGCAATGGTGTTTGGGCTATTCCACATTTATATGGATTTCTCCGGTTGCATGGATATTGTAGAGGGAATCTCCCAGATTTTTGGCGTGGAGCTGGATAAAAATTTTGAGCACCCGTTTTTTGCGAAGAGCATGGCGGAACATTGGAGAAAATGGCATGCTACTCTCGGTAAATGGACCGGAGACTACATTTATTTGCCGGTGTTGACGTCTCAATGGCTGAAAAACTGCCTGGTTAAGTTAAAAAAGAAATTTGGTATTAAAATCGCGAAACATATTGGAACAACAATAGCCCTTATGGCCGTATGGATTTTTGTGGGTATATGGCATGGAACCGGATGGAATTACGTGGCCTGGGGAATATATAACGGCGGCATCATTGCCTTTTCAATGTCTTTTCCCGGATTTTATAAAAACCTTGCTATGAAACTGCATCTTAATACGGAGAGCAAGGGATATCAGCGCTTTCAGATGATTCGTACTTTTGGGGTTCGCCTATCATCTAATTTGTTTTTGGCGGCGAACACAGCGGAAGGATTAAAGGTATTTATAGGGCAGTTATTCAAAAAATTTAATCCATGGATTTTCTGGGATGGAAGTCTATTTCGGATGGGGTTAGATTATAAGGATTTTTGTGTGGTAATTCTTGGGCTGTTGCTGGTATGGAGAGTCAGTGTTTTACAGGAGCAGGGAAGTGTGAGGGAAAAGATAGCAGGCTGCAACATTATTGTCAGATGGGGAATTTATTATACCGCATTTTTTTCCATAGTAATTTTGGGAATGTATGGGATAGGATACGATGCGAGAGCATTTGTATATGCGCAGTTTTAACAGGAAAAGAAGAATACCGTCAGGATAAGCGAATATAAGCATTTCATGCTTATAAATATATGAATTTAAAAATGAAAAGGAGAAAAATAATGGAAAAAGAAAAGAAATTGGAATTATTGGAAGAAGCGCTGGAAATGGACGCCGGAACATTAAAGGAAGATATGGTTCTGGAGGAAATGGAGGAATGGAATTCTTTATCAATGCTGTCGCTTATTGTGTTGATGGATGAGGAATTTGGAAAAACGATTGACAGTACGGATATCAGAAAACTGGTAACGGTGAAAGATATTCTGGATATGATGTGTTAATAGTTGGCGTAACAATACGAGGAAGAAAGTTTGAAAGTTCCTTTCAAACTATTTATCGGTGGCAGTACCGCAAGCATGGCTTGCGGTATGCGGGGGTATAAAAATGGCTTGTGAAAGGTTAAGAAATTTAGCAATCAGAGGGATTGTCTGCGCACTACCGGAGAACAAAGTCCTGTCAACAGAATACTATGATATTTTTGGAAAAGATGAGGTGGATAAAGTTATGGCGTCGGCCGGTATAAAATCTACATACAGGGTCTTGCCGCGTCAGACTGCCTCCGATTTAAGCTTTGCCGCAGCAGAGAATTTGATAGATAAGCTGGCATGGGAAAGGGAAAGTATAGGCGCTTTAGTTTTTTTGGCATCATCTACTGACTACAAACTTCCGGCGACCGCCTGTGTTATACATGGGCGGCTGGGACTTAGCAGGAATTGTATCACATTTGACGTGGGGCTTGGCTGTTCCGGATTTGTATATGGCATAACGATTCTTGGCTCGCTGATGCAGAATTCGTCTATCAAGAGGGCAATATTACTTTTAGGCGATATGCATGGGGCGGTAAAAGGCGATACGAACGATGAACTGCTATTTGGCAGTTGCGGCGTGGCTGTTGCATTGGAGAAAGAAGATGGAGCTGAGGATATCCGTTATCTGCTGCAGACCGATGGAACAAGGTACCAGAAAATCATTGTGCCGGGAGGAGGAAGCAGACACCGTAACAGTAAAAAAGGCTGGCAGATGAATGGTATGGATATTTTTTCTTTTTCTATTTCAGATGTTGTGGCAACAATAAAAGAATTTGCACAAAAAGAGGAAATTGACCTTAATCAGGTGGATATGATTGCATTACATCAGTCCAATCTTAAAATATTGCGGATGATTGCCAGAAAGTGCAAGGTTAATCCGGATAAGTGTCCTGTTGTGATTGACCGCTATGGCAATACAGGCGCGTCTTCTGTTCCACTTGTAATTGTGGATACTTTGGCGAGAGAAAAAGACAGGCAGGATAAATACCGAGTTATTGCCTGTGGTTATGGCGTAGGGCTGTCCTGGGGAGTGATGGAATTTGTATTAGATGGCAGCGTAAAAACAGGAATGGTTTATACGACGGATTATTTTGATGATGGTTTTTATGAGGAAGGGGAATAAGATTATATATGGAATTTAGAGGGAAGAAAATTATTGTGGCCGGAGCGTCATCCGGGATAGGGCAGAAAACTGCAATCCGATTGAGTGAACTTGGAGCCAAAACAATTCTTATTGCCCGACGGGAAGAGTTATTAGCAGAAACTATGGAAATGCTTTCAGGAGAGGAACATACATACTATTCAGCGGATTTAAGTGTAACAGGTGACATTGAGGAATTGGTGAAATTGATTGTAAGCGAGCAGGGAAAAATTGACGGATTGGTTTATTGTGCCGGAATTTCTAAAGGCAGGCCGCTTATGCAATGTAGACCGGAAACAGTGGGCGAAGTATTTAACACAAATTTTTTTGGCTTTTTGGAGACAGTAAGACAGGTTTGCAGAAAGGGCAGATTTAATGAAGGGATGCGCATAGTGGGTATTTCTTCCATAGCATCCATGAGGGGAAGTAAATCCCAGACAATGTATTCGGCTTCAAAGGCGGCGATGGATGGAGCTGTCCGGTGCATTGCCAAGGAGGTTGCGGATAAAGGAATTTGTATCAATACGGTGGCTCCTGGAATGACACGGACAAAGATGTGGGATTCCTTTTTGGAAAGATACGGCGAGGAATCTAACAGCGTCAGAGACATGATGCATGACCAATATTTAGGATTGATAGAAACAGATGATGTTGCAGATGCGATAGTATTTCTGTTGAGCCAGAGAGCGCGTATGATTACAGGCACTACATTGCCACTGGGGGGGGGTAAATTGACTTAAGCAAGTACAATAGGGAAAAATCAGAACGGTCATAAATAGGTAGGGAGGATATACCGCATGGAAGAGTTACTAAAAATTTTGAGGGAAATAAAACCGGGATGTGATTTCGAGGGAAGAGTGGATTTAGCGTCAAGCGGAGAATTGGATTCTTATGATATTGTTTCTTTGGTTTCGGAATTGGAAGAAAAATTTGATATTGATATTCCGGTAGAAAAGATTATTCCGGAAAGTTTTGATTCCGTGGAAGCAATACAGAAACTGATAGACTCTTTGAAATGAGCTGGTTAAATGAGCGCGGTTACTGTAATCGCACTTCCCGTAGGCAATGAGTCAAGCAGCTGCTTAAAGCCAACCGTCGGCTGGTTTAAGCATTTGGCAAATGCTTGAGGGTGTTGACTTGAATAAAATCGGAGGAAAAGATGTTTTCGAATATAACATATTGGTTGGATAAAACGGTCAAAAAATATCCTGATAAAATCGGATATGCAGATGAAATACAAAAACTTACATTTCTTCAGGTTTATCGTAAGGCTTTAAATCTGGCGGAAAAGATTGTGGAGCAAAATTGCTTTAAAATGCCAATAGCCATTTATATGGAAAAAAGTGTAGATGTTCTGATATCTTTTTTTGCGGCGGCATATAGCGGGAATTTTTATTCGCCAATTGACGTGGATATGCCGGAAAGCAGAATTAAAAAAATTTTGGAGATTTTAAAGCCTCGGATTATCATTACGAAAAGAAATCTGGCGGAAACGATAAACGCTCTGGCACCGGATGCCGTTGTCATTTTTGAAGATGAGGTTACGGATGTTTCGTCAGGCAGTTATGAAAAGGTATTTGAGCAGAGGGATAGAACCTGTGATACGGATTTGTTATATGTGCTGTTTACTTCAGGCTCTACAGGGATACCTAAAGGGGTAACAATATGCCACAGGGCTGTCATGGATTATATCGACTGTATCGAAGATATTTTTCATATTACATCAGACGACAGGTTTGGAAATCAGGCGCCCTTCTATTTCGACAATTCCATTTTGGATATTTACACAACAATGAAAACCGGCGCCTCTATGTATATCATTCCGCAAAAGGTTTTTGCATGGCCTATTCCTTTATTGAAATATCTTGATGAGAATAAGATAAATACAATTTTCTGGGTACCTTCTGCAATGCTTATGATAGCGAAGATGAAAGCATTGAAGGCGTACGATATGAGAGGCAAATTAAAAAGAGTTTTGTTTTGCGGTGAAGTTATGCCCAATAAAACCCTGAATATCTGGCGCAAATATGTACCAGATGCCGTATTTGCAAATCTGTATGGCCCCACAGAAATTACGGATGCCTGTACATACTATATTGCGGACAGGGAATTTTCCGACGCGGAGCCGCTGCCAATCGGCCGGCCTATGAAGAATACGGATGTTCTTATTTTGAATGAGAAAAATGAGCCGGTTAAAGATGGGGAAAGCGGCGAGTTATGCGTGCGGGGAACATCCCTTTCGATGGGCTATTATCATAATCCTGAAAAGACTGCCGAAGTATTTGTACAGAATCCTCTCAATGAAGCATATCCGGAAATTATCTATAGAACAGGGGATATTGTGAAGTATAACGAGTATGGAGAAATTGTTTATCTGTCAAGAAAAGATTTTCAGGTAAAGCATATGGGGCATCGTATTGAGCTTGGCGAAATAGAGACCGCGGTTTCATCGTTGGATGAAGTATCTGGTAACTGTTGCCTTTATGATGAAAAGAGAAGTAAAATTGTTCTTTTTCTGGAAGAAAATTTTCCGGAAGAAAAGATAGAACTGGAAAAAATAAATCAGCAGATTAAAAATTTGATACCGGAGTATATGCTTCCCAACAGAATAGTCTATGTAGATAAGATGCCGCTTAATGCAAATGGTAAGACAGACAGGAAGAAGCTGAAAGAACTCTTAGAGTAGAGAAGGAGAAACAGCAAATGGAAAGGTTTGTGACGATAGAGCAGTACAATAGTATTGTCAATGAAACAAAAAAATTATACAGGCCTGTTTTTACTAACTGTTATATGTCCCGGGAGGAAACGGAAAAATATATTTTGCAGGGAAGATTAGGGCATGAAAAATATAGGGGGGGGGTAATTGTTTATAAGGATGAAATATCCTATTACAGCATTTGTTTTTACTGGAACTTAGATTATCCGCTTCCTGTATTGAAAATGGACAGGCCGGTTGTGACTACAAATATTTATAACGCCATTAAAAGTGAAAAAGTGATAAAAATGGAAGAACGGCTAAGAGACGTTGGTTTTTACATGGGTGACAGATTACGGCAGGTAAAAACAGTTTCGGATTTACCCTTGGAAAAATATCTGCCGGTAGCGGAAAAGCTTTTTTTTAATGCCGGTCTTGCAATCAAGGCGCCAATGATGGAGATGATTCCACAGATCAGAGAGTGCTTAAGACAGATGGAGACGATACCTTTTTATGAAGTTCCCTATATGTCAGATGATGAATTATTTGAAGCCGGGCAAGAGGGAAGGGTACTGGCAGTAGTAAATCATGAGGGAAAAGTATGCGCGGCAAATATTTATTTATACAAAAATGAGACGCTTGGCTGGATGGGTATTTTTAAGGAATATAGAGGAAGTTATGGCATTGCGCCCGTTTTAAGAAAATATATGAGGTTATATACAAAGAAGCAGGGTATTGAAAAGAGACTGGGATGGATTTCAGAAACAAATGCTTCGTCTATTAAATTTCATTTAAAATCTGGTTCAGCCTGGACCGACAGATATATGGAATACTGGTTATGTGATGCCGAATAGAGAGGAAAATGTCACTTGGTTTAACAGATGTTTTAACGATGGATGTTATGAGGATTGATACTATACTATGTGGAGAGATGAATATAGGGAAGAGCTATTAAAAAAAAGGGAAACAGCGAAAGCAGGCGGTGGGAAAAAAAGACTGGAAAAGCAGCATGAGAAAGGGAAACTCTCCGCAAGGGAAAGACTGGATATTCTTTTTGACAGCGGAACATTTGTGGAAGTCGATGGGTTGATTGAATCAAGAATTGATGATTTTCATATGGCTGAGAAAAGAGTACCGGGCGACGGCGTGGTTACAGGTTACGGGAGAATAAATGGCAGGTTGGCGTTTGCTTATTCAGAGGATTTTACGGTAATAGGCGGTACCCTTGGAGAATATCATTCTTTGAAAATATGCCGTATTATGGAGCGTGCTCTTGAAATGAGGGTTCCGCTGATTGCTATCAATGACAGCGGCGGAGCGAGGATTGAAGAAGGGGTCAGTTCTCTGAATGGGTATAGCGGAATGTTTTTAAGAAATACCAGGGCGTCGGGTGTCATTCCTCAGATTGCGGTTATCATGGGGCCCTGTGCGGGCGGCGCCTGCTATTCACCGGCAATATGTGATTTCATTTTTATGACGGAAAATACAAGCCGTATGTTTATTACCGGACCGGGAGTTGTAAAGGAGGTTATTGGTGAGGATGTCTCTTCCTTTGAATTGGGAAGCGCCAAAATACATATGGAAAGAAGCGGCGTTGCCCATTTTGTTTTTAAGGATGATAGCTCATGCCTTAAGGGAGTGCGAAAACTGTTATCGTATTTACCGATAAATAATAAAGAAAAAGCGCCGGAAACGGGGAGCAGCTATATAGATACCACGGATATTTTACAGGAAATCGTGCCGGAAGAACAGAGAAAAGTATATGACATACGAAAAGTAATTGATGCGGTTATGGATACGGCAAGTTTCCTGGAAATCCAGGAAGATTATGCGGCTAATCTGGTGGTTGGATTTGCAAGACTGGAAGGGAAGGTATTAGGTATAGTGGCAAATCAGCCTTTTGTTTTAGGCGGGGCATTAGATGGAAATGCATCTGAGAAAGGAGCCAGATTTATCAGATTTTGCGATGCATTTAATATCCCTATTTTAACGTTGGTTGATGTACCGGGGTTTTTCCCGGGAACGAAGCAGGAGCATAGCGGGATTATACGTAAAGGGGCAAAAATACTATATGCTTATTCGGAAGCAACTGTTCCCAAAGTATCGCTAATTATGCGGAAAGCTTATGGAGGCGCGTATATTGCAATGAATAGTAAGAGCATGGGAGCCGATATGGTTTATGCATGGCCAATTGCCCAGATTGCAGTAATGGGGGCGGAGGGGGCAGCTGATATTATTTATAAGAGAGAAATTGAGAATGCCCAGGATAGGGAGAAGGTCAGGGAAGAATTTATAGAGCGGTATAGGAATAATTTTATGAATCCTTATGTTGCAGCAAGTAGAGGATACATAGATGAGGTGATTTTACCGGAGGAGACCAGAAAAAAGCTGATAGATGCATTTGATATGTGTCAGACAAAGAGCAAATATAGTGTCGAAAAGAAACATGGAAATATACCACTTTGAAAAGGGTCTTTGAATGAAAAACTGAGTGGCATATTGATATAAACAGGAAAAGAGGAATATATGGATAAATTCATAGATATAGAGCAGTATAATGGTCTTATCAATAATGCAAAAAAAGAATACAAGCCTGTAGTTACAAATTGCTATATCTATTCATCGGAAATCGAAAAATATATTCGCCAAGGACGTTTTTTATATGAAAAGCATGTGGGCGGATTATTGATTTATATAGATGAAGTGACCTATTACCGTGCATATTATTATTGGAATTTGGATTACTCATTGGAAATTGGTAAGAAAGATAAGTGTGTTGCAGTCACCCATATATACAATGGAGGAAAAAGTGAAAAATTGATACAAATGGAAGGAAAACTTTTAAAGGCAGGATTTCATATGGGGGATTTGATGGATTATATGCAAGCGGAGCGTTACTTGTACAAAAAAAATCTGGAAATGTATCTTCCAATGGCTGAGAGAATCTTCCATGATGCGGGGCTGGAAGTGAAAGTACCTACGATAGAGATGATTCATCAGATAAGAAATTGTCAGGCGCAAATGGAAACAATACCATATTATGAGATTCCTTATATGTCTGATGAAGAAATGTATAGGGCAGGACAGGAAGGGAAGATGACATGTGTGATTAATAAAGAAGGAAAGGTATGTGCAGTGTGGGCGATTCTGTTTCCTAATTCAACCCATGGATGGGTTGGAATATTAAGGGAGTATCGCAAATTTTCCGGAATTGCCATAATTCAGAGAAAAGATCCGCTGCTGTATGCAGAAAAGAACAATTTAAATATGACAACGGCAATATCGGAGGCAAATGAACAGTCTATGAAGTTTCATATAAGACTTGGATATCGTCCAACAGGCCGACATATTGAGTTTTGGGTGCGTGAAGAATCCCATTAAAAATGGAATACTTAGTGGGTATTTGAGTGAGGAGGAAATATACATGGAAGAAAAAATTTTAATGCTCTTAACCGAAGATTATCCGGAAGTCGATTTTTCGGCTTCTACGGCATTAGTAGAAGATGGTATTTTGGATTCTCTAATGATTATGGGGATTATTACCCGTCTGAGCGTAGAGTTTGGGATAATGGTACCTTACGAAGAAATTAAGGAAGAAAACTTCAATTCTATTGCTGATTTAGCCCAAATGGTCCAAAGGATTCAGCAAAATGGGAGATAAAAAGATGATGGATACTTTATTGAAACGAATAATGATTTTGGCGGAAAAGCAGCCGGATAAAGAAGCGGTGATTTATAAAGATGAGATTTTGACTTACCATGAGCTTAAACAAAAAATAGTGGGAATTTCTGACATATTGAAGGAAAAGGGCATTTTAAAAGATGACAGGGTGTGTGTAACGGCAGTATCTAAGCCAGAAATGGTAGCAGCGTATTTGGGAATTCAAATGTGCAAAGCAATTGCGGTTTTTGTTGATAAAAATGGCACACCGGAAAGTATTGCAGCAATATATCAGGAAGCAGATGCAAAATTGTTATTGACAGATAAGCCTATGAAGAAATGCTCTGCCTACTGTCAGGTTTTATCTCTGCGAACTGTATATCAGTCTGCAGCGGAGCGCGATATACATATGTTTGAAAACATATTGCCAGAAGAGGATAGCATTGCTGAGCTTCTGTTTACATCAGGAACGACAGGGAGGCCTAAAGGGGTTATATTAACTTATAAGGCGGTTTACCATATACTTTGTAATACCATCCTTGGAATAGATATGGCAGAAGATGACAGGATATTGCTTCCTTTGCCGCTTCATCATTCCTTTGCATTGCGTGTACTTCGCGCGGCTTTATATAAAGGCGCAACGGTAATATTACAAAATGGTTTTACTTTTGCGAAAGAAGTGGAAACGAATGTGATGCATCATCATTGTAATGCGCTTGCTGCAGTTCCAACATCATATGAGGTAATGCGGGGGCAGATGCAGGATGATTTTGAACGTGTGATGAAAAATATGCGTTATATTGAGTTCTCGGCGGGTGCATTAAGTGTTCGTCAAAGAAAGGAAATTACAGCTTTGCTTCCCAATACAATTATTCATAATACATGGGGAAGCTCTGAAAGCGGAGGAGCAATTTTCTGCAATGTTACGGAGATTGCCAATAATCCATTAAAAATAGCGACATTGGGGAAACCGCTGTCTGGAGTGCAGGTGAAAATACTTGACCCGTTTGGAAATGAGATGAAAAGTGATGCCAGGCATCCGGGGCGTATGGCTTTAAAAGGTGATATGCAAATGAAGGGATATTGGAGACAGCCGGAGCTGACGGCCGCCACTTTGGTAGATGGCTGGCTCCTTACCGGGGATATGGCATATTTGGAGGATGGATACATCTATATGCTGGGGAGGGCAGACGATATTATTAAGGTTGCAGGGGAGAAAGTTTCTCCCATTGAGGTTGAGAATGTAGCGGGGGAATGTCCATATGTCAAAGAATGCGCGTGCATTGGAGTGGACGATCCGGATGGGCTTTTAGGACAGATACCGGTTTTGTTTTTGACAGCGAAGAATGGATATTCCGAGGATAAGCTTCTTAAGTTCCTTTCAGGGCGGATGGAAAAATATAAAATTCCAAAAAAATATGTTGTCTTGGAGGCCATTCCCAGAAATCAAATGCAAAAAGTGGATCGAAAAGAGCTGAAAAATATATGGGATAATAGTGAAACACTTGATTTGATGAATCCTGTCATCCAAAATATTTTTGCGAGAAGAAGTATACGTAAATTTAAAGAAACATCAATTCCTGCCACTATTTTAGATATGATTCTGAAAGCGGGGTATTATGCGCCTAGTGGCCATAATATGCAGAGCTGGCGGTTTACTGTTATTGAAAAGGAAAGCAGGATTATGCAACTTAAGGAAACAGTGAAAAAAGCGGCAGAAAAGGAGAAGGTACATTTTTATGGATTTGAAAACCCCAGAGTACTGATTTTGGTGTCAAATGACAAGAGGAATCAAGATGGATGCCAAGATGCATCCTGTGCCACCGAAAATATTATGCTTGCAGCAAATTCTTATGGAATAGGAAGCGTATGGCTTAATCCCCTGATGACCCTTAGGGATAAGGAACCAGTAAAGAGTCTGCTGGATAAATTGGGAATTCCGGAAAACCATATTGTTTGGTCAATGATTGCATTGGGATATCAGGTTTATGATGGAAAGCCGCTGGTAAAAAGAACAGATGTGGTACATTATGTAGACAGGGAACAAATGAAATAGATCGAAAAGGTGAGTGAACATGGCGGAAAGTTATAAGATTCGGTTGGCAGTAAAAGAGGATATTTTATCTATCATGCAATTTATTGACAGATATTGGAGAAAAGACCATATCCTGTCTAAAAGCCAAGAATTATTTGCCTATGAATTTTGCGATGGTGACAGAGTGAATGTTTTACTTGGTGTAGATCGGGGGGGGTAATACGCGGAATTTTAGGAATGAAATTTTCAGCGTTGGATGAGGATACAAGAGATTTGTTCTCAATTATGTGGTGTAGCAGTATACCTTTTTTAGGGTTACGTCTTTTACAGGAATTACCTAAATATGTAAGGTTTCGTTATCGACTGGGGATTGGGGCTAACCCTGAAACTTCGGTTGCTATTAATAAAAATATTTTTGCACAAATTACAGGAAAATTGTCTCATTATTATATATTACAACAACGGCAGGATGGATATTTACTGGCAAAGCCATCAGACGCAGGAATGCCGGAAGAAGCATATTCAAATTCTATGGATGAACATAAGGTATTTTGGCAGCAAGTTAATACTGTAGAGGAGTTATCTTCTTATTACAATTTTGATAGGGAGAAGGAACAGATTCCATATAAGGATATTTATTATATTAAAAAATGGTATCTGGAGCATCCTGTTTATTCCTATGAGGTTTATATTATATGGGATACTGTAAATAAAGATAAAAAGCCTTGGACATCTGGTCATGGAAATGCAATTTTAGTATTGAGAGAACAGGAATATTCAGGGCGAAAAGCATTACGTGTAGTTGATTATATAGGAGAACAAAAAATATTTGGAATGTTGAAGGATTTCTTTTGCAAGCGTCTTGAAGACTGGCGTTTTGAATATGCTGATTTTTATAATTATGGTATTAAAAAGCAGTATATTTTGGAAGCAGGATTTAAAGAGCTTTTGGAAGAAGACGAAACTGTTATTCCTACTTACTATGAGCCTTTTGTACAGAAAAATGTAGATATATGGTTTCATGCACCTGTGGAACAAGTGCGCTTCTGTAAGGCAGACGGCCATCAAGATAGACCAAATAATATACATATAATGACAGAAATTTAGATTAATGTAAAAGTAGTAAAAGGAATAAGAGAAATGATTTAGATATCTTCATTAATACTTTACACAGAAAAGCGGGGGAAGAAAATGAAAACAGCATGCGTTTTTCCAGGGCAAGGTTCCCAGACAGTAGGAATGGGAGAAGATTTATTTCGGAAATATCCTGAATATGTCAAAACAGCCGATGAGATATTGGGCTATTCTATTGCCGGATTATGTTTAAAGGACGAGCATCAGGCGCTAAGCAATACGGAATATGCACAGCCGGCGTTATTTGTTGTCAATGCATTGAGTTATCTGGATTATTTGGATGCCAATCCGGCGCCTGCATATCTGGCAGGCCACAGTTTGGGAGAGTATAACGCGCTTATGGCTTCCGGCATCCTGTCTTTTGAGGAAGGTTTGGAGCTTGTTGCAATACGTGGAAAGCTAATGTCCCGAATTGCAGGCGGCGCTATGGCCGCAGTTATCGGTACAGGCAGAAAAGAACTTCAAAATATATTGGACGAACATTCTATGGAGGTTGAGATTGCAAACTACAATTCTTACCTTCAAAATGTGATTTCCGGGCCAACCGAAAAGATTGCGGAATGTGAAAAGCTTTTGAAAGAACAAAAGCTAAAGTATATGAAATTAAATGTGAGCGGGGCTTTTCATTCAAAATATATGGAGCCGGTGAAAGAAGAGTTTGACGCCGCATTAAGCAAAATGCATTTGAAAGCCCCGAAGATTACGGTATTGTCGAATTATACCGGGCTTCCATTTACGGAGGATAATGTGCGGACAAACCTTTCCATGCAGTTAGTTAGCCCTGTCAAGTGGCTTGATATTGTGGAAACTCTGTTGAAAGAAACGGATGAGATTATTCAGATTGGCCCGGGTGCGGTATTGGACAATCTGACGAAACGGATTAAAAAGGGGAAATAGAATTGCGTTCCGTTATTTTATCAGTTTATAAAAGAGAGATACTGCAGTGAAAAATGACAAAATATAAAGAAATTTTTGTCCAATAAATATAGGAATAGCCGTCCGGCCGCTATCGGCAGCCGGACGGCTGTTTCCGTAAAAGAATTGAAGGTGCTATTCTTTGATGAAATCAAGTTCTGTCAAATTGATACCGGAAGCTGTAAGGATAACTTTTAATTCCGTATATCTTCTTTTCATTTTTTTATATGCTGCAGATCCCTTTTCGGAGTCTATCATGTAATCTTGTAATCTGGAAAATTCTTCAATGTTTTTTTGCAACATTTTTTTCAGCCATTTCCAATACCTGCATGTTTGCACCGCCTTTATTCCCGCGAGCAACGAGCTAAGTGGCTATATGTCAGTGTATATGCTTGACAGGTGAACAATCATCAATACTTTAGCCTATAAAATATTTTCATGCCGCTATTTTTCCATTTCAGAGCCTCTCCGACTAGAATAAAAATTGGTAATCCAATTAGCTTTACACTTCTTAATTTAGTGGTTATTTGATTGTTGCTTAAAGCGTTATATCCTCAACATTTACGCCTAAATATGATAACTTTGCAACGGCTAACTTGATAGAATAATCAAGTTCTCTGTTTTCTTGAGCACCGTTTGATTGTTTGATGCGTTGTAGTTCCGCATATCTGTCAATCGTAATTGTAATAAGTTCTTTATCAGACATTTCCTGTACCATCTTTTCACTGCCTTTTTGATTTATGATTTTTTTATTGATACAACCTTATTATAGCGGTTTTGCAGGTAAGTGTAAAGTCTATTCGATTATCAGGGCACGGCAAAAATCGTCAGAGGCAGACTACTGTAAATCAAACCGGCTGGACTTATACCATCAATGGAAAGAGGGGGCTAACGAAGGAATAATATTAGTAGCAGAGGGAATAATAAACGAATATAAATTTTATACAAGTTACATAGAGAGTATGGCGGAGCAGTTAAAAATTTGTTTGTTTCGTATTTGAAACGTGTTATACTGGTGATTGTAGAATGAGTATTCTGTTGAGAACGATATGATGTAAGTTGTGTAACAAAACCATGAAGCTAACGGATGCCCGATGTAAGACAGAAAAGCCTGAATTGTAATTTTACGTTATCAAAAATACAGGAGGAAGCGGGAAATGGCAAAACGTATAAAAGGAAAATGTAAATATTGTGGAAAGGAATATACGTTCAGTTATATGAACAAACATCTGCCGGCTTGCGAAAATCGTCAGAAAAAATGGGCGGAAGAAACCGGCGGTAAGAAATGCGGATATTTTGAACTGGCTATATATCCGAAATACAACAGAGACTACTGGCTGTATGTGGAAATAAAAGAGACGGCGACATTAAAAGACTTAGATCAGTTTTTGAGAGAAATATGGGTAGAATGCTGTGGGTATTTGAGTGCGTTTGAGATAGATGGCGTCAGTTATGACGTTGCTCCACAGGATGATTTATTCTGGGGTGAACCCTCAAAAAGTATGAATTACAAATTGAAAACCGTGCTGGAAAAAGGTATGACTTTCGGTTATGAATATGATTTTGGCTCCACTACCGAACTTATGATAACGGTTGTAAATTATCGGGTCAGGAATAACAGGAAAGAGAAATTCATAATCTTGTCCAGAAATAATCCAATTGAAATTATGTGTGAAAAATGTGGGAAGAAACCGGCGACATACATATGCGCGGAGTGTTATTACGAAGGAGACGGGTGGTTGTGTGAAGACTGCGCCAGGACTCATGAGTGCGGGGAGGAGATGCTTTTACCGGTTTGCAATTCACCCAGGATGGGAGTCTGCGGATATTCTGGAAGCGATATTTACCCGGATCAGTTTGTTCCTGATATGTAAAAATTTCACCCATGTATTTATTAAAATAATTAGCTTGTTGTTAATGGGGTGATAAGTTTGGAAATAAATTTCCAAACTATCTATTGGCGGCAGCACCGCAAACATAGCGGTATGCGAGGGGTGTAAAAATGCAAAAAATATATATTAGAAATAATGGACCGGTAAAGAATTTTGAGATGGAGGTTGAGAAATTCAATTTATTAATTGTTGACGTATCTTTGCAGGTAAATGAGTTATACACTACATTATACGGTATTGAATTGGACAAAGAGCAGGACTTAAAACATGGCAAAAAACAAAGAGCAGGGTAAAGCATTGGTACCTATACAGATTGATGCAGGGAATTCGGTTAAAATTGTGCAGGTAGATGGTGGTTTAATTACAGGCTTACCTGGAGGAGAGACCATATCGGTTCCCGACAATACTAAATTTCCGGAAGGAGCAGCGGAAAAAGAAATGCTTTCCATTATTATACCGGTTTATAATGTAGAAAAGTATTTGGAACAGTGTCTGAAAAGTATCGTATCAAATCGGACAGAAAAGAAACCACCGATAGAGGTTTTGATAATAAACGACGGTTCAGGAGATCGTTCGGGAGAGATAGCCGATTCTTATGCGGAAAGATATTCGTTTATAAGGGTAATCCATCAGCCCAATAAGGGAGTGGCGGCCGCCAGAAATGTCGGTATGGAGTCGGCAAGAGGCGAGTGGCTGTATTTCGTTGATTCCGATGATTACCTCACAAAAGGAGCGGTAGATATTTTGCTTCGAAGATGCGCTAAAAGCGTAGACAGTGATATCATTCTTTTTGACGCATGGAAAAATATTGGAAGGAAAAAGTCAGCCTGGGAACATTTTGAAAAGGAAACGGTATGGCATGGGAAACGGCAGATAAGGGCTTTGCAGAATGGGGTATTATACTTTCCGGGGATGACGAAGGTTCCGCTGGCCGCGCCGTGGGATAAGGTATACAAAAGAGAGTTTTTGCAAAAAGCAGGAATTCATTTTCAGACCGAGCTAAAAGTTTTGGATGATATGGTTTTTAACGTGGAGGCATTTGGGGCGGCGGATAAAATTTCTTATGATAAAAATAAGATTTATCATTACCGTATGGTGCCGGATTCCATCACCAACAGTTATAAGCCGGACAGAGTGGAGCAGGATAGAAAGGTATGGAAGTTTTTAGAGGCTTACAGGGAGAAGACATTCAGGCAGGATAAATGGGAGCAGGAGGAAAAAGAGAGGTTTTTACAAGCCTGTTATTGCAGAATCATAAAGTCCTTTAGCATTTGCTGCAGATTGTGTTTTTTTAATCCGCAAAATAAGGATAAATTAACAAATAAGCTGCAATACGTAAAGGAGGTATTGAAGACAGCGCCTTATGAGGAGGCCTTCCATCATGTGAAATTAAAAAATGCGGAGTGGAAATTGAAAATAGTGATACTTATGGGAAGGCGCCGATGGTCGACCGGGATTTATTTCTTACATATCGCAGAAAATATTTTGCGGTATGTAAACAGGAGCGGCTAAGAAAGCTTTCTCCTTTCCGACAGATAAAGTATGATATCGGCCAAGGCATGAGGGCTACCCATTTCTACAAAATAATGCATGGAATCAGCTTGAAACAGTTCATGGTTAGCGGGATTATCTCCCAAAATCATGGGCTTTTTCATTGCCTGGTAAATGCAGGCTTTCCCGGGAATGGTGCGTCCGGCTTTGGCAATGTTACGATTAAAATGGCCGGCAAGGCATAGATCCGCCAGCCCAATGTATCGGGCAAGCTGTTTCTGGGGAAGCCAGTCAATGAATTTGACGTTTGAGGCATCAGGGCAAAACATGATTTTCGTTTTTTCCCTGATGGGGCCGATACAGTAGAAAAATATATTTTGTTCGTTTTTGAGCAGAGTAATTGCCCGAAGGACAATATCGATACCCTGCAGGGGCAGGATACTGCCGAAATAAAGAACTATAAATTTCTTTTTAAGCCTTGCAGGTCTGTGAATGGTAACAGGATGATAGATGGCTGCGTCCGCCTGAAGATATAGCGGATACAATTTGGACGGCGAGACGCCAAATTCTTCGGCAAAATATTTGCCATGGGAAACTGTATCGCAAATAACGAGATCGGCCTGCCGTAGTGTAATCCAATCAATGTAATGCAGAAAACGCCCGGGCAAACTGCGGGGATGGAACAGCCGGCGATCCTGACAGAAAGTATCGTATAATGAAATGAAAAAATCTATCATGATATCAACATGCCTGAATTTATATTTGAATAAAGGCAGCACCAACTGCGGAGCAAAACCGATAAACACCGTATCAAATGAGGATATGGGTGTTTTGATAAGCGAAAAGTAAACGCTCAGCAGACGGACGAAATAGTATTTGCTTTTAGAACCAATGATGGTATAATGCTCCGCTTCTTTTTTTACAAGGGAGATTTCCTGTGTATTGCGTATATAATCCGGATTTTTAGTTGTAATAAATAGTACATTTTTTCTGCTTAAATTCGATAACATATTTTGTTCCAAAGTGTAAGTATTGAGATTAACATCTGCGGCATTGCCATATCCCGTTAACCTTGTATTCTCCTGATACAGTATTCTTTCATAAAACCGATAATTTTTGTTTCATTTCCGGTCTCGTAGTATTCAATAAGTAACGCCTTAAATTTTTCCGGCTTTTCAATAGGTATTTGAAAAATACCTATGTTATGTTCAACAAGCGCTTTGTTTGTCATAAGCTGTGCCACTCGTTTATTTGTCTTTTATTATACCAGTTTCCATTATTTTTCCGCAACAATCAAATTTATTATCCTCTTAACCATTATTCCATGGGAAGCATGAGCGGTTCTTATGGCGTGGCTCGTGCCGAATAGCAGTATGGAGGAAACGGTTGCATTTTAGTAAGATGTGTAAGATAATGATACACATAACGACAAAGTGCAATGCAATGAATTGCATAGCAATAAAACGCGATAAAATATTTCTTCAAACGATAAAAAATACATTTGGGTAAAATATATGGCCACCGGGGTGGCAGAACCGCCGGAGTACCCCAAACGCCACCACAGTGTGGAAAAATGAAAGAGTGAGGCAAATTTGCGCTTAAAGGCCCAAATTTGCGGGTTGAGAAGGGAGTTTGTCTGCTTGTATGGAAATCAGGTGGAGAAAACCACTTATTTTGAAACAGGCTTTTTGAACCCTTTGATTGTGGAAAAGGCATATGTAAAATAAGGATATAGTTGTAAAGGAGAAGATAGATATGTCAAAGCTCAATATAGATCAGCAAACAATAAAAGAGTTGTTTTCAAATAAAAGATCAGATTTTCTGATACCGGATTATCAGAGACCATATGCGTGGGGAGAGGCGGAATGTCAAACATTATGGGATGATATTTTTGCGTTTGCTTTTCCTGAAAATGATTACAGTCGTTTTAAAAGTGATGAGGATGAGTACTTTCTTGGGCCTATTGTTACGTTTAAAAACAATGGCAATAAGTTGGAGATTATTGATGGGCAGCAGCGTTTAACTACGCTTATGTTATTGCTAAGAGCATTCTTTTCTAAGTTTGGAAATATGAAAGATACGAATGCAATTAGCACAAGTGAAGATATTGCGAAATGTATATGGAAAACGGATGAATTTGGTAATCCGGATAAGAACAAATTAAAAATAAATTCCGAAGTATCAACAGATGAGGACAAGGAAGAGTTTTTGTCTATATTAAAGACCGGAAATGTTGATTCGTCGCACAAGAGCCGCTATGCAAAGACATATCGTTTTTTCCAGGAAAAGATTAATGAGTTCCTCTCAGAGTATCCATCGTATTTTGCATATTTGCCTACGAGGATTTTAAATAATTGTATTTTATTGCCGATAGAAGCGGAGTCGCAGGATACTGCATTACGCATTTTCTCAACATTGAATGATAGAGGAAAGCCTCTTTCGGATACGGATATTTTTAAAGCGCAGTTTTATAAATTCTATTCTGATCAGGGTAGAAAAGAAGAATTTATTAAACGTTGGAAGGAGCTGGAGGTGATATGTGAAGATATTTTTGATGCGCCGTCAGGTTCTCCAATGGATGAACTATTTACACGGTATATGTATTATGAGAGAGCAAAGCTGGGAATAAAGATTACTACAACAGAAGCGCTGCGTAAGTTTTATGAGAAAGACAAATATGCCATCTTAAAAAGAGAAGAAACATTGAACAATCTGGAAACATTGGCGCAGTTTTGGAAAAGTGTATTAAGTCAGGATGATATGATTTTCTCAGATAAAATCCTTCGCAGGCTGGCAGTTTTGAATTATGCGCCAAATGGAATGTGGACATATCTTGTATCAGTATATTTCATGCAATACAAGGATGAAAATAATTTGCTGGAAGAACAGGCATTTTATGAATTTTTAAACAAGATTACAGCGTTTATTTGGATGTATGCATTTATGCGCCCAGGAGTTAATGCCCTTAGAAGTCCGGCATATCCTGAGATGATTGAAATAGTAAATGATAGAGTCGTAGATTTTGAAGAGTACCGGTTTGATGCGGATGCGGTTCGCAATGCGATAGAAAATTATGTCTTTACCAATGGCAGGCCTATAACAAAGTCAATGCTGGCCTGGTGGGCATATCATGATGAAAAGCAACAGCTTATTCCTTTAGATGTTGCTTTGGAGATCGAGCATGTATTTTCACGTAAGCGACAGGAAAATGAAGGAAGCCTTACGGATAAAAACAGTTTAGAGTCATTGGGAAATAAAATTTTGCTGGAGAAGAGTATTAATATTCGTGCATCCGACTATCGATTCTCCGATAAGAAAAAGTACTATAATGGTTTTACAAACGATAAGGGAAAGTATAAAGCGGGAACTAGGAACGCAGAGCTTGTTATGATGGCAAAACAGAATGATGATTTTTGTGAGGCTGATATTGTAGTAAGAAAAAAAGAAATTATTGATGCGTTTATCGGGTATTTAAAGCAGAATAAACTTACGCTTGGATAAATGTACATAAATATGTTTAATTGAAAAAATCCTCAAGAGCAGCCAGTTAAAAAAGAAGAATCTTTAATACACGACGTTTACCAACAAAATGATATTTATATTATCTGTATTTATTCCTTCCGTTGGCGTTATATTTCAAGGGATAGATTTATTTGTGAAATAAGTATTTTCTGAGAATATAACCGCTTAAAATCATCTTAAAAATGCATAGTAATAATGCTGCGGCGCATACGGCCTGCGCAGGGACAGAGTGACTATTTAGCCAGGTCTGCGCATTTACTGTGCAGACCGTGAGAAAGCGTAAATTATGCCAAGAGAATCCGGTTCTTCGCCGAAGGCGAACTTCCAATGGCCGGATTCGGTAACTATGAAGCCGAAGCCTGGATAGTTACTGACAGGAAAACAGGCAGGCATGCGACACTTGACAATCCATTGTTTTGCAAGTAGAATATCCCCTTAACTGGAATTTGTACTGCAAATGAGATTAGGAGGATAGTGTGAAAAATACTTCTAAGGCAGCAAAAGACGCTACCTAAGAAGTATTAAATTTTCACACAGGAAAAACGCAAAAGTCAGCGTTTTTCATATCTATTTGAGCCGCAAAAGGCGGCATGGGAGATTACTGTGAAAAATAAATTTTTCACAGGCAGATTTGTGCTTGATGCCCAAATTTGTGGGCTATTGGAAGTAGGGAGGATTATTATGAAAATAGAACACTTGAAAGTTAACGGAACAGATATTGCAGTTATTTCCAGTGAAGAAAAGCTGATAGTTGATACACAATCCGCTTTAGATTTGGCGATGACTGTTAAGTACGAAACAGGCGCAACAAATATAGTAATCGATAAAACGGCGGTATGTAAGGAATTTTTTATCCTTAGCAGCGGCATGGCAGGAGAAATACTGCAAAAGTTTATCAATTATCATGTCAGAATTGCTATTTATGGGGATTACTCACAGTATACAAGCAAACCGTTAAAAGACTTTATTTATGAGTCCAATAATGGCAACGACTTCTTTTTTGTGTCAACCAAAGAGGAAGCAATTCGGAAGTTAATAGAAACACAATAACAATATCGGGCAAATTCCAGTTACACATAAAATAGCCGGCGCTATAATAGTGACACGGACAGCGGTAAACCTATCACAGATTTACCGCTGTTTTTGTATGACAGAATCCGGCCTGTTCCATGTTTGCCTTCGGAAAAGAGGCCGGATTGTTTTAAGCTTTTATGCGTTCTCACGGGGCTGTTGCAAAACTTGGCTTCTATACAATATATGACAAACTTCTGGCGTATGGCTGCTATATATTGCATGAATCTGCCGTTTTGCGACATCCTCTGGGATTTATAGTTACAAAATCACCAATCTTTCACACAAAAATCATAGATTATTTCCGGCCTAAGATGATATAGTTAAAGTCATTCTTTTAAGCTATCCGGCATCAGAAGAAAGAGCGGTATTATGGCGCAGGAAGATGGCAGGTAACGGTTTAGCGAGGCGAACAATTGTAATAACAAATGAAAGGACAGAAAATTATGGCAAAATGGATTTGGAAATTTGGAGAATTTGAGGCATATCACAATCTGATATTGCATGACAGACGGCAGCAGTACGGCTGCCCGGAGCCGGTGGTGTGGAAAATGTATGCTCCGGAGCCGGTGGTAATTTTTCAAAAAAAGGTGACAACCCCGGGAGGAATCTTTCATATCCACGCCTGCGGGCATGTGTCTACTTCGGTTCAGACGGGGCCGAATCCGTGGGAAGTGAAAAAGTTTGGAGGAAAGACGGATATTTTGCTGGAGGCAGGTACGGTAACGATACAGATTCGGGTGTCCAATCTGAAAACTTTTCCATCTATTTATGTGGACGGCGTTATTGAAAGTGACGAAAGCTGGGAGGCGGACGATTTGTCCATGCATTTTGAACCGGTAGGCGTCAGCGATCTGTTTGTGGACAGGGAAAAAACGCCTGAGATTTTTCCCTTTTCCTATCGGCCGATTTCTTATATAAATAAGGAAAAGGCAGGAAAGGGAGTCTTGTTTGATTATGGGAAGGAGACCTTTGCGGCGGTAAGACTTTATCATCTGGGAGATAAAAAAGTGCGGGTAAATTTTGGTGAATCCAGGGAGGAAGCTTTGGACGATGAGTGGAGTGTGATTCACTTTGTGCAGGAGCCAAAGGAGGGAGAGCTGTCTTATCCGCCCTGCGCGTTCCGGTATGTTTACGTGAGCGACGAGAAAGCGGAGGCAGAGGCAAAATACGAGTATCTTCCGTTGGCATATAGAGGAAGCTTTCAGTGCGAGGACGAGCTGATAAACCGGGTGTGGGATGCAGCGGCATACACTTTTCATTTAAATAGCCGTGAATTTTTTCTGGATGGGATCAAGAGGGACAGATGGGTATGGTCCGCGGACGCCTACCAGAGTCTGTTTGTGAACCGGTATTTGTTTTTGGACCAGGAGATTGAAAAGCGTACGCTGACTGCGCTGGGAGGGAAGGCACCCTTTAAGCGTCATATTAACACAATTATGGATTACACCTTTTTCTGGATGATAGGTGTAAAGGAATATTATCAGACTTATGGCGACCGAAAATTCGTCCGTCAGATACTGCCTCAGATGAAGGAGGTAGTGGCCTTTTGCGAGGGCAGGGAAAGCAGCGACGGATTTATGAGAGAGAAGCCGGGGGACTGGATCTTTATTGACTGGGCTCCCATGGATAAAGAAGGGGCATTGTGCGGAGAACAGATTTTGTATGCAAAGGCTTTGGAATGCTATGGAGAATTGCTGAAAGCAGCGCAGAGCCTTTCTATTGGGGAAGAGTACTTGCAAAAAGCGCAAAGGCTGTACAAACTGATAATGGAAAAGTTTTATGATAAAGAAAAAGAAGTTTTTATTGACAGCTATGAGTCCGGCAGGCGCAGCGTAACCCGCCACAGCAACATTCTGGCTTATCTGTTTTTGCCCTGCAGTAAGAAACAAAAAAAGGATATATATGAAAAGGTTATTTTGAATGAGGAAGTAAGACAGATCACAACGCCTTACTTTAAGTTCTATGAAAATCAGGTTCATTGTCTGGAGGGCAACGGAACCCTTTTGGAGGAATCCATTCGGCAGTATTACGGAAGCATGCTAGAAACAGGGGCTACCACACTGTATGAGGAATACGATCCTGATATGACGGGGACGGAGCATTATGCCATGTATGGAAATCCTTATGAGAAATCCCTGTGCCATGCATGGAGCGCAAGTCCCATTTACCTGCTTGGGGCATTTCGTCTGGGCGTGCAAAATACGAGGGTGGCATATGAGACCTTTGACGTGCGCCCTGATTTGGGGGACTTGAAGTCGTTTAGCGGAAAGGTCCCTGTTCCGGGAGGAGAGGTGGAGGTTATTGCCAATGAAAAAGAAATCAGGGTATGGACAGATATTTCCGGCGGAACGTTGTGGGTGAATGGAAAAGCCCATAGGCTTCCGGCGGGAAAAGAGACGGTGGTAAAAACGAGATGAAGATTTTCTAAGGCGGCAGAAGACGCCGCCTTAGAAAATCTAAGTCATCTCGCGAAGAATCGCCTTGGGCGATTCTTTTGAAAAGATTGATGTAGAGTTTGCGCCGCAAAGCGGCGTGTCAGGAAGAGAGAAAGAGTACAGGCTGACTTGCAATGCGGGCCAGCCTCTTTCAATCTCTCCGGGTCTGATTCCCCGCAGCTTTGCTGCAGGGAGAAAAATCTTTCCTGCTCGATTACCGGTAAAATTTAAATGTCACAAAAACAAAAAATCGAATCACAAAAATATCAAATGATTCGGATTGCATAGAGGAAACGCCGGACTTACATCACAAAAAGAACAATTTGAAACACGAAAATTACAGATGAATCCGTTGTATGCAGATAAAATAAGACTTAACAATCAAGACGATTTACCAAAATAAAAATGGAGGGATTCCTTATGAAAATGAAAAAAATGATCGCGCTTTTAGGCGCGGCGGCTATGGTAATTTCCCTTGCGGCCTGCGGCGGAAAGGATTCGGCAGGCGGCAATGTATCAAAAGGGGATACGGCACAGGAAAGCGGCAGTCAGGAAGGAGGAACGGCAGGCAGCGGAGAGGCAGAGGAGGTAGCGCTTCATCTTCCCACCGTATATGACCTTCCCGATGCGGATATGGTGGAGGCGGAGATTAATAAGATTGCGGAAGAAAAGTATGGCCTGCATTTTAATATAAACTTTATCTCAACAGGCAACTGGCAGCAACAGTCCAACCTGCTCTTTACAGGGGACGAGGCGGATGTGATTGCCGTCTTTGGAACACCTCTTACCACCTTTGTGAAAAACGGGCAGTTAACCGACCTGACAGACTATTATGCCAATGCATCCGAGGAATTTAAGGCTGTGTGGTCTGCGGAGGAAATGAAAGGAACTACCATTGACGGGAAAATTTATGCAGTACCTAATTTAAGAAACTTCGGTAACTATTTTGGCTTAAATATTGACGCGGAAGTGGCGGCGGAGCTGGGAATTGAGGACGGACAAAAGCTTTCGATGCAGGAGGTCAGCGATTTCCTTTACGCGGCTCACGAGAAATATCCGGAACGCTATGCGTTGGTTCCCCAGGGAGGAACGACTTTGATTGGACAGTGGTCATGGGATGGCCTCGGAGATGAGAGATGGGTAGGCGTCTTAGAGGATTGTGGACAGGACACCACGGTGAAAAACGTTCTGGATACCGATGATTTTACGGAATTCTGCACATGGGCTGAGACCTGGTACAATAACGGACTGATTATGCCTGATATTTTAAGCAACACCACTCCCTGGCAGACAATGATTCTGAACAAACAGGCGATTTCCGTATTTGATAATTATGGCGTAAATGCGGCTGCCGGATGTATCCGTACCGTTGTCGTTGACAAGTGGGCACAGTCAAACTCCTATCAGGCGCTGTGCTATGGGATTAATCAGAACTCATCCCGCAAGGATACCGCATGGAAAGCTATGGAAGTTCTTTATACCGATAAAGAGATTTGTACGCTGCTTGCGGACGGTATTGAGGGAACGCACTATGTGGTAAACGATGATGGTACGATTTCCTTCCCGGAAGGGAAAACAGCGGCGGATTGCGGATATGGTATGGCGGAAGGATACTGGATCGTTCCCTATTCAGGAAACACCTATCCTTTGGATATTAACGGACCTGCCTTCTTTGAGGATTTGATTGCATTTAATAAAGAAACTTTAAAGACCAAAGCTTTTGGTTTTGCCTTTGATACCACGCCGGTTACCGATCAGTATGCGGCATGCTTAAGCGTAATGGATAAGTATTATCAGCCTTTAATGTCCGGGGCAGTGGAGGTTGAAAGCACAATTGCCCAGGCAAAGAGCGAGTTAGAGGCGGCCGGAATCAATGAGATTATTGCGGAAAAGCAAAAGCAGCTGGACGAGTTCCTCAGCGCACAGTAAATAGAAAAAAATAAAACAAAGCCGCTGCTTAAGGCAAAGGTCTTAAGGCATAGTGTCCGCCTGATTCCTGTCCCGGGCAGCGGCAATTTTTAAGAATGGAGGATTTTTATGGCAAATAAAGCAAAGGCGGCGGTGGCAAAAAAGAAAAGCGCGGCCAGAAATGCAAGAATGACGCTGGCGCTGTTTTCGATGATGCTGCCGGGGCTGATATATCTGATCATAAATAATTATATTCCTATGGCCGGTCTGGTCATTGCTTTTAAGCGGTTTGATTACAGCAAGGGCATATGGGGAAGCGACTGGGCGGGGCTTAGTAATTTTACTTACCTTTTTAAGACGAACGATGCGTTTAACATTATACGAAATACCATCGGATATAATTTTGTATTCATTCTGCTGGGTACAATTGTGGCGGTGACGATTGCCATTATGCTGAATTTCCTTAGGGGAACCATGAATAAGAAAGTTTATCAGACGGTTATTTTGATTCCTTATCTGATTTCCATGGTAGTGGTTTCCTATATTGTATTTGGCTTTTTAAGCCAGGAAAACGGTTATCTGAATAAGATAATTGAATCTCTGGGCGGGAAACCCATCAGCTGGTATACCACCACGAAATACTGGCCGGTGATACTTACGATTGTGAATCTTTGGAAAGGCTTTGGCTATACCAGTATCCTGTATTATGCAACGGTAATCGGTATTGATTCTTCCCTTTATGAGGCGGCTACGGTGGATGGAGCCAGTAAATGGAAGCAGGTGTGGCACGTAACGCTTCCGGGACTCAGGGGAACTATCATCACCATGACATTACTGAATCTGGGTCGTATGTTTTATTCGGACTTTGGTTTGTTCTATCAGGTTCCCATGCGCTCCGGCATGATTTCCTCCGTAACCGACACGATTGACGTGTTTGTTTACAAGGGGCTGACGCAATTAAACGATATCGGAAGATCTTCCGCAGCGGGATTTCTGCAGTCTGTTCTTGGCTTTATTCTGGTGCTTGCCGCTAATGCAATTGTGCGTAAGGTTGACGAAGAAAATGCTTTATTCTAGGAGGGGAGAGTATGGTATCAAAAAATAAAACAGGACAGATTATTTTAAATATTATCTTTATTTTACTGACCATTGCCGCTCTGGCGCCGTTCCTTTTACTGCTATCCTCATCACTTTCCAGTGAAGAAGCTCTGGCACAGTATGGATATACATTCTGGCCAAAAAGCTGGTCCTTTGGAGCTTACGCCTACTTGTTCAAAAGCAGCATGAAGATTGTGAGAGGGTACGGGATTACGATTCTGGTAACTTTGATTGGCACATTGGCGAGCGTTACCATGACGATTATGTTTGCCTATCCCCTGTCAAGGAAAGAGCTGCCTTTCCGATATGGATTTTCTTTCTTTGTGTTTTTTACGATGTTGTTTAATGGCGGTCTGGTGCCTACTTATATGATGTATACCCAAACCTTCCATATCAAAAATACTCTGTGGGCATTAGTGGTTCCTTCCCTCTTAATGAGTGGATTTTATGTAATCATGATGCGCTCCTTCTTTACCGCAAACATTCCGGATGCGTTGGTGGAGGCCGCCAGAATTGACGGCGCAGGGGAGTATACGATTTTGTGGAAGATAGTTCTTCCCCTTTCCAAACCCATGATGGCCACGATTTCTTTGATGGCCGGGTTAGGATACTGGAATGACTGGATGAACAGCATGTACTATGTGACAGATGAAAAGCTTTACAGCATTCAGGCGATCTTAAATACCATTATTACAAATATCCAGTTTTTAACCAGCGGACAGAGCTCGGCCGTTTCGGCAGTGGATGTGGCAAAGCTCCCCAGCGTCAGCGCCCGCATGGCAATCGCCGTAATCGGTATTCTGCCCGTACTGTGCATTTATCCGTTTTTCCAAAAGTACTTTGTGAAAGGAATTGTGGTTGGCGGCGTAAAAGGATGATAAATACGGCCGGCATGCGACAAGAGCCGTATGTCGGCGTTGTGGATTATCCGTAATCATGCTATATTGGAGAGGGTAGGGAACGCTTGAAGTCAAGGACCCTCGCGGCAGTCGCCAAATGGACATGCAGGTATGGCCGCCTGGCTCGTTGCCCGCGGGAATGAAACAGAGGCTTTGTTCATGAGAAGAAGATTAATTCAGCTAAATAAGACAATCGTTATTACGTTTATGATTGGCTATATGGCAATCCTGTTTTTGCTGCTTTTGATGGACTGGTATCTGATTAGGAATTATCAGGCAAACGGAAGAAAAGAAGAAAAGGAAGCGCTGCAGGAGTATATTGACAGGACTGCGGAAGCTATGAAGGATATCGATCATGAGATGTATGAAGTCTATAACAACAATCCGAATTTTCAGGTGCTTCAGAAAGAAACCGATGAAGTGACGGCATTTGGAAATGCTTATGATCTGCATGAGACCCTTCATTACCGTTCTTTGGTAAAGGAAGATATGGATGGCTTCTTTATATATTACAATAACTGTGAGACAAACTGGTATTATACCAAGAACGATAAGATAAAGCAGGGAAATGGAATTCTTTTAAACAGCGCTATCCGGGAAAATCTAAAGGATGGGGAACAGGTAAGACATTGGGTGTCCATTGCGCTTGAAGATCAACTTTATCAGGTGATTATATATAAAAAGGGACGCGCCGCCGTAGCGGGCGTATACAGTATGGAAAATGCAAATGCGTTTGCTTATGGACAGGCGCAGGTGATGCTGCTGGAAAACGATATTGTCTATGGGGATCAAAATCTTGAGAAAAAGCTTGGGCTCGTGAAACTGACCAAAGAGAATGGCGATTTTTTTCAGACTATCATATTAAATTACCAGATATGCGGGATGAGGGTGCCAAGTACGGAACTTTGGGTATGTACTCTTTATCCCAGAACTATATGGAATATGGTAAATATGCAGCTGATATTACTGCTTTTGATAACGGTACTGTCTATGCTGGCAATCGTCGGTATGTACAGATTTATGAAAAAAGAGATAGTTCGTCCCATTCGTCAACTTACAAGTACGATGGATACCATAAAAAAGCATAAAAGCAGGGAGATTCCACCGTTGGAGACGCATTTTCTCGAACTACAGGAGATGAATCAGACCCTTGAGGAAATGGTGCGGGAACTGGAGGAACAAAAGCTTTTGGTGTATGAGGAAATTATAGAGAAACAGAAGGCTCAGATGCAGTATTTGCAGCTGCAATTAAAACCTCATTTTTATCTTAACGGGCTGAAAACCATAAATGCGCTGGCAATCGGAAATGAGACAAATAAGATACAGGAGCTGATTCTGGCGTTTTCAAAGCACCTGCGTTACCTTCTTCAGACGGAGAGGGAAGTGGTGACTTTAAAGCAGGAGCTTGATTTTGTTAAAAATTACGTGGAGCTGCAAAATCATATGACCGGACGGCCGGTGGAAATTCGGATTATGGCGGAACAAAATACCATGGAGTGGATGGTTCCCACGCTGATTGTCCACACTTTTGTTGAAAACAGTGTAAAATATGCGCAGTTAGGAGGAGGTATTCCACTGGAAATTGAAGTGAGAGCGGAATGTCTGGTGACAGAGCAGGGAAGATATCTTGATCTCATTGTCTGCGATAACGGACAGGGATATTCACGGGATATTCTGGAGGAAATCAATGGAGACGCCAAAGTAGGAATTAGAAGCGTGGGAATCAATAATATTAAGCGTCGTTGCGAATTCCTTTACGGGGAGAAGATGGAATACCACTTTGATACGGAACAGGGGGCGGTTAGTGAGATAATTGTACCATGGCAAGTGTGAAGAGAAGTTCTAAGGCGTCAGAAAACGCCGCCTAAGAACTTTTAAGGCTTGCAAAGCAAGCTATCTTCACACTTAGAAGAATGCCCTGACGGTCATTCTTCACACATTGTTTGTGCCGCAGGGCGGCATGCCTGGAAGTGTGAAGAAAAATCCCTTGATTTATGCCTGTGTCTAAATTTGTGGGCTGTTGGAAGCAGGAGGATTCAAATGAATGTATTAATGGTGGATGATCAGAAGGCGGTGGTGGAGAGCCTGAGAAAGGGAATCCGTTGGGATAAGCTGGGAATTGCCCAGGTATTTACAACCTGCAGCGTGAAAGAGGCAAAGTTAATTCTTAAGAATTTTCCTGTGGATGTTCTTGTGACAGATATTGAAATGCCCGAGGAAGACGGCTTATCTTTAGGGCGCTTTGCGAAGAAGGAATTACCGCTTTTGGAATGTATTTTCCTTACCTCTCATGCAGAATTTGGATATGCCAAGGAAGCGATTCAAATGGGAGGCTTTGATTATATCCTGCAGCCTGCAAGATATGAGGATGTGGAGCAATCTATTGCGAAAGCGATTGCCAGAGTAGAAGAACGTCTGAAAATGGCAAATGTTATGAAAAACCAGAAGATGGTAATGAAGCAAAGAAATGCTCTGCTGGAAATGGCTTTTTTAAAATTGTCCCAGGAGAAATATGAAGAAGCCGATCAGATGGTAATAAACGCGCGGCAGATGCTGGAAGTTGAATACAAGGATGCATATTTTTTCCCACTTCTGATTCAGCTGGAAAGATGGAATAAAATCACCAATGTATGGGGGAAACAGCTGGTTGAGATGGCGCTTTGCAACGTTATGGAAGAAATATTTGCGCCTCAAAATGGGCAGGCGGGAATTTCCGCATTGATAGAAAACCGCTATTGGATGGTGCTGATCATGGAACGGACGGAACGGATAGAAGAACTTATACGGGAAAATGTGGAAGTATTTTTTCATTTTGTCAATTCCAATCTTGATTTTAAAATAAGCATTTATCCGGGAGAAATGCAGGAGAAATTTCATCTGACTTATTTAAAGCTTCTCAGAATGGCAGAGCAGAACAGAGAGCAAAAAGCTTTCATCTGCTGGGAGACGTCAGAGGAAGAGACAGGCATAAAGGAAAAGGGGGAGGACCCCATAGAGAAGGCAATTATCTATATAAAAAGGAATCTCAGCAAAAATATTTCCAGAACGGAAGTGGCGCGGGAAGTCTATCTGAATGAGGAATATTTTTCACGGCTATTCCGGCAGAAGACCGGGGCGACCTTTAAGGATTACGTCCTCATGGAAAAAATGCAGGAGGCTAAAAAGCTTCTGAGGCAGTCAAAATTTTCCGTAGGAATCATTGCATCGAAGGTGGGATACGATAATTTTTCTCATTTTTCAAAAATGTTTAAGAAGATAACGGATAAGACGCCCCAGGAGTATAGAAAAGAATATCAGAAATAGATCTTTTTAGAGGGCCGCCCTGCACAGTTACGCTTTATATGCTGCCATATCGCAATGTGGATGAATATCCGGAAAAATAAGACAAATTTCATCAGGATTTAAGTCGCGGCAGGGCCGCGACATGGGGGTTAGTATGAGAATCAGTAAAATTTTTGTGGAATATCAGGAAAAGCCTATTGGGCTGGATGAGAAAAAGCCGCGTTTTTCGTGGCAATTAGAAGCGCAGGAACATAATACAATGCAGACCGCCTGCAGGATTTGCGTGCGCACCGAGGATGAGGAAGTGTGGGATTCCGGCAGGATCGAGACGGATAATTCTTTGGGAATCGCCTATGGAGATACAACCTTCGGAAGAGATACAATCTCAGGAAGAGATTGGGGGATTTCACAGGGTAAGGATCTTATGCCATGTCAGGAATATGAGGTAACGGTGACGGTGTGGGATAATCACGGAAACAGGGCGGAGAAAACCACTCATTTTGAAACAGGTTTATTGAACCCTTCCATCGAAGCCTGGGAGGGCGCAAAGTGGATTGGGGCCCCCCGCTATACGGTATGCGCCGCTAACAGGGGCGTGTTTGTGCTGGAAAGCGAATTTTGTATCGAAGGCGGAATGGGTCGCGGGGGAGTCGTGTTTGGAGCGAAAGACGTAAGCCTTCTCCACCACACCGGAAATGAGTTGGGGCTGGAGGGAGAAAACTATATCCGCTATGAAATCAACCTGACAGGCGACGAGCCCCGTCTGGATATATACCGGGTGGGCTATGCACCGGAAGATTCGGCGAATGTTCCTTTTGCGTCCGTTCCTGTTGTGAACTTCGAGGGAGAAGAGAAATACAGGATTATCACAAAGGAAAACGCGGGACAGTTCCATAAGATGAGGATTGAGGTTGACGGCAATAATGCCTGGACCTACATAGACGGGACTTTGGTGGATGCGATTGTGGAAAAACTGCCCTACGGAGAGCGAAAGTGCGGGCGCAGGCTGAATCCCCGGGGAAATAACGATGTGCTGACCTATCCCCGGCTAAATGAAATCGGATTTTTTGCAGGGGAGGGCAGCAGGGCATATTTTAAATACCTGTCCGTGAGAAACATGCGAAAGCCTTCCGCAGAGTTTATCAGGGAAACGCCCGCAGGAAACCTGTATGGAGAAAAAAGCCTGTTTGCAGAGATGTTTCCTGTCAAAGAGGATTGCTTTGTGGCAGAGAATGTACAGCTTACGGCGGATCCTTCCGGCACGTCCATCCCCATGCTGCGCACAACCTTTGAGGTAAAAAAAGAATTGAAAAAGGCGCGCCTTTATATTACGGCAAGAGGAATTTATGACTGCCGGATTAACGGAAAGGCGCTGACAGATTCACGGCTTGACCCGGGGCTTACCCAGTATGACGTGCGGATGAACTACCAGACCTATGATGTAACAAAGCAGCTGAAAGAGGGCGGAAACGGAATCGGCGTAACCATCTCCTCCGGTTGGTGGAATGAAGCGGCAACCTTTGTGGTAAAAAATTATAATTATTTTGGCGATAAGGAATCCATGCTGGCCAAGCTGGTACTTAGCTATGAGGATGGCGGCAGGGAGGTGGTGGTCAGCGATACAAAGCGCTGGAAATATTATGGGGAGGGGCCCTGGCTTTATTCCGGCTTTTTTGCAGGGGAAGTCTTTGACGCCCGAAGAGCTTTTGTGTATGAAACTTATTCGGAGGGTGACTTTGATGACAGCATCTGGGGAGAGCCTTCGGAAGTGACCCCTGTTCCCATTGATGAGTTTTATTCCATGCCTGTGGGATTTGGGCGAAGCTGGCCGGCGGTGAACCGGAATAAGGATATTGCGTTATCAGGCGGCTACCATGCGCCGGTTTACATAACAGACGAACTGTGCGCCAAAACCATGGTGGAACCGGATCCGGGGATTTATGTGTATGATTTGCAGCAGGAGATGGCGGGAGTGCCCAGGATCGCCTTTCATGAGGATGCAGGCACCAGAATTACCATCCGGTTTGCGGAGGTTTTGTATCCGGATTTGCCTCAGTATCAGGGCAATGTGGGGCGGATTATGCGGGAAAACTATCGGGACGCATCAAGTGTGGATGTTTATATCTGTAAAGGGGAGGATGGAGAAATTTATGAGCCCAGGTTTACTTTCCACGGATACCGGTATATTGAGCTGAGCGGCCTTAAAAATCCTCCTGCGCCAAAGGAGGTAAAAAGCCTTCAGTATTCGTCGGTGACGGAAATGGACGGAAGCTTTACCTGCAGCAATGAGCTGCTAAACCGCTTTGCCCAAAACGTGAAATGGTCCCAGAAGTGCAATTTTATCAGCATCCCTACGGACTGTCCCCAGAGGAACGAGCGTATGGGCTGGGCGGGGGATACCCATGTGTTTTGCCATACCGCACTGCTAAACAGCAATTTGAAGCTTTTTTATGAGCGGAATTTAACGGCCATGGAGGACTTACAGACGCCGGAGGGAAGATACCCTGAGATTGCGCCCATAGGAGGCGGCTTTGGGGGAGTAACTTATGAATGCGCTTCTATCTTTATGAATTGGGAGCTGTATCGGCAATACGGGGATGTGCGCACCCTTGGAGCCTTTTATCCGGCTATGAAAAAATATATGGAGTATATGGCAGAAAAATCGGGAATGCCGGGAAAAGGAGACTTTGCGCTGGTAGGGCCTTTGGGGGACTGGCTTGCGCCGGAGGAGACGGATTTACAGCTGATGTGGAACGCTTTTTATTTCCGGGAGGCGTTTTTGATGGAACGGTTTGCACAAATATTGCAAAAGGAGGAGGACGCCCTTTATTTTGGAGGGCTGGCCGAACAGATCAAAGAATACTGGAACCGGACGTTTGTGGATGCAAAGACGCTAAGAACAAGGGGCGAGGATGGAAAGCTCTGCGATACCCAATGTTCTTATGTGCTGGGACTGGAATATGGAGTGGCGGCGAAAGAAGTACGGGAAGCCTTTGGAAAGCATCTTGTACGTAAAACAAGAGAGGCAGGGCATACGGTGGGCACAGGCTTTTTCGGAACAGGGCTATTAAATCAGGCCCTTACCAATCAGGGATATACGCAGGATGCGTATGAAAATCTTCTGCAGACAAAATATCCTTCCTGGCTTTATCCGGTGACCCAGGGGGCCACAACCATCTGGGAACGGTGGGATTCCTATACCAGGGAGAGAGGATTCGGAGGGCAAAACGCCATGAATTCCTTTAATCATTATTCCTTAGGAAGCGTTCTTTCCTGGATGTATCATGTGATTCTGGGGATTCAAAGAGACGAAAGCGCTCCGGGAGGACGGCATTTTATTTTAAAACCGGAGACAGGAGAGTTGGCGTATGCGCGGGGAAGCGTAAGCAGTCCCTACGGGGTGATTCGGGCCGGATGGGAGAGGAAGGGAGAAAAGGTGGTGTACCGCTTTGAAATTCCGGTAAATACCAGCGCCAGTTTGATGCTGCCCGGCAAAGAGACCGTATTATATGGATCCGGGTGTTATGAAATGGTATGGGAGGAATAAACATTTGTTGCTTTTCATACGGGCGGCTGTTTGCTCTGGGCTATGCTTCCGGCTTGTTTAGGCGCTAAACTTAATGACATTGATTCCCACGAGCAATGAGCCAAGCGGCTGCTCATAGAGACGCAAAGCGTGTCATAGACATTTGGCGAATGCCGCGAGGGGTGCTATGCGCCGGTGGCGCATGCTTAGCACGGACCGAAGCGGAGCGTAGACCACATACCCCGCTGCCGTGCAGCGTTTGCTCTGCAGCGCTGCAAGTTTGATGCCCCGTCGCTTGCAGCGGGGTTGCTGGCTCACGGCCTGGGAGCCGCTCAAAGTAACATTATCTAGTATTATAAGGTCAGAGGAATCAGTTGCATTTTGGAAGAATTTGTAAGATAATAATTTGCAGAATGATAAATTATAAAAAAATGAGTTGCAAAGTGATGAATTGCGAGAAAATAAAATGAAAAACGATTCGGTATTTTATGATTAACGAAAAGGAATATATAGATGGAAAAATATTATTTAGCGGTTGATATTGGAGCGTCCGGCGGGCGGCATATACTTGGAAGCCTTGCCGATGGAAAGCTCTGTCTTGAGGAAATATATCGCTTTCCCAACGGTATGAGGAAGGATGCGGAGGGCTCTTTGTGCTGGGATGTGGAAGCCTTGTTTTGTGAAATAAAAGAGGGGTTAAAGCGCTGTAAGGAGGCGGGGAAAATTCCCTCCTTTATGGGAATCGATACCTGGGCGGTAGATTATGTGCTTTTGGACGATAAAGATCAGGTTTTGGGCAAAACATATGGTTACCGGGATGGCCGAACCGCCGGAATGGATGACAGGGTATATGAAATTATTTCTCCCAAAGAACTGTATGGCAGAACAGGTATTCAAAAGCAGATTTTTAACACCATTTATCAGCTGATGGCGGTGAAGCAAAAAGAGCCTGAGCTGCTTAAGAGGGCGGAGAGTCTTCAGTTTATTCCGGACTATTTTCATTTTCTGCTGACCGGAGTAAAAAGGACGGAATACACCAACGCCACCACTTCGCAGCTGGTAAGCCCCATTACGAAAGACTGGGATTATGAGCTGATTGACAGGCTGGGATATCCCCGAAAGATTTTTGGAAAAATCAGTAAACCGGGTTCTTATGTGGGAAATTTTACAGAAGAGATTCGTAGGGAAGTTGGTTTTGACTGTCAGGTGATTTTGCCGGCAACTCATGATACAGGGTCGGCGGTAGCAGCCATACCGACCACGAAGGACAACCCGCTGTATATCAGTTCGGGCACCTGGTCTTTAATGGGAACGGAGCTTCCTGCTGCCAATTGTACGATAGAGAGCATGAAGCGGAATCTGACAAACGAGGGCGGCTATGATTACCGTTTCCGTTATCTGAAAAATATCATGGGTCTTTGGATGATTCAGTCTGTCCGAAAGGAAATGAAAGAGGAATATTCTTATGACTATATTTGCAGACAGGCGTCAGAGCAGAAGATTTCTTCTATTGTGGACTGCAATGATAACTGCTTTTTAGCTCCGGAGAGCATGACAGGCGCAGTAAAAGACTATTGCCAAAAGACCGGGCAGCAGGCGCCGGAAAATGAGTGGGAGACTGCGGCGGTAATTTACAACAGTCTCGGCAGATGCTATGCGGAAACGATTGAGCAGATCGAGCAGATGACAGGCCAAAAATATGACAGGATTTATGTGGTAGGCGGCGGTTCCAATGCGGAGTACTTAAATCAGGTTACGGCGAAGTATACGAAACGCACAGTTTACGCAGGGCCCGGAGAAGCCACGGCCATAGGCAATCTTTTGGTACAAATGCTGTACAATCAGGAGTTTGCGGATTTGAAGCAGGCAAGGGCCTGTGTAAGAGAATCTTTTGAGATTAAGAAATACTAATGTAACGCAGCAGAATATTTGTACATATTCGTTTGAAAAATATAATGTTTTATGGTATAAATGCGCGGCATTCTTTGGACGGACCGTTTGGGAAGCTTAAATATCTTTGTACAAAAATTTGCATTGTGCTTTGTTGATAAAATGTATTTAATTAAAAAATATCAGGAAATTTCGAATAAAGAAGGAGGGATTTTAAATGTTGGTTGATACAAAGGCAAGAATCGGCGTCTTTTCCATTGCGCTTGGGGCATATCTCCCCCAGTTTCCATCCCTGACGCCGGAATTTGAGGGGCAGTATGAAGCGTTTAAAAAGACGATTCCGGATACGGTAGAGATAGTGGACGGCGGCCTTGTCACCACAAAAGAGCTGGCGCAGGTGGCCGGAGATAAATTCCGTGCGGCGGACGTAGACCTTGTGATTTTGCAGCTATTGACCTATGCCACCTCTTACAATATGCTCCCCGCGGTTCGGGACTTGGATGTGCCGGTAGTGCTTGTGAATGTCCAGAAAAAGAAAGCGCCGGATTATGAGAATACGGATACGGCTACGTGGTTAGGAGAACTGTATGCCTGCGGAGCCGTAGGGGAGATGGTGGCGGATTTGGAGCGTGCCGGCAAGCGTCACGCGGTTATCACAGGCGTGGTGGAAGGAGGGGATCCTCAGGTACAGGCTGAGATTGAGGCATGGTGCCGTGCGGCACAGGTACGCCGCCGCTTTAGGGACACTAATCTGGCCCAGATTGGCCGTCCCTATCCGGGTATGATGGATTTGTACATTGACGAGACCAACCTTTATCATAGGATGTTTCTTTATACCAAGCAGTTTGACTGGGAGAAGATGTGGGCGATTGCCGATGATATTGCCGACGAGGAAGTGATTCGGGCAAAGGCCCAGGATATTCTTGACACCTTTGAGATAGAAGGGGGCGGCACAATTGAGAAGGTTTGGGAGATGGCTAAGTATGTTGTGGCCTTTGAGCAGTGGGTGAAAGAAGAACAGATTGCTTTCATTGCCTCCCATTATGACGGCTTTGCACAGGGGAAGGCCGGCGTTTTGGACAGTATGCTCATTCCCGCTTTTTCCATGCTGATTAAGCAGGGAGTTGCCTGCGCTGTGGAAGGGGATATCAAAGTCGCAATGGCTATGAGCATCTTAAAGACCATTTCCGGTACCGGGCAGCTATCCGAGATGTACTCCATCGATTTTGAGAAAGATATCTGTATTATCGGGCACAGTGGTTCTGGCGACGCTGATATTTCGGAGAAAAAGCCTGCCATGAAAATCGTACCCGTATTCCACGGTAAGACAGGGGGCGGCTATCTGACACAGTTTTATCCCCACCTTGGCCCTGTGACTTATCTGGGCATCACACAGGACAGGGACGGCCGCTTTAAGTTTGTTGTGGCAGAGGGGATTAACGAGCCCGGCCCGATTTTTACCTTCGGCGATACCAATATGCGGACACGCTTTAGCTGCGGGGCGAGAGAGTTCTGCAATAAGTGGAGCGAAGCAGGCCCTACCCATCATATGGCGGCGGCGTCCGGCAGACATATTGATACGATTTTAAAGGTGGCAAAGATTTTTAACGTGCCGGTGGATATTATTACAAGATAAAACCGGCAACAGTTTACGGGAAAGAATATACGGAAAATGTTTCGGAAAATTTTAACGGACGAATCTGCGCCTGCGTTTCAAATACTGTGGGCGTGGGGGAAGGAATAGTCGATTTTATGAATATTTTAGATGCAAAATTTGCGCAGGGTTTTATCCGCATGTGTAACGATGGCTGGGAGCAGGGCTGGCATGAGAGAAACGGCGGAAATCTGTCCTACCGTATAAAACCGGAGGAAGTGGAAGAAATAAAAGACGCTCTGACGAAAGGCGGAGAGTGGAAACCAATTGGAACGTCGGTTCCGGCTCTTTCGGGGGAATATTTTATGGTAACCGGAAGCGGAAAATATTTCCGCAATGTGATACTGGATCCGGAAGACAGCACCTGTATCATTGAACTGGATCAAAAAGGGGAAAACTACCGCGTCTGCTGGGGCCTTATAAATGGCGGAAGGCCCACCAGCGAACTGCCAAGCCATCTGATGAACCATGAGGTAAAGAAAGCGGCGTCCGGCGGAAGCCATCGTGTGATATATCATGCGCACCCGGCCAATATCATTGCGCTGACTTTTGTTCTTCCACTTAAGGACGAGGTGTTTACCAGAGAATTGTGGGAGATGGCCACCGAATGCCCGGTTGTTTTTCCCTCCGGCGTCGGTGTTGTGGACTGGATGGTTCCGGGCGGAAGAGATATCGCAGTGGCGACCAGCAAATTAATGAAACAGTATGATGTGGCCATCTGGGCGCATCATGGAATGTTCTGCTCGGGAGAAGATTTCGATTTAACCTTCGGACTGATGCATACGGTGGAGAAATCGGCGGAAATTCTGGTAAAGACACTGTCTATGCGTCCCGATAAACTGCAGACCATCACCCCGCAGAATTTTCGGGATTTGGCGGTGGATTTCCATGTGGAGCTTCCGGAAAAATTTTTGTATGAGAAGTAATTGTAAAACGGTAACTTTTCAGTCTTCGGCTAAATAATTATGTAAAACTTGCTTTTGGTTTTCAGTTATCCATAAAACAATAAACGCTGCCACGCTTCGCGAGTCAGGTTATTGTAATAAAGAACAAAGAAGGTTTAGATTGAAAATGAAACTTTTCAATCTGCAAGTTTGTGTCTGTGCGGCATCCGCAAACTTGTAAGTCTATATGACTTTGCACAGGAAAGCCGCGCAGAAATGAGGTTAAAAATGGTAAATCGTTTTGTACTGAATGGTATTTCTTATCACGGAAAGGGGGCAATCAAAGAAATCCCGGGGATTATTAAGAGCAAGGGCTTCCAAAAGGCATTTGTTGCCTCTGACCCGGATCTGGTAAAATTCAATGTCACAAAGAAAATCACGGATTTGTTAGACGCTGAGGGCATGGCTTATGAGATATACTCCGATATTAAGCCGAATCCCACAATTGAGAATGTGAAAGCAGGCGTTGCCGCCTATAAAGCCTCCGGCGCTGATTATATGATTACCGTTGGCGGCGGTTCCTCCATGGATACTGGCAAGGCAATCGGCATCATCATCAACAATCCGGAATTTGAGGATGTCCGCTCCTTAGAAGGCGTCGCGCCCACCAAAAACCCCACGGTCTTTACCATTGCCGTTCCCACCACAGCCGGAACAGCCGCTGAGGCAACCATCAATTATGTTATAACGGATGTGGAGAAAAAACGGAAATTTGTGTGCGTAGACACCAATGACATTCCCAATATTGCAGTGATAGACCCGGATATGATGTCCACAATGCCAAAGGGCCTGACCGCCGCTACAGGCATGGACGCCTTAACCCATGCCATTGAGGGTTATACCACAAAGGCGGCCTGGGCTTTAGCCGACTGCCTGAACTTAGAGGCAATTCGCCTGATTGCAAAGAACCTGCGTGATGCGGTGGAAAATAAGCCTGAAGGACGTGAGGGAATGGCCCTTGGACAGTACGTGACAGGTATGGCTTTTTCCAATGTAGGCCTTGGCATTGCCCATTCTATGGCGCACACTTTGGGCGCGGTTTACGATACGCCTCACGGGGTGGCATGCGCTATGATGCTGCCAATCGTTATGGAATATAACGCGGAATGCAGCGGAGAGAAATATCGCGAGATTGCAAGGGCAATGAATGTAGCGGATGTGGATACCATGAGCCAGGAGCAGTACCGTGCCGCTGCAATTGAAGCGGTGAAAAAATTATCCGCAGATGTTGGAATCCCTGCAAAGCTTGAGGCTTTAAAGGAAGAAGATTTGGATTTCCTCGCCGAGTCGGCTTATGCGGACGCGTGCAGACCGGGTAATCCCAAAGATACCAGTGTGGAAGACTTGAAAGAGCTGTTCCGTAAGCTCATGTAGTTTGAAATGTTACGCTTTGCTGCCGTGGCAAGTTTGAGGTCCTGTCACCTTGTCGTGGAGGCTTTGACCTGAAATGCCGAGGTAAAAATACACTTGTGCGTTGGAACGCTGAAAACTCGTATAAACTTTATGTTTTGCGATTTTTCAGCGTTTTTTATGCCAACAAATGACATCAAGATAGTTTTATGCACAGGCCCGCATACGGAAATTTGCTGTCAAGGCAGCATGTGGGCCGCGCGGTGAGCAGGGAGAAAACCTTTCCTGCCCGATTTTCTGTGAGGAACCGGCTTAAAATTATTTGTTTATAACTTTAAAATTGACATTTAAAGTAAAGAAAGTTATAATGCAAATTAAAGTTAAAAGAGGGGGATATAATGGAATATCTGAAACATGTACTGGGAATCCACGTTGAATATAAAGACGATAACCCAAAATCCATACCCAATTTTATCCATACTCGATATCGACTGCAAAAAGTTACGCTTGACGGCAAAGAAGTTGTTTTCGTTTACCCTAAAGTAGAATTGGAAGCTGTAAATGTGATAAAAAAGCACATGGAAAGAATTCGGAGAAATACGGGTGTGCCGCCGGTTCTTGTGCCGGCTCATCTGACCTATCGGCAGAAAGAATATTTATTGCGAGATCACATTCCATTTGTGGTAGAAGGAAAGCAGATATATCTTCCTTTTATGGCAGTCTATCTGCAGGAGCGTGGAGACAGCGAAAGGCAGACAGTTGCAGTTATGCTTCCGTCCGCACAATTACTGTTGTTGCATTATATTTACCATGGCTGTGGAGAAATGCTGACGAGTGATGCTGCCAAAAACCTCTTGTTTACGGCAACATCAATTTCCAGAGCATCAAGGCAGCTTGAAGAGATGGGACTGATACGGACGGAAAAAAGAGGCGTGCAGAAAGTGCTTCTGTCTGATAAAACACCGGAGGAACTTTTTGCCGCATCAGGGAATTATTTAAGCAATCCTGTAAAGAGGACGATTTATGCGCCGAAAGCGGCGATCAAAGAAGAACTGCTTATGAGCGGATATTCCGCGTTGTCCGAATATTCCATGATGAATTCTTCGGCGGTGGAGTATTATGCGGCGGACAGCGTTGCCGGGTGGGAGAAGGCGTCGTCAGCCAGACTGCAAAATTCAGATGATCAGTGCGCGTTAGAGCTTTGGCGTTACGATCCGAGGAAGCTTTCTAATGGTAAATGCGTGGACAGGCTTTCCCTTGCCCTTGCCCTGCGTGAGGATAGAGACGAAAGAACAGGACAGGCCATAGACGAGATACTCATGCAGGTATGGAGGGAGATTGATGGTAAGAGGAATTGAAAGTTTCAGAGAATGGTTCCGTGGATATGAGGAACAATATGCGATCATAGGCGGTACGGCCTGCGATTTACTGATGGCGGAGGAAGGATTGGAATTTCGGGCGACAAAAGACATCGACCTTGTTCTGATTATAGAGGCTGTGGATGCAGCATTTGGCAGACAGAAAAGCCGAAGGTAAGCAGGTTGACAGCCGGAACATACGAAAACACAAAAATGACGTTTTTCGATTAACAGAACTGCTTGACAGTAATCAAAAGCCGCTTCCATTTTTGCCGGATACGGTAAAGGCTGACATGAGAGATTTTACCGTGAGAATGGCGTCGGAGAATGTGGATTTGAAACAACTTGGAATTTATGACAAGACCAAGGAAACGATTCTGGATGAGTTGAGATTCATATATAGCTAAGTACAGAGAAATTATAAAATTATGCCATATGATTAATTTCCGGAATAATATAAACTATTATTGATATATTTCCGAATCTACGTTATAATTAGCCGAAAGCAGATGATTAGTTGCCGCTAGAGGATTGATATATATGATGACAAGTAAAGAAAAAGCGCTGGAATGGGGCATATCGGAGCGTTTAATCAGAATATTTTGTAATGATGGGCGTATACCGGGAGCCGTTAAGGCCGGAAAAAGCTGGCAAATCCCGGATGATGCGGAAAAACCCAGGGACAGACGCATAAAGTCAGGGGCTTACGGCAAGAAAGAGAAAAAAGCTCTTCCTGTTGGAATTTCAGATTACGTAAGGGCCCAGTCAGAATATTATTATGTTGATAAGACGCTTCTGATTAAGGATTTCCTGGATAGAAAACCGTTCGTTACGCTTTTTACCAGACCGAGGAGGTTTGGTAAAACCCTGAATATGGACATGCTGAGGATTTTTTTTGAAAAATCAGATGAAGATACCAGCGTATATTTTAGGGATAAGCTAATCTGGAAATGCGGTCAGAAATATACAAAGCATCAGGGGCAGTATCCGGTCATATTTTTGACTTTTAAAGATGTCAAGTTTGAGTCATGGGAAACGACTCTTGAAAAAATCGGCGGGATTTTGCAGGCCGAGTACGGAAGGCACAAGGAGCTGCTTGAGAGTAATAAGATTGCGGGTTATGAAAAGAAGCTCTTTTCAAAAATTTTAAATGGAAATGCCAATGAAGTGGAGTTGTCTTCCTCTATAGAAAATTTATCAAGGATGCTTGATGCGCATTATGAGAAAGCTCCCATTATTATCATTGATGAATATGATACACCTATTCAGGAAGGTTACTCGAAGGATTTTTATAACGAAATAGTCGGCTTCATGAGAACTTTCTTTTCAGGGGCGTTCAAAGATAACAAGCATCTGACATACGGATTTTTGACCGGTATTTTGAGAATTGCTCAGGAAAGTATCTTCAGTGGCCTGAATAATTTAAATGTAAGTTCCGTGATGGATGAAGAATATAGCAGTTACTTTGGATTTACTTATCCGGAGGTTCAGAAGATGATGCGTTATTACGGAGTGAGCAGGAAAGAAGCCGAACTAAAGGAATGGTATGACGGATACTTTTTTGGAAATACGGAAATTTATAATCCGTGGTCCGTAATCAGCTATATTTCAAAAGGATGCCTGCCACAGGCGTACTGGGTAAATACCGGAAAGAACGAAGTGCTTTTAGAGGTTCTCAAAGCAGCAACAAGTGATATCACGGAAAAGTTAAACGCTCTTTTGCAGGGAGAAAGAGTAGTTGTAAGAATTGATCAGAATGTTGTATATCGCTCTTTGACCGAGGAACCGACAAACATATATAGTTTACTGCTTGTAGCAGGATATTTAAAAGCGCCGAAGAAGGAGCTTTTGGGGGACGGGGCTTATATTTGCGAGGTATCTATTCCAAATAAAGAGGTAGCGGCGGTATATAAGAGCGAAATTTTGTCGCATTTGTTGGAGATTGGAGCAGTTACGCGTTCGACTGCGGATAAAATAGCGGAGAGCCTTTATGAAAATGATGCTGATAAGTTGCAGAAGGCTATCGCGGAGTATATGGATAAATCTATCAGCTTCTATGATGCCGGATCCGAAGGCTTTTATCACGGTCTTGTACTCGGGCTGGCAGCTTTAATGGACAATCATTATAAGATTAAATCAAACAGAGAGTCCGGCGACGGAAGATATGATATTGGTTTGATTCCAAGAGAAAACAAGTATCCGGGAATCATCATGGAATTGAAGTGGAAAAGAGGTCTGGAGGAGGAATCGCTGGAGGCGTTATCGGAGGAAGCCTTAGGCCAAATAAATGATAAAAAATACGATTCTGAGTTACGCAGAGACAGCGCAGAGAAGATTCTGAAATTTGGAATTGCTTTTTCCGGGAAAAAAGTAAAAATAAAGACAGGAAGATAATTTGCCTGAAAGGCCATTTATTTCCGCGAGCAACGAGTCAAGCGGATGCGAAGCATCCATTTGACGAATGCCGTGAGGGTCTTTTGCCCCGTAGCTCTGTTGCGTCACAAGTTTGATGCCCCGTCAGCTTGCTGCGGAGGTTTGACTTCTGTAACCGCGAACAATGGAGGATGCGAGGCTTTGGTTTACAGAAGACTTACAGAAAAGAAATCTCCACAGGCGCATATAAAACAGCCACAACCAAAGCTATTTGGACAATCAAAATAAAAGGCATGCCATACACGAAGGAACGGTGCCTTGTTTTATGGCGGAAAATATACATTCCCAAAATAGAGCCGATACTCCCGCCGATAATTGCAACGATAAAAAGGGTTGCTTCCGGAATCCGGAAGGCCCTTTTTTTCGCTCTGTATTTATCAATGCCCATAAGGGCGAAACCAATCAGGTTTACCGCTGCAAAATAAGCGGATAAAAGTGTGATTACATCCATTGGTGCATTTACCTCCGAGGCAGAGGGGCAAACTTTTGTCCTGCGCTATTTGTTCAATTGCATTGATTGCATTGTTCCGGTTGCATTCTTTCCAATTGGATTATTTCAATTCTCCACGTTCCTGCATCTTCATAGCGCGAACCTTGGTAGAAAGACCAAACAGGTTGATAAAGCCCTCTGCGTCATGGTGATCATACAAATCGCCTGTGGTAAAGGAGGCAATGCTTTCATTATATAAAGAATAAGGAGAAGTGGTTCCCGCTTTGATGATGTTGCCTTTGTAGAGTTTCAATTTAACCTCGCCGGTCACATACTGCTGGGTGGATTCGATAAAAGCCTGAACGGCTTCCCGCAAAGGGGTGAACCATTTGCCCTCGTAGACAATCTGCGCAAGCCTGTTACCCATGTCCTTTTTCACCGCGTAGGTATCCCGGTCAAGGATTAACTCTTCCAGCTGCTGGTGCGCCTCGTAAAGAATGGTTCCGCCGGGGGTCTCATAAACGCCTCTTGATTTCATACCTACAACGCGGTTCTCCACAATGTCAACGATACCGACGCCGTGTTTGCCGCCTAAGGCATTTAATTCCCGAATGATATCGGCAACTTTCATCTCCTTGCCGTTTAAAGAGGTGGGAATCCCTTTTTCAAAGGTGAGGGTAACATATTCGCCCTCGTCAGGCGCTTTTTCAGGCGTAACGCCTAATACCAGAAGATGCTCAAAGTTTGGCTCGTTTGCAGGATCTTCCAGCTCCAGTCCTTCATGGCTGATATGCCAGAGGTTGCGGTCGCGGCTGTAGCTTGAATCGGCGGAAAAAGGAAGGTCTATTCCGTGGGCCTTGCAGTATGCAACCTCAGATTCGCGGGAATCCATCGTCCACTTTTCATTTCTCCATGCGGCAATGATTTTAAGGTCCGGCGCAAGGGCCTTGATGCCAAGCTCGAAACGAATCTGGTCATTTCCCTTGCCGGTGGCGCCGTGGCAGATAGCGGCAGCGCCTTCCTTGCGGGCAATTTCAACCAGCTTTTTGGCGATAAGTGGCCTTGCCATGGAAGTGCCAAGCAAATATTTGTTTTCGTATACGGCATGCGCCTGTACGCAGGGAACAATGTACTCGTCACAGAACTCATCCGTTACATCCAGTATGTATAATTTTTCAGCGCCGCAGAATTTGGCTCTTTCCTCAAGACCATCCAGCTCTTCGCCCTGTCCGCAGTTAATGCAGACGCAGATTACCTCATAGTCAAAGTTTTCTTTCAGCCAGGGAATGATAGCTGTAGTATCAAGACCACCTGAATACGCTAAAACAACTTTTTCTTTCATAATAATAACAATGCTCCTTTCTCAACCTTCGAATTCTCGACGACAAAAAGCGTAGGCTTTTTGCCGTATGAAGCTCTCAAATACTAATATTGACCTTGCCTGTGTTACTTTGACAATATACAACAGTTTTAGGAGAAATGCAATACTTACTTTTGCATAAATAAAAATAAATTTTAGATTTAATCAAAAAAAATTTAAAGCTATTGCATAATATGCATTGAAAGTGTATAATAATGCATCATCGGGGAAAAAGAAATGCAGATTTGTATTGAGATTTTTGTAAAGAGATAGTATGATTGATACGTATTGCGTTGATTTACCGGTTACTTCTGCAGGCAATGAGCCAGACAAACGGACATATGGTCAATAAAAGGTTAGACCGGATTTTTAGAGGCAGCCGCAAGGAGCTTTAAATAGGAACAGGGAGGTTTAGATAGATATGGGAACAAATATAAGGAAAATGAAAATTTTTATCGATGGCAGCGAAGGCACTACAGGGCTTAGGATCCATGAACGGTTTTCGGGAAGGGACGACATTGAGCTTATTCCCATAGATCCCAAAAAGCGCAAGGATATAGAGGAAAGAAAGCGGTTGATTAATCAGTCGGATATTACGTTTCTTTGTCTGCCGGACGGGGCGGCAAGGGAGGCGGTTTCCCTGGTCAGCAGCGATACGGTGAAAATCATCGATACATCTACCGCTCACAGATGTGAGGAGGGATGGGCTTATGGTTTTCCCGAATTGTCCGCAGAGCACAGAAGGAATATAAAGGAAGGAAAGCGGATAGCCGTGCCGGGATGTCATGCCACGGGCTTTATTTCTCTGGTGTATCCTATTGTATCGGAAAAAATACTGCCGGCGGATTATCCGATCAGCGCCTTTTCCCTGACAGGCTACAGCGGCGGCGGGAAAAAAATGATTGCGGAGTATGAGGATGCGGGACGGAGGGAGGAATACGACGCCCCAAGGGAATATGCTCTTTCCCAGAAACATAAGCATCTGAAGGAAATGAGGAAAATAACGGGGTTACAAAGAGAGCCTTTGTTTTCTCCTATTGTGGCGGACTATTACAGCGGTATGGTGGTTTCGGTTCCCCTGTACGGCGACTATTTAAAGGAAGAAACGACTCCTGAAAAGCTTTGTGGGTTTTTTGCGGATTTTTATAAAGGACAGAAGTTTGTAAAGGTGATGCCCTTTGGCAGCGAGGAGGAATGTAAGGGCATGATGGCGGGAAACGGATGCTCCGGCTGGGACGGCCTTAGAATTTTTATAACCGGCAATGAAGAGCGAATGCTGCTTTCGGCGCAGTTTGACAATCTTGGAAAGGGCGCTTCGGGAGCGGCAATACAATGCCTTAACATTATGCTTGGGTGTGAGGAGGAGAAAGGGCTTAACCTGTAAATATGTGCAATAAAGTAAAGACGAACTTTGTTCACCTCGCAGAAATGAGGAAATTTATGGAAGAAAATGAGTTGATACAGGATACCAATTTATATGAAGATATTCCTGAGGGGGAAGGAAGGCCCAAGCGGGAGATGGAGGTTTACCGGCTGCTTAAAAGGCTGGAAATTCCTTATAAAAGGCTGAGCCATGGCCCTATGGCAACCATAGAAGCCTGCCGGGGAGTGGATGAGCTTTTGGACATACATATGTGTAAAAATTTGTTTTTGTGCAATGGGCAAAAGACGGCCTTTTATCTGCTTATGATGCCCGGGGAAAAGAAGTTTAAGACAAAGGAGCTGTCAAAGAAGATAGACAGTTCAAGACTTTCTTTTGCACCGGAGGAATTTATGGAGGAATATCTGCACATTTTGCCGGGCGCGGTCAGCGTTATGGGACTTATGAACGATAACGAAAATCACGTGAAGCTGCTGATAGACGAGGATGTGCTGAAAGAGGAATTTTTAGGCTGTCATCCCTGTGTGAACACGGCCAGCTTGAAACTCAGGACAAAAGATATGATTGAGAAGTTTCTGCCTTTCGTGAGACATGAATACAGGGTGGTACATTTAGAGGGAGCGCTGTGAAAACGGATGAATTTCCGAGGATAAGATTCCCACGAAAAAATTTATGGGAAATTTTATTATTGGATCGGTGTACAAATTTTCGGGTTATTTTTTACAACAGGCTTTGCCTATTGTACATGTGAACAGGCAAAGGCTGTTGTATACAGGGAATATAAGTTTGGAAGTAAACTTCCAAACTATTTATTGGTAGCAGTACCGCAAGTACGGCTTGCGGTATGCGGAGGGATAAGAATGGAAATCAGATCAATGACGATTGAGGATTACGACGGCGTGTATGCTCTGTGGATGAGCATCAAGGGCTTTGCAATCAGAAGTCTGGATGATTCCCGGGAAGGGGTGGAGCGGTTTTTAAAAAGAAATCCGGGAAACAGCGTTGTGGCAATTGAGGATGGAAAAATCGTGGGGAGCATCCTGTGCGGCCATGACGGCAGGCGGGGGTGCCTTTACCATGTGTGCGTAAATGAGGCGTACCGCATGAGAGGGATAGGAAAAAGCATGGTGGTCTATTGCATGAAAGCGCTGGAAAAGGAGAAAATCAGCAAGGTGTCTTTGATTGCGTTTACGGTAAACGATGTGGGAAATGCTTTCTGGAAACAAATAGGCTGGACAAGACGGGAAGATTTGAACTATTATGATTTTGTATTAAATAAGAAGAACATCGTAAATTTTAACAAATAGTGGTGTAGATGAGGTTTTTGACTGATGACAGTATCGCAAAGATAACTTGCGATATAGGATAACAGGTTTGCCTGTTGTATGCAGGAGGTTGTAAGTATGAGAGTGATTTCAGGCGGCGTGACCGCGGCAAAGGGATTTGAGGCAGCAGGGGTGGAGGCAGGCATTAAGTATAAGGAAAGAATGGACATGGCGGCAATTTACAGCGAGAAGCCCTGCGTCCTTGCAGGAACCTTTACCAGCAATGTGGTGAAGGCAGCCCCTGTTATGTGGGATAAGAAGGTGGTGGAGGAATCTCCTTTCGGACAGGCGGTCATTATCAACGCGGGGATAGCCAATGCCTGCACGGGGCAGGAGGGATATGATTACTGCAGACAGACTGCCGTTAAGGCGGCCGGAGCCTTTGGGGTGCCGGAGGATTCCGTGCTGGTGGCGTCCACCGGCGTGATTGGTATGCAGCTTCCCATCGAAAAGATTAAGGCGGGAGTGGACAAGCTTTTTGCGGCAAAGGAGGGCACCATAGAGGCAGGCGCACGGGCGGCGAAGGCCATCATGACCACGGATACCCGTTCAAAGGAAACGGCGGTGGAGATTGACATAAACGGCGTAAAGGTGACTTTGGGAGGCATGAGTAAAGGTTCGGGCATGATTCACCCCAATATGTGCACCATGCTTGCCTTTGTGACCAGTGATGCGGTAATATCGAAGGAGCTGCTCACCAGGGCGGTTAAGGAGGATGTGAAGGACACCTTTAACATGATTTCCGTGGACGGTGACACTTCCACCAACGATACCCTTCTGGTGATGGCAAACGGCATGGCGGGGAATCCGGAAATTCTGGAGGACACGCCGGAATACGAGGCGTTTAAGCAGGCCCTTCATTATGTGAACGAAACCCTTGCCAAAATGATGGCAGGCGACGGGGAGGGAGCGACGGCCCTTTTTGAGACAAAGGTGCTTGGCGCAGCCACAAAGGAGGATGCGAGAATTTTAAGCAAGTCGGTCATCTGTTCAAGCCTTACGAAAGCGGCTATTTACGGCCATGACGCCAACTGGGGAAGAATTCTCTGCGCCCTTGGCTACTCGGGCGTAAAGTTTGACCCGGAAAAGATAGAGCTGTACTTTGAAAGCAAAGCGGGAAAGATTTTGATTTATAAAGACGGCGTGGCGGCGGACTACAGCGAGGAAGAGGCCGGCAAGATTTTGTCAGAACCTCATGTAACGGTGATTGTGGATATGAAAATGGGAAATGAGACGGCTACCGCCTGGGGCTGCGATTTGACCTATGATTATGTAAAAATCAATGCGGATTACAGGAGCTAGTGTGAAGAAAAGTTCTAAGGCGTCAAAAAACGCCGCCTAAGAACAATTAAAACTTCACACTCAGAAGAATGCCTTGGAAAACAGGCATTCTTCATTTCGATTTGTGATTGCCCAAATTTGAGGGCACTGGCAGGAATGGGGGATTAAAATGGAGCAGGAAGTATTAAAAAAAGCGGAGGTCTTGATTGAAGCCTTACCTTATATACAGAAATTCAATCGGAAAATTATTGTGGTAAAATACGGCGGTTCGGCTATGAGCAATGAGGAACTGCAGAAAAATGTAATCAAGGACGTGACCTTGCTTAAGCTGGTGGGCTTTAAGCCGATTATTGTCCATGGAGGCGGCAAGGAGATCAGTAAGTGGTCCGACAAGGTGGGAAAGGAATCCAAATTTGTGAACGGTCTTCGGGTTACGGACGAGGAAACCATGGAGATTGCGGAGATGGTTCTTGGCAAGGTGAACAAAAGGCTTGTGTCCATGGTGCAGGAGCTGGGCGTAAGCGCGGTGGGAATCAGCGGCAAGGACGGCGGCCTGATTCATGTGGAAAAGAAATATTCGGACGGGCAGGATATCGGCTATGTGGGAGAAATTACCGACGTTAACCCCAAAATTCTTTACGATCTTTTGGAAAAGGATTTCCTTCCGATTGTGGCGCCTGTGGGACTGGACGACGACTTTAAGACCTACAATATCAACGCGGACGACGCGGCCTGTGCCATTGCAAAAGCAGTGGGAGCGGATAAGCTGGTATTTTTAACGGACATAGAGGGACTATATAAGGACATCAACGATAAAAGTTCCTTTATACCAAGGATTACGGTTTCGGACGCGGAGGAGCTGATTAAGAGCGGTATTATCGGAGGCGGCATGCTGCCAAAGCTTGGCAACTGTACCTCGGCCGTAAAAAACGGCGTAAACAGGGTGCATATACTGGACGGAAGAATTCCCCACTGCCTTCTGCTTGAAATTTTTACCAACGAAGGCGTGGGAACCATGATTTTAAGAGATGAAGACAGATTGAAAAATCAGCCCGGCGCGTGATTTTATCAATCACAAATTTGTGTTTTGGCTTAAATTTGCGGGCTGCCGGAAAGCCTTCTTCACATTATTTAAAGAGGCAGAATGGAGCTTTAGGGATAGTGATAAGAGGGTATCGAAGGAAACGGACGGGAAGGGAGCAAGGTTATCAAAAATGAATATGCAAGAATATATCGAGGACGCGGAGAAGGCGCTTTTACATACCTACAATCGTTATCAAATTGTTTTAGACAAAGGGGAAGACGTCTATCTCTATGATTTGGACGGGAAAAAATATCTGGATTTCTGCGCGGGAATTGCGGTGTTTGCGCTGGGATATCACAATGAAAGGTACAACGACGCCTTAAAGGCGCAGATTGACAAGCTGATACACACCTCCAATTACTACTATAACGTACCGGCCATAGAGGCGGCAAAGAAGCTTAAGAAAGTTTCCGGCATGGACAGGGTATTTTTTACCAACAGCGGCGCTGAGGCGGTGGAGGGCGCTATCAAGGCGGCGCGCAAGTACGGATATTTAAAGGACGGCCGTACGGATCATGAGATCATTGCCATGGAGCATTCCTTTCACGGACGGACCATGGGGGCTTTGTCGGTAACAGGGAATCCTAAGTACAGAGAGGCTTTTGAACCTATGATTGGGAATATCCGCTTTGCAAAGATGAACGATTTTGAGAGCGTCCTTTCCAATGTGACGGATAAAACATGCGCCATTTTGTTTGAGACGGTGCAGGGCGAAGGAGGAATTTATCCCGCGGACGAAAGCTTCTTAAAACAGGTGAAGGCTCTTTGCGAGGAAAGGGATATTCTCCTTATTTTAGACGAAATTCAGTGCGGCATGGGGCGGACAGGTTATATGTACGCATGGCAGAAATATGGCGTGAAGCCGGATATTATGGTTACGGCCAAGGCCCTTGGGTGCGGCGTGCCGGTGGGGGCTTTCCTTATGAGCGAGCACGTGGCGCAGAATTCTCTTACAAGCGGAGACCACGGCACAACCTACGGTGGAAACCCCTTAGCGGCGGCGGCAATCAATATTGTACTTGATTTATTTGAGGAGAACCATATAATAGATCATGTAAAAGAGGTGGGAGCTTATCTGGAAGAGACGCTTGATAAGCTTGTAAGCGAGTATGACTGCATCAGGGAAAGACGCGGAATGGGCTTGATGCAGGGACTTGCATTTGAGGGGCCTGTCGGAGAAGTGATTTTGAAAGCACTTGATAAAGGGCTGATTGTTGTAAATGCAGGGGTTAATGTGATTCGCTTTGTACCGCCGCTTATCATCAGGAAAGAAAACGTAGACGATATGGCCGCCATATTGCGGACATGTCTTAATGAAATAGAAATGGGGTAAAAAATGAGTCTGAAAGGAAGACTAATAGCGGCGGGCGCGCTGGCAGCGGCGGCGCTTTTGACTTTTGGCATTGCCAAATCGGGCAAGGTAATTGCGGATAAACAGGGAGATACGGTTTTTTCGGGAAGAAAGGAGACGCTTTATCTGTGGTATACGGATGAAGCGCTTACTTCTTATTTAAGCGCTGCCGCCGTGACCTATAATGAAAGCCATGATGTGCGGGTGGTGCCTGTGCTGGAATCGGGGCTTGAATATCTTGAAAAAATAAACGAAGCCTCCCTTACGGAAGAAAACGGGGCGGATTTATATATATTAAGCCATGACTTGCTGGGGAAGGCGTACCTGGCAGGGCTTGCCAGCGAGGTGAGGCCGCCTGATAAGGTTCAGATGGCGGACAGCTACATGGGAACCGGTCTTGATGCGGCGACTTATAAGGACAAAATCATCGGCTATCCATTTTATTTTGAGACAAGCGCCCTTCTTTATAATAAAACTTATTTAAAAGATATGGCCGTGGACAGACTGGAAATTGAAAGGCTGTTAGCGGAGGAAGAAAGCCTGTTGGGAGAAGAGGCGGAGGGCCAGGGCGCACAGGAAGCGGAAAATCAGGACACGGGAGAAGGGGCCGAAAGCAGTTTTACCCAAGGGGAGATTGCCGAAAAGCTGCAGGAGCTTTTACCCACCACAATAGAAGAAATAGAGAATTTTGCCGATAATTATGATGCGCCCGAGCAGGTGGAAGGCGTGTTTAAATGGGATGTAACGGATATTTTTTATAATTATTTTTTCGTGGGAGATTCTATCAAAATGGGCGGCGAGGCCGGATGGGACACCTCTCAGATCGACATTTATAATCAGGACGCCATTGCAAGTATGCGGGTTTATCAGGACTTAAACCAGTTTTTTTCGATTGACACCGGTGAAATTGATTATGATACCATACTGGAGGAATTTATAGAAGGAAAAATGGTTTTTACCATTGCAACCACAGATGCGGTTTCCAGATTAGAGCAGGCGAAAGAGGAAGGGCTTTTTCACTATGAATATGATGTTGCCCTTGCGCCGGATGTGAGCAAAGACAGGATGGGCCGCTCCCTTTCCATGACAAACTGTGTGGTAGTGAACGGTTATTCGGAAAATAAAGAGGATGCAAATGATTTTGCCTATTTTCTGACCTCTCAGTACAGTGATATTTTGTATGCAAGAGCAGGGAAGGCGTCGGCCTGTAAAGGGATGCGTTATGACTATGAAGCCCTCAGCCGCTTTGCCCAGGAGTATGAACGGTCTATTTCCATGCCGAAAATGATTGAGACCAGCGGCTTTTGGCTGAGGCTGGAATCCATGTTTTCACAGGTATGGAACGGGGCGGACGCAAATGAAATGCTAAAGCGGCTCTCGGAAGAGGTTATGAGCCGGGTGACGGGAAGCGCCTATGAGGAGCAATATATAGAGGAAATAATTCCTCAGGAAGAAATTCCGCAGGAAGATGATGCATATTCGGATGAAGAATATGATATTCAGGAGGATGCGGAAGGATAGAAAAGTACAAATGAATAATTTTCCAATCATATGGGGATGATAAAAGTGTTTTTAAACCGTTCAACATTAAACTTGTTAAGGAGGAGCCATATGATTGGATTTTTTATTGCGCTGATTTCCGGTGCGCTTATGAGCATTCAGGGAGTGTTTAACACCCAGGTAACCAAGTCTTCCAGCATCTGGGTAGCCAATGCATTTGTGCAGTTTACCGCGCTTTTGGTCTGTCTTGCGGCATGGCTTTTTGCCGATAGATCGTCTTTTGGGGCCCTGCTTAAGGTGGAGCCCAAATACATGCTGTTAGGAGGAACAATTGGGGCGTTTATCACTTATACCGTGATAAAGGGCATGGAGCTTTTAGGCCCGGCGAAGGCAGCTATGCTGATTGTGGTGGCGCAGCTGCTTGTGGCTTATGTGATAGAGCTGTTAGGACTATTTGGAGTGGAAAAACAGCCGCTGCAGTGGAAGAAAGTGATTGGAATGGGGGTTGCAATTGTGGGGATTATACTTTTTAAATGGGAATAGGATACATTCACTTTGTAAAAACGTAGTTTGGCCGCAGAGGGTTAATTATGCGGATTTTCATACAAAATAAAACGGGAACTTCCGGCTTGTCAATGAGGGGAATTTCATTTACAATAAAATAGTATCGTTATAAGGGGCTTTCTGTTTTTGCAAAAAGGAATTTTAGCGCAGTATCGCAGGCACAGCTTGCGCTATTTGACCATAAATTTTGCCTATTGTAAACAGGAGGTATGACGATGAATGAAAAAGTAAAAATAGCGGTGGGGATTCTTGTTTTGATTTCCGGTATTTTTTCTGGGTGTGGAAAATATATGGGAAAGGGGCAGGAAGAGTTTTTATTGCCTGTAGAGAATGTTACATCGGATGCTTTGTCAGAAGGGGAAGGGGCTGTGGATGATTTAAAGGGTCCGTCCCCTTTGATAGAAGATTCGCAGAGCGAAAGTCCCCGGGCAGGAGAGCAGACAAACGATCAAACCGGTCACAATGGCGGGCAGGAGATAAAGGAGTGTGTTGTACATATCTGCGGCGCGGTGGCACATCCGGGCGTATATATATTAGAAGGGGAGAGCAGAGTCTATCAGGCAATTGAGAAGGCGGGCGGATTTAAGGAGGATGCGGACGAGGATTTTTTAAATCAGGCGGACTTCCTTTCGGACGGAATGAAATTGTATGTGCCTACTAAGGAACAGACCAGGGAGTCAGGCGTTTTGCCAAAGTGGCAGGAGTCAGCAGGAAGCGCAGGCAATGCAAATAATAGCGGCGGTGTTAAGGGGGAGGATACTTCCTTAATTAACATTAATACAGCAGGCGAGGAGCTTTTGTGCACACTTCCGGGGATAGGACAAAGTAAGGCAAAGAGTATCATTGCTTATCGGGAAAAAAACGGGCCTTTTAAGAAGATTGAAGATATTATGCAGGTGGAAGGAATAAAGGGCGGATTATTTCAGAAAATAAAGGACGGAATTACGGTATAGAATTCCAAAGTCCAAGAGAAAATAAAGAGATTTGACGGCTTAAGATGGTATCTTGGCCGGTTAAGTGTAAAAGTGGCGCCCTAGGCTATGCCGCCTTAGGGCCAGGGAGAGGACGGGTGTTGAAATATGGCGAAGAAAGTTCTGGTAGTGGATGATGAAAAGCTGATTGTAAAAGGAATCAGATTCAGTTTAGAGCAGGATGGAATGGAAGTGGATTGTGCCTATGATGGGGAAGAAGCGCTGGAGATGATTAGGAACAAAACCTACGATATCATTCTCCTTGACGTGATGCTGCCCAAGCTTACGGGTTTTGAGGTCTGCCAGCAGGTGAGAGAATTTTCCAATGTGCCAATCGTTATGCTGACCGCAAAGGGAGAGGACATGGATAAAATTCTGGGCCTGGAATACGGCGCAGATGATTATATTATTAAGCCGTTTAACATTCTGGAGGTAAAGGCAAGGCTGAAAGCCATTATCAGACGCACTTCCCCTAAGCCCAAAGAGGCGGCAAAGGTGATTGAAAGCGGAGACATGAAGCTTGACTGCGAGGGCAGGAGGGTTTATGTGGCGGGAAAGGAAATCAATCTGACGGCCAAAGAATTTGAACTTTTAGAGCTGCTTGTGGTGAACGCCAATAAAGTATATGGAAGAGAGAAGCTTCTGAAACTGGTGTGGGGAAACGATTATCCGGGGGATGTGCGGACAGTGGACGTCCATATCAGAAGACTGCGTGAAAAGATAGAAAAGAATCCGTCGGAGCCAAAGTATGTGCACACAAAGTGGGGAGTCGGATATTATTTTGCATAATGGACGGCTGCCCGATGGGCTTTTATAATTTTTGGAAAGGCAGTGCGGAGCATGGCTTACGGGATAAAAACAAATCTGAAAAAGCTGAAGGTATGGCGGAGCCTTAAAGTCCGCCTGTTTATCATTATATTTCTTGTGGGCGCAATTCCCAGTATCTTTTTGCGGGTAGGTATCTTGGAAAACTATGAGAGCCGTGCGGTGAACGTGCGGACGAACGATGTGCAGACCCAGCTCAGAATTATTGCAAATCACCTTATTACATATAACTACCTGCAGGACACCTCGTCGGAGATGATTGGGGCTGAGCTTGAGCAGCTTTCAAATCTGTATAATGGACGTGTTCTGATCATCAATGGGGAGCTGAAGGTGGTGAAGGATACCTACGGTATCAGTGAGGGCAAAGTGATTATCTCCGAGGAAGTCATCCGCTGCCTGAAGGGTACCAATACCACTAATTATGATGCGGTAAACGGTTTTATTGAAATGACGGTTCCCATTGTGGAGACGGTTTCTGCGCAGAATGCAACGGAGGACATGCCCGAGGGAACGGAGATTGTAAGAGGCGTAATGCTCACCAGCGTTTCCACGGACAGTATTGTCATGACCATGGAAATCTTGAACCGGAAGGCGCAGATTGTGGAGATTATCATGGTATTTTGCATCTTTGCCCTTGCCCTTGTGCTCGCCCAGGTCTTGATTCGTCCCTTTGACAGAGTATCGAAGGCCATCGGCGAAGTGAAGGAAGGATATACCAACGAGCCGATTTCGGTGCCTGATTATCTGGAAACGGAGCATATCGTGGATGCGTTTAACAGTCTTTTGGTGAGGATGAAAACGTTAGATGATTCCAGGCAGGAATTTGTGGCAAATGTCTCCCACGAGCTGAAAACGCCTATCACCTCCGTTAAGGTTTTGGCGGATTCCCTGCTGGCCCAGAAGGATGTACCGGCGGAGCTTTATCATGAATTTATGGTAGATATTGCGCAGGAGGTGGAGCGGGAAAACAAAATCATCAACGACCTGCTGGCCCTGGTGAAACTGGATAAGCCCGCCACGGAGCTGAATATCAGCGTGGTGGATATTAATGTATTGGCGGAAACGATTTTAAAGAGAATCCGTCCCATTGCAAGGAAAAAGAATGTGGAAGTTACGTTGATCAGCAAACGCGAAATACTGGCGGAAGTTGACGAGGTGAAGATGTCGCTGATTTTGACGAACTTGGTTGAAAATGCAATTAAGTACAACAAAGAGCAGGGAAAAGTGGACGTGACCTTAGATGCGGATCATCAGTTTTTTACCATAGTGGTGGCTGATACGGGAATTGGCATTCCGGAGGAATCCTTTGAACAGATTTACGAGCGGTTTTACCGGGTGGACAAATCCCATTCAAGGGAAATCGGAGGTACGGGCCTTGGCCTTGCCATCACAAGAAGCGCTATTTTGCGCCATCGGGGTTCTATCAGGCTGGAAAGTGTTGAGGGAGAAGGAAGCACGTTTACGGTTAAAATACCGCTTACGAGGGTTTTGGTTTAAATCCGGGTATGCGTAAATTTGTGCTTCGCGTCCGGATTTGCGGGCTATTGGAAGTATGGAGGATGAAAATGAATTTGAATAGAAAAGGAAAATGGTTTATCCTGCTTATTTTTCTGATACCGGTGATTTGCGCCTGCAGCCGCCAGGCAAAGGAGGAGCAGGGAGACAAATACGCGGTATATTATGTCAACAATGATGAGACGGGTATTTATCCCCAGGAATATGTGACGGAAACAGAAAGCACGGATACGGAAAAGCTGCTTTCCGAGCTTTTGGAGCAGCTGCAGGCTGTTTCCGAAAAGCTGGAATACAAAGCGCCTTTATCTGACAGCATCACTTTGTTGGATTACAGCATTGCGGAGGACCAGCTTACCTTAAATTTTGACGATAATTACAGGTATATGCCGGTTACTACGGAGGTGCTGGTGCGGGCGGCTATTGTGAGGACCCTGACGCAGATTGAAGGGATAAAGTACGTGTCCTTTCAAATCAGGACGGAGCCCTTGCTGGATATGGCCGGAAATGTGATAGGCATCATGAGCGCGGATCTGTTTATCGATAATGCGGGGAACGAGATTAATACCTATGAGAGAGTGAAGCTTAATTTATATCTTGCAGGCGAAAAGGGGGACAGATTAAAAACCGTAAGCAGGTCGGTGGTCTACAGCAGTAATATTTCCATGGAAAGATTGGTGCTGGAACAGTTGATTGCGGGGCCCAAAGAGGGGGAAAAGGCGTTTCCGACCATCAATCCGGATACGAAGATTATCAGTGTCAATGTGAAGGATGGTATTTGCTATGTGGATTTGGACAATACTTTTTTGACGCAGATTTATAATGTAACTTCGGATGTGACGATTTACTCTATCACAAATTCGCTGGTGGAGCTTTCTAATGTGAATAAGGTGCAGCTGTCCGTGAATGGGGACAGTACGGTGAATTATAAGGAGAATACCAGTCTTTCTACAGTTTTTGAGAGAAATTTGGAGTTGGTGGAATAAAATTGGTTTATTCCCGCGAGCAACGAGCCAAGTGACTGCTTGCTTCAAGGGGTTCCTTATGGAATATTGATAAGAATGGGGGGATAGTATGAGGAGAAGGCCGCTTGGGTTCGGTTGTCTGGCGGTTACGTTATTTTTATTTGTGGCGGTGCATATCAGGCCGGCGCCTTATGTGGATTACAGCGGTTTTCAGAAGAAAACCGTGACGGTGACAGGAAGGGTTTATCAAAAGGAAGTCAGGGAAGTGAAAGAGGGGGAGGCGTTGGTTTTATATTTGAAGCTTTTTTCTTCGGGTAAAGGCGGTGCAGGGCCGGAGGAGGATACCGGGCCGCCGGGGAAAAGGGCGATTTGTTACCTAAGGGCCGGTGAGCGGGAGCCCGAAATGGGCTGTGTGGTACGGCTTGAGGGAAAAGTGACATGTTTTGAAAGAGCATCTAATCCTGGTCAATTTGACGCATATTCTTATTATCAAATTTCCGGAATTTCTTACCGCCTGAATCAGGCGAAAATTTTGGCAAAAACAATTGAATATAATCATTTTATGGAAAGTACCTATAGACTAAGGCGCTTTCTTTCCGACGTGCTTAAGGAGAATCTTCCGGGGAGGGAAGCTTCCGTGATGCAGACCATGCTTCTTGGAGAGAAGGAAGGGCTTGACAGGGAGTTGAAGGCGCTTTATCAGAGGAATGGGATTGCCCATATACTGGCAATTTCCGGTCTGCATATATCCATGCTTGGGATGGGACTTTATAAGCTTTTAAGGAAATGCGGCGTATCCATGAACGGGGCGGCGGCGGTGTCCGTGGCGTTGATTGTTTTCTACGGTGTAATGACGGGCTTTTCGGTATCGGCTGTGAGGGCGGTTTTGATGTTTTGCCTGCGGATGACGGCAATTTTTGCAAAGCGCACTTACGATATGCTGACAGCGTTAGGGGTGGCGGCGGTTTTGATTTTGATAAGTCAGCCTCTTTATTGGTATCACAGCGGCTTTGTGTTTTCCTTTGGATGCGTGCTGGGGATTGGCCTTGTGCTTCCTTCACTTACGGAGGGAGGGGATGAGAAGATGTCGATGGAAAAGGTGGAGAAAGTGATAAAGATGGGAAAGATGGTGAAGATAAAAAAAGCGGTAGAGGCAGGGGTGAGCGGTCTGGCCGTAGCAGCTGTTACCCTACCTGTTTATTTGTGGTTTTATTATCAGTTTCCAATATATTCTGTGTTATTAAATCTTATGGTGATTCCGCTTATGAGTTTTTTGATGGGAGCGGGGCTTTTGGTTTTGCTGTTGGGCATTTTGTGGCCTCTTGGGGCTGCGCCCTTTGGATTTATCATAAAGAATATTTTGCTGTTGTATGAGGGGGCATGCGGCTTTTGCGATAATCTTCCGGGGAGACTTTTAACTCCGGGCAGGCCCGCTGTGTGGCAGATGGCATTTTATTTGCTGGTTTTAATTCTTCTTGTAATTTATAAAAAGAAGCTGCCTATGACGGCTAAATGGGGGATTGTAGCGGCGGCTGTGGCGGTATTGACCTTGCGTGGGGGCACAGGACTTAAGATCACTTTTTTGGATGTAGGGCAGGGAGATTGTATTTATATTGAAAACGGGAGAGGAAATTGCTATCTGGTGGACGGGGGAAGTTCTTCCGTGAGCAGCGTCGGAACATACCGGATTATCCCTTTTCTGAAATCCCAGGGAGTTGCCGAGCTGGAGGCGGTGTTTGTGACGCATCCTGACGAGGATCACTGTAACGGAATCATGGAATTGATGGAGGAAGGCGCTTTGCAGGGAATTAAGATAAAGCATCTGGTACTGCCGGATATTGCAAAGGAGGGAAGAAACGAAGGCTATGAGGAGCTGGAACAGACAGCCGGGACAGCCATAATTGCGGTATCCTACATAAGCAGGGGGCAGAAAATTTCAGATGGCAGGCTTTCCCTTACCTGCCTTCATCCTTACCGGGGATATCAGACCGGGGAGGCCAATGAGTATTCGACTGTCCTTGCATTGACTTACGGAAACTTTGCGGCAATGCTGACCGGAGACGTGGAGGGCGAGGGGGAACAAGAGATGATGAAGACCTGGCAAAAGGAAAGAGAAAACAGTGAGGAGGAGGTCACGGTGCTTAAGGCGGCCCACCATGGTTCACGAAATTCCACGCCGGAGGCTTTCCTGGACAGCGTCCATCCGGCATACACGGTGATATCCTGTGGGAAAGATAATTCCTACGGGCATCCCCATAGAGAGCTTATGGAAAGGCTTGGGGAACAGGGCGCCAAAGTACTGATAACCCATGAAACCGGGGCCCTTACTTTTACCACGGACGGGCGAAAGGTAAAGGTTAAAAAATTTTTCAATGAATAATCCGCCGGTTTGTGATATACTTACCTGCAAGGGGGTGAGGCAAAGGAAGATGCAGCGTTTGATACAGGATATAAAGACGGGACAGTTTAGCAGGATGTACCTTCTGTATGGCGAAGAAGGGTATTTAAGAAAGCAGTACCGGGACAAATTAAAAGAGGCCATTATTGGCGATGACAATATGAATTATCATTATTACGAGGGAAAGGATATCCCCATAGGGGAGGTCATTGACCAGGCGGAAACGCTTCCTTTTTTTGCCGAAAAACGGCTGATTGTTTTAGAAAACAGTGGTTATTTTAAAGGGGGCGGGGAGGCGCTTGTAGCTTATCTTTCAAGCCCTGCGGATACGGCGTACTTTGTGTTCGTGGAAACCCAGGTGGATAAGAGGAACCGGCTTTATAAGACAGTGTCTTCTAAGGGGTGCGCGGTGGAATTTGCCATTCAGGACGAGGCCACCTTAAAGAAATGGATTCTGGGAATGATAAAGAAGGAGAATAAGAAAATATCAGGTCCTGCCCTTGAGTTTTTGCTGGAAAAGACGGGTACCGATATGGAGAATATCCGCAGAGAAACGGAGAAGCTTTTCTGCTACTGCCTTGATAAGGAGGTAATCACGGAAAAAGACATTGACGAAATATGTACCAGGCGGATAGGAAACCACATTTTTGACATGGTGAGCGCGATCGCCGATAAAAAGCAAAAAAAGGCGCTGACCCTTTACTACGAGCTTTTGGCGCAAAAAGAGCCGCCTATGCGAATTTTGTTTTTGATTGCCAGACAGTTTAATTTGCTTTTGCAGGTAAAGGAGCTTAAGGGAAAGGGGTACCAGAATAAGGCGATTGGAGAGAAAGTGGGCCTGCCAGGCTTTATCGCCGGAAAATATGTGACCCAGGCGTCCCGCTTTGAGAAGGCGAAAATACGGGAAGCCTTGGAAGCGTGCGTGGCCGCGGAGGAAGCGGTTAAGACGGGGAAAATGAACGACAATATCAGCGTTGAGATGCTGATTGTCAGCTACAGCAGCTAGTATAACGAAAACTAAGTAACCGGCACCTTGACTTGTCCGATTGTTCATCTGCGGCGTTGGTCTATGCTCCGCTTCGGTCCGTGCTAAACGTGTGCCACCGGCACACAGTACCGTCAATCGCCGTAGCCACCGCTATGACTTTTTCCTCCGCCTTGCATCTGAAACAATCATTCTGCGTCAATAATTGGGAAATGAAAACGGAGAAATGTTGCATGAATAAAAATTTAGTCCCATTTTGGGAGAAAGCATATCAGGAATTGGATACCAATACATTTTCCAATGAGCCTAACATAACGATTACTGAATTTGAGCATTTCCTCAGCGCACGGTCAAAAGTATTGGAGGCAGGGTGCGGAGAAGGCCAAAATGCGATATATCTGGCTCGGAAAGGGCACCATGTTGATGCCTTTGATTTGTCTGAATATGGAATTGCGAAGCTAAAACATAGATGCGAACTGTTTCATACACAAGTAAACGCATTTGTAGCTGATTTAACTGCCTGTCAATTTGAACAGCACTATGATATGGTTATTTGTTTTGGAACTCTGCATTTTGTAAGCAAAAATGATTGGAAAAGGTTTATTATTAATGCAAAAGAAAGTACTAATATAGGCGGTATTCATATAATGCAAATATTTACGGACACCGTACCGGCATCAGAGGATATTGCGCCATTTGCGATTGGTCTGGCAAAAGATGAGGAAATCAAAGAATTATATGCCGATTGGGACGTTTTACAGTTTAAGTCTTATGTGTTTGAAGATGAACATCCGAATGTCCCCAAACATATACACGCGTCAAATAAAATCGTTGCAAGAAGAATGAAATAAGATAGAGAATATTCCCATGTGCCAAAAAAATTGGGCGCAGGAAGTTCCAGGAGCTTGTTTCTGCGAGCAATGAGCCAACGGCTGCTCATAGAGACGCAAGCGTCTCATAGACATTTGGCGAATGCCGCGAGGGTCTTTTGCCCCGCAGCTTGCTGCACTACAAGTTTGATGCCCTGTCAGCTTGCTGAGAGGTCTTTGACTTTATAGAATTTTATAGAAAGAAATGGAGGAAATGAAAAAATGAGTATGATTGAAAATGTGCGTTCACAAATGATGGAGGCGATGAAAAACAGGGATAAGGACAGGAAAGATGCGCTTTCCATGCTGCTTTCCGCGTTGAAAAATAAGGCCATTGACAAGCGGGCGGATTTAACGGAGGCGGAGGAGTTCGAGGTAGTAAAAAAGGAAATGAAGCAGACGAAGGAAACCATGGAATTGGCCCCTGCGGACAGAACGGATATCAAAGAAGCCTGCGAAAAGAGACTGGCCGTTTATCAGGAGTTTGCCCCTGAGGAAATGAGCGGGGAAGCTATTCGCGAGGCGGTAAAGGGAGCGCTTGACGCTTTGGGAATCACAGAGCCTTCCGGTAAGGATAAGGGCAGGGTGATGAAAGAGCTGATGCCCAAGGTAAAGGGAAGGGCGGACGGCGCTCTGGTCAATAAAATTGTGGGAGAAATGCTGAGTTAATGATGAAAAGCAAATTGACAACCCTGTGTTACATCGAGAGAGACAACCAATATCTGATGCTGCACAGGGTATCGAAAAAGAATGATGTAAATAAGGATAAATGGATTGGGGTAGGAGGTCATTTCGAGGAAAACGAAAGTCCGGAGGACTGTTTGCTGCGCGAAGTGAAGGAGGAAACGGGACTTACCCTCACTTCTTACCGATTCAGAGGAATCGTTACCTTTTGCTTTGAAGGCTATCCCTCGGAATATATGTGTCTTTATACCGCTGACGGTTTTGAGGGAGAGCTCGCGGAGTGTGACGAGGGGACGCTGGAATGGGTGGATAAGAATAAGATAGAAAGCCTTAATTTGTGGAAAGGGGATCTTATCTTTTTTGACCTTATCGAAAAGGACGCGCCTTTCTTCTCGCTGAAGCTTTGCTATGACAAAGATTACTGTCTGTACTATGCGGCGCTGGACGGGAAGAAGCTGGAGCTTGTTTGAAAGTGCTTTTTGCCAGATTGTTGCGGATCCGGGGCAGGAGAAAAAAACAGGCAATAAACTTTCAACTTCTATATCTTTATCAGGGCTCTGCCAAAAGCAAAGCTTGTAATAGGCAGGGATGTAAATAGGGAAATATAAAATAACGAATATAGCAAACGAAATAAAACAAATAAACTGCTGTCAAAAAATTAATGACGGCAGTTTTTTTATGCACAGGCCCGTGCAGAGGAAGTATGCCACTAAAGCGGCGCACGGGCCGCGCGGCGAGCAGGGAGAAAATCTTCCCTACTCGATTGTACACGGACGCCCGGATGAAATTTATCGGCAGAATCTGACGGGTGCCCGGCGTGCGAGTAGAGGAAACTCTTCCCTGCTTGATATAAAAGCTGTGAAGAGGAAATGTGCCGTTAAAGTGGTGCAGGACATGCGGCGATAGGAAAGTTCCTCCTATTCAATTGCATATGAGCATCCAAATAAAATATGCCGGCAGGCTGATGGACGGTTAGCGGGCAAGGAGGGAAGAAATCTTAACCTATTTGATTTTAATAAGGCGGCTCGTAAGCATGGCTCATGACAAAGAATAATATTCCTGAAAAAATATTCTTAAAAAATCTTCTTGACATATACCCTATAGGGGTATATTATAAAGCCATAATGTATACCCCTATAGGGTATATTTATATAAATTAAAGAACAATTTCCGAAAAGAATGTGTAAAATCATACGGAGATGAGGTAGGTATAAGTAATGGAAGAAAACATGTGTAATTGCTGCCGCACGAAACATACGCCGAGAAGCAAAGCGCAGGAAAAGCAGCTTCAAAACCGTTTAAACAGAATCATTGGACAGCTAAACGGTATCAGCAGGATGCTGGAGGAAAATCGTTATTGCGGCGATATTCTGACACAGGTTGCCGCTGTAGAGAGTGCATTGCAGGGATTTGGGTATATTATTCTTAAGGAACATATGGAAACTTGTGTTGTGGAAGAAATTAAAAATGGCAATGAACAGATTTTGGAGGAAGCTATTGAGCTGGTGAAAAAACTGAAATAAGAATTTAAGAGGTAATAGGTGTTATGAAAAAACAAAAATATTCGGTGACAGGTATGACTTGCTCCGCCTGCTCTTCTCATGTGGAAAAAAGCGTGAGAAAGCTGCAGGGAATGGAAAATGTTACGGTGAATCTTCTCACAAACAGTATGCAGGTAGAATATGACGAATTAACCTGCGACGAGGGGAAAATTGTAGATGCGGTGGAGAGGGCGGGATATGGGGCAAGCCCTGTGGATACGGGCCGCTCAGGCAGTCCGGGCAATGTTAGAAGTGCGGGTCTATCCGGAACAGACAGCAGAGAACAAGGCGGAACTGGTTTAAAGGGACGAGACGGCGTCAGCAATGAAAGAAGAACCATTTCCGGTGGAAATGCTGGCGACGGGAATGTTAACGGCATAAATGCTGAAGGAACAGATATTGGCGGAAGAGATATTGACAGGAGAAATCTTTCGGGCAGAGAAGCCCTGAAAGGGAAAAAAGAGAATAAGGAAATGAAAACTCGACTGACAATATCGATTGTTTTCATGGTTCTTTTGATGATAGTATCTATGCATCACATGTTTTTTATGTGGCTGCATCTGCCGGTACCGGAGCTTTTTGTAAAACTGTTTCACGGCAATGAGAACGCCGTCACCTTTGCTTTTACCCAGCTTTTATTGACGTTGCCTATCATTTATGTCAACCGGAAGTACTTTCAGACAGGGTTTAAAACTCTGTTCCATTTAAGCCCTAATATGGACAGCCTGATTGCAATTGGTTCGGGGGCGGCGCTTTTATACGGCGTTTTTGCTATCTACCGTATTGGCTATGGACTGGGGCATGGAAATTCGGCATTGGTCAGCCGCTATGCTTCCGATTTGTATTTTGAGTCGGCGGGCATGATACTGGCGCTGATTACCGTGGGGAAATATCTGGAAACCCGTTCCAAAGGCAAAACCAGCGAAGCCATTGAGAAATTGATGGATTTATCCCCCAAGACGGCGATTCTCCTTATGGATGGAGGGGAGGAAAAAGAGATTCCCACCCACCAGCTTATGAGAGACGATTTGTTTGTGGTAAAGCCAGGGAGCCTCGTGCCGGTGGACGGTGTTGTGGTGGAAGGGACATCAAGCGTAAACGAGGCGGCAATTACCGGGGAAAGCATTCCGGTTGAAAAACAGCCCGGGGACTCGGTGGTATCGGCAACCATGAATAAGGCGGGGCGTTTGATATGCAGGGCTGTGAAGGTCGGGGAGGATACGACTTTATCCCAAATTATCCGTCTGGTGGAGGAAGCGTCTTCATCCAAAGCGCCAATCGCAAAGATGGCAGATAAAATTGCAGGCGTTTTTGTTCCGGTAGTAATGGGAATTGCTTTGTTGACCTTTGTTGTGTGGATGGTTTTGGGGGGCGGTTTTGAGGCGGCCATGTCAAGCGCTATTGCGGTTCTGGTGATTTCCTGCCCCTGCGCGCTGGGCCTTGCCACACCGGTGGCAATCATGGTGGGAACCGGCGTGGGCGCTAAAAATGGCATCCTGATTAAATCCGGGGACGCCTTGCAGTCGGCAAGAGATATTGACACCGTAGTTTTAGACAAAACAGGAACCATTACAAAAGGAAAACCAAGAGTAACGGATGTATTTGGATATGAAAAAAATTTGAGCGTCGATGAAATTATTTCAATAGCGGCTGCAATTGAAAAGCCCAGCGAACACCCTCTTGCCGAAGCTATTGTGGAGGAAGCACAGATAAAAGGCGTATCCGTCCCCGATGTGGAGGATTTTCAGGCTGTTTTTGGAAAGGGTGTTATGGGCATCTGCGGCGGCAAAAGATGCCTGGCCGGAAATGCGGTATTTATGGAAGAAAACGGTATCGCTTTACCGACGGGAGCGCGGGACGCCGTGGAGGAAATGTCCGGAGAAGGAAAAACCACCCTGTTATTTGCAAGGGATGGGAAACTTTCCGCGGTCATAGCGGTTGCGGATACGATTAAGGCATCCTCCGAAAAGGCAATTAAGCAGTTTCATGATATGAAAATAGAAGTCGTTATGCTGACCGGAGACAACAGACGCACCGCCGAGGCAGTTCAAAAGAAGCTTGGCATCAACCAGGTGATTGCGCAGGTGTTGCCGGAGGATAAGGAGAAGGAAATCAGAAGATTGCAAAAACAGGGCAAAAAGGTGGCCATGATTGGCGACGGCATTAATGACGCGCCTGCCCTTGCGGCGGCGGATGTAGGTATCGCAATTGGAGCGGGTACGGATGTGGCCATAGACAGCGCTGATATTATCCTGATGAAAAGCAAACTGACGGACGCCATCACAGCAATCCGCCTAAGCAAAGCCGTGATTAAAAATATTAAGGAAAATCTGTTTTGGGCCTTTTTCTACAATACAATAGGGATTCCCTTAGCGGCCGGTGTGTGGTATCCTTTATTTGGCATCAGGCTAAACCCCATGTTCGGCGCCGCCGCTATGAGTCTCAGCAGTTTGTTTGTGGTGGGAAATGCTCTGCGGCTCCGCAATTTTAAGGTGGAAGGCGAGAAAGCTGAAAAAAATGATTATCAGGACAGCGCTCTGGATAAGCCTTTTAACAGGCAGAAGAATATGGCGGATATTTTTACTTCGCAAAACAAGGAGGAAAAATCCTCTCCTCGCCAGAGGGGCTCGGATTTTGCTCCGCAAAACAAGGAGGATTTGAAAATGGAAAAAACAATGATTATTGAAGGAATGATGTGTGCGCACTGTACCGGGAGAGTGCAGAAAGCGCTGGAGCAGGTTGCAGGAGTTAAGGAAGTAACCATGAGCCTTGAGGAAAAAAGCGCGAAGCTTTTATTAGAGAAAGAGGTGTCCGACGATGCATTGAAGGCGGCGGTTACGGAAGCAGGTTATGAAGTAATGGAAATAAAGTAATTCATTAATACATTTCCATTCATATGGGCTTTGGGGCAAATGGAAAAGCAGACGAGCACATTGGTGGAGGATTATAAGAATGTATATATAATTTCCTGTAGAAACGGCGTGGCAAAGGTCACGCCGTTCCGTATCGATATCCGGCCAATTCTTTTAAGCTGCCTTCCATAGAACAATCCCCTCCCTCTGAATATTCTGATAAAATGGAAGAACACTTTCCCATTTCTTTATATTTTTTTTTCTGAATATCCACAATCGAAAAGACTTTCTCATAGCGGATGTCCATGTCAGCCACCCAACTGATAAAATGTCTTTTTGTCTGAATATCCATCTCCTTCTTTATTATAACTGCAATATCAATATCGCTCTCATCCACGGCATCGCCTCTTGCAACTGACCCAAATAAAATAATCGCACACATATTCTTACCAAAGATTTCCGTTAATCCTCGTACCAATTCTTTTTTCGTATCATCAGGCATTTGTTACCACCTTTCGAAAAACTATTTACATCGACCTTTATAAATTTATTACACTTTAAAAAAATGGGTTATAGAGCCTTCTTTACGGAAATCGCCTTCATTGGACACATTTCCTGACAGCAAAAGCAGGAGATACAGCCCTTGCGTTTAAATTTTGCCTTTTTATTCTCTATCCTGATTACATGTGACGGGCAGCTTTCCGCACATTTTCCGCAGCCCACGCATAAATCCGCGTTTAGTTGTGGATAGGATTTAAAAAGCCGGCCTGCGACTTTGGCAAAGGGTTTTCTCAAAAAGCCGGGCAGGAAACCGGAAAAATCCAGCCTTTTCGTATCCGGCAGCTGAAAAGGCGTAAGATTTTCGGGAACAGGGTCGCCGACAATCGTAATTTCATCGGGAACTGCCAGACCGGTTTTCACGGCCTGCCGAATCATTTCAATCTTCATGGGGTCAAGTCCCATAAGTCCGGAAGCGAAATAATCCTGGGTATAGAAATCTCTTGCGGCCAGAAGCAGATGCAAAGGGTGGGAGGTGCCTCCGGTAGGTCCGTTCCCTTCCATGGCATCAATTGCATCAATGATGGTAAGCTGGGGATTTACCGTCTGCGCCAGTTCTAAAAGCATACGGGAAAAGTCTTCAATGTCCGGCCAGCGGTAATGAAGCTGGGGCTTTTCCAGTCCGGGTATGGTTCCGAAAAGGTTTTTGATTCCGCCGGAATAACCGGTCATGGAATGGGTTTTTAATTTGCAGATATTGATAACATAATCAGCATTCACAACAGGCGTTATTATGTGAAAAGAATGGTTGGCAAACCCATCCTTGCAATTGACTGTCTGCGCGGAGAAATCCATGTTCAACTTTACCTCCGGCTCCAAAGCCTTCATGCCGCAGACGCGGTAAATATTCTTCATGTATTCCGCGTTGTAAAGACCGCCTGAGCTTTCCGCAAGGGTAATATCCTTAACGCCGTGTTCATTCAGCCAGCGGGCGACGGCTTTTATCACCAGAGGGTGCGTGGTGACAGGATAATCAGGACTTTTGGCCATGATAAGATTTGGCTTGATCACCACTTTAAGGCCGGGGCGCATGTCATTTGCAATGTTAAGGGCCTCCATTTCCCTGCAGATAGCGGGATAAATCAATTCTTCCTTGTATTCTTTTACATATTGTAGCGCTTGCAGCATAGTAATCCTCCATTCTTTTCATAAAAAGTATAACCATTTATAGCATATGTTCATCCGCTTTGGTCAGTCAAGCCACTTTATAAATGCGGTTTTATCACTACTGTTATATCCCGCGTTTCTGTAGAAATTCAAGGTTTTTTCCTGCTTGCTTCCTGTAAGCAGCATCATTTTGTAACAGTTGTTTTCTTTTGCTATTTCGCTTGCATATTCCAGACATTCCGACGCCAGTCCCAGACCTCTGAAATTCGTATGGGTCACCACATTTTCCACGAAGGCGTAGGGGCGGACATTCCTTGTCAGATTTGGAATAATAACGCATACACAGGAAGACACAATTTTCCCCTCTTTCTCATTAACGATAAGATGGTGGCTGTTATCTTTTATAATTTGTTCCCAGGTGTGTAACAAATGGTCAGATTCCTGTGGGATGGATTCTTCATGCAGGCATAAATACAATTCCAGAATTTCCTTCAGATCCTTTTTTTCCGCTTCACGTACCATGGCCGCCTCCTATAGCAAGTCAATCAAACACCGTCATGCTTTTAAAGTCAGATGATAAGGTTAAAAGAAAATTTTTCAACCTTGATTTGAGTGTCAAATGAACATGCGAGCATGTTCGTATGTCCTATGGAAACAAAAATATAAAATTATAAATCTTTTTTCCGGCGATCCGATTTTTCCAGCGCATAATTGCACGCATCGCATATCCCCTGATTGTTTCTGTCGGAATGGTATAAAGTTCCTTCATACCTCATTCCGCATTTTTTCATGACTTTTCCCGAATTGGGATTCCTGGGATCGTGTCTTGCCTCAATCCGCTTTGCGCCTACATCGTCAAAAAGAAAATCCATAACAGCCTTTAGCGCTTCCGATGTGATTCCTTTATGCCACCAGGCTTTTCCGATACAATAGCCGACATGCATTATGGAAGCATTTTCAACCATGTGAACCACACTGATGCTTCCAATTGGCGCATCTTTATTGTCCTTAGGTACAATAGCCCACTGATAATAGCTTTGGCTGGAATAAGAATTGATCCAGTCTTCAATTACGGACTGGCTTACCTTCTGATTTGGGTGGGAAGGCCATGTTAAATATTTTGTGACTTCATCATCTGACGCCCAGTTTTTGTACATGGCAGCGGCATCTTCCTTTATAAATTTTCTTAAAATCAGCCTGTCCGTTTCTAACTGCCGGGTTCCACAATGATTCATATATAATGTCCTTTCATTTTTTGCTTTTAAGTTCTAAAGAGCATGTAACAGTTTAAGTTTGCCGAAGGGTTACAATTGTATTTATGATATTAACATAATGCTCCTGCTAATACCAGACTCAGATTTAAAATCATTGGAAAAGGCTTTTGGCTGTGCCGGCAATTTGGTTTTAATCCGAAGGAAATAATGGTAGAATAAAAGCTGTGGTTATGAAATGAAAGAGTATGCGGGGGTATAAGTTTGGAAGTAAACTTCCAAACTCTTTATTATAGGCTTTAGCCTGTTGAGTATGATGTAGTTTTTCGTGTTCCGAAA
>CAJUKV010000008.1 GCA_910587305.1 uncultured Lachnospiraceae bacterium | reverse complement strand
AGTGCGGGCTTATAGCCCGCGTCCCGAGCCACCCGTTTTACGGGTGGGGGCGACTAGGCCGCACATGAAGCCGGATAAGAAAAACGCCCAAATGCTTATATTCGGAGGGCGCTATGGGAAAAATAGGATATATGCGAACGATTCGTATGTTTTAACAGATAAAATAAAAAGAAGGATGAGGTGCGTTATGAAACAGCAGATCGAAGCGATGGATGCCTATCAGGTGATTGAAAAGAGAATAATAAGCGATTTAAATTCGGAGGGGTACATTTTAAGGCACAAAAAGACAGGGGCGGCCGTAACGCTTTTGTTAAATGACGATGAAAACAAGGTGTTTTATATTGGCTTTCGCACGCCGCCGAAGGACAGCACCGGCGTCGCCCATATTTTGGAGCATTCCGTGCTGTGCGGTTCTAAAAATTTCCCGGTAAAGGATCCTTTTATCGAGCTGGCCAAGGGCTCGTTAAATACTTTTTTAAATGCAATGACATATCCCGACAAGACGGTCTACCCGGTGGCGAGCTGCAATGACAAGGATTTTAAAAACCTGGTGCATGTTTATCTGGACGCTGTTTTTTATCCCAACATTTATAACGAGGAAAAGATTTTCAGGCAGGAAGGGTGGCACTATGAGATGGAAGATTTGGAGGACGAGCTTTCCATCAACGGCGTTGTGTATAATGAGATGAAGGGGGCCTTTTCTTCGCCGGACGACGTTGTGGAGAGAGAGATTATGAATTCCCTTTATCCGGATATGACCTATGGGCTGGAATCCGGCGGAGACCCGGATTTTATTCCGGAGCTTACCTACGAGGATTTTCTGGCCTTCCACAAGAAATATTATCACCCGTCAAACAGTTATATTTATTTGTACGGAAATATGGATGCCGCAGAGTATCTTTCTTTTATAGACAAGGAGTACCTGTCAGGTTTTGACGCGCTTTCGGTGGACTCACGGGTGGGGATACAGACGCCCTTTAAAGCGCCTAAGGAGCTGGTGAAGGAGTATTCCATTATGGAGGACGATTCCGTTCTTGAAAATACGTATCTGACTTATAATGTTTCCATGGGAACCAGCCTTGACAGGAAGCTTTATATCGCGATGGATGTGCTTGACTATGTGCTTTGTTCCGCCCCCGGCGCGCCGGTGAAGCAGGCGCTGATTGACAAGGGGATAGGGAAGGATGTGTACAGTACGCTGGAAAATGGCATCTATCAGCCTTATTTTTCCGTGATTGCCAAGAATGCGGAGGGCAGTCAGAAGGAAGAATTTGTATCTACGATTCATCAGGTGCTTGAAAAGGCTGTTTCGGAAGGTTTGGACAAAAAGGCTCTTGCGGCGGCCATCAATTATTTTGAGTTCCGGTACAGAGAGGCGGACTTTGGCTCCTATCCGAAAGGTCTGATGCTTGGGCTGGAAGCGTTAGACAGCTGGCTTTATGATGAAAAAGCGCCCTTTATGCATATAGAGGCGAACGAAACCTATGCGGAGCTGAAAGCTTCTATTGGCACGGGATATTTTGAGGAATTGATTAAAAAATATATTTTGGATAATCCCCATAAAACGATTATGGAGGCGAAGCCCGTACAGGGGTTAACCACCCGGAAGGATAAAGCCCTTTACGATAAGCTTCAGGCGTACAAAGCCACTCTTTCAGAGCAGGAAAAGCAGGAAATAGTGGATAAGACGGCCGCCCTGCGCGCTTATCAGGAGGAGGAAAATACGAAAGAAGCCTTAGAGACGATCCCGCTGCTCACCAGAGAGGACATGAAAAAGGAGGCGGCAGGTTACGTCAACGAGGTTCATACCGTGGATGGAACTACGGTTCTTGTGCACGACCTTTTTACAAACGGCATCAGTTATCTGAATCTGGTGTTTGATTTAAAGGACGTACCGGCAAGGCTGTTTCCCTATGTGGGAATTTTAAAAGCGGCGCTCATGATGGTTGATACGGAGCATTTTAGCTACGGCGAGCTTTTTAATGAAGTAAATATTCATACGGGCGGAATCAAGACGGTGGTAAACACTTACACCAACGCAAACGATTTAAAGAAATATAAGGTTACGCTGGAAATCCGTTCCAAGGCCCTTTATGAAAAACGGGATAAGGCCATGGAGCTGATGAAAGAGATTTTGCTGACCTCTCAATTTGACGATACAAAGCGGCTTTATGAGATTCTTGCGGAGACAAAGTCAAGAATGCAGGCCGTTATGACAGGGGCCGGACATTCCGTAGCAAGTATACGGGCGCTTTCGTATTTTTCACCTACGGCGGCGGTATCGGAGCAGATTAGCGGTATTCCCCAGTACAGACTTTTGGAAGATCTTTTAAAGGATTTTGAAAACCGTAAGGAGGAACTGGTACAAAATCTGAAGGAATTGGTACAATATATTTTCAGGCCGGAAAATCTGCTGGTGGATTACACGGCGTCAAAAGACAGCTATCCCGGCCTCGAGCAGGCTGTGAGCCGGTTAAAGGAGGAGCTGTATACCGGCGGGGTGTCGGGGGAGAGCTTTTCACCGGAGCCGGTTAAGAAAAACGAGGCTTTCATGACGGCCGGACAGGTGCAGTATGTATGCCGGGCAGGAAATTTCATCGACAAGGGACTCCCTTATACGGGCGCTTTGAAGGTGCTCAAGGTCATGATGGGCTATGACTATCTGTGGAATCAGGTCAGAGTAAAGGGCGGCGCTTACGGCTGTATGTGTGGTTTTTACAGAAACGGGGACGGGTACTTTGTTTCCTACAGAGACCCCAATTTGAAAAAGACGGTTGACGTTTATGAGCAGGCGGCGGAATATATCGAGAATGTGAATCTGGACGAACGGACGGTGACACAGTTTATTATCGGGGCAATCAGCGAGCTGGATACGCCTATGACGCCTGCTACCAAGGGAATTTATTCTCTTGGAGGCTATATGACGGGGCTGTCCATGGAGAGGGTGCAGAGAGAGAGGGACGAGCTGCTGGCCACCACCAGGGAAGAACTTAAGGGGCTTGGCAGATATGTGCGCGCTTTTATGGAAAACGAGTGCCTTTGCGTGGTAGGAAACGGGGAAAAGATAAAGGAAAGTGAAGAAATGTTTATGCAGGTGGAGCAGTTGTTTCATTAAATGACAGGACTTGCGATTTCTTTTTGAAAATGCTATGATTAGGAAAGTAGTATTATTTGAGAAAAATTTTCAGTTAAACATTTTTGGAATAGCAATATTAAGTAAATGAAGAAGGAGGACTGCGGGATGCAGTTGACAACGGTCAGGGAAATTTTCAGGAACAGGGAAGAATATCTGGAGAAAGAGGTACGCGTCGGCGGATGGGTGCGGAGTATACGTGATTCCAAGACGTTTGGATTTATTGTGTTAAGCGACGGCACGTTTTTTGAGACTCTGCAGGTGGTATATCATGATGAAATGGAAAATTTTGCGGAGATTTCCAAATTGAATGTGGGGGCGGCAATTATTGTGAAAGGAACCCTGGTTCCAACGCCTCAGGCGAAGCAGCCCTTTGAGATTCAGGCGGCGCAGATTAGCGTAGAAGGAGCGTCGGCGCCGGATTATCCTTTGCAGAAAAAGCGTCACAGTATGGAATACTTACGCACGATTTCGCATTTGCGTCCGAGGACAAACACATTTCAGGCTGTTTTTCGTGTGCGTTCGCTGGTTGCCTATGCGATTCATAAATTCTTTCAGGAGAGGGATTTTGTGTATGTGCATACACCGTTAATCACAGGAAGCGACTGTGAAGGGGCGGGGGAAATGTTCCAGGTAACCACTATGGATCTTGCCAACATTCCAATGACGGAGGATGGAAAGGTGGATTTTACCCAGGATTTCTTCCATAAGGCGACGAACCTGACGGTCAGCGGACAGTTAAACGGGGAGACTTACGCACAGGCGTTCCGCAATATTTATACTTTTGGCCCTACGTTCAGGGCGGAAAATTCCAATACCACCCGTCATGCGGCGGAGTTTTGGATGATTGAGCCGGAAATTGCGTTTGCGGATTTGACGGATGACATGATGCTGGCGGAGTCCATGCTGAAATACATTATCCGGTATGTGCGGGAGAATGCGCCGGAGGAGATGAATTTCTTTAATTCCTTTATCGACAAGGGACTTTTGGAGCGGCTTGACAATGTGGTAAATTCCGATTTCGCGCATGTGACCTATACGGAAGCAATCGATATTTTGAGCAAAAATAATGACAAGTTTGAATATAAAGTATCCTGGGGATGCGATTTGCAGACGGAACATGAACGTTATCTGACAGAGGAAGTGTTCAGGCGTCCTGTGTTTGTGACAGATTATCCGAAAGAGATCAAAGCATTTTATATGAAGCTGAACGAGGATGGCAAAACAGTTGCCGCCGTTGACTGTCTGGTGCCGGGAATTGGTGAAATTATTGGAGGAAGCCAGAGAGAGGACGACTATGAGAAGCTGGTTAAGCGCATGGAAGAACTGGGGCTTAACAGGGAAGATTATGATTTTTATCTTGATTTGCGCAAATATGGAAGTACCAGGCATGCAGGGTTTGGACTTGGCTTTGAGAGATGCGTTATGTATCTGACAGGAATGAGCAATATCAGGGACGTCATTCCTTTCCCGAGAACGGTTAATAATTGTGAGCTGTAAGGTTGAAAAAGGGTGTAAGGTCTGAACGGATGTTTGAACTTTGCACCTTTCTTTTCATAAATTTATTTTTATATTTTCCATAAAAAACAACTGTTTTGAACGTATCTTTTATAGCAAAGAAAATGGTTCTTCGGAAAATCCGGAAGACTGCGAAAAAGAACGGGAGGGCTTGGTTATGAAAAATTGTATAATGGTATCCGGCAAAAAAAGAACACTGTTAGCCTGTATTTTTGCGGCATTGCTTTTATCAGGCTGCGGCGCATCATCCAAAGGAACGGGGGTCATGGAGGCGGCCTCAGATACAGCCGCTGCCAGCGCCGTGCAGGAAAACAGCTACGCGGACGCAGGCGGTTACGCTATGGAGTCGACAGCTGAGGCCGAGGAGATGGATATGGCGGCTGAGGGCGGCTCTTCGCCGCAGGTACAAAGCACGCAGCGCAAGCTTATCAGGAATGTCACTTTGGAAGTGGAGACGGAAACCTTTGAGGATTTGCTTGCCAACGTGAAAAAAAGGACGGAGCAGTTCGGCGGATACATAGAGGAAAGCTACGCCTACAACGGCAGCACTTATTATGGAAAATCCAATCGGAATGCAAATTTGACCATCCGTATTCCGGCCCAAAAGCTGGATGAATTTTTGACGATGGTTTCGGAAAATTCCAATGTGATCAGTCAGAATGAAAGCGTTACGGATGTGACATTACAGTACGTGGATATGGAAAGCCATAAGAAAGCTCTGGTAGCGGAGCAGGAGAGGCTTTTGGAGCTTTTAGAGCGGGCGGAAACCATTGAGGACATCATTACATTAGAGAGCAGGCTTTCAGATGTGCGCTATATGCTTGAGAGCATGGAATCCCAGCTGCGGACCATGGACAATCAGGTTTCCTACAGCACCGTTTATTTGAATATCAATGAGGTTACCAGATACACGCCGGTTCAGGAACAGACGCCATGGGAAAAGATTGCGACAGGCTTTATGGACAGCTTATTTGATATTGGAAACGGGCTGGTGAATTTTGGGATTGACTGTATCATTAATTTGCCTTATCTTATCTTATGGGCAGTTATTTTAACCGTTGTCTTTTTCCTCATTCGTCTGATTATCAGGCTGGTGAAAATGGTGAGAAAGAAAAAAGGGGTAAAGAAGGAAAAGAAAATGCCGGGAAATTCCGCGGGGCCGCAGCCCAATATGATGACAGGCGTTTCGCCTAAATCAGAGGAAAAGAAAGATACGACAATGAAGTAGCATAAAAAGAGATATTACGAAAAAAATAAATTTCTTATAGCCCGCAAGTTTGTGCCTGCGCCCAAATTTGCGGGCCGTAACAGTACGGAGGATTATGATGAACGACCAGTATAAATCCGGATTTGCAGCGCTTATTGGAAGACCCAATGTAGGAAAATCCACCCTGATGAATTGTTTAATCGGGCAGAAAATTGCCATTACGTCCGATAAGCCCCAGACAACCAGAAATCGTATTCAGACAGTTTATACCTCGAAGGAAGGGCAGATTGTCTTTGTAGATACGCCGGGAATCCATAAAGCAAAAAACCGGCTTGGGGATTATATGGTAAATGTGGCAAACAGAAGCCTTAAGGAAGTGGACGTTATCCTGTGGCTGGTGGAACCCTCTCATTTTATAGGCGCCGGAGAGCGATATATTATAGAGCAGCTTCAAAAAATAGATACGCCGGTTATACTGGTCATCAATAAGATTGATAAGGTAAAGAGAGAAGAACTTTTGGGGTTTATCGACACCTATCGAAAGGAGTTGGATTTTGCCGAGATTGTGCCGGTGTCCGCGCTAAAGGGAGAAAATACCGATGAACTTATTAAGTGTATTATGACTTACCTGCCCTATGGGCCGGCTTTTTATGAGGAAGATGTGATTACCGACCAGCCGGAGCGGCAGATTGTGGCGGAGCTGATACGGGAGAAGGCTCTTTACTGCCTGGAGGAGGAAATACCCCATGGAATAGCCGTTACAATAGAGCGGATGAAGCGGCGGGGAAAGATATTCGATATTGATGCTGATATTATCTGTGAAAAGGATTCCCACAAGGGAATTATCATAGGAAAACAGGGGAGTATGCTCAAAAAAATCGGAACCGGCGCCCGAAAAGATATCGAGGAAATGCTGGAATGTAAGGTAAATCTTCAACTGTGGGTGAAGGTGAAAAAGGACTGGCGCGACAGCGATTTCCTGCTCAAAAATTTTGGGTATAATCCAAAGGACAGCGAATAGAAAAAAGAAAACAGTAAACCCTAATATTATACTTTTTTGATACTAGGGGGCACAAGATGAAAGTAATAAATTACTGGGACAAATTTTTAAGTACGGGTAATATCAACGATTATCTGGCCTACCGGGAGGGAGATAAAACGGCAGGTTTGGGAGAAAATGAGGGAGCCGGACAGGGTGCGGGAACAGATCAGTGTTACAGGGATGATATTAAAGGCAGAGCCGATTGGGGAATATGACAGGCGGGTTGTGATACTTACAAGGGAACGGGGAAAAATAGCAGCGTTTGCAAGAGGCGCCAGAAAACAGGGCAGCAGGCTGTTAGCTTCCACCACTCCCTTTTGTTTTGGGCAATTTAAGATGTATGAGGGAAGGAGCGCTTATAGCATAGGGGAAGCTTTTATCAGCAATTACTTTGAAGGATTTAGAGAAAATTTTGAGGCCGCCTGCTATGGAATGTATTTTTTAGAGATGATGGATTATTATACCCGGGAAAACAGTGATGAAAAGGAAATGTTAAAGCTTTTGTATCAATCTTTACGGGCGCTTTTGCATGAAGGACTTTCTAACCGGTTAATCCGATACATATTTGAAATCAAAGCGCTTTCCATAAACGGCGAATACCCGGGCCTGCCAGACAGAGAGCAGCCTTATCTGCCGGGAGCGGTTTATGCGGTAAATTATATTGTGGGTTCTTCCGTAGAAAAACTTTACACTTTTACGGTGACGGATCAGGTGCTTGGGGAGCTTGCTGAGATTACGGACAGCTACGGAAAGCGTTTCATGGACAGGAAAATGAAGAGTCTGGAGATATTATCTGAAATTCAATGTTGAAAAACGAAGGTAAGTCATATATAATGAATGGGGTAAAATGGAAGAGAATGGGAGGGCACGATGAAAAGAAGCCTTAAAATGCTCAAAAAAATGATAATAAGCGTACTGACTTTTTCCGTGATGCTGGTCTTTTCAGCCTGTGGCGGCGAAGATGGAGATGAGAGCGGTACTTTTCTTTCTCTTGCAAAGGACGGAACCATCAGGTCTCATATCGAGGAAAGCTTCGAAGAAAGCTACTATGATAAGGAGGAATTGGAGCAGGCCGTTTTAGAACAGGCAGCTGATTACAATAATCGCACGGGGACGGAAAGTATAGCGGTTGAAAAAGTAGAAGTAAAAGATGGTCTGGCACAGGTCACGCTTACCTATGCGGGGGTTCGGGACTATGCGGCCTTCAACCAGGTTCTTTTTTTTGCAGGAACAGCCGGGGATGCGCAAAGCGCAGGGTATGATCTTGACGTGGTTTTAAGCGGCGTTAAGGATTCCGGTGAAACTTTGGGGAAAGCCGATATATTAGCGCTTAAGGAGGAAAAGCTTCTGGTGACGGATATAAACGAGACAGTAAAGCTTGATGGTAAAGCTCTTTATATCAGCGATAACGTTACGGTATCTTCCGGCGGGAAAATTGTAAAGCGCTCGGAGGATGGAAATAAAATGATGTATGTTGTATACAAATAATTTATAAACCGGTAACAGCGCAGCCCGGTAACGTGCGCTCCTATGGAGGTCTGGGGACGCGGACTGCGAAAGATGAGTGAGAGAGGAAAGTGTGTTATGGAAAAAACAATGGAAAAGATTGTTGCCCTGGCTAAGGGCAGGGGATTTGTGTATCCCGGTTCCGAAATTTATGGCGGTCTGGCCAATACCTGGGATTATGGGAATCTGGGTGTGGAGCTAAAGAACAATGTGAAAAAAGCATGGTGGCAGAAATTTATTATGGAAAACCCCTACAATGTGGGCGTTGACTGCGCCATTTTGATGAACCCCCAGACTTGGGTGGCGTCCGGGCATCTGGGCAGTTTTTCCGATCCTCTGATGGATTGTAAGGAATGTCACGAGCGGTTCCGTGCGGACAAGGTGATTGAGGATTTTGCAGCTGAAAACAAGATTGAGCTGGAGAGCGGCATAGACGGCTGGAGCCAGGAAATGATGAAAAACTTTATAGCGGACCATCATGTTCCCTGTCCTTCCTGCGGTAAACATAACTTTACGGATATCCGCCAGTTTAACCTGATGTTTAAGACCTTTCAGGGGGTTACGGAGGACGCCAAAAATACGGTTTATCTGCGGCCGGAGACAGCCCAGGGCATTTTTGTAAACTTTAAGAATGTACAAAGAACCTCCCGCAAGAAAATTCCTTTTGGAATCGGGCAGATTGGCAAGTCCTTCCGCAACGAGATTACCCCCGGAAATTTTACCTTCAGAACCAGAGAATTTGAGCAGATGGAGCTTGAGTTTTTCTGTGAGCCCGATACGGATCTGGAATGGTTTGCCTACTGGAAGCAGTTTTGTATTGACTGGCTTAAGAGCCTTGGCATGAAAGAGGATGAGATGCGTGTCCGCGATCACGAGAAGGAAGAACTCTCATTTTATTCCAAGGCCACCACGGACATTGAATTTTTGTTTCCCTTTGGCTGGGGCGAGCTGTGGGGAATTGCCGACAGAACCGATTATGACCTGACCCAGCACCAGAATGTTTCCGGCCAGGATCTTACTTATTTTGACGATCAGAAAAATGAAAGATATGTGCCTTATGTTATTGAGCCGTCTTTGGGAGCGGATCGTGTGGTTTTGGCGTTTTTGTGCGCGGCTTATGATGAGGAAGAAATCGGAGAGGGCGATGTGCGCACCGTACTCCATTTCCATCCGGCCCTTGCGCCTGTGAAGATTGGCGTTCTGCCTCTTTCCAAGAAGTTAGGGGAAGGCGCGTTAAAAATTTACGAACAGCTTTCAAAGAAGTATAACTGTGAGTATGATGATAGAGGAAATATCGGGAAAAGATACCGCCGCCAGGATGAAATCGGTACGCCTTTCTGCGTGACCTATGATTTTGATTCTGAGACGGACGGATGCGTGACGGTCCGTTTCAGAGATTCCATGGATCAGGAGAGAGTGGCAATCGACAGCCTTGACGCTTATTTTGCGGAGAAGCTTGCCTTTTAGAGAATTATTACCGCTCCGGTTGATGGCGAAAGGCAGGCGCTGTTACCCGAAAATTAATGCAATATCCTATTAGTATTATTGCAGCCTGAAAAGAATACGGCCTGAAACAGTTAATAGTATGGCAAGGAGGAAGTTAGAGTGAAATCAAAAGAACTGCGGCAATTATATATTGATTATTTTAAAAAGCAAAATCATAAAGAAATTTACAGCGCATCCCTGATACCGGAAAATGACCCAAGCGTGTTATTTACCACTGCCGGTATGCATCCGTTGGTGCCATACCTGCTTGGAGAAGAGCATCCATCCGGACGCAGATTGGTAGATTTTCAAAAATGCCTTCGTACGGGAGATATTGACGAGGTTGGCGATTCGATTCATTTAACGTTTTTTGAAATGATGGGGAACTGGTCTCTTAACGATTATTTTAAGGAAGAATCCATTGAAATGAGCCACAGGTTCCTGACGGAAGAATTGGGAATTCCGCAAGATAAAATTTCCGTTTCCGTTTTCGGAGGCGACGATGAAGTGCCAAGGGATATGGCAACCTTTAACGCCTGGAGAAAATTAGGATATCCTGAGGAAAGAATTCATTTTTATACCAGAAAAGAAAACTGGTGGGGACCGGCCGGAGAGACCGGACCATGCGGACCGGATACGGAGATTTTTTATGATACGGGAAAGCCGGCCTGTGGACCTGATTGTGGGCCGGCCTGTAATTGTGGAAAATATGTTGAAATGTGGAACAACGTTTTCATGGAATATAACAAAACTAAAGACGGTGTTTACGAAAAAATGTCTATCCATAATGTGGATACGGGCCTTGGATTAGAGAGAGTGTTAGCTATTGTAAATAAGGAAGAAAGTATTTACGATACGGAATTGTTCCGGCCCATTATCAACAAGATTTCCGAATTGACAAAGGTTTCTTATGACGACGCAGATGAAGATACGATATTTGCATTCCGCGTAATTGCCGACCATATGAGAGCGGCGACTTTTATCCTCGGCGACGATAAGGCGGTTACGCCGTCCAATGTGGATCAGGGGTACGTTTTGAGACGCATTATCAGGAGGGTCATGCGCTATTTGAAAAAACTGGGTACATGTGACGGAGTAATGGTAGAGATTGCAAAAGTGATTGTCGAAAATTATTCTGAGATTTATCCGGAACTGAAAAGAAATGAACAGTTTATCTATGACCAGCTGACAAAAGAAGAAGTTACCTTTAACAGAACTCTGGATCAGGGAATGAAAGTTGCGGCCAAGATTCTTGACAAAATGAGCGTAGGAGAAGTGTTAGACGGTGTGACGGCGTTCAGGCTGTATGATACTTTTGGTTTTCCTTTGGAATTTACCCAGGAAGTGGCCGGGGAAAAGGGCATTTCGGTGGATGTGGAAGGATTTGATAAATGCTTTAAAGAACATCAGGAAAAATCGAGAGCCGGAGCAGAGAAAAAGTTTAAGGGCGGTTTGGCCGATGCCTCTGCGGAAACGGCGCGGCTTCATACGGCAACACATCTTTTAAATGGCGCTTTGAGAAAGATCCTTGGGGACGGGGTTTACCAAAAGGGCAGCAACATTACCGCCGAGAGACTGCGATTTGATTTTTCGTTTGACCGTAAAATGACAGCGGAAGAAATCAAGGCCGTGACGGACATTGTCAATGAGGCCATCCGGAAGGATATCCCGGTTGTCTGTGAAGAAATGACTGTGGACGAAGCCAAGGCGGCCGGTGCAATCGGTGTATTTGGCGATAAGTATGGTGAAAAAGTAAAAGTCTATACCATGGGAGAATACTCGAAAGAAATTTGCGGGGGCCCCCACGCGGAGCGGACAGGAGATTTGAAATGCTTTAAAATACAAAAGGAATCCAGTTCTTCCGCAGGAGTTAGAAGAATAAAGGCCGTTATTGACTTTGAGTAGACCTGAATTTGAAAAATTTGAAAAGCTTTTATAAAGAAATGATTGACGTAGGGGAAATTTGTGGTATAATTATGTATGTGAGAACGTGTGTGTGCGCGTATAGACGCTAAAATGAGCATTAATGCATACATGTGAATACGAGGTACATGGCTGCAAGCAGAATATACGTCTAAAAGATAGCGTATGAATGTGGCATGTAAATAAAAACCCGATCAGTCGATGCTGCTAGAAGGGACTGAAGGGAGGTCAGGGTGCAGGATGTCAAATGTAATCGTTAAAGAGAACGAGACTTTAGACAGCGCTTTACGCCGTTTCAAAAGAAGCTGCGCAAAGGCTGGTATTCAGCAGGAGATTCGTAAAAGAGAGCATTATGAAAAGCCAAGCGTAAAACGCAAAAAGAAATCTGAAGCTGCAAGAAAACGTAAATACAATTAATACTCCAACCACCATTAGTGAGATGGGCTTGGAAGTGAGAAAGCCCTTGATGGTCAACCAAGGGCTTTCTTGATGTAATAAGCCGATTCGCGAAGCGTGTCGGCGTTTGATGTACACAGGTATTCAGGTGAAGCGGGCGGGGAGGCAGCCTGCTTTGTTTGATTATATTTGGAATCAGCGTGTTACTTCGTGATGGGGGATTACTTATGTGGACGAGAGAAGTGTTTGGCACGGATGTATATCACTTGATTTCAGCATTTATCATATACAGCATGATGGGCTGGCTGGTGGAATCCATTTACATGTCATTTTGTAATAAAAAGATAACGAATAGAGGGTTTGGTCGAGGCCCGTTCTGCCCGATTTACGGATTTGGCGGTGTGGTGGGCTATTTGGTTCTTCGCCCTCTAAGCAACCATCTGTTTGGCCTTTATCTGGCCGGAGCGGCGCTGGCAACCATATTTGAGTATCTTGTCGGCAGGCTGATGCTCAGAATTTTTGGGGAAGTATGGTGGGACTATAACGAAAAACCATGGAACTATCAGGGAATAATCTGTCTGGAAAGTACAATTGCATGGGGATTTTATGCAATAATCATCATTACGTTTCTTCACAGCAGAATATTGGAGCTGGTGGACAGGTGCAACGCGGCATGGGGGATTCGGGCCTGCCAGGTCATCCTTGTTCTGGCCACAATTGATTATGTTACAAAGCTGATGAAAATTTTCAATGTCAGTCTGAAGGAAAAGAAAGAAAGGATCATGGATGCTTATCGTTCTTTCAGGGCAAGATGGTATTAAAATTGTACTTGCATTTTAAAAACAAATAAAACATATCCATAGTAATAGAATACATAAGGGGAGAGAGAATACGTGAATAAATATTTCAAAATTACCCTATGCTATGTGATGTGTTTTATTTTTTTGTTGGCAATGCCGCTTGAAGCTTATGCCGCTCCCGCCGTGGAAGCGCCGTCTTACATATTAATAGAGGCGTCCACGGGCCAGATTATTTGTGAGCAAAATGCCGAGGAGAGACGCAGCCCGGCCAGCATCACAAAAATTATGACCTTATTGGTTATTTTTGATCACATTGGCACAGGAAGGGTGAAGCTTGACAGCGAAGTCATGACCAGCGCTTATGCGAAATCTATGGGAGGTTCCCAGGTCTTTTTGGAGGAAGGGGAAGTGCAGACCCTTGATACCATTATCAAATGCATTGCCATAGCCTCCGGAAATGACGCCAGTGTGGCGGCGGCCGAATTTATCGCAGGAAGCGAGCAGGAATTTGTAAAACTGATGAACCAAAGAGCGGAGGACATGGGGCTTACCAACACGCATTTTGAGGATTGCTGCGGTCTTAGCGAATCCGACAATCATTACACCTCGGCAAAAGATGTGGCGCTTATGTCCCGGGAATTAATTACGAAGTATCCCCAGATTCTGGATTACACAAAAATCTGGATGGAGGACATTACCCATGTGACCCGGCAGGGAAGCAGCAGCTTTACTTTATCGAGCACCAACAAGCTGCTTAAGATGTATGAATGGACCACCGGTCTTAAAACCGGATCCACCAGCAAGGCATTATATTGTCTGTCGGCTACCGCCAATAAGGACAATATTGATCTGATTGCGGTGGTAATGGCGTCTCCCAGCAATAAGTCCCGTTTCCAGGATGCCATGGCGCTCTTAAATTACGGCTACAGTGTCAGCGCGCTTTATGAGGATGCCAATGAGGAAACTTTGCCTTCGGTTCCTGTTAAAGGAGGGGTACAGGATGAGGCGGCGCTTATTTTTAAGGGACCATTCCGGTATCTGGATATAGCCGGAAGCGATTTAAACAGCATTGAAAAGACAATTTCTCTTCCACCTGAGCTTACAGCGCCCGTAAAAAGAGGGGACGCGGTGGGAGAAGCAGTCTATACGTTAAACGGGCAAAGGATAGGGAGTATATCCATTTTAGCAGACGTAACCATAGAGAAGGCAGGATATAAGGACTATCTGAAAAAGGTATGGAGTTTATATTGCGGCCTTTAAGCAAAATGGATTTTTGAAGGATATACGGGCTGAAAAATGGTTATCTGCCCTGACAGATATATTTGAAAGACGGGAAGGAAAGTTAATTTGACAATTTTTATTTTTTCGGCGGCAGTTCTTGCAGTATTTTTTCTTATAGTTATGGCGGTGGACTGCAATCGGTTTGTGGTTAAGAGATACAAATGCAAAAGCCGGATCCTACGGAAGGATGGCAGGATCATCCTTCTGTCGGATCTTCACAACAAAGCTTTCGGGGCAGGCAACGCAAGGTTGCTTGCGGCCATAGATGAGCTTGCCCCGGATTTGATTCTGATTGCCGGGGATATGTATACTTCAAATGAGGGCGGGGACACCTCCGCGGCCAGGGATTTGGTGTGCGCTCTGTCGGCAAAATACCCGGTTTATTACGGCAATGGGAATCATGAGCATAAAACAAAGCTTTTTCCCGAACAGTTTGGAACCATGTATACGGATTATGTAAAAGAGATAAAAAAGGCGGGGGCGCATCATCTGGTCAATGAGAAGGTATACCTGCCTGATTTTAATATGGATTTATATGGTCTGGAAATCGGACGGGAATATTATGGGAAATTTAAAAATACCAGGATGGATACGGCTTATCTGGAAAAGATTTTGGGAAAGCCGGCGGAAAGCCGTTTTTCGGTGGTGATAGCCCACAACCCGGATTATTTTAAGACCTATGCGAAGTGGGGGGCGGATTTGGTGGTATCCGGCCATGTCCACGGAGGGCTTATGAGGCTGCCCGTACTTGGCGGTGTGATCTCTCCGGCTATTAAGCTTTTCCCAAAGTATGACGGGGGAGAGTACAGGGAAGGGAAGGCGGTCATGATTTTGGGCAGAGGTCTGGGGACGCACACGCTGCCTATCCGGATTTTTAACCCCGGAGAGCTGGTGGTGATAGACTTTTCCCGAAGTTGACGGTATTTTTGATACATGATAGAATATCGGCAAAGAAGGCTTAAATTTGTAAGTAAAGGAGCCGTAACAGATGGCAATATCGGTAAAACTGCAGGCATTCGAAGGTCCCCTGGATTTACTTTTGCATTTAATTGAAAAAAATAAGGTGGATATCTATGATATCCCAATAGTTGAAATTACAGCCCAGTATCTTGCGTATATACAGGATATGGAAACGGAAAATATGGACGTCATGAGCGAATTTCTGGTGATGGCGGCAACCCTTTTGGATATCAAATGTAAGATGCTTCTTCCGAAAGAAGTAAACGAGGAGGGGGAGGAAGAGGATCCGAGGGCGGAGCTGGTTCAAAAGCTGCTGGAATATAAAATGTACAAATATATGTCCTACGAGCTTAAGGACAGGCAGATTGACGCGGCGCGCACTCTTTTTAAGGACAGGACCCTGCCAAAGGAAATTGAGGAGTATAAGCCCCCCATCAATTTGGAGGAGCTCATTGGAGACGCCAATTTAAGCAAGCTGAAAGAACTGTTTAAAATGGTGATGAAAAGACAGGAGGATAAAATTGACCCTGTAAGAAGCACCTTTGGACGGATTGAAAAGGACGAGATTGATATGGACGCAAAGACCGCGTATGTGGAGGAATATGTCCATACCCATAAAAAGTTCAGTTTTATGCAGCTTTTGGAAAAACAAAAAAGCAGGATGGAAATTATCGTCACTTTCCTTGTTATATTGGAGATGATGAAGGTGGGGAGGATTTCTATTTTTCAGGAGGACACCTTTGACGATATTATTATTACCTCAAGGGTTGCCTGAAAAAATCAGGTCAGGAATATAAGCCGCTGCGCTTTGGGCGGCATGGAGGTAGCGGAAGTTGGACAGGCAGAAGGAGAAAGCCATATTGGAGGCCGTTCTTTTTACCATGGGAGAGTCGGTGGAGATTGAAAGGCTGGCGGCAGTGATTGAAGAGGACAAAAAGACCACCAAAGAATTGCTTTTGGAGCTGAAAGAGGACTATGAAAGGAAGGAGGGCGGCGTGACTTTAATTGAGCTGGAGGATTCTTACCAGATGTGCACCAAGGCGGAAATGTATGAATATCTGGTAAAGATTGCCAAAACGCCGCGCAAATATGTGCTCACGGACACGATTTTGGAAACCCTTTCTATCATTGCATATAAGCAGCCGGTAACCCGTGCGGAGATTGAAAAAATCAGGGGGGTAAGCTGTGATCATGCGGTGAACAGACTCCTTGAGTTCGGGCTGATTGCGGAGGTGGGGCGGATGGATGCACCGGGCCGCCCCCTGCTTTTTGGAACCACGGAGGAATTTTTAAGAAGCTTCGGGGTAAAATCCTTAGAAGAGCTTCCCGAGCTTTCAGCAGTGCAGATGGAGGAATTTAAAGCCCAGGCCCAGCAGGAGGCGGATGTGCAGCTGGATATATAATTATAGAGTATATCTTTTTAAAATCTGTGAAAGGCACCAGGAAAAGTCGATGGCAGGCACAGACCCGGAGGTGAGGATATATTCTACCTTATATACCGTCTCACCAACAAGGTACCGGATAGTGCCGACCTGGGTTCCCGCTTCTATAGGGGCGGTTAGCTGTGTGGCGCTCTGGCAGTTAACCTGTATGTTTTCCCCCTTTTTCAAAAGAAGCCCGTCATCGGTTTCCGAATCATTTTTTGTTTCTCTGTCTATTTTTATATCCACGTATGCGGTGGCGCCCAGACGATCTGTCTGTCCGCCATTGACTTTTATAGGCTTTAGCCGGCTTTCGTCAAAGGAAGCTTCTTTGAGCGTATGATATTCAAAATTCTCAAGCCCGTAATTCATAAGGGTTTTCGTATCGCTCCACTTATATGTTTTGTTGTTAGGCCAGCCGCAGGCTAAAAGAGCCACCACATAGGTTCTGTTGTCCCTGCGCAGGGAGCCTACGTAGCAGTAACCGGCCGAGCCGGTGAAACCTGTTTTCCCGGAGAGGGCGCCATCCATCATAGACAGAAAGGCGTTGTGGTTGTTACACTGAAAAGTCCGGCCGCCTCTTACGAACTGTCCGTCTTTTTCCAGATAATTTTCAAAGGAATAGGAGGGTGTGCGGGTTATGGCAAGGAAATCTTCCTTTTTGGGGGAATCCATGATACAATAAGACATAATTTTGGCAAGATCGGCGGCAGTTGTGGAATGAACCTTTACGGTGCCGTCTTTGGCTGTGACAGTGGCGTCAAGACCATTTGGCGTTATAAAAAAAGTGTCATGACAGCCGATATCCCTTGCCTTTTGGTTCATTAAATCGGCAAAATTTTGGGTGCTTCCGGCAATATGTTCTGCAATGACCACGGCTGCGTCGTTGTGGGATTCCAGCATCAGAGAATAGAGCAAATCTTTCAGCTGATAATATTCCCCCTCTTTTACGGAAAGTTTTACTTTGGGCATACTGGCGGCATAGGAAGAGGCTATGGCATAATCCTCCGGATTTCCGTTCTCAAGGGCCAGAATGCAAGTCATAATTTTGGTGGTGCTGGCCATGGGAAGAACTTTATGTCCGTTTTTTTCGTATAAGATACGCCCTGAAGATGCGTCCATTAAAACTGCCGACTGGGCATAAAGAGAAAAATCCGGTTCATCTTCCCCGTTTGCATATATGGTTTGAGGAATAAGAAGACTAGAAAGCAGAAGGATGGAAAACAACAGGGCGGTGATTTTGGTAATGGTTTTTCTGAAAGGCTTCATAGTGCTATGCATCCCATGAGTAGTTTTCTTTTTATTTATATGTAAGGGAGAAAGAAAATTATGCCTTGGGCTTATAAGCGTTAAAAAGATAAGTGTTAAAAAAATGTAAAATTTGAAAAATTTTCTCTATGCGATTTATGACAAATGTGGTATACTTCTATAGACGAAATAATGGGGATACTTGTGCCCCGCGGCTATAGTTATAATTTATTTAATATAAAATGGAGGGCTGAAAAATGAGTACTACTTCACAGGCGAGTCAAAGAATCACAGCTTTGCTCGATGAAAACAGTTTCGTTGAAATTGGTGGGCTTGTTACAGCAAGAAGTACCGACTTCAATCTGAAACAGACAGAAACTCCTTCTGACGGTGTAATTACCGGTTATGGAGTGATAGGCGGCAATCTTGTGTATGTATACAGCCAGGATGCGTCCGTATTAAACGGAAGCGTAGGCGAAATGCATGCAAAGAAAATTGCAAATCTCTATGATCTGGCACTGAAAATGGGAGCACCCGTGATCGGATTAATTGAGTCCGCCGGATTAAGGCTTCAGGAAGCGGCAGACGCTTTAAACAGTTTTGGGGAAATCTACAAAAAGCAGGTGTTAAGTTCCGGCGTTATTCCTCAGATTACCGCCGTTTTTGGCAGCTGTGGCGGCGGCCTTGCGCTTTTTCCCACATTGACAGACTTTACTTTTATGGAAGAAAAGAGCGCAAAACTGTTTGTGAACGCGCCTAACACACTTGATGGTAATGTGGTGAGCAAATGCGACACTTCATCGGCTGATTTCCAGAGCGGGGAAGCCGGCATTGTGGATGTGGTGGCAGATGAAGCGACACTTTTTGAAAAGATAAGAGAACTGGTATCCATGCTCCCGTCTAACTGCGATGATGATCCGCTCTTTGAAGAGTGTACGGATGATTTAAACCGGGCATGTGCGGATATTGCAGGCTGCGTAGGGGATACTTCCATTGCATTATCCCAGCTTGCCGATGATGGAGCGGTATTTGAAGTAAAAGCGGGCTTTGCGAAAGAAATGGTGACGGCGTTTATCAGATTAAACGGCGTAACCGTTGGTGCGGTTGCAAACCGCAGCGAGGTATATGGCGAGGATGGAACCGTGACAGATAAGTTTGATGCGGTTTTAACGCCTGCAGGCTGTGACAAGGCGGCAGATTTTATTAACTTCTGTGACGCATTTAATCTTCCTGTTTTGTCCCTTACCAATGTAAAGGGATTTAAAGCGGATATTTGTTCCGAGAAAAAAATTGCAAAGGCGGCGGCAAGGCTTACATATGCATTTGCTAATGCCACTGTTCCAAAGGTAAATGTGATCATTGGACAGGCGTTTGGAAGCGCTTATGTAACTATGAATTCTAAAGCAATCGGCGCAGATATTACCATAGCATGGCCTGATGCCCGGATTGGTACAATGGATGCGAAACTTGCGGCAAAGATTATTTGCGACGGGCAGGGGGCGGATGCCATTGACGCCTGCGCAAAAGAATATGCAGCGCTGCAGACAAGCGCAGCGGGCGCGGCAAAGAGAGGATATGTGGATCAGATCATTGAGCCGGCAGATACAAGAAAGTATGTGATTGGCGCTTTTGAAATGCTGCTTTCCAAGAGGGAAGACCGCCCGGCGAAAAAACACGGTACAGTTTAGAAAGGATGATACTTAATATGAAAAAATGGTTATTAGTATTAGGTATGATTACCTGTATGCTTGGTTTGACGGCGTGCGGCCAGGAGGAGGAAATAAAACCTCTTATGACCCAGGAGGAAGCGGATACCTTGGGAAGGCAGGTCGTGGAAACCATTAATCAGTATGTACTCCTTAACGCAGGGGATCAGGTGAGCGATCCGGTGACGTTAGCTGCCATAGACAGCTGGGAAGCTGCTGCTGAGGATATGGGTGATTATGTAGAGATTATTGGGGTTGAATCCGAACTCGATGAGAAAGACGGTGTAATTGATATCCGAGTAAAGGGTTCTGTCCGGGAAGCGATTGTTGAGATTGTAATTGACAACAATGCAATCACAACAATTTCCACCAATGTGGAATATACATTTGGAGAAAAGATGGAAAAGGCGGCTTTAAATACGCTCCTTGGTATGGGAACCGTATTTTGCGTCCTTATCCTGATCAGTCTTATTATAGGCTGCTTCGGTTTCATACCTAAGATTCAGGCTAAGTTTACCAAGGCTCCCGCAAAGCAGGAGGTGAAAGCAGCGCCGGCCGTTCCTGCAGTGCAGGCTTCTGCGCCGGAAGAAGATCTTACGGATGATTTGGAACTGGTTGCCGTTATTGCAGCGGCAATTGCAGCAAGCGAGGGCGCTTCATCCGCAGATGGATTTGTGGTAAGAAGTATAAGACGTGCCGGAAACAAATGGCAGCGTGCTTAATGGGGCAACATGATGTTCATGTGAAGAGAAAGATAATAGAATAAATGATAATCACAGGAGGATTTAGTAATGAAAAATTATACAATTACCGTAAACGGCAACGTATATGACGTAGTAGTAGAAGAAGGCGCATCTACAGGCGCGCCGGCACCCGCAGCTCCCAAAGCAGCGCCTAAGGCTGCTCCGAAAGCAGCTTCTGCAGCGCCTAAAGCATCCGGCGCGGCTGGCAGCATTAAAGTAGAAGCCGGCGCAGCAGGTAAAGTATTTAAGGTGGAGGCAAGTGTAGGTAAGGCGCTTAAGGCTGGCGATACCGTAATCATTCTGGAAGCTATGAAGATGGAGATTCCTGTTGTGGCGCCTCAGGATGGTACCGTAGCAAGCATTGACGTAGCAGTTGGCGATGCAGTTGAAGCAGGAGCATTGTTGGCAACTCTCAACTAACAGGACGAATGAGTATGCAAAAGCTGGCCATAGCAAGGTTGCATAGTAAGATTGCATAGCAAAATTGCATAGCAAAATTGCATAGCAAAACCGCATGACGAAATTGCATACTTGCAGAAAAGTGCCGGTCTTTAAAATGGCAGGCATTTGTTGAGAAAACAACAGGAGGTAAAAGAAATGGATTATATCGTAGCAACCCTGTCCAATCTGATTCATCAGACAGCTTTCTTTAATCTGACTTGGGGAAATTATCTGATGATCATTGTGGCATGTGTGTTTCTTTATCTTGCGATTGCTAAAGGCTTTGAACCATTGCTTTTAACGCCTATCGCATTTGGTATGTTGCTTGTTAATATTTATCCGGATATTATGCTGAGCATAGAGGATTCGGCAAACGGGTCGGGCGGCTTACTGTATTATTTTTATCTCTTAGATGAATGGGCAATTTTGCCGTCCCTGATTTTTATGGGCGTCGGCGCTATGACGGACTTCGGTCCCCTGATTGCAAACCCTAAGAGCTTTTTACTTGGCGCTGCAGCACAGTTTGGTATTTTTGCAGCATATTTTGGAGCAATTGCAATGGGCTTTAATGACAAAGCCGCATCCGCAATCTCCATCATTGGTGGCGCAGACGGTCCTACTTCCATTTTCCTTGCCGGGAAATTGGGACAGACAGCCTTGCTTGGGCCTATTGCAGTGGCAGCTTACTCCTATATGTCACTGGTGCCCATTATACAGCCGCCTATTATGAAATTATTGACAACAGAGCAGGAAAGAAAAATTAAGATGGGTCAGCTCCGTCCTGTGTCCAAATTAGAAAAAATTCTTTTCCCGATTATCGTTACGATTGTTGTTTGTATGATTCTCCCTACAACAGCTCCTTTGGTTGGTATGCTGATGCTGGGCAATCTGTTTAGGGAATCCGGAGTAGTAAGACAGTTAACAGACACGGCTTCCAATGCACTTATGTATATTGTGGTTATTTTGCTTGGCACGTCCGTAGGCGCAACCACCAGCGCGGAGGCATTCTTAAATCTCGATACGCTTAAGATCGTTGCGCTTGGTTTGATTGCTTTCGCATTTGGTACTGCGGCCGGTGTTCTTTTTGGTAAGCTGATGTGCATTGCAACCAAGGGCAAGGTAAATCCTTTGATTGGTTCCGCCGGCGTATCGGCGGTGCCTATGGCAGCGAGAGTATCGCAAAAGGTTGGCGCGGAGGCGGATCCCACGAACTTCCTGCTGATGCATGCAATGGGACCTAACGTAGCCGGCGTTATTGGTACGGCGGTAGCGGCCGGAACCTTTATGGCAGTATTTGGCGTATTCTAAATAGATTGTGAATAATTTAAGGAGGAAATAGAAATGGCAGAACAGGCTAAAAAACCGATTGGCATCATGGAAACAGTTCTTCGTGATGCGCATCAGTCTCTGATTGCAACAAGAATGCCTACCGAGATGATGCTCCCAATCGTTGAAAAAATGGATAAAGTTGGTTACCATGCAGTTGAGTGCTGGGGCGGCGCTACATTTGATGCTTCCCTTCGTTTCTTGAAAGAGGATCCATGGGACAGACTCAGAAAATTAAGAGATGGCTTTAAAAATACAAAGCTTCAGATGCTTTTCAGGGGCCAGAACATTTTAGGTTACAGGCCTTATGCGGATGACGTGGTAGATAATTTTGTTGAGAAATCTATTGCAAATGGTATTGATATTATCCGTATTTTTGACTGCTTAAATGATTTAAGGAACTTACAGGCGGCAGTTAATGCTACAAATAAAGTGAAAACACGTGAAGGCAGAGGTCTTGCTCAGGTTGCGCTTTCCTATACTTTAGGAGATGCTTATACCATGGAATATTGGATGGACATGGCAAAGAAGATTGAGGAGATGGGCGCTGACTCTATCTGTATCAAAGATATGGCGGGACTGCTTGTTCCTTACAAGGCATCTGAAATGATTTCCGCTATGAAGTCTGTAACCAAGCTTCCTATTCAGCTTCACACACATTATACATCAGGTGTTGCAAGCATGACTTATCTGAAAGCAGTAGAAGCGGGAGTAGATGTAATTGACTGCGCAATTTCTCCTTTTGCTATGGGTACTTCACAGCCTGCAACTGAGGTTATGGTTGAGACCTTTAAGGGAACACCTTATGATACGGGTTATGACCAGAATCTTTTATCTGAAATTGCTGATTATTTCAGACCTTACAGAGATGAGTGCTTAGCAAGCGGCCTTCTCAATCCCAAGGTTATGGGCGTTGATATTAAGACGCTGCTTTACCAGGTACCGGGCGGTATGCTTTCCAACATGGTGAGTCAGCTGAAAGAGCAGAATGCGGAAGATAAGTACTATGATGTGCTGAAGGAAATTCCTCAGGTGAGGAAAGACTTAGGTGAGCCGCCTCTTGTTACGCCTTCTTCACAGATCGTAGGTACGCAGGCAGTATTTAATGTGCTTATGGGCGAGAGATATAAGATGGCTACCAAAGAGACAAAGGCTGTTCTCCGCGGTGAATATGGCCAGACCGTTAAGCCTATGAGCCAGGAAGTAATTGACAAGGTTATTCCCGGCGAGAAGAGAATTACCTGTCGTCCTGCGGATCTGATTGAGAACGAGATGGATAAGTTAGAGGCAGAGATGAAGGAATGGAAACAACAGGATGAGGATGTTTTGTCCTATGCATTGTTCCCTCAGGTTGCAGTTGATTTCTTCAAATATCGTCAGGCACAGCAGGAAAAGGTAGATATGACACAGGCTGATATAAAGAACGCGGCATATCCTGTATAATTCTGTTTGAATGGAATATTCATATGTTAAAAAGGCAGAGCCAAAAGCTCTGCCTTTTTGTGTCGCAGAAAAATTACACTAAAGTGGCGTACGTGCCACACAACGAGTAAGAGGAGACCCTTCCCGGCTTGATGGAATAACGAGCGATTCCGTAAAGCGGGAGAGGATTTCTCTTGCCACATAAAGCGTTCTGTCTTTTCTTACGGATAAAGTCCATTTGACAAGGGTAATTTCTCCGTGTTCAATTTCCAGACAGGTGATACATCGGGGATGGACGCAACTGCCGGTGTTCATATAATAGGGTGAGGATGGATCAAGACGTGGGCGGTGGGTATGACCGGTAATCATAGGTTTTTGTATATTTTCTGAGTAATGGCTCAGTCTCTGTTCAACCTTATCCTTATGGGTATAATTTTTAGCGGCGCTGGTAGGATCCAAAACGCCGAAATGCTCCAAAGGTTTCCAAAAATATCTGACAAGGAATCTGGCCGCTTTCCAGAGTGTGGAATTTAAAAAGTCCGCCTGGTGGCCATGTGTGAGAAAAAGCTGATAGTTTTGGCAGGTATTTTCCAGAATAATCCCTTCATGAAAAATTAGGCCGGGAAACAATGGCTGCATACACTGGGATTGGGTGCAATAGTAGGAAGAACAGGCCAGATGCTCGTAGCCTTTCTTTTTCTTTTCCATATCATGGTTTCCATATATCATGTAGAGCCGATTTTCCTTGTAGAACAAAGAAAGAAGCCAGAAAACATTGCTGTGAATTTCAATAATTTGACTCATTTTTCTGTTTTCCCACAGCTCATCCCCATCCCCAAGCTCAATATAGGTAAATCCATGGGCATAGTAATGATTAAGAGCCGTAAAATATAAATTTTGATTTTTTAAAAAATTATCATTAGCAGTTCCATTTCCTCTGTGGCAGTCGCTTATGATGACATATCGACTGCATCTGTTTAACGGAAGGACAGGCGCATTTTCAAAAGCCCGGTTTAGTCTGGACTGATAACTCATTTTATAGCTATGCTCCTTGTAAAACTACATGTTTTTTTTGAATTTGTAATAGCTTCGCAGCGTCAGCATTCTGCGGAAAGCAAATGGAAGCAGATAATACAGATAAAGCAGCCGATCGATAGTTGAGGAAAAATAATGTGTCAGAAACAGATAAATATGGCAGAAAATACGGTTTGTAAACTGAGCCCACCGACGGCTTAAGCGGGCAAGAAATCCGTAAGTTTGTTTCGGGCTGTCTTTAAACTGAATACGGATTTTATTGCCGCAGACTGTGACAAATTGCTTTGAAATGCCGGTTTGATACAGAGAATTTAAAAAGCTTTGGTGCATTTCACAGTTAGGGAAAACAATGGAGATATCCTGAGTTAGCTCACATGGTTGGGAAAATACGCCCATACAAAAGGCGGTCAGCCACCAGGTTCTTTTTGCGACAGAAGCCAAAGTATCATTTTTCCCTTTTACGAGACAGAAGGAAAGGGGGAGCATATCATGATCATCAACAGCTTCAAACTTAGCAAAGGGAAGTTGATCCTCAGAAAGAATCTGATTCGCATAATAGACGCCTATTTCAGCGCCGGTGTTGATGCCGTATTGTCCTTTCCAAAACTCAATAAGCCAGGTACGATTCCTATAGGGAAAATAGACAGGCAAACTGTCAAACACCATATTGAAGTGGGAGGCCGCCCGGTCGAAGAGAGCGGTATAGCCGGCCTGTCGCTGCCAGGCGTCATTTCTTGAAGATATAATATCCTGGTGCGGGTCATAGCAATATCCTAAAGGTTCGATAAGAGAATTTAGAAGCTCACATTTTTCGACTGAAGTCATGGAACAGACCTTTTTGACAGCCCACCGTTTCCGGCAGGTGCCGCATATTATGACCAAAAGAAGAACAAAAATAATGAATATAATTGAAAAGTACATAAAATAAATCCTGAAGTAATATTTTATTATATTATATGTAAATAGACCTTTGGGGTGTGCTTGAAAATTATGCAGGATGCAGTATAATACTAGTAAGCAATTGAATTTATGCTTATACTATTATTTATGCACAATTCAATATGTAAACGGCGGCGAGGGATATGGTGTTTTTATTAGGATTTATGTTGCTGAAAGGAATGGAGGGTTAAAATGTTAATTGATAAAGTTTTAGCACAATTAGATGAACTGTTTGCGCAACACAAGGTAGATCAGGTGGAAAATTTTTTGCTTCGGCGGATAGATGAAGCGGCGGCAGAGGGAGATACGGCATCCCTTATTACGCTTTTAAATGAAATGATTGGCCATTACCGGGAAACGGGTGAAGCTGAAAAATCAATTTCGTGTTGCAGGCAGGTTTTAATTTTGATGGAGGAAGCGGGACTGAAAGGCAGTGTTGCTTATGCGACTACGCTGCTTAATGTGGCAAATGCATGCAGAGCGGCAGGACTATTGCGTGAGTCCATGGTATATTTTCAGGAGGTAAAAGCAATTTACGAAAAGAAACTGACGGCCACAGATTTCAGGTATGCCAGTTTATACAATAACATGAGTCTCTTATTCCAGGAGATGGGAGATTACGAAAGCGCATGTGACTGTTTGGAGCGCGCCCTTGGAATTGCGGTTATGTACAGAGAAGCCAGAATTGAAGTGGCGGTGACCCATACAAATCTGGCTGCTTCCTTATTAAAACTTGGACGATATGAAGAGGCGATCTCAAATCTAAAAAAAGCTTTTTCCATATTTGAGATGGATGAGGACAAGGATTACCATTATAGCGGAGCACTTTCCGCTATGGGTGAGGCTCAGTACATGGCAGGGAACTTAGAGGAGTCCGCCCGTTATTACAAATTGGCGCTAAGAGAAATAGAGCGGAATGTGGGAAGGAGCAAGGCATATGAGATAACATTGCAGAATCTAAATGCCGTGACGGAAAAGCTGCGGAATCTGCCGGTGAGAAACAGGCAGTTTGCAAGCGGCATGGAACTGTGCCAGGCTTTTTATGAGGAATATGGAAAGCCCATGATTCGCCAAAAGTTTCCGGAATATGAAAAGATGATAGCGGTTGGCCTCGTGGGCGAGGGGTCGGAGTGCTTTGGGTTTGACGACCAGGTTTCAAGGGATCATGATTTTGGGCCGGGATTTTGTATGTGGCTTACGGATACTATCTATGATGAAATTGGGGAAGCATTGCAAAAGGCATATGAGGAGCTTCCGTCCACTTATATGGGAATCACCCGTTTTACTACCGTGAAGGCGCAAAAGAGAGTGGGCGTATTTCGGATTGGGGACTTTTATGAGAGCCTGATTGGACTCAGAGACATTCCCACCACACAAAATCAATGGCTGTTTTTGGACGATTACAGGCTGGCAACGGCGGTAAACGGAAAGGTGTTCCAGGATGATTTAGGGGAATTTACGAGAATCAGGAGAGGAATACTTGCCTATTATCCCGAGGAGGTAAGAATTAAAAAGATTGCCAGGGAAGCTGCTTTGATGGCTCAGTCAGGACAGTATAATTATTCCAGGATGTTTGGACGGGGGGAAAAAGTGACGGCGGCCATTGCGCTTGCAGAGTTTATGCGGCATACTATGGCGATGGTTTACCTTTTAAACCGGACCTATGCTCCTTTTTATAAATGGATGCATAAGGGAATGAAAAGGCTTATGGTGCTTCCTGAAATCGGGGATATTTTGGATGCATTGGTGGATTTCCCAAACGGGGATGAGAGAATACCCCAGACCATTGAAATGATAGTGGCGCTTATTATTGCGGAAATGAAAAAGCAGGGGCTTACCAGTGGAGAGGATAACTATCTTGATAACCACACGGATAAAATTTTAAGAAGTATTCCGGAGAAAGAAAAAAAAGATGATTCCTTCAAAACAGCCCTTGTAGATGAACTGGTTTCCCTTGAGTGGGCGGCTTTTGACAAGGTTGAAAATGAAGGAGGCAGGGCGGACTGCCAGGATGATTGGAATACTTTTTCCATTATGCGTAAGAGCCAGTATTATACATGGACGGAGGAGATGCTTAAGAGCTATATCAAGGATTTCCACAGAGCCAATGACAAGGGATGGAATCTGATTACGGAAAAATACGGCCGTATGATGGAAAGCACGGCGCCTGTAAGATTTGCACAGATCAAAGATTCTTTGCCGGAGCTTCCGGATGTAAAAAAGGAAATTATAGAAGAAATTGTGAAGATCCAGGTGGGATGGATGGAAGAATTTGCCGCCAAATACCCGAAGGCGGCCCAGAATGCACGAAGCATCCATACGGCGGAGGATACGCCGTTTAATACCTCCTATGAGACATATTTACGAGGGGAGATTTCCACTTATTCGGATGAAACACTGGATTTGTATGGGCGGTTTATTGCAAACCTCTGTAGGGAAGATAAGAATCTTGCCAAAATGATTATGACAAACACAGCGTTACTTTATGGATATAGTTCTTTAGATGAACTGGAAGAAAAGTTGTAAGTAATATTACATTCGGTAAATGTTTTTCAGCGTATGTATACTTGTCCCTGTTTTTTAATGAAGAGCTGTGGGGAGGAATGAGGAAATCCATATGATAAATAAAGTACAAAAGTCCTATGAAATTGATATGTGTAATGGGCCCCTTTTAGGAAAAATTATGCTTTTCACATTACCGCTTATGATTTCCGGTATTTTGCAGCTCCTTTTTAACGCGGCGGATGTGATTGTTGTGGGGCGATTTGCCGGAAATGAATCCCTTGCGGCAGTTGGATCTACAGGAGCCCTTACAAATTTGCTGGTTAATCTGTTTATTGGCCTTTCTGTTGGGGCCAATGTATTGGTTGCAAGATATTATGGCGCTAAACAGGAGGAGGAAGTAAGCCGGACGGTACATACCTCCATCTTAATAAGTATAATAGGCGGTATTATACTTATGGTGATAGGAATTGTGACGGCAAAGCCGCTGCTTCTTTTGATGGATACGCCTGAGGATGTAATTAACCTTTCCGTGCTTTATATGCGCATTTTCTTTTTGGGAATGCCTGTTATGCTGTTGTTCAATTTTGGAAGCGCTATTTTAAGGGCGATAGGAGATACGAGAAGACCTCTCTTTTACCTTACAATAGCGGGCGTTATTAATGTGGCTTTGAATCTTTTTTTTGTAATCCGGTGTCATATGGGAGTAGCGGGGGTAGGATTGGCGACGGTGCTTTCACAGTGTGTATCTACGGCCCTGATTGTCAGATGCCTGATGAAAAGCGAAGGATGTTTTAAGCTGTATATCAATGAGCTTAAGATGGATTGGGACAAGTTCAAAAAAATAGCGGCAATTGGTTTCCCGGCGGGAATACAGGGCTCTCTTTTTTCCATTTCTAATGTATTAATTCAGTCTTCGGTAAATTCCTTTGGGTCTGTGGCAATGGCGGGGAATACGGCAGGAAGTAATGTAGAAGGGTTTGTATATACCGCAATGAATTCCGTCCACCAGACAGCAGTAAGCTTTACAGGACAGAATTTGGGAGGAAAGAAGTATGATCGAATCAGGAAGATTTTGGTGGAATGTCTTTTACTTGTGACGGCCATCGGACTGATTCTGGGAAATGGCGCGTTATTGTTGGGCCATCAGATTTTAGGTTTTTATTCTTCTGATCCGGAAGTGATATCTTATGGCATACAGAGAATGCAGATTATTTGTGTTCTTTATTGTTTGTGCGGTATCATGGATGTTTTGGTGGGAAGTATAAGGGGACTGGGATATGCGCTTATGCCTATGTTTGTGTCCCTTATGGGCGCTTGTGTTTTCAGGGTGATTTGGGTATATACATTTTTTTCATGGAACAGAACCCTGCGTACATTATATATTTCTTATCCGGTGTCTTGGGCTCTTACAGCCTTTGTCCATATGATATGTTTCATTGTTGTATACAGAAAGTTAAAACAGAGTGGGAGTTATGTTAAATAAAAAATATGAAGCGGTTATATTTGATTTAGATGGTACGCTGCTTAATACCTTAGAGGATTTAAGAGACAGCGTAAACTACGGATTAAACCAATATGGAATGCCGGAGAGAAGCCTTGAGGAAATCAGGCATTTTGTTGGGAATGGTGTGCAAAGGCTGATTGAGCTTGCCGTACCTGAGGGAATAACACAAGATCTGCAAGGGAAGATTTTCGAGGCCTTTAAAGAACATTACAAAATTCATTGTAATGATAAAACCAGGCTTTATGAAGGGATACCGGAGCTGCTTACGGAGCTTAAGAGACGGGAATTTCCTATGGCTATTGTCTCTAATAAGCTGCAGGAAGGCGTGGATTCTCTGTGGGAATTGTATTTTAAAGAGTATTTGCATACGGCCATTGGGGCCAGGGACGGGATTCGCAAAAAGCCTGCGCCGGATACTGTAATAGAAGCGCTTAAGATCCTGGGCGTTTCAAGAGAGCGGGCGGTATATATTGGGGATTCGGAGGTAGATATTGCCACCGCCAGGAACAGTGAAATGGACTGTATTACGGTGACATGGGGATTTCGAACGCGGGAGGAACAAAAAAAGGCAGGGGCTGTGAAGTTTGTAGACAAGCCGGAGGATATTATTCCGTTGTTGTACTCATCGGTTTTATAAGAGTGGGGATATGCTCATTATTTTTATATTTTATGCCAGGAAGATTAAAGAACTTTTTTAATTTTCCTGGCTTGTTTCGTATTAGGAGTTAGTTTTTTAGTTAATGACGTTAGTCAATATATGTGTGTTTGTATGTATATTTTCGTAATTGAGAACACTAAAATATTAGTCTTTATATTTTGCCCTGCTATATATGATAAATAGTATTTTAAAAAGTATAAAATATATATTGACATTATTATATATATATGATATATACAATATATAAGGAAATGACAAGTATAGATTTTAATATATGACAATAGGTTTTGCTTATTGTAAGGGGAATAGGGATGAATATTATAATTAGTAATTCAAGTGACAAGCCTATTTATGAGCAGATTACGATTCAAATTAAGACTATGGTCATGAATGGGAAGTTGAAGGAAGGGGATCCGCTGCCTTCTATGCGGACATTGGCGAAGGAGTTAAGGATCAGTGTTATTACTACGAAGCGCGCATATGAGGATTTGGAAAAGGATGGTTTCATAACAACTGTTGTTGGAAAGGGCAGCTTTGTGAAAGCGGCGGATACAAGGCTTGTAAGAGAAGAGAAGCTAAAGGAAATTGAGGAATTGCTTGCAAGGGCCGTATCAGTTGCACAGCAAAGCGGCATTACCAGGCAGGAAATAGAAGAAATGATTGAGATCTTATATCAGGAAGAATAAGGGATGATATAAATATTCAGGGGGTTTATGTTTCAGGCATAACAGAAATGAGAGGAACGTATATGGAAAATGCAATCACAGTTAAAAATTTAACTAAAAAATACGAAGGATTTCAATTGGATCATATAAGCTTTCAAATTCCAATGGGCTCTATTGTAGGATTGATTGGAGAAAATGGAGCGGGAAAGAGCACTGTCATCAGAACAATTTTAGGATTGGCGCCTGCGGATGAGGGAGAGATAGAGATATTGGGCCATAACGTGAAAACAGGCGGGAAGGAAAGCGGCTGGAGGGAACAGATTGGCGTCGTCTTTGATGAATGCAATTTTCCCCACAGTTTAAAGGTAAAAAATGTCCAAAGTATGATGGATAAAGTATATCATACATGGAACAATGGTAAGTTTGCAGCTTATCTTAACCGGTTTGAACTGCCTGCTGATAAAAAGGTGAAGGATCTGTCTAAGGGAATGAAAATGAAGCTTTCCATTGCGGCGGCTTTATCTCACGACAGCAGAATACTGATTTTGGATGAAGCTACCAACGGATTAGACCCGGTGGTGAGAAGTGAAATTCTGGATATTTTCCGGGAATTTATTGAGGACGGTCAGCATTCGGTATTTATCTCCTCACATATAACATCTGATATTGAAAAAATTGCAGATTATATTATGCTGATACACAAAGGAAAGCTTCTTTTTACGGAGAGTAAAGATGAGCTTTTGTATAACTACACGATTGTAAGGTGTACGAAAGAGCAGGCGGAGCTTATTCCTGAGGATATGATTGTAGGGGCAGAACATAATACGTTTGAAACTAATGTGCTTATAAAAGACAAAGAGCGGTTTAAAGAAAGTAAACTATATCAAGATGATGAGCGGGGGAAAGAAAACAGGTTTATTTTGGACAGGGCAAGTATAGAGGATATCCTTTTGTATATTGTAAAGTCAAAGTCAAATTGACAGGAATGGAGGGGTAAAATTTATGAAAGGTCTTATTTTAAAGGATTTTTACCAGTTGAAATCGTTTGGGAAACAGTATGGGCTTATATTTGGGGCAATGCTTATATATGCATTGATTATGCGATCGGCTTCCTTTGCAGTGATTTATTTTGTGCTTATGGGAAGTACCGTAGTGCTGAGCAGCATGACCTTGGATGAATCCGTTTCCTTTATTAAATTTGCGCTTACAATGCCAATTAATTTAAGAACAATCATACGGTCAAAATATTTATTGTTTTTCATAACAATTGGTATTGGAATTGGCGCGGGAGCGCTGATAGAATTATTGTTACTTTTGGCGCCTGCCAGGATAGAGTCTTTTTTTGGCAGAGAAGAGTTTGTAGCTATGGTGACGGTTTTTATTTTAGCAGATGCTGTTTCGATACCGGCTATGTTTAAGTTGGGAGTAGAAAAAGCAAGATATATTAATATTGGTTCGATGTTATTAGTTGCCGGTCTTGTTGTATTAAGCGTTACAATAGGAGATAAGGTAGGTCTGTCCATTAACAGGTTGGAAGAAATATTTTCAGGAAATGAGTTTGTCGGTCTTTGTATTTTGATTAGTGTGGTTTCTATGGCAATATCATATTGGGTGGCAGTCAGAGTAACCGAAAATAAAGAGTGGTAGTGGTAAAAGGGTATCAAAGGAAAGGACCGTATAAGAGTATAAGAAATAGGACGAAAAAAAGCAGAGCATAGGTAAAGAGATATAAGTAAAGAGAAAGAGATAAAAGATATGGAATAAAGAGATATAAGAAATATGAGAAATATAAGAAATACGGGACAGGGAGTTAAGGGTCTGCTAAGTAAAAATTAGCAGGCTCTTTCAAATTTTCATTGGCAGGAGGAGAAAAAATTGTTATAGTAGTAGTTAGTGGAATGCAGAAAAGGGTTTTTTACCCAATTATTGGCATTGTTTAAAGAAAAATTAATATTTACAATATGATACAATATGTTATTTATAGCATAAATCTTATGTTATTCTATAAAAAAGTAAAATATTGCTGTAAAATTATTTATTAAAAGGCGGTTTAATATGGAAGGTAAATATGGAGTAAAAAAGTGGGAGAAAGGGCAGGAAATCAGGGTGCAGGTGCCTGGTTCGAAGAGTATTACAAATCGCGCGTTATTATTGGCGGCTCTGTCCAATTATCGGTGTACTTTACACGGCGTTTTGTTTAGCGACGATTCCAGGGCTTTTTTGGAATGTCTTAAGAAGCTGGGATTTGATGTAAAGATAAACGAAGCGGAAAAAAAAGTGATTGTGCAGGGCGAGGGAGGCAGGATACCCAATCCTCATGCATCCGTTTATGTGGGGAGCGCAGGCACTGCGGCAAGGTTTTTGACGGTTATGCTTGCCCTGGCGGGGGGAGAATATGAAATGCAGGCGTCGCCGCAAATGTGTAAGCGTCCTATGAAGCCTTTATTGGATGAATTGGAGAAGGCAGGGGTTGCTTTTGAATTTTTGGGAAAGGAGGGGCATTTTCCTTTTCTTATGAGGTCCCAGGAGCTTTCGCTGCAGGAAATATCCATTGATACGGATATCAGCAGCCAATTTGCAAGCGCTCTCTTAATGTCGGGGGTTTTGCTTGATAAAGGATTAAAGGTGTTTTTGTCAGGGGGACGGTCCGAAGGGGCCTATATCAGGATGACAATCTCTATGATGGAACAGTTCGGCATTCCTGTTGTGAAAGAGGGGAGAAGCCGTATTGTTCCACATATGGATTCTTTTGGATTAAAAGAGTATGAAATAGAACCGGATGTGTCCGGCGCATGCTATTTTTATGCTATGGCGCCGCTTTTAGGAACCAATGTTCTGGTTGAAAATGTACATATGGATTCCTTACAGGGGGATATTAAGTTCTTAAATGCCCTTGAAAAAATGGGTTGTGAGCTTAAAGATGAATGTGAGGGCGTGTGGCTTTTGGGAAAAGGTCTTTCAAATTTTGCCGGACAGGATATTTCCATGAATGACTTTTCGGATCAGACAATGACGATGGCGGCGCTTGCGCCTTTTGCAACGGAACCTACGCTTATCCGCAATATTGGGCACATCCGTTTTCAGGAAACAGACAGAATTAACGCTATTGTGACGGAACTTACACGGATGGGAATAAAGTGCGAGGAGGTTTTGGAAGCGGACGGTATCAGGATTACGCCTGGGGAAATTAAAGAATGTGAAGTTGAAACCTATGAGGATCACCGTATGGCAATGGCGTTTACATTAATTGGCTTAAAAACGGGGAAAATAACCATTAAAAATCCGGGGTGCTGCCGTAAGACATTTGAGAACTATTTTGAGTTAATTGAGAATTTATATTAGGCGCATGAATTTGCGGGCTGAGAGAAAGGCATGGTTATTTATATGACAGAATTTGAAAATGAAAAAGAGAAAAGGGCGGAGGAAGAAAGAGAGCGTGTTTTGCTGGTTGGCGTGGACGACGGGACGGACAGTGGGAACTTTGAACGTTCCATGGATGAGCTGAAAAGCCTCGCGAAGGCCTGTTTAATGGAGCCTGTAGGCGTTATCACTCAGAAAATGGAAACCATCAACAAAGGGTTATATGTAGGGACGGGAAAAGTGCAGGAAATAAAAGAAACCGCCGGGATATTGGAGGCTGACGTTATCCTGTTCGACGACGCCTTAAGCCCGTCCCAGCTTCAGAACCTGCAAAAGGAGCTGGGAAAACCTGTATTAGACAGAACAACGCTTATTTTGGATATTTTTGAGAGGCGCGCCAGGACAAGAGAGGCAAAGCTCCAGGTAGAATCTGCGAAGTTAAAGTATCTTCTGCCAAGGCTTGTGGGGATGCATGAAGCTCTGACCAGGCAGGGGGGCGCCAGCGGAAGCATGAGCAGCCGCGGAGCGGGTGAGAAGAAGTTAGAGCTTGACAGAAGAAGGATTGAGAGACGCATAGGAGAGCTTTCCAGGGAGCTTATAGAAGTATCCAAAGAAAGGCAGGTACAGCGGAAAAAAAGAGCGGACGCACGGATCCCTCTTGTAGCGCTGGTTGGTTATACCAACGCCGGTAAATCCACGATTTTAAATGCCATGATAGACGCATATGTGGGGGATTGTGAGAAAAAAGTGCTGGAAAAAGATATGCTTTTTGCAACCCTTGACACTACGGTAAGACGGATTTGCACCGGCAATAACAAAGACTTTTTGCTGTCGGATACGGTTGGATTTATTCACAAGCTGCCTCACGGATTGGTGAAAGCCTTTCATTCAACCCTTGAGGAGGTGGGAAATGCGGATTTGCTGATTCACGTGGTGGATTATTCCGATCCTCATTACAGGGAGCATATACAGACCACAAAACAGACCTTATCCGAACTAAACGCGGGCGATATTCCGGTTATAACCGTATTTAATAAAGTCGATAAATGTGAGGATTTAATTCCATTTCCTCAGATGGCCGGGAAGGACAAGGTCTATATCAGCGCAAAGGAAAGGGAATCCATTGCATTTTTAACCGACACGATTATTGACAGGATTTATGCGGACTATGTATGGGGAGAATTTTTAATTCCCTATGACAAAGGCGGCGTTTTGTCCTATTTTATGGAGCATGCGCACACAGAACGGTGGACGTATGAAGAAAAAGGCACGTGGATAAAGGTAAGATGTCATAAGGCGGACAGAAATAAATACAGGGAGTATTTAGCTGAAAGAGCATAAAATGGTTGATGGGCATGCCGGCATGTCCGTGCGGCTTGCCGCTTGCAGGAGTATAGAGGGAGAATGTATGGAAAAAGAGAGATTAAATAAATATCTTGCGGCCTGTGGTCTGTGCTCAAGGCGTGAGGCGGACAGGCTTATCGAGGAAGGCGCTGTGAGCGTAAACGGAAAAAAGGCAGTGGCGGGAATGCAGATAAGCGGTGAGGAGCAGATACTGGTCAACGGAAAGCCCGTACATGGAAAAGACGAAAAGGTTGTTTTGGCATATTATAAACCGGTGGGTGTAACCTGCACGGAAAAGGACAGGTTTGCGGACAAAAAGATTACGGATATGGTTAAATTCCCGGTGCGTGTGACATACGCAGGCAGACTTGACAAGGATTCTGAGGGGCTTATGCTTTTAACTAACGACGGGGAACTGATTCAGGCTATGATGCGGGGGAGCGGAGGGCATGAAAAAGAATATGTGGTCCGGGTAAATAAGGAAATTTCGGAAGATTTAATCAAACGCATGTCTAAAGGCGTTTACTTATCGGAGCTTTCCGTCACCACAAAACCATGTGAAGTAACGAAAATAGGTAAATTTACATTCAGAATTATATTAACACAGGGATTAAACCGGCAAATAAAAAGAATGGTGAGAGAGTTGGGATACCATGTTTATGCAATTAAACGGGTTCGAATTGAAAACATTACACTTGAAAGTTTAAAATCCGGGCAGTTCAGAAGGCTGAAAAATGAAGAATTACATACGTTATACAAATCTTGTTTTCCGGAAAAAACTGAAAAAACCTGATAAAATGGTATAATTTTCGACAAGGTTGAAAAACTGTATTTTTAGATGAGTTTGCATGAGGGTTTTATGTAAACTTATGGAAAAGCTGATTTGAAAGCAGCTGAAAATACTAAAAAACGTATATTTTTGAAAGAAAACAGATTCTATTTTTGGACGGTTTGAAAGCAAAATGCAGGATGCTGAAAGAAAACTTGCAAAAATTGGAGGGTGTAATTGTGGAAAACCATAAAAAAAGATACGAAGAATTGGTGATGCTCCTGAACGAGGCGTCGGATGCCTATTACAATGGCAGGGAAGAGGTAATGTCCAATTATGAATGGGACGCTTTGTTTGATGAGCTCACCGAACTGGAGGCTTTCACCGGGTATATTCTTCCGGAGAGCCCCACCCAGAAAACAGGGGCGGAGGAAAACAGCGGGGAGCGGGAGGCCCATGAGTTTCCCGCTTTGTCCCTTGCAAAGACCAAAGAAGTATCCGAATTGCAAAAATGGGCGGAGGAAAGACCTGTCTGGATTTCCTGGAAGCTGGACGGCTTGACATTGGTTTTAACTTATGACAAAGGAAAGTTAACCAGAATCCTTACCCGGGGAAACGGAACCGTCGGGACGAATATTACCTATTTAAAAAAGTCCCTTAAGGGTTTTCCCCTTAAGATTAATTATCAGGGGCATCTGGTGGTACGGGGGGAGGCGACCATTTCTTATACGGATTTTGAGCTGATAAATGATACGTTGGAGGACGAGGATGAAAAATATGCAAATCCCCGCAATCTTGCCTCCGGCACCTTAAGCCTGGACGACCCGGAAAAGGTGAAGGAAAGGCATGTGCATTTTCATGCGTTTACATTAGTATATGTAGAAAAAGACATAAAATCCTGGGGGGAGAGAATGGATTTCCTTGCAGGAGAAGGCTTTACCGTGGTGGAAAGAGAAATGGTAGAGGCGGAGGAACTGCCAAAGGCCATTGACAGATGGACGCAGAAAGTGGAGAGCGGACAGATGGATTTGCCTGTGGACGGACTGGTAATCTGCTATGAGGATACGGAATATGCCTCTTCCGGCAGCGTTACGGGGCATCACGCTACAAAAGCAGGCATTGCTTTTAAGTGGCAGGATGTATCGGCCCAGTCGCAGCTTTTGTATGTGGAATGGTCCTGCGCAGCCTCCACAATTTCGCCGGTAGCCGTATTTTTGCCGGTTCAGCTTGAGGGAACCACTGTTTCCCGGGCTTCGCTTTGCAACATAAGTGAAATGGAACGGCTGGGAATAGGAAAAGAATGTACATTGGAGGTCATTAAAGCAAATAAGATTATCCCCAAATGTATTTCGGTTAAGAATGCGGTAGGGGATTTTGAGATACCGGACAGCTGTCCTGTCTGCGGCGCACGGACGCAAATACGCATCAGCCCGAAAAGCAGGACAAAAACCCTCCACTGCACCAATCCTGACTGTACGGCGAAGCATGTAAAAAAATTCACCCGTTTTGTGAGCAAATCGGGAATGGACATTGACGGATTGTCCATACGGACAATGCTTAAATTTATGAATGAAGGGTTTTTAAAGGAGTTTGCGGATATTTATCACCTTTCGGAACATGCGGAAACGATCAAACAGATGGAAGGCTTTGGGGAAAAATCCTGCGCCAATATGATGGCGGCTATTGAAAAAAGCAGACGGGTGCATCCTGTTAATTTTATTTATGCCCTCTGCATTCCCATGATTGGGATAGACGCCGGGAAAAAAATGATTGCAAGGGACGGATTCGACGGATTTTTAGACAGGCTTGAAAGCGGCAGAGGGTTTGAAGATATTGACGGCATTGGGCCTGAAAAGTCAGGTTCCGTTATGGAATGGTATGATAACAGCCAAAGCAGGAATTCCTTGAAAGCGCTGCTCAAAGAGGTTACAATAGAAAAGGTATCCCAAAGCTCGGCGGGTGGAGGAAAATGTGAGGGGTTAACTTTCGTAATCACCGGGGATGTCCACTATTATAAAAACAGGGATGCATTTAAGGCTTATGTGGAATCGGAAGGCGGAAAGGTGACGGGAAGCGTTACCTCTAAAACCAGCTATCTGGTAAATAACGATCTTGCATCTAACTCTTCTAAAAACAGGAAAGCAAAAGAGCTTGGCATTCCGATTATCTCGGAGGATGCCTTTGTCGCTCAGTTTGCTTAAGGTTCGGACATTGCTTAAAATATTTTGCTTTATAAGATGCGGTCAGGGCCGAAAAAGGTTTTAGAGAGAGTTTGGAATGGGTCTTATACCAAAATAAGCGAAGGAAAGGAAACGAAAATCATGCCAATAAAAGTACAAAGCGATCTTCCGGCAAAAGAAATACTGGAAAATGAAAATATATTCGTGATGGACGAATACCGCGCCCTGCACCAGAACATTCGTGCTCTGCAGATTTGTATTTTAAATCTTATGCCTGTGAAACAGGATACGGAATTACAGCTGGCCAGGGTATTGTCCAACACGCCCCTGCAGATTGACGTGAGCTTTATGAAAATGAACAGCCACGTTTCGCTGAATACCCCTATCCAGCATTTGAACAGGTTTTACAATACTTTTGACGAGCTGAAGGATAAGAAGTTTGACGGGCTGATTATTACCGGAGCTCCGGTAGAGCAGATCCCTTTTGAAGAGGTGGATTACTGGCCGGAGCTTAAGAGTATTATGGAATGGACGAAAACACATGTGACCTCAACCCTTCATATTTGCTGGGGAGCGCAGGCGGGCCTGTACTATCATTTCGGATTGGAAAAGATATTGCTTCCGGAAAAACTCTTTGGCGTTTATAAACACAGGGTTATGAACCGGAAGATACCTTTGGTGAGAGGATTCGATGATTATTTTATGATTCCCCACAGCAGACACACGGCAGTGCGCTCGGAAGATATACATAATTGCAAAGAGCTTACGGTTTTAGCCGAGTCCGAAGAAGCGGGAGTCCTTCTATGCATGACAAAGGAGGGCAGACAGATTTTTGTTATGGGCCATCCTGAGTACGACAGATATACGCTTCACAATGAATATATCCGGGATAAGAGAAAGGGGCTGCCTATAAGTCTTCCATCTCATTATTATCCGGAAGATGACGATACCAAAAAGCCGGATTTACAGTGGCGCTCCCACAGCAACAATCTGTATTCGAACTGGCTGAATTATTACGTGTACCAGGTGACGCCTTACGAATTGTAAAAAAATGCTTGTAAATTAGAACTTTTGTCTGCTGTAAAAAATATCCATGAAAATTGCTTGTGGATTTCGAAAAAAAGATTGTATAAATTTGTGAGAAGTGCTATATTGAAAGAGGTGTTTATCAGCACTGGATGATAAAAAGGTGGAAAGAAGGAGAATATTTATGTTTACGAATGAACGGATTGAAAAAAGACTAAAAAAATCTTTTATCATAGTGTCCGCTATTGCATCGGCTGTTGCCTTACTGGGAGCGGTAGCTATGACAGTTATGTCAAACTTGTACTATAATACAATTCATAAGCATGGCGCAGAGACCGGGACGGAACTTCTTGAGATCTCAGAGCAGATTCGCATATTAAGTGTGATATTGGTAGTGGTGATAGTGGCAGTTGTAATAATTGCAATGGCTCTATCGGTACGTTCCGGAAAAATGATTGCCAAATCAATTGCAGATCCGCTTAACGCTTTCGGCGAACGACTTAAAACATTTGCAGCAGGCGATCTTTCTTCTCCGTTTCCGCAGGTAGACAGAAAGGATGAAATTGCCGAAGTTATTTCCGAGGCCGGCTCGATGGCCAATAACTTAAATGCAATTGTCAATGATGCCGCCAGGCTGCTCAGAGATATGGCGAATGGAAACTATGTAATTCAGTCCAGTATCAGGGATAAATATACAGGTGATTTTTCCAAATTGATTGAGGCAATGAAGCTGCTTCGCGATCAGATGACCACCACCCTGCGCTCTATTGAAGAAGCTTCCAGCCAGGTATCCGCCGGCGCCAGCAATATGGCGGAAGCGTCCCAGAGCCTTGCAGAGGGTGCAACGGAACAGGCGGGGGCCGTACAGGAGCTTCAGGCAACTATTATCAATATTGGCGAGACAATGGCCAAGAGTGCGGAGAATGCACAGGATTCCTATAAGCTTGCTCAGAAATATGCGGATGAAGCGGATAAGAGCCGTGATGAAATGAATGAAATGATGCAGGCTATGAAACATATTAACGATACTTCTAAGGAAATAGAAAATATTATTTCCGAAATTGAGTCAATAGCGTCCCAGACCAACCTTTTGTCCCTCAATGCGTCAATAGAGGCTGCAAGAGCCGGGGAAGCAGGAAGGGGCTTTGCAGTTGTGGCTGACCAGATCAGGCAGCTTGCAGAGCAGAGTACAAAGTCAGCGGCAGATACCAGAGAATTAATTGAAGGTTCCCTGAAAAAGATTGAAGAAGGAAATCATGCTGCCGAAAATGCTTCCAATTCTATTGCAATTGTTGTAGACGGGATTAAACAGGTGGCAGAGTCCTCTAAGAGACTTAGCACAATGGCAGCGGACGAAGCTGAGACAATGCACCAGGCTGAGCTGGGGGTAACTCAGATTTCAGAGGTTGTGCAGAACAACTCCGCAACAGCAGAGCAGTCGTCTGCTACCAGCCAGCAGTTATCCGCGCAGGCTGTTACACTTGATGAATTGATTAATCAGTTTGTTTTGAACTAATCAAAGAGTGTTGTTTTTTAATCGGCTTTTTGAATATAAAATATGGCAGGGGATTAACTTCCCCTGCTATTATTAACATAAGGATGGCTGGCAAAGCATGGTGTCCGTTGTTTATACACAAGGGTACGTAAGGAAAGCTGCTGTTATGCAGCATGTATCTTGCGCGCGAGTAGGGAGAAAGTTTTCCCTACTCAATTTTTATGCACAGGCCCGTGCAGAGGAAGTATGCCGCTAAAGCGGCGCACGGGCCGCGCGGCGAGCAGGAGAAAATCTTCCCTACTCGATCACAGGCCCGCATACGGAAATTTGCTGCCAGGGCAGCATACTGACTGCGCGGCGAGCAGGGAGAAAATCTTCCCTGCTCCATTGCACGGATTCATGCGGAGGGATATTAGGATGAAAGATATAAAAGAACGAATAAAAAAACCTGCATATAGTAAAGAAAATATCCATATGGCAGCATCTATGGCATGGCCCGCAATCGTAGAATCTTTTTTTGTTGCCTTTGCCGGATTAGTTGACTCATTGATGGTAAGTTCACTTGGAGCCTATGCGGTGGCGGCAGTAGGGCTTACCACACAGCCCAAATTTATGGGGCTTTCTTTATTTGTAGCGCTTAATGTTTCAATTTCCGCCCTGGTTGCCAGAAGACGGGGGGAGGACAGGCAGGAGGACGCCAATAGAATTTTATACACGGCTTTGATATTTTTAGTGTTGGCGGCAATTATTTTGAGTATATTGCTTGTTGCGCTGGCAAGCCCGATTATTAGATTGTGCGGCTCTACGCCGCAGACCCATGACAGTGCCGTTGCTTATTTTCGGATTATTATGGGAGGTATGATCTTTAATTGTGTGCAGATGGGGATTAATTCTGCTCAAAGGGGAGCAGGAAATACGAAAATAACGATGCGCACGAATGTAACTTCCAATACAATAAATATCATTGCAAACTATTTGTTGATCAATGGTCATTTTGGCTTCCCGGCCCTTGGCATACGCGGGGCTGCGATTGCAACTGTTTTTGGAACAGTAATTGCATGTATTATGAGCATTATGTCTATTTTAAAGCCGGAAGGTTTCATTAGCTTTCCTTATATTCTGAGAAAAAAGATTAAGCCTGCCGCTGCGGCTTTGGTGAATTTAATCAGAGTGGGGTATAGTGTATTTTTTGAACAAATACTCATGAGAATAGGTTTTATGCTGACGGCCGTGATGGCAGCTCATCAGGGAACCGATGCTATGGCGGCCCATCAGGTTGGCATGAATATTATGGGGTTGTCCTTTTCCTTTGGCGATGGGCTTCAAGCTGCGGCAGTAGCGCTAATAGGCCGAAGCCTCGGCGCAGGAAATAAAGAGCTTGCCAGGGAATATGGACGCATATGCAGGATGATTGGAGGAGCTATTTCCATTTGCCTTGCAGTTGTATATTTTGCCGGCGCAAGGTTCCTGCTTCGTTTGTTCTTTGAGGAGGAGCATATCGTTGCTATTGGCGTGGATATTATGCATGTGATTATCTTGGTAGTGGTATTCCAGATCAGTCAGGTTATATATATGGGGTGCCTTAGAGGAGCGGGAGATACACTTTATACGGCAATAGCATCTACGATCAGCGTTACAATTATCCGGACAGCGGTCTCTTATGGGGGTGGATATATTTTAGGACTGGGAATTGTCGGTATATGGTTAGGCGTTTTGGGAGATCAGGTATCCCGGTTTATTTTTGCCTCGGTGCGCTTTAAGCAGGGCAAGTGGACAAAGATTAAAATCTAAGATTAAAAATCTGAGATTAAAATCTGAGATTAAAATCCGCGATTATAATCTGAAATAAGAATATAAAAATTATATTGATTTTTTTGATTGTCATATTTTAGGAATCTTGTCCATATACTATAGTAACATGAATTTTAGGAGGTAGATTATGGCAAGGGGACAGAGAAAAACAATTGAAGAAAAAATTGCGGAAAAGGAAGAATTGATTTTTGCGCTTCGGACAAGGCTGAAATCAGAGCAGTGCGAGTTAGACGCTCTTTATAAGGAAAAAAGAGATAAGGATTTGGATGGAATTAATCAGATTTTAGAGGAATCAGGATTGAATGTAGACGAAGCTTCCGAAATTTTACAGGAATACATCAGAACACACGTTTCCGAACAGCAGCCAGCCTGAAAATCCTTAAATTTTTTTGAGAAATCCCATCAAATTATTGTGTATAATGAATAAATAGTGTACACTATAAGAAGAAATGAGTTTAAATTTATTAACGTGAAGGAGAAAAATATGCTTGTAACATTAATACCTTTATTTGATGAAGAAATGAGCGTGCGAGCGTATTCATTGTTTGCGCAGAAAACAAATTATCTGTTGGATCCCAGTATGCAGGGAACCAGACAATACGATGGCGCCACTCAGGTAGCCGGACTTGAAATTATTGAGAATATGGGCCTGGATACACTTTCGGCGGATAAGGAAGTATTTGTGGAAGTAAATAATATTTCCATATTTTCCGATATATCCGGCCAGTGTGAAGCGCCTCATGACAGGATAGTGTTGCTTATCGACAGCACGGTTACGCCTGAAAAGATATATATTGACAGACTTTGCGAGCTTAAGGGGATGGGATATAAGCTTGCAATGCGCAAACTGGCAGTCAAGAATTTTGAGGTTTATAGAGGAATTCTTAAATTATGTGACTATATTTTGCTTGATTATAAAAATATTGATATTAGCAAAGCTAAAATATACTTTACCAACGTATATCCCAGAATCAGATTGTGCGCCGGGAACATAGAAAATCAGGAAGCCTTTGAAAAACTGAAAGAAGACGGCGGCTATCAATTTTATGAAGGAAAGTTTTATCGTGTACCGGTGAACAAGGGCGAAACTGAGGTAAGCCCTCTGAAGGTGAATTACATAGAATTGCTCAATATGGTGAATGCTTCTGATTTTGAGTTGACGAAAGCTGCTGATGTTATCGGGCAGGATACTGCGCTTGTTATTTCGCTGCTTAAGATGGTAAACAGGATGTCAAGAAATTCGGAGATCACTTCTATCAGGCATGCGGCGGCAATGTTAGGACAGCGCGAGCTGAAAAAGTGGATTAACACTGCTGTGGCAAATCAGTTGTATGCGGATAAGCCCAATGAGATTACCAGATTATCCTTATTGCGTGCAAAATTTGCCGAGAATATGGCGCCTATGTTTGAAATGAATATGCAGGCATCGGAATTATTCCTTATGGGACTTTTCTCAGTACTGGATTTGATTCTTAACCGGCCTATGGAAGAGGCTTTGCAGATGGTAAAGGTATCAAAGGAGATTAGAAATGCGCTGGTAGAAAACAAAGGCGTTTTCGCACCGGTTCTGGAGTTCATAATGCAATATGAAAGCGCCAACTGGCAGGAGGTATCCAGATTGATGCTAATGAATGATATTGATATGGACAAGGTATATGATGCTTATGTGCAGTCTATGAAATGGTATCGGGATTTGTTTGTGTAGCCGAAAGCGCTGCTTTAGAGGTATATTGCAAAAAAAGAGTTGCCTGCAGGGCAGCTCTTTTTTGTAATAAGCCTATTTGCGAAGCCTGAGCCGTTACGGTAAAAGTTCCACATGACGTTTGATGGGGATTCCGTTTACCTCTACGTGCTCATTGATTTCAATCACCAGACACTGCTTACCGTGAAGCGTCATAGTATTTACCAAATCAGCCCGTCCGGGATTCACTTTGACCACAACATCCGGCGTTTTCACCTCAAAGGTTCTGGTATTTGCCACATTATCCGCCAAAAGGCAGGTGTTTTCTCCGGCAGCCTCATCGTAAAGCCGTTCAAAGCCGGACAGCTTTTCTTCCCCCACGCCGCTTTTCTCAAACAAATCCCGTACCTGGCGTTTGTCTAAGGTGAGGGGCTCCGGAATTTCTTTATGTTCCTCAATCAATTCCGTCAAATTTTCGTGAATGTTTTTTACAACCTCATATTCGGCTTCCTCACCCAATGTTTCTTCAATGAGGGCCTGAAAGGTCTCTTTCTGGCTGCCCGCGGTCAGGGGCGGGACAGCGCCCAAAACCTGATCTACAAACTCAAAATGAGGTTCTTCCGGCTTTTTCGTATAGTAAAGGGTGCTGTGAATATCGGAACATCTGTCGTTAAAGCTTGGGAAAAGGAAACCGGCCTCCGGCATTTCCACAACCCAGTCGCGAATCCGATTATGAAATTCGTTTGCCTCGGCGTCATAGCTTAAGCCGGGCTTAGATAGATTTACCGGACAAATGCAGCAGAGAATATATTCGTACACCGTATCCGAAGCGTCGTCCATGGTAAGCCCGTCGTTTGTTTTGCCGGGGACGTCATAGGCATCATGAATCAGTAAAATCAGGTAATTGCCGACATATTCATAAGACGCAATCACTTTGTCGTAAAATTCATCAAGGAGAGCGTCGTCCTTTAATTTGCTGTCACGAAGCCGCAGAAGAAATTCCTGGGTACCGCCCGGCTCCTCGCTTGAAAGAGGAAATTCCAGATTCAGCATATTTTTGCCCAGGCTACCGGAGAGGGCTTTGCGGAGCAACTCGAAATATTTGAAAATTTCTTCTTCCGGCAGGGAGAGGAAAGCCTCTTTAAAATCTGTCTTTTTATTTTTTTCCCCATCCACATAGCATCCGCATATGCGGGTGATGGAGCAGTGGCTTGGGGTGTATAATCTTTTAATCTCATTGATTTCCTGTTTGATCATAATTTATTCTCCATGCTGCTGATACTGACAGGCCGGGTAAACTGTTTAAAATCAGGCTGAAACTTGCCTCCGTGGAAGCAAAATTTCTGATGATTTTCAGCCACCGTATCAGGCGGTTTTCTGTGTGTCCTTTGTCTGCTCCTTTAAATTCTTTTGTGCGGTGGAGAGCATGAGCTTGATTCGGTTCAGCTGGTTTACTTCGCTGGCGCCCGGATCGTAATCAATGGCAACAATGTTGCTCAAAGGATAGAGTCTGCGCAGCTCTTTGATAACGCCTTTCCCGACAACATGGTTGGGAAGGCAGGCAAAAGGCTGGGTGCAGACAATGTTGTTGACGCCTTCCTGAATAAGCTCTACCATTTCCCCGGTTAAAAACCATCCTTCCCCGGTCTGGTTACCAATGGAAACAATAGGTTTGGCATACTCTACGGTTTTGTAGATGCTGGTTGGAGGCGTAAAGTGCCTGCTCTTTGCAAACGCTTTGGCGGCGCTTCCCCTTAAAAATTCCAGCGCGTGAATGCCAAGCCTCGAGATCAACGCGGCTTTTTTGCTGGTGCCAAGTGCATCTGCTTTGTATATCTGGTTGTAGAAACAGTAAAGCATGAAATCCAAAAGGTCGGGGACCACAGCCTCGGCACCCTCGGACTCTAATAAGTCCACCAGATGATTGTTGGCGGCAGGGGCGAATTTCACCAGAATTTCGCCTACAATGCCGACTCTGGGCTTTACGGCCTCCGTCACGGGGATTTCGTCAAACTCCTTTACGATCTGACGGCACATTTTTTGGAAGGTAAAGAAACTCATATGCTTGGCGGACACAAAATCCTGGCATTTTTTCAGCCACTTTTGATGAAGGGCCTCCACGCTTCCCTTTTCCCTTTCATAGGGTCTCATTCGGTAGATGCAGCGCATGAAAATATCTCCAAATACTGCGCCGTACGCCGCACGCATCAGCATTTCAAGATTTAAATGGAATCCGGGATTGGATTCAATGCCGGCCATATTCAAGGAAATAACAGGCACCTGAGGCATTCCCGCCTTTTCCAAAGCCCGGCGGATGAAGCCGATGTAATTGGTGGCGCGGCATCCGCCTCCGGTCTGGGTCATAATAACGGCCACTTTGTTTAAATCATATTTTCCGGAAAGAAGGGCATCCATAATCTGACCAACTACCATAAGGGAAGGATAGCACGCGTCGTTGTTTACAAATTTAAGCCCCACATCCACGGCGTGGCGGTTATCATTGGGCAGTACCTCGAAATGGTAGCCGCAGGCGTTAAAAGCAGCCTCCAGTATATCAAAGTGCAGGGGCGACATTTGCGGACACAAAATGGTGTAATTCTGACGCATTTCCTCCGTAAACGGCACCTTCCTGATGGCGGAGGAATGGACATTGCGCTGTTTATTTTGTTTTTCCCTGACTCTGATAGCCGAGAGCAGGGAACGGATTCTGATTTTGGCCGCGCCTAAATTGTTCACCTCGTCAATTTTCAGGCAGGTATATATTTTGTCGGAACCGGTTAAAATGTCGTTTACCTGATCCGTTGTGACGGCGTCTAAACCGCATCCAAAGGAGTTAAGCTGAATGAGCTCTAAATTGTCAACGGTTTTTACGTAGCTTGCCGCCGCATAAAGCCTTGAATGATACATCCACTGGTCGGAGACAATCAAGGGGCGTTCCGGGGCGGCAAGGTGGGAAATGGAATCCTCCGTGAGAACCGCGATATCGTAGGAGGTAATCAGCTCGGGAATACCATGGTTGATCTCCGGGTCTATGTGATAAGGGCGGCCGGCTAATACAATACCGCGTTTCCCTGTCTCTTTCAGGTAAGAAAGCACTTCCTCCCCTTTTGCCTTGATATCGTTTCTGGCGTTTGCAAGTTCCTCCCAGCCAAGACGGGCGGCTTCCATAACTTCCGAAAGGGGGATCTCTTTAAATTCATGGGCGAGAGCCTCCGAGACGGTTTTCAGATCCCGAAATGACATGAAGGGATTGCGCAGAAGGACTTCGCCCCTGCCAATTTCCTCCACATTATTTTTAATGTTTTCCGAATAAGAGGTCACAATAGGACAGTTATAGTGATTATTTGCCTCCTCAAATTCGTTCCGCTCGTAAAAAAGGGCGGGATAAAAAATGAAATCCACCTTTTGATGAATCAGCCAGCTCACATGGCCGTGGGCCAACTTGGCGGGATAGCATTCCGATTCGCTGGGAATGGACTCGATTCCAAGCTCGTAAATCTTCCGGTTGGAGAGAGGCGATAACACGACCTGATACCCCAACTTGGTAAAAAAGGTAAACCAGAACGGATAATTTTCGTACATATTGAGCACACGGGGAATCCCTACGGTTCCTCTCTTTGCCTGGTCGGCCGAAAGCGGCTCATAACCGAAAATGCGTTTCAGCTTATAGGCAAAAAGATTAGGCGCACTGTTTTGGCTTTTCTGCTTTCCAAGCCCGCGCTCACAGCGGTTTCCTGAAACGTATTGTCTTCCTCCCGTAAATTTGTTGATGGTAAGGCGGCAGCTGTTGGTGCAGCCTTTGCATTTCGCCATACTGGTTTCAAACTGCAGGGCGTTAATTTTGGGGGAGGAGAGCATGGTGGTCCGATAACCTTCGCTATAGCGCTCCCTGGCAATGAGGGCCGCGCCAAAGGCTCCCATGATTCCCGCAATGTCGGGACGTATGGCCTCGCAGTCCGCGATTTTTTCAAAGCTTCTGAGAACCGCGTCATTGTAAAAAGTGCCGCCCTGAACCACAATATTTTTGCCAAGGGCGGAGGCGTCGGAAACCTTAATGACCTTAAACAGCGCATTTTTAATGACGGAATAGGCAAGACCGGCGGAAATATCGGGAACAGAGGCTCCTTCCTTCTGCGCCTGTTTTACCTTGGAATTCATAAAAACGGTACATCTGGTACCAAGATCGATTGGATGCTCGGCAAAAAGCGCGGCCTGCGCAAAATCTTCTACCGAATAGTTTAAGGATTTGGCAAAAGTTTCAATAAAAGAGCCGCAGCCGGAGGAGCAGGCTTCATTGAGCTGAACGCTGTCCACGGCCTGGTTTTTGATTTTAATGCATTTCATATCCTGACCGCCGATGTCCAAAATACAGTCCACAGCAGGGTCAAAGAAAGCGGCGGCATAATAGTGGGCCACGGTTTCCACTTCCCCGTCGTCCAAAAGAAATGCGGCCTTCATCAGCGCTTCCCCGTATCCTGTCGAGCAGGAGCGCACAATGGACACTCCCTTGGGAAGAAGCGAATAAATTTCCTTGATGGAGCGGATTGCCGTTTTTAACGGGCTTCCGTCGTTGCTGCTGTAAAAAGAATATAAAAGCGAGCCATCCTCGCCCACCAGGGCGATCTTGGTGGTGGTGCTTCCTGCGTCAATGCCTAAAAAGCAGTTCCCCTGATAGGAGGCAAGAGGAGCGGTCCTGACATGATGTTTTCCATGGCGCGCGCGGAACCGCTCGTACTCTTCGGAGGAAGAGAAAAGGGGTTCCATACGCTCCACTTCAAATTCCATTTTGATGTCGCCGGAGAGCTTTCCTGTCATTTCTTCCATTGTAAAGGAAACCTCTTTTTTGGCGTTCATGGCCGAGCCTATGGCGGCAAAAAGATGAGAGTGCTGCGTTTCTATAATATGTTCTTCATCCAACTTTAAAGTGCGGATGAAAGCGGCCTTCAACTCGGAAAGAAAATGTAAGGGACCGCCTAAAAAGGCAACATGTCCTCTGATAGGTTTACCGCAGGCAAGTCCGCTGATGGTCTGGTTGACCACGGCCTGAAAAATAGATGCGGACAAATCCTCCTTTGCAGCCCCGTCATTGATAAGGGGCTGAATGTCCGATTTGGCAAACACGCCGCACCTTGCGGCAATGGTGTAGAGTAAATGATAGTCTTTTGCGTATTCGTTCAGGCCGGAAGCGTCCGTCTGTAAAAGCGAGGCCATTTGGTCGATAAACGAACCTGTTCCGCCGGCGCAGATACCGTTCATACGCTGTTCCACATTGCCGCCCTCAAAATAAATGATTTTGGCGTCCTCACCGCCAAGCTCAATGGCCACATCCGTTTTGGGGGCAATTTCCTTTAAAGCCGTGGCCACCGCTATGACTTCCTGCACAAAGGGCACCTGTAAATGATTGGCTAAAGTAAGCCCGCCGGAACCGGTAATCATAGGATGGAGGCGGATGTTTCCAAGCTGTTTGTATGCCTGTTGTAATAAATCAAAAAGCGTTTCCCTGATATTTGCAAAATGTCTTTTATAATCGGAAAATAAAATCGTATGAGCATCATCTAAAATGGCGATTTTGACAGTAGTGGAACCAATGTCAATGCCTAGCGTATAGTTTTGATTGTCCATAAGCTGCCACCTTTCTTTTATAAAATACTCCGGGCAGCCGGATTCATTTTCTCACTATTTTGTATGAGGCTGCCGTGGAATGTCAATTTCGACATGCGTAGTAATTATACGACAAGGATTTTCAAATTGCAACGAAAGAGAATAAACATTTTGTTAAGAAAAATTTCCAATTTCTTAAATTAACCGGCTTTCTCCATAACTTTATTTACAATTAGATTGGGGGATGATAGAATATATGAAGTTCCTGGTTAGTTAATGATAAAACCCCGCAGATGTGAATGATTGGTGCGGCAATAAGTTTGGGAGCAAACTTCCAAACTCCTGATTGGCGGCAGTATCGCAAGTACAGTTTGCGATATTTGATAGGCTTTGCCTATTGTATGCATGGAGGTATAATTATGAGCAACTTTGAAAAAAGATTTGGGAAATATGCAATTCAGAATTTATCTATGGTACTGATCATGTGTTATGGAATTGGATATATACTGAAATGGGTTTATCCTCCAATGCTTTCTTATTTTTATCTAAATCCTTATGAAATTATTTTTCATGGACAGATATGGCGGCTTGTCAGCTGGCTTTTGATTCCGCCTTCGGATTTTGGATTTTTTACGCTTCTGATGCTTTACTTTTATTATTCGCTGGGGACAACACTGGAAAGAACCTGGGGAGCATACCGGTACAATGTCTATATTTTTTCCGGGATGCTGTTTACCATATTAGGCGCTTTTTTGCTGTTCGGATATACTGTGCTGGTTGGTGGAGCGGAAGGGATTGCTCTTTGGGGGATGTACGGGGATTCTTATATTCTGGCGCCCAGATTCAGTACTTATTATGTAAATATGTCTATTTTTCTTGCTTTTGCATCCACTTATCCGAATATGCAGGTGATGCTGTTTTTTATGATACCGATCAGAATTAAAATTTTGGGTATTATATATGGCGCGCTGCTGATTTATCAATTTTTCCTGGGTTCGGTTGCCGATAAATTCGTAATTGCTGCTTCCCTTATGAATTTTATCGTATTTTTTGTTACAGGCAGGGGGAAGGTGCACATGACGCCCAGACAGGCAAAGCGCAGACAGGAATTTAAGCGGGAAGTAAAAAAATCCACGAAAGTTACAAGACATAAATGCGCAATCTGTGGAAGAACCGAGGAGACGAACCCGGAGCTGCAGTTCAGGTTCTGCTCAAAATGTAATGGAAATTATGAGTATTGCGAGGAACATATTTTTACGCACACGCATGTTCAATAAAACTAAAAAGGGCATAAATGACGCCGTCAGGGCAAAGGGAAAGGCATGGTTATGAAATGGGAGAAAGTCAGGAGATTCTGTTTGCGCGTACATTAAAAGAAGTGCGTGCTCTGGCAAAGGAGCAGGGAAACTGTGTTTCTACGGAGCAGGTGGAGGAAGCTTTTGCCAAACTTAAACTGTCCAAGGAGCAGCTTGCGCTGGTCTACGACTATTTGAAAAAGCACAAGGTAGGCATCGGCGAACCAGTCGATTTGGACGAGTATTTGTCCGAAGATGAAATAGATTATCTTGAGGAATATAAAAAGGAGCTTGCCTCCCTTGAGAAGGTCAGCGACGGGGAGAGGGAAGCCGTTATCCTTTCCGCTATGGCTGGGGAAAAGGAAGCACAAAGTCGCTTGATTCATCTGTATCTTCCGCAGGTGGTGGAAATTTCGAGGCTTTACGCAGGCCAGGGCGTTTTTTTAGAAGATTTGATCGGAGAGGGAAATGTGGCCCTTTCCATGGGTGTTACCATGTTAGGATGCTTAGAGCATGCTCGGGAAGCGGAAGGAATGCTGATGAAAATGGTCATGGACGCCATGGAAACCTGCATTGAGGAGAACGTTAAGGAGCAGGAAAAGGATAAAAAGGCGCTTGCCCAGGTAAACAAGGTGGCGAAAAAAGCCAAAGAGTTAGCGGAAGAGCTAAACCGGAAGGTCACGGCGGAAGAATTGGCAGCGGAGAGCGGCATGTCAGTAAAAACCATAAAAGACGCTATGCGTATGAGCGGATTTGGAATAGAAGATTTGGAATAATGAGTATGAAATTAAGCGGAAATGTAACGCAATATGAAGATTTTAAATATGTGATGCAGGATGTGGGAAACCTTTATTTAGGAGCCGGCTTTTCCTATGAAGAATTACTTACACACGAGATGGTCCCTTTTAAACTGCGGGCCATTGTCAGCCAATATATCCTGAAGGAAGCTTCCCCTGACACAACCCTTGAGAGCCAGTTCTATTATATGGAAGAAAACACCTTTCTCTACGAAGTTTTCGGCCAGCTAAAAGCCCGGATTAAAGTACAGATTCAGGTGGAGAAAAAGGGGCTATTTGGCGGAGGCAAACTTCAATATAAGGAAAAGATTCTCACATTACAGGAACTTGCGCAAATGAACCTTGCAAAGAAAAAAGCGGCCGGGATGCTGGTCAGGGAGATTATTCTGTCGAAGTTCGGTATCATGTCGTTTAACATTTAATCGAACCTTTTTACAGGCTGGCCATAAACATAGCTTCTCCGCAAATAGAAATTCAAGGAGTAACCCTTATAAAAACGCCAGCGCTTAGCGAAGTTTTTTTGAGCTTAGCGTCTGCTGCGTTTTTATAGAGCGAAAGCGCGGTGACGACTGAATTTCTATTTGCGGAGAAGCGGACTCATAACCAATACGTGAAAGTAAAAAAAGATTGTCAAGCAAAATTCCTTGACAATCTTTTCCGTTTGTAGTATAGTATCCCAGGTAGCAAACTATTGGAGACATGAGGATTAAGATGGAGAAGATAGTGGAGCAGGGCCTTTTATATGATTTTTATGGGGAACTGCTTACGGAACACCAGAAAAAGATATATGAGGACGTCGTATACAATGATTTTTCCCTGACGGAAATTGCCCGGGAAAACGGCATTTCCCGGCAAGGAGTGCACGACTTGGTAAGGCGTTGCAATCATATCTTACAGGGATATGAGGATAAGCTGCATTTGGTTGAACGTTTTATGCATGTGAAAGAAAATGTAAGCAGACTACAGGAATTAAGCAATGACCCGAATGTTACCGGAGAGGAACTCTTGCAGGAGGTCAGGCTTTTATCCCATCAAATTTTAGAGGAGCTTTAGTCCATGGCATTTGAAAGCTTAACGGATAAACTTCAAAATGTATTTAAAAATCTCCGCAGTAAGGGAAAGCTTACGGAAGAGGATGTTAAGACCGCTTTAAAGGAGGTAAAGCTCGCCCTTTTGGAGGCGGACGTAAACTTTAAGGTGGTTAAGCAGTTTGTAAAGGCGGTGGAAACGCGGGCCATTGGTCAGGATGTGATGAACGGTTTAAATCCCGGACAGATGGTAATCAAGATAGTAAATGAGGAAATGATTGCCCTTATGGGGTCGGAGACCACCGAGATTAAAATGCAGCCCGGAAAGTCAATTACCACGATTATGATGTGCGGCCTGCAGGGCGCGGGTAAAACCACCACAACAGCCAAGCTTGCAGGTAAACTAAAGCAGCGTGGAAAAAAGCCGCTTCTGGTGGCCTGTGACGTTTACAGACCTGCGGCTATTAAGCAGCTCCAGGCCAATGGTGAAAAGCAGCAGGTGGATGTCTTTTCCATGGGGGATAATCAAAGTCCTGTGGACATTGCCAAAGCGTCCATTGAACACGCAAAAAAATGCGGCCATAACGTGGTAATCTTAGATACGGCGGGACGCCTTCATATCGACGAGGATATGATGGAGGAGCTTAAGAATATCAAAGAGCAGGTGGACGTCCATCAGACCCTTCTTGTGGTAGACGCCATGACCGGTCAGGATGCTGTTACGGTGGCAAAAGAGTTTGATGAGAAAATTGTATTAGACGGCGTGGTGCTCTCAAAAATGGACGGCGATACAAGAGGCGGAGCGGCGCTTTCCGTAAAGGCGGTCACAGGAAAGCCTATTTTGTATGTAGGTATGGGGGAAAAGCTTTCCGATTTGGAGCAATTTTATCCCGAGCGCATGGCCAGCCGTATTTTAGGTATGGGAGATGTGCTTTCTCTGATTGAAAAAGCACAGGAAAATATTTCCATAGATGAAGACAAAGAAAAAGAAATGGCTGCCCGGTTGAAAAAAGGCAAGTTTGATTTCAACGACTATTTAGAAAGCATGAAGCAGATGCGTAACATGGGCGGTCTTACCAGTATCTTAAGTATGCTGCCAGGTATGGGGAAACAGCTTGAAAGTATTGAATCTATGATAGACGAAAAGCAGTTGGCAAAAACAGAGGCTATCATTTTAAGCATGACTCCTGATGAACGGAAAAATCCAAAGCTTCTTAATTTAAGCAGAAAGAGCCGGATTGCAAGGGGCGCCGGAGTGGATATGGCGGTGGTAAACCGGTTTGTGAAACAGTTTGAACAGTCTCAAAAAATGATGAAGCAGATGCCTGGAATGATGGGCAAAAAGCGCAGAGGCGGTTTTGGAGGAATGAGATTTCCTTTTTAAGTAAGCGGGCCGTCTAATTAAGATTTTCATTCCGGCCGAAGGATGGAAAGGCTTACCGGTACAGGCGGGGCATAAAACAGTTGAAAATAGAAACAATCCGTACAGGAAAATGTTTCTTTTCAAAATAAATTATTATTTATCAATTATTTACAATACGCGGAGGTGAAAAACATGGCAGTAAAAATCAGATTGAGAAGAATGGGTCGTAAGAAAGCTCCTTTCTATAGAATCGTCGTTGCAGACTCCAGAGCGCCCAGGGATGGAAGGGTGATTGCGGAGATCGGTACCTACGATCCGAACACGGACCCAAGTACATTTCAAGTAAATGAAGAATTGGCTAAGAAGTGGCTTTCAAACGGTGCACAGCCTACAGAAGTTGTCAGCAAAATTTTCAAGCAGGCAGGTATTGAAAAATAACATTGACTTGCCAGACCTTTTGGAGGTGGACTATGAAGGAATTAGTTGAAGTAATAGCAAAAGCGCTTGTTGAGCATCCGGATGAAGTTGTTGTAACCCAAAAAGAAGAGGGAAAACACGTTACAATCGAGCTTCATGTCGCTGCATCCGATATGGGTAAAGTAATCGGAAAGCAGGGAAGGATTGCAAAGGCTATCCGATCTGTGGTAAAAGCAGCATCGTCTAAAGAAAATCAAAAAGTGGACGTGGAAATCGTCTAACACAATTTTGTATTACTATTTGAAGGGATGTTCTTCCATGAATGGAAGTGAAACATCCCTTTTTACGCACAGGCCCGCATAAGGAAGTATGCAGCCAGGGCGGCATGGGGCCGCCCGGCGGGTAGAGGAAAAGTCTTCCATGCCCGATTGCATACGGGTATCCAAAGAAAGGATGCTATCGGGCTTAAGGCTGCCCGGCGCGCGAGTAGGATAAGAAAACGAAAGGACTGTTGGCAAGAATGGGGATTCATATGGAAGATTTATTTCAGGTAGGAATCATTTCCTCCACACACGGAGTGCGGGGAGAGGTAAAAGTTTTTCCCACAACGAATGATGTGGGCCGATTTAAAAAATTAAAGACGGTGTTACTGGATACGGGAGCCGAGCAGATCTGTCTTACGATAGAGGCCGTAAAATTTTTTAAGCAATTTGCCATTTTGAAATTTAAGGGCTATGACAATATCAATGATATTGAAAAATATAAAGGAAAAGGTCTTTTTGTCACAAGAGAAAATGCGGTGGAATTGGAGGCAGATGAGTATTTCGTCGCAGATCTTATTGGCGTAGAAGTAGTTTCGGATGACGGCGCTTTAAAAGGAAATCTTAAGGACGTCATAGTAACAGGCGCCAATGATGTGTATGTGATAAGTCTTGAAGACGGAAGAGAGCTTTTGCTCCCTGCTATCAAGGATTGTATTCTCAATGTAAATCTCGAGGAAAATATAATGAAAATTCATGTTCTCGAGGGCCTTCTGGACTAATCCTTTCGGGCGCATAACAACGAAATTTTGCGTAGAATGGCAAAATTTTGGCTCCGATTTATCCGGGGCAGGAGGTTCGCTAAGTAGAAGGAGAGAGGCAATGCATTTTTATGTTCTTACCCTGTTTCCGGAAATGATCACGCAAGGGCTTGCCACCAGCATTATCGGACGGGCCATGGCAAAAGAAATTATTTCTTTGGAAGCTGTCAACATCAGGGATTATACGGCAAATAAACACAAAAAAGTGGACGATTACACTTATGGCGGCGGCGCCGGTATGCTCATGCAGGCACAGCCCGTTTACGACGCATGGAATGCTGTGGCGGCCAAAATAGAGGAAAAGGGCCGAAGGGGCCGTGATACAAGGGTAATCTATGTAACGCCTCAGGGCAGGACATTCCGGCAGTCCATGGCAAAGGAGTTTGCGGCGGAGGAAGATTTGATTTTTCTCTGCGGCCATTATGAGGGAGTGGACGAGAGAGTCCTTGAGGAGATTGTCACGGATTATGTATCCATAGGGGATTATGTGCTGACAGGCGGGGAACTGCCGGCTATGGTGATGATTGACGCTATCGCAAGGATGGTTCCGGGGGTTTTAAGCAATTCAGATTCGGCTGAAACGGAAAGCTTCAGCAATTACCTGCTTGAATATCCGCAGTATTCAAGGCCGGAGAGCTGGATGGGAAAAAAGGTGCCGGAGGTGCTTTTATCCGGTGACCATCGAAAAGTGGACGAATGGCGTTTGGAACAATCCTTAAAAAAGACGAAAGAGTTAAGACCGGATCTTTACGAAAAGTGGGAGCGGGAAAATCAGGAATATTTCATCAGAAAAGCAAAGAGAGAGGCCAGAAAACGCAAAAAAGCGGCATGTCGGGAGAAGTAAAATAATGAACCGTAACTATTCGACCCAGGACTTTGCATTTACTGCAAAGTCCGTAAGAACGCATATATTCTGCCGAGAGTGAATCCGGCCCTTCGTCGAAGACGAACTTCCAATGGCCGGATTTTAAAATATGCTTGCAATTTAGCGGATAATGTGTTAAGTTAGTGATGTTGCGAAATTGTGATGGTCCTCTGTTACGTATGTATTAAGAACATCTGATGCGTCATCAAATATATGGAGGTTTGAAATGAACGATATTATTAAAAGTATTGAAGCTGAGCAGCTGAAAGAAGTTGCAGATTTTAACGTAGGCGATACCGTTAAGGTATATGGACGGATCAAGGAAGGAAACCGTGAGAGAGTTCAGGTTTTCGAAGGCGTGGTTATGAAGAAGCAGGGAACCGGCGCAAGGAAGACCTTTACCGTAAGAAAGTTTTCCAGCGGTGTTGGCGTTGAAAAGACCTGGCCTTTATATTCTCCTAATGTAGAAAAGGTTGAGGTAGTCCGCAGAGGTAAGGTAAGACGTGCGAAACTGTTCTACTTAAGAGAGCGTGTAGGCAAGCGTGCGAAAGTAAAAGAAATGATAAAATAGTTTTCGTATAAGTTTGGGGAAGGAAGCGATTCGGATTGACCGAATTGCTACGATTAAGGGATGAGAAGGGCAATTGATAATACAATTGTCCTTTTCTTATACCTGTAAATGTGATAGTATAGAATGTGGTTGTGTTTGTACAGACAGATGAGGAAAGAATTGTATGGCAAGGCATAAGGGGTTAACTTTTTACGAAAAGAAAAAACGAATCAGCAGAGAGATGGTTCGGGAGATATTTGTCACGCTTTTCTACTGCTTCGCAGCCGTATTGCTGGCCTTTGTCATTGTTTTTTCAGTTGGAATGAAAATCAGCACCATCGGCGTATCCATGGAGCCTGCGCTTTACAATGGGCAGGAAGTGCTTATCAACAGGTTTGTTTATAGAATGCTTTCACCGAAAAGGGGAGACATCATTGCTTTTTTGCCAAATGGGAATCCCAACTCCCATTATTATTTAAAGCGTGTGATAGGGTTGCCCGGGGAACGGATACAAATTGTAAACGGCTATGTATATATTAATGGGGAGCTCTTTACGGAAGACGAATCCTTTGACAAAATTGCGGAGGCGGGAATTGCGGAGACAGAGATTTTGTTAGAGAGCGATGAATATTTTGTGCTTGGAGATAACCGCAATTTAAGTGAGGACAGCCGTTCGGGAAATATAGGGCCTGTAAAAAAAGAGACAATTGCCGGGAAGGCATGGTTTAAAATGAATTGTGATGAAGAAGCTATGGGACTGGTACAATAACCAAAAAGAGCGCCCAAATTTAAGAACTGCCGGCAAGAATGGGGGATTGTGATGAATTATCAATGGTATCCGGGGCATATGATGAAAGCCAGGCGTATGATGCAGGAGGATCTAAAGCTGATAGATCTGATAATAGAGCTGCTAGACGCAAGGGCGCCTATGAGCAGCAGAAATCCGGACATAGATGAGCTTGGCAGGAACAAAGCAAGGATAATTTTATTAAATAAGGCGGATTTGGCGGATAAAAGCCGTAATGCACAGTGGACAGAGTATTTTAAAGAAAAGGGATTTTGGGTGCAGGAGGTTAATGCAAAGACCGGTGCGGGAATAAAGAGTATTTATCCCCTTATCAAAGAGGCATGCAAGGAAAAGATTGCCCGGGACAGAAAGCGCGGCATCATTGGCAGACCGGTACGGGCTACGGTTGCAGGCATTCCAAACGTCGGAAAATCTACCTTTATTAATTCTTTTGCAGGAAAGGCATGTACAAAAACCGGAAACAAGCCGGGCGTTACCAAAGGAAAGCAGTGGATACGCCTGAATAAGGAGGTTGAGCTTTTGGACACACCGGGAATTTTATGGCCAAGGTTTGATAACCAGGCGGTGGGGGAAAAGCTGGCTATGATTGGTTCCATCAAAGACGAGCTTCTTCACATGGAAGAGCTTGCAGGAGCGTTACTTGGCTATTTGCTAAAAGAATATCCTGTTTTGTTAAAGGAGCGTTACCAAATAATTACAAATGAGGACGCCTATAAGACGCTGGAGGAGATTTGCATCAGCAGGCGCTGTTTTGGAAAAGGCGAAGTGCCTGACCTGGCGAGAGCATCGGCAATCGTTTTGGAGGATTTTAGAAGCGGCAAGCTTGGAAATATTACGCTGGAGCGTCCGGAGGAGTGGCAGTGAATAAGAAACTGAAAGAATTATTAAGCACAAGTCTGTATTTGTTGTTTGTCCTGGTGGCTACTTTTCTTGTGGTAACTTATGTGGGGCAGCGCACAAAGGTAAGCGGAGGTTCAATGGAGCCAACTTTGCATCATGGGGATAATTTAATTGTAGATAAGATTTCCTATCGGTTTGGGGATCCCCAGCGGTTTGATATTATTGTCTTTCCTTTTCGGTATGAAGAAAAAACTTACTATATTAAAAGAGTTATCGGGCTTCCGGGAGAAACGGTGTATATTGACGAGGACGGTTTTATATACATTGACGGCAGTCTTCTGAAAGAATCCTATGGAAAGGAAGTAATTACGGATCCCGGGCGCGCATATGAGGCTATTACGCTGGGAGAGGATGAATACTTTGTGATGGGCGATAACAGAAATAATAGCTCTGACAGCCGAGATCCTGTGGTGGGGAACATCCACAGGGATGAAATCATTGGAAAAGCATGGATTCGGATTTGGCCTTTAGGGAAATTTGGGGTTATCAAACATCAATAGCCGCCTTATCGCGGCGGCCTGCGCCCGGAATTTTATCAGACGAAAGGATTTCGTTTTTTGTGCCGGGAACAGGCGGACAGGGAAAGGAGCCTGATTGTTTAGGTGGAAAAAAAGATAAGTGAAATTAGGGATATTTTACAGGCAGCCAGATTAAGTGAGCTGCCTGCTTTCATAGATACATATGGATCAGATGGACGAACAGGAGTAACGGCGCTGGTAAAAAAGGCCGAAAAGAAGATAAACGATTATGAAAAGGAACTGGCCCGGACGGAGAAGATGAAAGAATATGAAAAAATGTATGATTCTTTTTCGTTTATTTGCGGGATAGACGAGGTGGGACGGGGGCCTTTGGCCGGGCCGGTAGTTGCGGGCGCGGTGATTTTGCCAAAGAATTGTGAAATTTTATATCTAAATGATTCCAAGCAACTGACCGAAAAAAAAAGAGAAGAATTGTATGAGGTGATCATGGAAAAGGCGGTTGCAACGGGGTTGGGTTTTGTTTCGCCGGAGAGGATTGATGAAATCAATATTTTGCAGGCAACCTATGAAGCTATGCGAAAAGCCGTCAGAGAGTTAAAGATTGAACCCGATTTACTTTTGAACGATGCCGTAACCATACCGGAGGTATCTATAAAACAGGTTCCGATTGTGAAAGGGGATGCCAAAAGTATATCTATCGCAGCGGCCAGCATCATTGCCAAGGTTACCAGGGATAGGCTGATGACAGAGTATGACAGCGTTTATCCGGGATACGGCTTTGCCGCAAATAAAGGGTATGGGGTCAAAGAACATATAGCCGCTATCAAGAAAATAGGGCCCACTCCCATACATCGTAAAAGTTTTATTCGGAATTTTTTGTAGCATAACAGAAAGGAGCGTCCATGAAGCTTTCAGCCTATATCAATCAATTGAACCAAAATTATGTTGAAAATACAGGGACGGAAGGATCTTCTTCCATGGAGCAGGGGCTTAAAAATGGGATGAAGGCGATACTTGGCAAGCTGCCGGGACAGGTAATCAGCGGAGAGGTCTTATCAAGGGAGGGGAGCGATATTTTAATTGCGCTTGGGAAAAACCAATTGCTGCAGGCGAAACTGGAAGGAAGTATGGCGGCCCTGCCGGGACAATTTCTCAGTTTTCAGATAAAAAATAACAATGCATCCAAAATTCTTTTAAGCCCGCTTTTTGAAAATTTAAGTCAGGATCCCAATGTCTCAAAGGCTCTGATGGCCGCCGGCATTCCGGAAAATAGCGTAACTGCCGGCATGGTAAAGGCTATGATGCAGGAGGGGCTTCCTATAGACAGACAGTCTCTTTATCAAATGAATCGTCTGGTCAGCGCTTATCCACAGACGGATGTGCTGACTCTGGTTCAGATGCAGAGACTTTCCCTGCCTATAACACCTGAGAACATTGAACAGTTTGAAGCATATAAGAACTACCAGCATCAGTTAGGTGAAAGCCTTTCCGATATTACGGACGCCTTTATGCAAAGCTTTCAGGAAATCACAGGAAACGACGGGAGCGCAGAGGGTCTTGCTTTTTATAAGGATGTTTTGGGCGCTTTGCTGGAAAATGCCAAAGGTATGGAGCAGGCGCAAGGGGAAGCGGCAAATCAGGCGGGCATTGATGGAAAGGGAAACGCTTCTTTCATAGAAGGAAAAGAGGGAGCGATTTCGTACTTTCCGGGGGAAGAAATTTTATTCTCGGAGAAGGAGAGGGAGGAACTGGCCGAAAGCTTAAAGCAGGCCGGGGTTCCAAAACAAATTGCAGCCGCCGTCAGCCAAAACCGTATGAGCGGGCAGGCGCTCTTAAATGAAATACAAAAGCTTCTGCGGGAGGATGCTTTTCCGGATCAGGAAGCCGCTTTTCGGTTATTAGAGAGCAAGCCCTTTAAGCATCTTTTAAAAAATGAGATGAACAGGCAATGGCTTTTGTCCCCGGAGGAAGTGGCGAAGGAACACAGCGTGGATAAGCTCTATGAGCGTTTAAACAGTCAGATGAACCGCTTAAGCCAGGCTTTGTCCCAAAACGCAAGGGGAGATACGGTGCTGGCAAAGACAGTTTCAAATGTTTCAAATAATATTGACTTTATGAATCAGATCAATCATGTTTTCAATTATGTGCAGATACCTTTAAAAATGCAGGGGAAGAACGCTAACGGGGAGCTCTTTGTCTACACCAACAAAAAAAGCCTGGCAAAAAAGGATGGAAGCGTAAGCGCGCTGCTTCATCTGGATATGGAACATTTAGGCAGTGTGGATGTGCATGTTTCTTTGCGGAACCAGAAGGTGTCCACCAAATTTTACCTGCAGGACGACAGTTCCCTTGATTTGATTGCCCAGAATATTGATGTATTAAATGAAAGGCTTGCGCGCAGGGGCTATACCATGAGCGCGGAATTTATCAATCGGGATGAAAATACGAATGTGATGGATGAAATTTTAAAACAGGGGAAAAATGTCTCGGTGTTGGCAGGCTATTCCTTCGACGCCAGGGCTTAACACGAAGAGAATAGGGGGATGAAGTTGGCGGAAGAAAAAAATAAAGTGAAACAGGCGATTGCCCTTTCCTATGATCCCAATGAGGATGCGCCTAAGGTTATTGCAAGCGGAAAAGGGATTCTTGCGGAAAAGATTATCGAAAAGGCAAAAGAATCAGATGTTCCGGTACACAGGGACGATAAGCTGGCGGACACCTTATCGCGTTTGGAGATCGGCGATATGATACCGCCGGAGCTTTATGAGGTGGTGGCGGAAATACTTGTGTTTGTGGATGCTATGGATAAGATTAAAGCTAAGATGGCCAAGGCAAAGTGAGGATGCGCGCTTGAATAAAAAGGATACCGGAAAAAGATACGAGGAAAAAGCCGCGGCATTCCTTGTAAGAAACGGCTTTCAGCTTTTGGAAAAAAATTTCAGATGCAGGCAGGGGGAAGTGGATCTGGTTGGCGTCCATGATAACTGCCTTGTTTTTGTGGAGGTAAAGTACAGGAAAGATTCCATGTCGGGCGCGCCGGAAGAAGCGGTAGATCCTGCAAAGCAAAGAAAGATATGTCTTGTTTCGGATTATTACAGAATCCGGCATCCGTCAGAGAGCGCACGACAAATCCGTTATGATGTGGTGGCAATCTGCGAGGACTCGGTTAAGTGGTATAAAAATGCTTTTCCTTATTGTGCAAGAGGAAGAAGTTCCTGGTAAGAATAGATTTTGGCAGATAAGAGAAAGAAGGAGCGCGGGAGGTTTAAAGTTTGGAAGTAAACTTCCAAACTACTTATTGGTGGCAGTACCGCAAGCATAGCTTGTGGTATGCGGGGGTATAAAAATGCAATTGATACGGAAAACTGGCAGCGACAACATGGCGGCGTCTCATATGCTGGTGCGGAAATATAAACAGATTCCCTATTTGACATTTCCATTGCTTGAACAAACGGGCATGGTAAGGCATTTATTTTCCACCAGAATGGGCGGCGTCAGCGAAGGGATATATGCAACTATGAATTTAAGCTACACGAGAGGGGACTGTAAGGAGGCGGTGGATGAAAATTTCAGGAGACTGGCGGAGATTATGGGAACTACGCCCGGACGGTTCGTATGCGCAAAGCAGACACATACTACGAATATACGGCTGGTAACGGAGAAGGACTGCGGCAAAGGAACGGTATCTGCCGCCGACTATGACGACATAGACGGCCTTATTACCAACATTCCCAAAATCGTGTTGTGCACTTCTTACGCTGACTGCGTACCCTTATACTTTGTGGATACCAAACACAAAGCGATTGGCCTTGCCCATTCCGGCTGGCGCGGAACCGCAAACCGTATGGGGGAGAAGATGCTGGACGCTATGGGAAGGGCCTTTGGCACCAGGGCTGAGGATGTGGTGGCGGCAATAGGGCCGTCCATTTGCAGGGACTGCTATGAGATTGGCGAAGACACGGCAGAGGATTTTAAAGAAAAGTTTCCGGACGAGTGGAGGGCTTTCCTTCTGGAAGGGAGAAGAGAAGGGAAGTATCAGCTTGATTTGTGGGAGGCCAATAAGCGGATTCTGCTTAAGGCGGGTATTGCCGCAGAACATTTGGCGGTTACGGATATTTGTACCTGCTGTAACAGCGAATATTTGTTTTCTCATCGTGCAAGCCAGGGGAAAAGAGGGAATCTGGCGGCGCTTTTGGAGATATCTTAAAGTTGAAGCGGCGGTTTTAGGACAATTTGGAAAAGCGCCGAACTGGGAAAATACCAAAATGCGACTCCCCCACAAAGGTGCTAAAGCCGCATAAATTCAATAAAAAAGGATAAAGCCCCTTTTTTCACCCAAAAGGGTGTATAATGAAAGCAACCAAATAATCATAACACGGAGGGCTATATGCATAGTTGAGACAATATAGGAATGCGTGTAAGAGAGGAAAGCCTGAACTAAAATGGTTTTTGATGTTATTTAGTATATTTTTTTGCTTATTACAGGAATAAAGGTTAACAATGAAATTAATTCAAAATAATGAAAAAATCGGAACGTATGTTTGAAAATGGTAGAATGTTTCTATGGGGAAAATAGGGAAAGATATTATTTTAATTTCAGGGATTGTTTTTATTGCCTTTTTATTCTGGCTGGTTCCATTTTCGGTAAATGGAAAAAGAGAGATGGGTTGTGGAAAGGTCAGGGTTTTTCAGGATGGGAAGGAAGTGGGGGTGTATGATATTGGGAAAGAGCAGACGGTTTTGTTTTCTTATGGGGAGGAGCATTATAATTTGATGGTTATTGAAGATGGGAAGGTGTCGGTGAGGGAGGCTGATTGTCCGGACGGGCTTTGTGTGCGTCAGGGGGGAATTGTCCGAAACGGTGAGAGTATTATATGTCTTCCACATAAGCTGGTGATACGAGTGGAATCGGATAAGGAGGGTGCGCCGGATGCGGTCACTTATTGAAAATGAAAAGTAAAACGGCTTATTTGGGACTTTTGTTGGCTTTTGCGCTGATTCTTTCTTATATAGAAACTTTGATTCCCTTGCAGGTTGGATTGCCGGGGATTAAGTTAGGACTTGCCAATCTGGCCATAGTGTTGTGCCTGTATTTATTCGGGTGGAAAGAGGCACTTTTTTTGACTTTGGGGAAGGCGTTGCTTAGCGGTCTTATGTTTGGCAATCTTTTTATGATTTTGTATTCTCTTTCGGGCGCTTTTTTCAGCGCGGTAGTAATGGCGCTTTTAAAAAGGAGCCGGAGTTTTCATATACCTGTTGTCAGCGCGGCGGGAGGTGTGGCGCATAATTTGGGGCAGTTATTGGTTGCGGCTTTTGCGGTGGAAACGTATGGCGTTTTTTATTATTTGCCCGCGCTTATGATTGCGGGACTAATTACCGGGATTGTAATTGGGACGGTTTCTTCTTTGGTGTTACCTTATATTCAGTCAATTGTATCGAAAGGAAATTTATAGATGATTGCGTTTGTAAAAGGAAAGATTGATGATCTCACAGAGGAAAATGTGGTGGTGGATACGGGAAGCTTTGGCGTTAATGTGCGTATTTCCACAGGCACGGCCGCAAGTCTTCCGGGAATAGGCGGGGATATTAAACTGTACACCTATACCTGTGTCAGGGAGGATGCGTTTCATTTATATGGTTTTTTAACCAGGGATGATTTGGAGGTCTTTAAGAAGCTGATTACGGTAAACGGCATTGGTCCTAAAGGAGGGCTGGCAATTTTATCGGTTATGGATGCGGACGCCCTGCGCTTTGCCATCCTTTCAGGCGACACGGCGGCTATTGCCAAAGCGCCGGGAGTGGGGAAGAAGACGGCGGAGAGGGTGATTCTTGACCTGAAGGATAAAATTTCGTTGGAGGATACGAGCATTCATAAGGAGATGGTTCAGGCACAGACAAGTTCCTCGGGGGAGAGCCACGTCAGGAATGAGGCTGTCGAAGCGCTGATAGCTTTGGGGTATTCTCCCGGAGAGGCCCTTAAGGCCGTTAAAGCCGTTCCCGATGAGGAGGAGACGGATGTGGAAACACTTTTAAAGCTTGCCCTGAAAAATATGTTTTAAATCCGGCCTGTATTCAGTGACTAAATATATAAATGCGAAATATATAGTTATTTAACGGGCCGTGAGGATAAGGCAGGAGAAATTTGTATCAAAAACGTATGCGGAGCAAAAAATTATGGCGAAAAGGATGATAGAAACCAATTTACAGGAAGAGGATATGCGGATTGAGGGCTCACTTCGTCCTCAAAAATTGACTGACTACATCGGTCAATCCAAAATCAAGGACAGCCTGCAAATTTACATAGAAGCGGCCAAACAGAGAAAGGACGCTCTTGACCATGTGCTTTTTTATGGGCCTCCCGGTCTTGGGAAAACAACTTTAGCAGGCATTATCGCCAATGAAATGGGTGTGAATATGAAGATTACCAGCGGCCCGGCCATTGAAAAGCCGGGGGAGATGGCGGCGATTTTGAACAATCTGCAGGAGGGCGATTTGCTTTTTGTGGATGAAATTCACAGGCTGAACCGACAGGTGGAAGAAGTTCTTTACCCTGCCATGGAGGATTATGCCATAGATATTATGATTGGCAAGGGGCCGACTGCCAGATCCATCCGTCTTGATTTGCCTCATTTTACGCTGGTAGGCGCCACCACAAGAGCGGGGCTTTTGTCTGCGCCGCTGCGGGATCGGTTTGGGATTATCCACCGGCTTGAATTTTATTCCGTGGAGGAACTGCAGGTGATTATCATGCAGTCGGCGCGGGTGCTTGAAGCCATGGTGGAACCGGCAGGCGCTTTGGAGATGGCAAAGCGCAGCAGGGGAACCCCAAGACTTGCCAACAGGATTTTAAAAAGGGTCAGGGATTATGCCCAGGTAAAGCATGACGGCATGATTACGGAAGCAGTTGCGCAGACGGCCCTTGATTTGATGGATGTGGACAGGATGGGGCTTGACCATGTGGACAGGAACATTCTTCTTACTATGATACAAAAATTTGAAGGCGGTCCCGTGGGGCTTGATACGTTAGCGGCCGCTATCGGCGAGGATCCGGGTACCATAGAGGATGTTTACGAGCCTTATCTGTTAAAAAACGGTTTTATCAACCGTACTCCCCGGGGAAGGGTGGTAACAGATTTTGCCTATCAGCATTTAGGGGTTGAAATTCCCGTATAATCTGATTATAATAGATATTGTATAGTGGACGAAAGATGAACTATATATTTTGTATATAGAGGGGTGAGCCTGATGTCGGTTAAAACGGATACGGAAGTAATCATCGGCGGTAAAGTTTTTACGTTGAGTGGATATGAAAGCGAAGAATATTTACAGAAGGTCGCCTCTTACATCAACAATAAGATGGCAGAATATGCCAAAGTGGATTCCTTTAAAAGACAGCCGTTAGATACCCAGAATGTTCTTTTGCAATTAAATATAGCGGACGACTATTTTAAGGCGAAAAGACAGATTGGTTTAATAGAGGAAGAGATCCAGGGCAAGGAAAAGGAACTGTACAATTTAAAGCATGAACTGATTGCCGCCCAGATTAAGCTTGAAAATATGGAAAAGAATGTGAAAACTCTCCAGACGGAAGTAAATGAGAGCGCTAAGAAGATTGTTAAGCTTGAAACAGAGTTAAAAAATAAGGTGTGATGGTTTGGCCTGCATTGTTGAATAAGATACGATCAAACGCCGGCGCGCTTCGCGAATCGGCTCATGGAATTAAGAAGCTGTCTATCCGGACAGCTTTTTCTGCGAAAGAAGAACGATAAGACAGATCCTCGTTAGGGTTTGTGTTGCCGCAAGGCGGCATGTCGGGAAGTTTGGATGTAAACTTCCAAGCTCTTTATCGGTGGCAGTATCGTAAGCGCAGCTTGCGATACATGACAACAGGTAAAGCTTGTTGTATGCAGGGGTGTAAGTATGAAAAAAGTGGAATTGCTGGCTCCGGCCGGAAATTTTGACGCCCTTAAGGGAGTGATAAAGGCGGGGGCGGATGCCGTTTATTTAGGCGGAACGCTTTATAGCGCCAGAGCCTATGCGGATAATTTCTCCAAGGAGGAAATCTGCGAGGGGATACGCCTTGCCCATGTGTTTGGGAGAAAGGTGTATCTTACCGTAAATACGCTTGTTAAGGAGAAGGAATTGGACGCCCTTTACTTCTATATGCTGCCTTTTTATGAAAAGGGGCTGGATGGGGCAATTGTGCAGGATTTAGGCGTTCTGCGCTTTTTAAGGACTTACTTTCCTGGTTTGCCCCTCCATGCAAGCACCCAGATGACCATTACAGGCAGTAGGGGAGCGGCATTGGTAAGGGATGAGGGAATCAGTAGGGTTGTGCCCGCCAGGGAATTGTCTCTTGGGGAAATTAAGAAAATCAAAGAAGAGACGGGAATTGAAATCGAAGCGTTTGTTCACGGCGCAATGTGTTATTGCTATTCCGGCCAATGCCTGCTCAGCAGTATTTTGGGCGGAAGAAGCGGCAACCGGGGCAGGTGCGCACAGCCTTGCCGCCTTCCTTATGAGACAGAAGGGAAAAAGGGGTATCCTCTCAGTATGAAGGATATGTGCACCATAGAATTGCTTCCGGAGCTTATTGAGGCAGGCATTGATTCTTTTAAGATAGAAGGAAGAATGAAAAAGCCTGCTTATGCGGCCGGCGTGACCGCAATATACCGGAAATATATTGATTTGTATTATCAGAGCAGGGAAGGCGGGGGAAAGTCCCGGCTTGAAGGCCACCCTATGGCATATAAGGTGAGCGGGGAGGATATGGACGTACTTAAGTCCCTGTATATCCGAAGCGAGATTGGAGACGGGTATTATAAACGGCATAATGGAAAGGAAATGATTAGCATTGATTCCCCGGCTTATCGGGAAACGGACGAGGGGCTTTTGGCAGATATCGAAAAGAGGTATATCAAAAGCGGACTCTGCATACCGGTGGAGGCTGAGATATGTTTAATCCCCGAAGAACCGGCAAGACTGACTATCAAAGCGCCCGGGCAGGGGAAGCTACAGGCTACCGTGACGGGGGATGTGGTTCAAAAGGCGCATAAGCAGCCTCTTACAATCGACAAGATTAAGGCGCAAATGCAAAAAAGCGGGGAGAGCCCCCTAAAGGCCGGGCAGGTGGAAGTGGAGGCGGAAACTTACGTTTTCCTGCCGGTCAGTTCTTTGAATGCGCTGCGAAGAAAGGCTTTATCCGCCATGGAGGATTGTTTTATCCGCCAATACGGTCTTGCATACGGGGAGAGAAAAGCGCGTTCCTTTCAAAAAGGGAGGCCCTCGGATGAAAAGCATGGGGAACGGAATGCTTTGGAGAAGGGGGCTGATAATCGGTTAAGCGGACAAAAGGACATAGGATGTTCAGGCATCGAAGAAAGAAAAGTGTCGCTCCATGTTTTTGTTAGTACCCTGGAACAGCTTGAGGCCGCTTTGGAAGAAGGAATCCGGCGTATTTATCTGGATTACGCCCTTTTAGAGGGTGAGTTTGAAAAGAACTTTCAAACGGCTTATTGGCGCAGTACCGCAGGCAAAGCTCGCGGTATGCAGGGGGATAAGGATGATAAAGGCGGGGGACTTATAGAAAAAATAACTGCCTTTAAGGCGAATCGGCTCGGACAGGCAAGGACAGACGTCCGGGAGAGCGTATTTTATCTGGCGACGCCTTATCTGGTAAGGGAAAAAGATATAAAATATTTGAAAAAAATTGAAAATGCATTTGTATCAGGACTGTTTGCGGGTATACTCATAAGAAACCTTGAAAGCTTCTCTTATTTGCAAGAGCGGCTTAATCCGGAGCAGGTTGTGCTGGACGCTAATCTTTATATCTGGAACAGGGAAGCGGCCGCCTTTTGGGATAAGCGGGCTTTAGAATTTTATCTTCCTGTTGAGTGCAATGTGCATGAATGGAGAGAACTGTCAGAAGGACGCCCGGAAAAAGGCATGAAGGCTTCCGCCATTGTTTATGGAAGGCTTCCAATGATGGTTACGGCAAACTGTGTCAAAAAAACCATGGGTGGCTGTAATAAAACTGCCCAAATAACCATGCTAAAGGATAGATATCATAAGCAGTTTCCCGTTTATACGGATTGCTTTTGCTGTTATAACATCATTTATAACAGTGTACCTTTATCGCTTCACAGCCTGCTATGCTCAAAATGGGCAAGCCTTGCAGACAATTTCCGTCTGGACTTTACCACCGAGGGAAAGCGGGAGACTTTGCAGGTGATTCGGTATTTTAAAGGACTTTTTGCAGAAAACAAAGAGCCTTTTTATAAGGAATATACCACAGGACACTATAAAAGAGGAGTGGATTAATGGAGTTATATGTCAGCGAATTTTCCAAGTATGTGATTGCGCTGCTGATTACTTTATATACTTATGAATGTTTTGCGGTGTTTCGCTATGACGAGGAAGAACAAAGAAGAGGTATTTATACCAGACAAAATCTTTTGATGTTTGCCTTTCATTTCAGCTGTTTTCTGGTCATTTGTTTTGAAACCGGAGACATTACATACCTGTTTTTTTATGCCTTTCAGCAGATTGTGCTTTATGCGGTTATTGTGCTGTACCGAATGCTGTATCCCGGTTCAAACCGGCTGGTGGTCAATAATATGTGTATGCTGCTTGCCATTGGGTTTTGCATTCTTACCAGATTGGATATGAATAAGGCAATCAAACAGTTTATTATAGCGTCAGGCTCTCTGGTGATTGCCCTTGTGATTCCGTTTTTTGTGCATAAGTTTAAATTTTTAAAAAAATTAAAGTGGGTGTATGTGCTTGTGGGGATTGCGGCCCTGTCCGTGGTAATGATTTTAGGACAGACCACATATGGCAGTAAGCTTTCCTATTCCGTAGCGGGCATTACCTTTCAGCCGTCGGAGTTCGTGAAGATTTTGTTTGTGTTTTATGTTGCGAGCGCTTTGTATGAGAGCAGCGGCTTTTTTGAAGTTTTTACCACGGCGGTGGCGGCGGCGGCCCATGTGATTGTGCTGGTGATTTCAAAGGATTTAGGCAGCGCGCTTATATTTTTTATTGTGTATGTGCTGATGGTGTTTGTGGCTGCTAAGAACTACTTTTATCTGCTGGCAGGCACTCTGGGAGGAGCCGGGGCGGCTTATATTGCTTACCGGGTATTTGCCCATATGCAGGTCAGGGTGCAGGCGTGGAAAGACCCATGGAGCGTGATTGACTCGGCGGGGTACCAGATCACGCAGTCCTTATTTGCCATCTCCAGCGGAGGCTGGTTTGGCCTTGGGCTTTGCAAAGGGACGCCGGAGGCAATTCCTTTTGTGGAGGCGGATTTTATCTTTTCCGCCATTGCGGAGGAGTTTGGCATTATATTTGCGGTGTGCCTGATTTTAATCTGCGTCAGCTGCTTTATCATGTTTATGAATATTTCAGTTCAGTTGAACGATAAATTTTATCAGCTGACCGCTTTTGGATTGGGCGTTACTTACATTTTTCAGGTATTTCTCACAATAGGGGGCGGTACAAAGTTTATTCCCCTTACCGGAGTGACGCTGCCTTTTATCAGTTATGGGGGAAGTTCCGTTCTTACCACCCTTGTTATGTTTGCCATTATTGAGGGACTTTATATGATTCGTTTGGACGAGAAGGAACAGATGCGGCTTTTAAGAGAGACAAGGGCGAAAAAGAAAAGGAAACGTCCTGCCCCAAAGCCCAGGGTAAAGAGAATAATGGAAGATGATTTGAGCGAAGATGAGTTTGTGGATGCAGGGCGTCCGGCAGGAGATATGATTGAAGACGAAGAAGAATAATTTTAAGAAAAAAAATAAGAAAAAAAACAAAGAGATTATGCTTGTTACCTGGACCTTTGTTTTACTCTTTTTAGGTCTGGCCGGATATATCACTTATTATTCCGTAACCCACCAGCAGGAACTGATGAGCAACAGCTACAATGGACGCCAGCAGATTTTGATTGCCAAGAACAGGCGGGGAAAGATTTTAGCGGCGGATGGCAACGTTTTGGCACAGACTGTTTTGGATGACGAGGGGAAGGAAAAAAGAGAATACCCTTATCAGAATTTATTTTCTCATGTGGTGGGGTATGCCACCAACGGCAGGATGGGTGTGGAGGCGCAGGCAAACTATTATCTGCTTCATTCAAACGCCCCCCTTTCTCAAAAGGCCGCCCTGGATGCAAAGGGGGAGAAGTATCCGGCGGATGATGTGTATACCACCCTCGACGTGAACCTTCAGGAGGTGGCTTCTAAGGCGCTGGGCGTTTATCAGGGGGCGGTGGTGGTAACGGAGCCGGGTACGGGAAAGGTGCTGGCCATGGTGTCCAAGCCGGATTTTAACCCGGAACAGATCAAAGATATGTGGGATGAGTTGATACAGGATGATGAAAGCAGCATTTTGCTAAACAGGGCGTCTCAGGGGCTGTATCCGCCGGGGTCCACCTTTAAGATTGTGACCGCTTTGGAGTATATCAGGGAAAATCCGGATACTTACCAAAATTATCATTATACCTGTAATGGTTCTATTACAAAGGACGAAAGCCGGATTCAGTGTTATCATGGGAGTGTACATGGCGGGGTGGACTTTAAGCGGTCTTTTGCAAAGTCCTGTAACACCTCCTTTGCCAATATCGGTCTTTCCCTTGACAGGGATGCCTTCGGTAAAACTTTAAATTCTCTTTTGTTTAATGAGAAGCTTCCGGTTGCCTTTCAATCCAATGTAAGCAAAGTGACGATTTCCGACGAGACAACCGATTCGGATATGATGCAGGTTTCCATAGGGCAGGGAACCGCTTCCATTACGCCGCTGCTCCTTAATATGATCACCTGCTCGATTGCCAATGAGGGCGTTTTGATGAAACCTTACCTGATAGATTACGTGCAAAACAGTGCGGGGAATAAGATAAAAACCTTTGAGCCGGACAGTTACGGGAAGCTGATGGAGCAGGAGGAAGCCGAAGTTCTTAAGGGGCTGATGACGGATGTGGTTTTAGAGGGAACCGCGTCAAAATTAAAGGGGCTTTCCTATACGGCGGCCGGGAAGACAGGGTCGGCGGAATACGGGACGGTGAAGGGGGAGAGCCACGCGTGGTTTACGGGCTTTGCGCCTGCCGAGGAGCCGGAGGTTTGCGTGACGATAATCATTGAAGGAGCGGGGGCAGGCGGGGATTATGCGGTGCCTATCGCAAAGAGGATTTTTGATGCTTATTTTGGGGCGCAATGATCCGTCCGCTTCTCCGCGAATAGAAATTCAGTCGTCGCCGCGCTTTCGCTCTATAAAAACGCAGCAGACGCTAGGTTCGAAAAAACCTCACCAAGCGCTGGCGTTTTTATAAGGGCTCCTCCTTGAATTTCTATTCGCGGAGAAGCTAAGTTTCCGGTTGCCGGCTATAAAATAATGATTAAGAAGATATTGGACAAAAAAATTCTAACATTTTGCTATGGGATTTGTTGGAAGTGTGGTATGATGTATGGCAGGTGGGGTATAGGAATGAAGTTTTATAGATATCTTTATGTTGGGGACGGGGTTAAGAATCCCGGGAAGGTGAAATGGAAATTGAAACGTCATGCCGGCGTGCAGGTGTATGTGATTGTGCTGGCGCCTTCGCCGGATCAGCTGGAGATTTTTCACAGCGCTTATTTGAAGCAGAGGTATTACAGGTATCATCCTCCGATTGTGGTAGGGATTGCGGCAAGTCATGAGGAAGCGGTGGAAATTGTTGTAAAGATAGCGCAGGAATGTGTGGAAACTTTGGGAAATTGTAATCTGAAAGAATATTTAAAGTTAAAAGCAAACAAACGCTGCCAGGCTTCGAGAGGCAGCTTATTGTAAGAAAACAGTGATATGGAGTAAGGGCATGGTTGCAGTGCTGCTAACTATTTTAAAAATTCTGGGCATTATCCTGCTGGTTTTGCTTGGAATCATATTGATGGTGGTTCTGCTCGTTTTGTTTGTGCCGATTCGATACAAGATTAAGGTCCACAGGAAGACGGAGGACGGGACGCCAATTGTTGCGGACGTAAGGGTGACGTATCTTGCGCATATTTTAAACGTTGCATTTTCTTATCCGGAGGCGGCATATGTGCGGGTACGGGTATTTTGCTTTACGGTTTTCCGTTCGGATAAGTCCAAAGGGGATGCGGAGAGTTCTTCTTCCGAAAAGGGAAAAAGGAAAGAAAAAAAGGGGAAGAAGAAGGATAAGTCACAGGATGACAAAGGAGAGGATAAAATCAGGGCGGAGGATGCTCCGAAGTCGGAGGAGACCGAGACGACGGAGGCAATTGCTGAGGCAGGGCAAAAGGAAGCCTTGAAAGAAGAAGACGAAAAGGACAATTCCGAAGGGATTGAAGATGCCGAAAGAGGCGATGGGAAAGAAGAAAATAAAATTCTTGCTTTCCTCCGTAAAATTTGGGATGTTCTCAAAAATATACGGTACACAATCGTCAGGATATGTGATAAGATAAAAGATATTGTAAATAATATCAGGTACTATGTGGAAATTTTGCAAAGCGACAGGTTCGACCGTGGTTTTCAGGTGTGTAAAGGGCAGCTGATTGCGCTGCTTAAGATGTTAAGGCCCCGGAAACTGACGGGAGAGCTGCTGATAGGAACGGGAGACCCGGCAAGTACGGGGCAGGTTATGGCGGCATATGGTATTTTATATCCGCTGCTGGGTAATCATATAGAAGTGGTACCCGATTTTGAGCGTCAAATCGTGGAAGGCTCTCTTTTTATAAAGGGAAAAATAACGATATTCGTATTAGTGAAATGTGCATGGATTATTTATTTTAATAAAGATATACGTAAGTTAATCAAATTATTTAAAAGGGAGGCAGCGTAAATGTCAGAAAACAATTTTACAGGGGTAATTGAATCCTTAATGAAGGGGATGAATACGGTTTTATCCACCAAAACGGTGGTTGGAGAAGCGACCAAAATTGACGATACCATTATTTTACCGCTTGTGGATGTATCCTTTGGTGTTGGAGCGGGCGCAAGCGCGAAGGATAAGCAAAACGGCGGTGGCGGCGGTTTCTTTGGTAAGCTTACGCCCAGCGCGGTACTGGTCATTAAAAATGGAAGCACGAAGCTTGTAAATATTAAAAATCAGGATACCATCACAAAGGTGCTTGATTTGGTTCCGGATATTGTGGACAAATTTACGGCTCCCAAGGAAGAAATGATAAACGACGAAAAAGCGGTTGACATTGCATTTCCGGAAGAAGAATAGCGATAGGGATTCAAATGGCGGTGACCAGCCAAAAAAAGGACAGGCAATATTTTGATAAGAAGCGCATAAGATAAAGCAAGAAGCATAAGTGAGTGATTACGCATGAAAAGACTGATTGGTTTTATTGCATTTTGGATTGCAGTAGGAATGTTACTTATGCTTTTTCTTGCACATCATTATTTAACGGCGCTGTTTATTATCGCTTTATTGCTGTTAATTGGATACAATTGTTACTTATAGTTTGTCAGTATGAATACTGCCGGCTATTGAAAGCATGGAGGATTAAAATGGGCGACCTGAAAAGAACCATAGAGAAAAAGGAGTTTGATAAGATACTGGCGGAGGGTACGGAAGAAGGGCTCAAAGAGCTGAGGGACTGGCTTTGTCAGGAAAATGAGCGGCTTCAGACGGAAAAAATGGATTTGAAGCGTGATTGGGACAAGCTTTCGTCGGAAAGAAGGCAGTTTGAGCTGGATATGGATCAGGCAACCCGACAGCTTGACGTTGAACAGAGAATTTTTAAACAGGATCAGGCCTTTTTTGATAAAAAGATGGCGATACTCAGAGACGGATTTATCCAACTGAGCGCAGACCAGGAAAAGCTGGAAAAAGAAAAGCTTTTATTTGAAGCGGAAAAGAGCGCCCATAGCAATTTCGCGGTAAGAGAAAACGGCACGGAGGTCGCCAAAATGCTGTTTCAGGGCGTCAACTCCCAGCTGGCTTTAAAAAAGCGGTATAAGGATTTGATTAAAATGTATCATCCGGACAATGTGGCGGGGGACAATGGGATGGTGCTGGTAATCAACGAGGCATATGAGGAATTGCGGCATGAATTTGAGCTGGAAATGAGGGCATGAGCAAGCCCTCATCGGGAACAGGCTTATGGAGTCAAACGGATGTTTCGCGTCCGCGGCTCTTGCCTGCGGATGCCTGTAGAAAAGCGGCAGGGAAGATTTGTACACAAAAAAACTGCCATCCATGACGAAAGTCATTTATGACAGTTCTCTTTCCATCTCATTTAATCAGATTAAGCCCTTTCAACTTTTCCGGACTTCAGACAATTTGTACAAACATGCAATCTTCTGGGAGCTCCGTTTACTTTACATTTAACCCGCTTGATATTGGGTTTCCAAATTCTGTTAGTTCGTCTATTTGAATGGCTCACATTGTTCCCAAACTGAACACTTTTACCACAAATATCGCATTTAGCCATCACCGCACCTCCTGACACTTCATAATAAACATACACAACAGTTGTATAATAGCAGAAAATAAGTCGAATTGCAAGTGAAAAATAAGAAATGTTTTTTGAAATAATATTATTGTAAATTTTTGTTTCTTTTTTTCCATTTTACGGTTATAATATTTAATATATGTTCAAAATATAAGGAGGCAGCCTATGAAAAATTATTCCATGAAAGAAACTTCTATGAATACGCATATGGGAAATGTTACTATTGATAATGAAGTGATTGCCCGTTATGCAGGCAGCGTAGCCATGGAATGTTTTGGCATTGTGGGTATGGCAGGCATTAACGTCAGGGATGGCCTTGTGAAACTACTAAAAAAAGACAGCATGACCAGAGGTATCAACGTAGCTATCCATAACAATAAGCTTACGATGAACTTTCATGTAATCGTTGCTTATGGCGTGAGCATACTTGCAGTTTCGGACAACCTGATTAGCAATGTAAAATACAAGGTAGAGGAATTCACAGGAATTGAAGTTGAAAAAATCAACATCTTTGTCGAAGGTGTTAGAGTGATTGATTAATGAGGAGGATTTGCTGTGACGAATATAATCGACGCTAAGGTACTTGCAAAGATGTTCTTAGCTGGCGCCAAAAATCTGGAATCCAAAAAGGAATGGATTAATGACTTAAATGTTTTCCCTGTACCGGACGGCGATACAGGAACCAACATGACGCTTACGATCATGTCAGCGGCTAAAGATGTTGCGGCTATGGAAAACCCGGATATGAAAGCATTGTGTAAAGCGATTTCGTCCGGCTCTTTAAGAGGGGCAAGAGGAAATTCAGGTGTAATTTTATCCCAGCTTTTCCGAGGATTTACCAAATCTATCAAGGAAAAGGAAGAACTTAACATTCCTGTGTTTGCGGACGCTTTTGAAAAGGCGGTGGAGACTGCCTACAAAGCGGTTATGAAGCCCAAGGAAGGTACCATTTTGACGGTGGCCAAAGGGGCTTCCACCAGAGCAAGGGAGCTTGCTAATGAGGGGTGCGAGGATTTACAGGTATTTTTTGATGAAATCATAAAGTATGCGGATGATGTCCTAGAGCGTACCCCGGAGATGCTGCCGGTATTAAAGCAGGCAGGTGTGGTGGATTCCGGCGGACAGGGCCTTATGCAGGTGTTAAAAGGCGCTTATGACGCTTATTTGGGCAAGGAAATTGATTTTTCCATAGAAGAAGCCCCTGCAGGTTCCGGAAAGAAAGCAAATGCGGAGGCAAATTCCGATGTTGATATCAAGTTTGGTTATTGCACGGAATTTATCATTATGCTTACAAGAAACTTTAATATCAAGCAGGAGATGGATTTTAAAGAATATCTTGAGTCCATAGGAGATTCTATTGTGGTAGTGGCGGATGATGATGTGGTCAAGGTGCATGTACATACCAATGACCCCGGACTTGCCATTCAAAAGGCCCTTAAATACGGCGCTTTATCTAACCTTAAGATTGACAATATGCGCTTAGAGCATCAGGAAAAGCTGTTTAAGGAAGGAAAGGCGAGGGAGGAAGCTCCTTTGGAGAAACCCATGCCTCATAAGGAGGTTGGCTTTATTGCCGTTTCCGTGGGCCGGGGTATCAATGAAATCTTTCAGGGACTTGGCGTGGATTATATGATTGAGGGCGGTCAGACCATGAACCCCAGCACGGAGGACATGCTCAACGCGATTGAAAAGGTGAATGCGGATACCATTTTTATTCTGCCCAACAATAAAAATATCATTTTGGCTGCCAATCAGGCCCAGGCTATGGTGGAAAACAAAAAAATTATCGTAATTCCTACCAAGACGGTGCCTCAGGGGATCACGGCAATCATCAATTACGTTCCTGATTTGACGCCGGAAGAAAACGAAGAAACCATGAAACGGGAGATCGGCAATGTGAAAACCGGTCAGGTTACCTATGCGGTGAGAGATACCGTAATTGATGATAAGACAATTAATCAGGGCGATTACATGGGTATTGGCGATAAGGGAATCCTTTCCGTTGGCGGCGAGGTTGCCGATGTGACCGCGTCCATGGTTCAGGAAATGATGGAAGATGGGCTGGAACTGATCAGCGTTTATTATGGTGAGGATGTGACTTTGGAGGCGGCCGAAAGCCTCAAAGCGAGTCTTGAGGAGTCGTATCCTTCCTGTGATGTTGAACTGCAGTACGGCGGGCAGCCTATTTATTACTACATCGTATCTGCGGAATAGTAATGGCAATGTTTCGCTTATGAATGAAAAGGACGGAAAAACCGTCCTTTTTGTATTTTTGCGCAGGCCCGTGCAGCGGAAATATGCCACTAAAGCGGCGCACGGGCCGCGCGGCGAGCAGGGAAAAAAATCTTCCCTGCCCGATTGTAATAAGTGATTCGAGAAGCGTTATCGCTATGGGGAATGGCAATGAAATATGTAGAGGATATTATTAAGTTAAAGGGAATCGGGGAGAAAACGGCAAAGCTTTTTTATAAATTAGGGATATATAACACGGAAGATTTGCTGTGTCATTATCCCAGAGGCTATCAGGCTTTTAAACCTCCTGTAAAGGCGGCGGAAGGGGCGGGGGATGAGATTGTCACTTTGGAGCTTTTTTTGCCTGCTTCTTTTAAATGGAAGAAAGTGAGAAATCTGGTTATCGGCACGGGAGTGGGAAGCGACGGCACGGACAATGTTTCCCTTACCTTTTTTAACACTCCGTATCTGAAAAATAAACTGACGGCGGGCAGCTCCTATCTGTTCAGAGGAAAGGTGAGCGCGGAGCGGGGCGGATATCGCATGGAGCAGCCCAAAATCTTTACCTGGAAGGAATATGCCGAGCGGATGGGAGGTCTTCAGCCTTGCTACGGCCTTACGGCAGGGCTGTCGGACAGGACCATTGCCAAAGCGGTTACGCAGGCGTTATCCGCCTTTGAGGAGGAAGAATATCTGCCGGAAGATATCAGAGAGGAATATGGACTGATTGGAAGGGCGGGTGCGGTCTGCCAGATACATTTTCCAAAGGATTGGGTCAGTCTTATTGAGGCGAGGAAACGGCTGGCCTTTGATGAAATTTTCCTGTTTCTATTAGCTGTCCGGAAGATGAAAGAATACAATGAGGATCTTTCCACAGATTATCCTATGCTGGAAACCGCATGGACAGGGCGGCTTTTAGAGGCGCTGCCTTACAGGCTGACGGATGCGCAAATGCGGGTGTGGAGAGAGCTTGAGGCGGACCTTGTAAGCGGCAAATGTATGAACCGGCTGGTGCAGGGGGATGTGGGCTCGGGCAAAACCATTCTGGCTTTTCTTTGCCTTTTGCTCACGGTAAGCAACGGTTATCAGGGGGCTTTAATGGCGCCTACGGAACTTTTGGCTTCCCAGCATTTTGAGCAGCTTTGCGGTATGTGCGGAAAATATGGTCTTCCCTTCAAACCGGTGCTCCTTACCGGATCCGTGGGGGCGGCGGCCAAACGAAAGATTTACAGGCAGATTGAGGAGGGGGAAGTCAATGTCATTATAGGCACCCATGCGCTCATTCAGGAAAAGGTAACTTACCAAAAGCTGGCGCTTGTGATCACCGACGAGCAGCATCGTTTCGGGGTAAGACAGCGGGAAATTTTAAGTGAAAAGGGCGGAAAAGCACATGTGCTTGTGATGAGTGCAACGCCTATTCCAAGAACCCTGGCCATTATTTTGTATGGAGATTTGCATTTGTCGGTGGTGGATGAACTGCCTTCCGACAGACTTCCGGTGAAAAACTGTGTGGTGGGGACTTCCTATCGGGAAAAAGCCTACGAATTTATCACAAAGCAGGTGCGCGGCGGCAGGCAGGTATATGTGATTTGCCCCATGGTGGAAGCCGGCGAGGAAGGAGAGGAGGGCCTTGAAAATGTGGTGGATTACTGCGAAAAGCTAAAGGGCAGATTACCTGTGGATGTTCACGTGGAAATGCTTCACGGGAAAATGAAGCCGGCGGATAAAAAACGGGTGATGGAAGCCTTCGGAGCCGGCCATATCCATGTGCTTGTGTCTACCACCGTCATAGAGGTGGGAATCAATGTGCCCAATGCGACGGTGATGATGATTGAAAATGCGGAGCGGTTTGGCCTGGCTCAGCTTCACCAGTTAAGAGGACGGATTGGCAGGGGGAAAGAGCAGTCCTACTGTATCTTTATGAGCGGTTCCGACAAAAAGGAATCTATGGAAAGGCTGCAGATTTTAAATAAATCCAACGACGGTTTTTATATTGCACAGGAGGATTTAAAGCTAAGGGGCCCGGGCGACTTATTTGGCATCCGGCAAAGCGGCGCAATGGAATTTCGGATAGCGGATGTCTATCAGGATGCGGAATTGATTAAAAAAGTAAGTATGACGGTGGATAAGCTGCTTGAAGATGGGCGGTTGGAGACCGAAAAGTACGCGGCCCTTAAGCGGTATTTGAATGAAAATGCAGGAAATGATATTGACTTTAGATCGATCTGAAAGTATGATATATTTGTGTTTTTTAAAATAAATTTTTTAACGTTTTATAATATGTGTAATTGAAAATATGAAGGAAGGATTGGTGGACAGATTGAGTACCAGAGTTGCAGTAGCTACAGATTCAAACAGCGGCATTACCCAAACGGAGGCTAAGGAGCTTGGCATTTCGGTGCTTCCAATGCCCTTTATGATTGATGAGGAGACCTTTTTTGAAGATATTACCCTTACCCAGGAAGAATTTTACGAGAAATTAAAAGGCGGCGCCAACGTGGTGACCAGTCAGCCATCTCCTGAGTCGGTGATGAATTTTTGGAAGGAAATCTTGAAAGAATATGAGGAGATCGTATATATTCCCATGAGCAGTGGTCTTTCCGGTTCCTGTCAGAGCGCCCTTATGCTTTCGGAGGAATTTGACGGGAAGGTGCAGGTGGTAAACAACCAGAGAATTTCCGTTACCCAAAGGCAGTCCGTATTGGATGCGATGCTGCTTGCAAAGCGGGAGATGAACGCCGCCGAAATTAAGGATTTTCTTGAAAAAGATAAATACAATTCCAGTATCTATATTATGCTGGATACGTTGTATTACCTGAAAAAGGGCGGAAGGATTACGCCGGCCGCCGCGGCTATCGGCACTATGTTAAGATTAAAACCTGTGTTACAGATTCAGGGGGATAAATTGGATGCGTTTGCAAAGGCAAGAACGTCCAATCAGGGGAAATCCATTATGATAAACGCCATAAGGACAGATATGGAAAACAGGTTTGGAGGGGCTAAGGCAGATAATATCTGGCTGGAAATCGCCCATACAAAGAACGAGGAGGCTGCGGTGCAGCTTAAGGAGGAATTATTAAAGGAATTCCCGGGCTTTGATATTGTGATATCTCCTTTATCTTTGAGCGTAGCCTGCCATATCGGGCCGGGCTCCCTGGCGATTGCATGCTGTAAAAAAATAGTGTGAAGAAAAATATTCTATCATGATAGAAAGAGGTCGGTAGTAAATGGCAAAAACGGTTTATGATGCATCCAGCATCACTGTGCTGGAAGGGCTTGAGGCGGTCAGGAGAAGGCCGGGAATGTACATCGGAAGCGTCTCCACCAGGGGCTTAAATCATCTGATTTATGAAATTGTGGATAATGCGGTGGACGAACATCTGGCAGGATACTGCGATACCATACAGGTGACGCTTGAGGCGGACGGTTCCGCAACCATACAGGACAACGGCCGCGGTATCCCCGTGGGAATGCATGAAAAAGGGGTCAGCGCAGAGAGGTTAGTTTTTACCACCTTACATGCGGGGGGCAAATTTGATGATTCCGCTTACAAAACCAGCGGCGGCCTTCATGGGGTTGGCTCCTCCGTTGTGAACGCTCTTTCTACTTATTTAACCGTGCAGGTGAAAAATGGCGGATTTATCTATGAGGACAGGTACGAACGGGGAAATCCCATGGTAGAACTGAAGGACGGCCTCTTGCCTGTGGTGGGGAAGGCGAAAGGAACCGGAACGAAAATAAATTTTCTTCCCGACGATACCATTTTTGACAAAACACGGTTTAAAGAGGACGAAATCAAAAGCAGGATGCACGAGACCGCTTACTTGAATCCCGCCCTTACCATAATTTTTGAGGATAAACGAAAAGAAGAAGCGGAACAGGTTACATACCATGAGCCGGATGGTATCATAGGCTTTATCAGGGATATGAACAAATCCAAGGAACCCGTCTGCGATGTGATTTATTTTAAAGGGGAAAACGAAGGCATTTCCGTGGAGGGCGCTTTCCAGTATATCAATGAATTTCATGAGAATGTACTGGGATTTTGCAACAATATCTACAATTCCGAGGGAGGCACCCACTTAACCGGCTTTAAGGCTTCCTTTACAAATATCATCAACAGTTATGCAAGGGAGTTAAATATATTAAAGGAAAAGGACGCAAACTTTACCGGAGCGGATGTGCGCAACGGCATGACGGCGGTGATTTCCATTAAGCATCCGGATCCAAGGTTCGAGGGACAGACGAAAACCAAGTTAGATAATCAGGATGCGTCCAAAGTGGTTTCCAAGGTGACAGGCGACGAGTTGGTGCGTTATTTCGACCGGAATCTGGAAACGCTTAAAAATATCATAGGTTGTGCGGAAAAGGCGGCTAAAATCAGGAAAACGGAGGAAAAGGCGAAGACCAACATGCTGACCAGGCAGAAGTTTTCCTTTGATTCGAATGGGAAGCTTGCCAACTGCGAGTCAAAGGACGCCTCCAAATGTGAAATCTTCATCGTGGAGGGAGATTCGGCGGGAGGAAGCGCGAAAAGCGCAAGGAACCGCGCTTTTCAGGCTATACTGCCTATCCGGGGGAAGATTTTAAATGTGGAAAAGGCAAGCATTGATAAGGTGTTGGCAAATGCGGAAATTAAAACCATGATTAACGCCTTTGGCTGCGGGTTTTCCGAAGGTTATGGAAATGATTTTGATATTTCCAAGCTCCGTTATAATAAAATCATTATTATGGCGGATGCGGACGTGGACGGCGCGCATATTTCCACTTTGCTGCTCACCTTATTTTACCGTTTCATGCCTGAGCTGATTTATGAGGGACATGTGTATATCGCCATGCCGCCTTTGTATAAAGCCATGCCCTCGAGGGGGAAGGAAGAATACCTGTATGACGACAAGGCCTTAGAACGGTACAGAAAACGGCATAAGGGGCCTTTTACCCTGCAGAGGTATAAGGGGCTTGGAGAGATGGACGCCTCCCAGCTGTGGGAGACCACTTTAAATCCGGAAACAAGGATTTTAAAGCTGGTTGAGATAGAGGATGCGCGGATGGCGTCCGAGGTGACGGAAATGCTGATGGGATCGGATGTGCCGCCCAGGAAAGCTTTTATTTATGAGCATGCTACCGATGCGGAGTTGGATGTTTGATGGATGGATATTTGCGTAGGTTGTGAAGAATATTCTGCCAATATATTCTACTCAAAGCCTGTTGCACCAGGCATTCCAACAAACCCAGTAATGCAGAAGCCAGTCGAGCAGAGGCTCGCCTGTCTTCTATGACAATAAGCTGGCTTGCGAAGCGAGACAGCGTTTGTTTGTTTTAGTTTCCATGGTGCATAAGGCTTTTCGCAGAATATATTTGCAGAATATTCAGGTAAGGTTACGAAGATTCCATTATTTAGGCACTTAACAACGAAATTTTGCGCAAAATGGCAATATTTTGGTTCCGGTTTATCCGGGTTAGGTATATGGTAAGAGGTTTGGTGAGGTATATGGAAGAAAAGATTATTAAAACTGAGTATTCTGAGGTGATGCAGAAATCTTATATAGATTATGCCATGAGCGTTATTATTGCGCGGGCGCTGCCGGATGCGCGGGACGGGCTTAAGCCGGTGCAGAGGCGGGTTTTGTATGATATGCATGAGCTGGGGATCCGGTATGACAGGCCATACAGGAAAAGCGCGCGTATTGTGGGGGATACTATGGGTAAGTATCATCCTCATGGCGACAGCTCTATTTATGAAGCGCTTGTGGTGATGACACAGGATTTTAAGAAGGGGCTTCCGCTCATAGACGGTCATGGGAATTTTGGCAATATTGAGGGGGACGGCGCCGCCGCTATGCGTTATACGGAGGCGCGGCTTGAGAAGGTTACCCAGGAAGCTTTTTTGTCGGATTTGGATAAGGATGTGGTGGACTTTATTCCAAATTTTGATGAAACGGAAAAGGAGCCGGAGGTTCTGCCTGCAAAATTTCCAAATCTTCTTGTAAATGGCTCGGAGGGAATTGCGGTGGGTATGGCGACCAGCATTCCGCCTCACAATTTAGGGGAAGTGGCACAGGCCGTAAAGGCGTACATGCTGGATGAAAGTATTACCACGGAAGGTCTCATGCGGTACATAAAGGGGCCCGATTTTCCCACAGGCGGCATTGTGACAAATAAAGACGAGCTTTTGGAAATTTACAGGACGGGAACCGGGAAAATCAAGGTCCGGGGAAAGGTGGATGTGGAAAAAGGAAAAGCCGGAAGGGTAAACGTGGTAATCAGCGAAATCCCTTATCCTATGATTGGCACAAACATTTCCAAATTTTTGATGGATGTGGCCGCCCTTTCCGAGACCAAAAAAACCCAAGATATCGTTGATATCTCCAATCAGTCTTCCAAAGAGGGGATTCGGATTGTTATTGAGCTGAAAAAAGATGCGGATGTGGACAATTTTATCAATATGCTCTACAAAAAAACAAGGCTGGAGGACACCTTTGGCGTCAATATGCTTGCCATTGCGGACGGCAGGCCGGAGGTTATGGGGCTAAAGCAGATTATTCAGCACAATGTGGCGTTTCAGTTTGCATCCGCCACCAGAAAATATACCAATCTTCTCGCGAAGGAAAGGGAACGGAAGGAGATTCAGGAGGGGCTTATCAAAGCCTGTAATGTCATAGATTTGGTCATTGAGATTCTTCGGGGCTCCAAAGACAGGAATATGGCCAAGGCTTGTCTGGTGGAAGGGAAAACGGAAGGCATCCGGTTCCGCTCTCGAGAGTCCAAAGTGATGGCGGCCCAGCTTCAGTTTACGGAAAAGCAGGCAAACGCCATACTGGAAATGCGCCTTTACAAATTAATCGGCTTAGAGCTAGAGGCCCTGATCCATGAGCATGAGGAGACTATGGCGAATATTTACCGCTATGAGGATATTCTGGACAGACGGGATTCCATGGCCCAGGTGATCATCAACGAACTGGATCAGATAAAGAAAGCATACGCAGTGCCCAGAAAAACCAAAATTGAAAATGTTGCGGAAGCCGTTTATGTGGAAAAGAAAGTGGAAGAAGCGGAGGTCATCTTCCTGATGGACCGCTTTGGGTATGCCAAAACCATTGACTTCGCCGCCTACGAGAGAAATAAGGAGGCGGCGGATGCCGAAAATAAGTATGTTTTCCCCTGCAAAAATACGGGTAAGGTATGTATTTTTACCAATACGGGCCAGCTTCACACCGTAAAGGTTATGGATATTCCCCACGGCAGATTCAGGGACAAGGGGGTTCCCATTGATAATATCAGCAATTTTAACGGGGAAAAAGAGTTTGTGGTAGCCGCGGCAAGTCAGACCAGCTTAAATCTTTACCGGATGGTGTTTGTGACGAAGCTTGCCATGATGAAGATTGTGGACGGCGGCGAGTTTGACGTTGCAAAGAGAACGGTGGCGGCAACCAAGCTGACGGAAGGGGACGAGGTGGTAAGCGTTGCCGTCTTAGACAGGCAAAAGCAGATTGTTTTGCAGAGCGCCGAAGGATATTTCCTTAAGTTTGACCTGGAGGAAATACCGGAAAAAAAGAAGAATGCCATTGGCGTGCGGGGAATGAAGCTTACCGGTAAGGATTACGTGGAACAGGTATATTATACGGGAGAGGGTATGGAGGAAACGGTTTCATACAAGGATAAGCCGTTTGATTTGAGTAAATTAAAGACGGCCAAGAGAGACGGAAGGGGAACCAAAGTAAGAGTTTAGGATTGGGTTAGCGTAAAGAAAGGATAAAAACAAATGCGAGTGATAGCCGGAAGAGCAAGAAGCCTGCAGCTGAAAACGCCAAATGGACCGGGTACCAGGCCCACAACGGACCGGATCAAAGAAACTTTGTTCAATATCATACAGTGGGATATTCCCGGGTGCATTTTTGTGGATTTGTTTGCGGGAAGCGGCGGAGTTGGTATTGAAGCCCTAAGCAGAGGCGCTTCTTACGCTTATTTTGTGGAAAATGGCCGGGAGGCGATTTCCTGTATAGAGGAAAATCTTGCCTTTACAAAATTTTCCAATAATGCTACACTTCTGAAACAGGATGTATTTACCGCTCTTTCCATGATACATGAAAAAGAGGTGGATTTTGTGTTTATCGATCCGCCTTATCATGCCGGGTATGAGGAGGAGGTTTTTAATTTGCTTTTAAGGCAGCCTTATGTGACAGAAAATACGTTGATTATACTAGAAGCGGAAAAAGATACTAAATCGGATTTCCTGGCGGGACAGGGCTATGAGATTGTGAAGGAAAAGGTATATAAGACAAACAAGCATGTTTTTATAAAGAAAGTTTAAAGTAACCATTCGGCAAGGCTGAACTGTTGCAATTTAGGACACAGCAGATACTTTTGCAATAGAAGTAATACCTATATATCTTATATTGCAGGCGGCAAAAAATGGAGGATTATGATGAAAACAGCAATTTATCCGGGAAGTTTTGATCCGGTTACCTATGGACATTTGGATGTGATTAAGAGAGCTGCGAAAATATTCGATGAATTAACAGTCAGCGTTTTGAACAATAAGCTAAAGACTCCATTGTTTTCCGTGGAGGAACGTGTTAAGATATTACAGGAAGTAGTGAAGGATATTCCGAATGTAAAGGTGGAATCATTCAGCGGACTTTTGGTGGATTATGCCAGGTCAAGGGACATTCATGTGGTGATCAGGGGGCTGCGCGCTATCACCGACTTTGAATATGAGCTTCAAAATGCCCAAACCAATGTAAAGCTCTCAAAGGGATCGTTAGATACGATTTTTTTAACGACCAGTTTGGAATATGCGTATTTAAGTTCCTCAAGTGTAAAGGAAATTGCAAGCTTTAACGGGGATATCTCCATGTGTGTGCCTGACTTTGTAGCAAATCTCGTATACCAGAAATTCGGGTTTGACAAAAAATAAAGCGAGGAAAGTGTATGAGCAGCAGAATCGAACAGTTAATTGATGAAATAGAAGAGTACATTGACGGCTGTAAATACCAGCCTCTCTCTAACAGCAAGATTATTGTAAATAAGGAGGAGATCGATGAACTCCTAAGAGAGCTGCGTATGAAAACACCCGATGAGATAAAGAGGTATCAAAAGATTATCAGCAATAAGGAGGCTATTTTAAATGATGCCCGCGCCAAGGCGGAAGCATTGGTCAATGAGGCAACCATTCATACCAATGAGCTGATCAATGAACATGAGATTATGCAGCAGGCATACGCCCAGGCCAATGAGGTTGTAAAAATGGCCACCCAGCAGGCCCAGGAAATTTTAGATAATGCGACTATGGAGGCCAACGGCATGCGGATGGCAGCCATGCAGTATACGGATGACATTCTTGCAAATATAGAGACGCTTATGAGTCAGACTATGCGCACTACCAGGGAGCATTATGAAAGTTTTATTGGTACATTAAATCATTACAGCGATGTGGTGAACGCTAATCGAGTGGAATTAAACCCGCCTGAGGCAGACGAGTATTTAGGAGAAGATCTGGGAAATACGGTAGAGAGTGGAAACGGCGGCGGTGAAAATCTGAATTTGGATTTGATTTGATGCTGCCGTAAATACGATAAATCTTGAAATTCGAGTCGGCCTTCGGCTTCATAGTTACTGAAAATTCCCTTTGTGGAAACTGAAATTCAGATGATTGCATATAATAAACCCGGGTTACCTCAAAAAGTAAGCCGGGTTTTACTGACCTGTACTGACCTGCGAAGTTTGCAGCAGTTCATTTCGCATAAGGTTAGCCGGGTAATGCCATTAAGTTTAGCACCTAAACCAGCCGTTAACCGAATGACATCGGATGGCTGACGGAGTCTTATATTTGTTTTTGCAGTGAGGTAGTATAAATTTGAGGAAATATAGAAAGAAAATGATATACTTTATAGGAGCTGTTCTTTTTCTTTGCACATGTGTTTGCCTTTTTTCCATAACGGCCGTGGCCCGGCCCGAACGGCCGTTGGTGATTGTGATAGATCCCGGCCATGGCGGGGAAAATGAAGGGGCCAAGTATGACGGCTATATGGAAAAGGAAATGACCATGACCGTTGCCAGGGCAATGAAGGAGGAACTGGAAAAGTATGATGGAGTGGAGGTATATTTAACCCGCCAGGGAGATGAAGATGTGAGCATTAAGGACAGAGCGGCGTTTGCAGGGGAACGAAAAGCAGATTTTCTGTTTTGTCTTCATTTCAATTCTTCTGTTCATCACACTCTTTTTGGTACGGAGGTCTGGGTGCCTGCGGATGGGACGTACTATGCCAAAGGGTACTCCTTTGCACAGATAGAGTTGGACGAGCTTACGGGGCTTGGGCCTTATTCCAGGGGTATCAAGACAAGGCTTAACGATCGGGGAGAAAATTATTATGGCATTTTAAGATATAGCACTTATGAAAAGGTTCCCTCTGTGCTGATAGAGCACTGTCATTTGGATCATGAAAAGGATAAAAGATTTTACCAGCAGGGGGAAGAGCAGTTAAAGGAATTAGGCCGGCTGGATGCTTTGGCGGCAGCGAAGTATTTTAGACTGAAATCGGATATTCTGGGAAAAGATTACAGCGATTATCCGGTGCCTGAAACAGATATTCCAAATGAAACCGTAAGACCGGATAAGACGGAGCCGGATTTATGCAGGATTGAGGCAGGCTCCCCGGATAAAAGCACAGGAGAGATGAATGTTCACATAGAAGCGGAGGATAAGGATAGCTATATTCTGTACTATTGCTACAGCTTTGATGGAGGAAATACCTATTTTCCATTGGAGGAATGGCCAAGACCCGAAGGGTGGAATCGTTCTTCCCCAAGCCATGATTTTCAAGTCACAGTTCCTCTTGACCAGGAAACGGAGCTTCGGGTTGCAGCTTATAACGGCTTTGACTTATTTGCGGAGAGTAATATTATCCTCATAGAGCCTGTTATAGACGAAGAGACTAAAGCGCAGAAAGCATATGAGGAAGAGCTGGCAAAACGGCACCAAGAAATGCCCGAAAGGGTATTAAGCGAACAGTCATCAGAGGAAGAGAGCGGTGACGAAGCTTCTTTTGATACAGATTTTGTTGATGAAAATGAAAACAGGGAGAATGCCGTATTGGCGTATGGTGTGATAGCCGCCATCACTATTTGCATTATTCTGTTGTCATTTTTTATGGCAAAAATGATAATTTCACTGTTAAAAGGTAATAAAAAACAGTGATAGCAGTGAGAATCATTTTGTGCATGACATATTCGGTGATGGAAAGGTCGGTATTCTTAATCATGCTGTAGGTTTGGGCAATACAGGATAAACCTCCGAAGGGAAGAATGCACAAAACAAGGTAAGGGGCGCTGTCCTGCACAATCCCAATGCCGCCCGTTATTTCGAGAAGGCATCCAACGCTTCCTGTCAGCAGGCGAGAGAGATTTTCCGGCAAATGCAAAAAATTTGCTATAAGACCCGGAACAACAAACAGAAGATTAAAAAAAACCATATACCCGCCAAGCTTTGCAATACTGAAAAGGGAATGAAAAACAGACTCGTCCAGCGCCGTAAGCAGGGCAGGCGCCGGTTCTTTGGGAAAACAAAGGCCGGAGCTTTCTTTTATATTGTTTTGATATACCATATAACGCAGAAAGAGCCCGTAGAAAAGGGGTAAGCCATACATACCAAACAGGAAAGGAAACACCTGTTTCAGAGATAAGGTTGGAAGTACAAAGCTTAAAAAGTATACGGGGCCTATGTTATTGCAAAAAGCCAGTAAAAGAGAAGCTTCGGCTTTTGAAATCTGTTTTTTCTCATAAAGCTGCGCCGTTACGTGTGCGCCCATGGGAAAACCGCATAAAAAGCCGATAACCATACCATAAATACAGGCGCGTCTTAGATGAAACAGCCTTCCCAGAATAGGATTTAATATTTTTACAAAAGAATCCGTCAGGTTCATACGGATGATGATACCGGAAAGCACCATAAAAGGAAAAAGAGTGGGAATCATTCTCTCAAACCAAAGGTTTAATCCGTTTAAGGCAAGGGAAAGACACTGGGCCGGAAAAGCAAGGATAATAACAGTAAGCGTAAGGGCCAAAAAGGTATAAAAATAAATTTTATAAAAACTAAATTTTTTTTTCAAGATAATCCTCCAAGCTTCCAATAACCTGTAAATTTGGGCGTTAAGCACATATTTGTCCTAGGTTCTTTTTCTTTTTTGTGTTATGATAATGTTTATGAGAATTGACAGATTATTATGCGAAATGAATATAGGTTCTAGGAGCCAGGTGAAGGAATATATCCGAAAAGGACAGATTTTTGTAAATGGGGTTAAAGTTATGGGGCCGGAAATGCAGGTGAAGGAAGGCGAACTGCGGATTGGCTTTGGTGGAAAGGAGTACGACTATCGGCCTTATGTGTATTACATGATGAATAAGCCCCAAGGCGTGGTTACGGCTACTTCCGATAAAAGCGATAAAACGGTTTTGGACTTGCTTAAGGAGCAGCTGCAAATGCAGTATCAGGGGGATCTGACAGGAATACCGGTGAAAGATATTTTTCCGGTGGGACGCCTTGATAAGGATACGGTGGGGCTTTTATTGCTCACCAATGACGGGCCCTTAGCCCATAAACTTCTTTCTCCCAAAAAGCATGTGCCCAAAAGATACCTTGTAAAAACCGATTGTTCCGTCGGGAAAGAGGGGATGAAGCGCCTTATGCAGGGAGTGAGAATAGGCAAGGATGAAATGACGCTGCCGGCAAAGGTTTTGGAGGCGGAAGAGGAAAATACATATTTCATTACCATTACGGAAGGCAAATACCATCAGGTGAAGCGGATGTTCCAGGCAGTAGGCGCTAAGGTTATTTATTTGAAACGCCTGTCTATGGGGGCGCTTTCTTTGGACGAAAAGCTTAAGGAAGGACAGATAAGAGAATTAACACGGAAAGAGGTTGCGGATTTATGCTGAAAGATATTGATGCGGTGCTGTTTGATTTGGACGGCTCCCTGGTAGACTCTATGGGAATTTGGAAAGAGATTGACGTTGCATATCTTGGAAGATACAATATTTTGCTGCCGGAAGGACTACAGGGGGAAATTGAGGGGATGAGCTTTTCCGAGACGGCATGCTATTTCAAAGAAAAATTCCGGATACCGGAGGATGTGGAGCAGATCAAGAAAGACTGGAATGAGATGGCCTGGGATAAATATACCCATCATGTCCCTTTAAAGGATGGAGCTATGGAATTTGTGGAGTACTGCCGGGAAAATGGGATACGGCTTGGGATTGCCACCAGCAATTCAAGGCTCCTGGTGGAAAATGTGATGAGTGTCCATGGCATTTTAGATTACTTTGACACAATTGTAACGGCGTGCGACGTGGAAAAGGGGAAACCGGCTCCGGACGTTTACTTAGAAGCGGCAAGGCGGTGTAAAGCGATTCCGGAAAGATGTCTGGTGTTTGAGGATATTGTTCCGGGAATCCTGGCAGGAAAGGCGGCCGGCATGAAGGTTTGCGCCGTAGCCGACGAATATTCCCGCCATCAGGAACAGGAAAAAAGGCGGTTATCGGACTATTTTATCACGAATTATATGGATATTATGGAAAGTTTAGGGACTGTCATGAAATAACTTACCGATAGTCCGAAGACCAGCCGCTGTTAGGTGAAAACAGCGTTTTGGATTGAGAGCAGACGAGCCAGATTTCAGGGAGGTTTCATTGCGGAATGGATTTTTGCCTGTTTCAAGACAGGATATGATAGAACAGGGAATTGATAAGCCGGATTTTGTTTATATAATTGGGGACGCTTATGTGGATCATCCCTCCTTTGGACATGCAATTATCAGCCGTGTCCTTGAAGCCCACGGCTATCGTGTGGGTATTATTTCACAGCCTGACTGGAAGGATGAAAACAGCATTGCCATACTGGGAAGGCCGCGTCTTGCTTTCCTTGTATCCGGCGGGAATATGGATTCTATGGTGAATCATTACTATGTATCGAAAAAAAGGCGTTCCGTTGACGCTTATACTCCCGGCGGCGTCATGGGAAAACGACCGGATCATGCGACGGTGGTATATGGAAATCTGATACGGAAAAAATTTAAGGATATTCCCATCATTGTCGGTGGGATAGAAGCCAGCTTGCGGCGGCTTGCGCATTATGATTATTGGAGCGACTGCCTGAAACGTTCTATTTTGTTAGATAGTGGGGCGGATCTGATTTCTTATGGCATGGGAGAACGTTCCATAGTGGAAATTGCTCAGGCGTTAGAGAGCGGTATTGATGTAAAGGATATCTGTTTTATTCCGGGGACTGTCTATCGGACGAGGGATATTTCCGGCATTACCGGCGGGACGGAGGAAGAATATAACGCTATTTTGCTACCCACTTATGAAGAAATGGTCCAAAAACCGGAGCAATATGCCAAAAGCTTTGGGATACAGTATCAAAATACGGATCCTTTTACGGCAAAGCCCCTTGTGGAGGAATATCCAAACGGCGTTTATGTAGTACAAAATCCACCTCAGAAGCCTTTATCAATGGAGGAAATGGATGATGTTTATGACTTGCCCTATATGCGCGGCTATCATCCGTCCTATGAGGAAAAGGGCGGCGTGCCTGCTTTTTCAGAGGTGAAATTTTCCCTGATTAGCAACAGGGGATGCTTTGGAGGATGCAGCTTTTGCGCCCTGACCTTTCATCAGGGCAGAATCGTGCAGGTAAGAAGTCATGAGTCCATTATAAGGGAGGCCGAGGTGCTGATAAAGGAACCTGACTTTAAGGGCTATATCCATGACGTAGGGGGGCCTACGGCCAATTTTCGTCATCCTTCCTGTCAAAAGCAGCTAAAATGCGGCGTCTGCCAGGACAGACAATGCCTGTTTCCGAAGCCCTGCCCCAATTTGTACGTAGACCACCAGGATTACAAAAAACTGCTTGAAAAGCTTCGCTCCCTTCCGGGGGTGAAAAAGGTATTTATCCGTTCCGGCATCCGATTTGACTATTTATTGGCGGATGAAGACGATTCTTTTTTCAGAGAGCTGGTAAAGCATCATGTGAGCGGTCAGCTTAAGGTGGCGCCCGAACATATATCCGATGCGGTTCTTAACCGGATGAGGAAACCAAAGCGGAGTGTATATGACAAATTTGTAAAGAAGTATAACAGGTTAAATGAGGAGCTTGACAAAAACCAGTTTCTGGTGCCATACCTTATGTCATCCCATCCCGGTTCTACACTAAAGGAAGCCGTTGAGCTGGCGGAATATTTGAGGGATTTAGGATATATGCCGGAGCAGGTGCAGGATTTTTACCCTACGCCGTCCACTCTCTCCACCGTTATGTATTATACGGGGATTGATCCCATAACCGGCAATAAGGTGTATGTGTGCAGAAATCCCCATGAAAAAAATATGCAAAGGGCCCTGATTCAATACGGAAATCCTCAAAATTACGATTTGGTGAAAGAAGCGCTCATAAAAGCAGGGCGGGAGGATCTCATTGGATTTGGAGAAAAATGTCTGATACGGCCCCGGCCTGCGGGAAAGGGAATACTTCCTGCCGGTAACAAAACGGCAGAGCGGAAAGGAAAGAGAAAAGACAACAGAAACAAAGTAAAAGGCAATGAAAAAGACACAGGCAGGAATATCAATAAAAAGGAAAATAAGAGTAGCAGCAGACATTTAGATCACAGTAAAGTAAAGGATAAGAATCGGAACGAAAACGACCGAGTCAGTCAAAAGAAAACTCGTGTTATTCGCAATATACACCCAAAGAAAGTAAAAAATAAGGAGTAATTCGTTGTGAAAGCGGTAAAAGGAAATTATGGATATCTTACGGCAAAAAGGCGTCAGGTTCTCCTGCGGACAATCCTGTTTTTTGGGATTTCTCTGGCGCTGTTTATAGCAGGTTATGCGACCACCGGAACCAGAAAGAACCTGCTTACGGTGGTTGCGGTTCTGGGCTGTCTTCCGGCCTGCAAGAGTATGGTGCAATTGATTATGCTGTTTCGTGCTAAGGGATGCGGCGAGGAGGCCCACAGAGCGCTTGCGCCTTTGGAGGGAAGGCTGATTGGGATGTATGATTTGTATTTTACATCCTACCAAAAGAATTTTGCCATCAGCCATATGGTGGTGGATGGGAAGGTGATTCTCGGGTATGCGCAAAAAGGGGATTGCGAGCTTAGGGCATGTGAGGAACATTTACAGACAATGTTAAGGCAGGGCGGCTTTAAGGATATGACCATTAAGCTTTCGGATGATATTGAGAAATATGCGCAGCAGCTTATGAATTTGAATCAGACGGATAGAGTGGGGAGCCCTGAGAAAGAGGATGAGGTTCGAGTATTGCTTTATGAGATATCACTTTAAGAGGAGTGATTACTTTTTTTGCTGTGGAAAGAGGACGCTTGGAAAAACAGGTATTCCAACGTCACCGCGCTCTCGCTCTGCAAAAATGTAGCAGCGCCAGGTTCGAAAATACCTCACCAAACGCTGACGTTTTTTCAAGGGTTCCTTTTGGAATACCTGTTTTTCTAGGCTGTTTATTGGCAATCTGTCAGGTAAAAAAGTAATGTGAAAAAGCAATATGGTTTACATAATCTTTTTATGTAAACCGAATGGTTATATTTTAGTTTTATATAATATTAGTTTATATTAGTTTTCACTGTTTGGTTAACATAATAATTTTATGTTAACCAAACAACAAAATGAGAAGAAATGGGAAGTATTTATAAGAAGAAAGGGAAAAAAATTATGCAGCAGATAAATATAGATGAAAATGAAGCGGGGCAGAGATTGGATAAGTTTCTTCATAAATTTATGCCGCTGGCCGCTTCTTCCTTTTTTTATAAGATGCTCCGCAAGAAAAATATTACTTTAAACGGGAAAAAGGCGGAGGGAAAAGAAAAGCTGGTTAAGGGGGACGTGGTTTGCCTGTACTTGTCAGATGATACCATTTTGCATTTCAGGAAAGACAGTGTAGAGACGGCGGAATATGATGAGGCTTATAAAACGCTGAAAGGTATTGAGGTTGTTTATGAAGATAAGAATGTTATGGTTGTAAATAAACCGGCAGGTATTCTTTCTCAAAAAGCAGCTGCAGAGGATAAGTCGGTAAACGAATGGCTGATTGGATATCTGTTAAAAACAGGGGCCATAAATGAGATGCAGCTTTCCACTTATAAGCCGTCTGTCTGTAACAGGCTTGACAGAAATACTTTTGGACTGGTGATTGGCGCTAAATCTCTTGCAGGCAGCCAGAAAATCAGCAGCTTGTTAAAAAATCGGGAGATCCGCAAGTTTTACCGTATGTTTGTGAAGGGGAGGGTGGTTCAGGAAGAATTGTTAGAAGGCCGTCTTGTGAAGGATGAGGAAAACAATAAAAGCTATCTTGTAAAAGGAAACGACGGGCAGGACGGTTCCCTTATAAAAACCAGATATTATCCAATTTCGCACTTTTTGGACAGAACCCTGGTGGAGGCGGAGCTGATTACGGGGAAGCCGCATCAATTGCGGATTCATATGGCGAGTATCGGTCACCCGGTGCTGGGGGATTACAAGTATGGCGACAGGAGCTGGAATGACAGGTATAAGCGTGAATATGAGATTAACAACCAGCTTTTATGTGCATGCCGCCTGGAATTTCCAAAGTTGGAAGGGGATTTTGCGCCTCTTAGCCAAAAGGTGATTGAGATTTCCCTTCCGAAAGAATTCCGGATGTTAGTACATGTTTGAGACGATGTGTCTCAGCGGTAAATACCTG
>CAJUKV010000007.1 GCA_910587305.1 uncultured Lachnospiraceae bacterium | reverse complement strand
TGTATACCACATGCAGACAAAACACGGGAAGCCTTGATTTTACTGGCTTCCCGTTACCTTTGGTGTAAAACTTGAGATAGTATACCTTTTACGGTAAAAAAATCAACATTTAATGAAAATTTGGCAGGCTATCTTCTCTGCTTTACTCATTTTCTATATTCATTGAATAATACCCCCACTTAGAATATATAATACCATACGCTTCGCAAATATGATACATACAAATTGTTTCATAAGATAGAATTAAACAACCATGCCATGGCAGAAGGGATCCCGGATGAGGACAGGTCCGCAAAGAAGAAGATAATCATAAAATTTGACATGCACGTGCGGAAAATAGGTGTATACTAATAGAAATAGAGGTAAGCGTCCGCCCGGCGGATGCGGAAAGAGGTAAATATGAATCAGGCAATTGGTTGGGCTGCGATGGGAACCGGTTTTACATTTTTTATGACCGCCCTTGGCGCCAGTGTGGTATTCATTTTTAAAAAGGAAATGGGAAAAAATATTCAAAGGGCATTTTTAGGTTTTGCGGCCGGAGTTATGATGGCGGCCTCCGTATGGTCTTTGTTAATTCCTGCAATAGAGGAAACGGAGAGCATGGGAAAAATAGCGTGGATTCCTGCAGCCGGAGGCTTTGTACTTGGCGGCATATTTTTATATTTGTTGGATTTCCTGATGCCGCATCTGCATTTGGGCGAGAAAAATCCGGAAGGGGTCAGAAATTCTTTTCATAGGACAACGCTGCTGGTGCTGGCGGTAACGCTCCACAACATACCGGAGGGAATGGCGGTGGGCCTGGCTTTTGCCATGGCGGCGCAGCACCCTCAGGATCAGGCCCTTTATGCGGCGGCTTTTGCGCTGGCTATCGGCATAGGGATTCAAAATTTCCCGGAAGGCGCAGCAATCTCCCTTCCCCTGCGTCAGGAAGGGATGAGCAGGTGGAAGGCATTCTGGGTTGGCAGCCTTTCGGGGATGGTGGAACTGATTTTTGGCATTGGGATTACTTTGATTGCCGCGCAAATCACGCCTTATATGCCGTGGTTTTTGGCTTTTGCGGCGGGGGCCATGATTTATGTGGTGGTGGAGGAGTTGATACCGGAAGCCAATCAGGGGGAACATTCCAATCTGGGGACCATAGGCGTTATGGCGGGCTTTTTGATTATGATGATTCTGGACGTGGCGTTGGGGTGACGCTTTTTATGAGCGGCCCCCTGCCCGCAAATAAGAGCGGAAAACAAAACCAAACAAAACCAGCAGAATTTGGTTTTGGGAAAGCCTTGTAAATTTTTTTTTGAGAGTATATAATTGAGTAGCGGTTTGGCAAGTCAAAATAGCAAGTAAGAGTGGTAAGGTTGAATGGTAAGCTTAAGCTGTTGCTATAGCAGGCGGAAATGCTATGCGGGCCGCAGGATAAATTTGGTAACTATTTGGCCGGAGCTGCGCATTTACCGTGCAGACGCTAAGAGTATGGTACAAATATCGGTGTATTCAACATGATTTATATGGTAACGGCGATGTATGCCGAAGCGCACGCCATCATTACCCATTTCCGTTTAAAAAAGGATTTGTCGCATATCCGTTTTCAGGTATTTGATAACCGGGAGGCTGATATTCGGCTGATGGTGACGGGAACGGGCGGGATTTCGGCGGCAGTGGCAATTGCAGATATTTGCAGAGAAGTAAAGGCGGGGGATTTCCTGATCAATGTGGGCACTTGCGCCGTTATGCAGGAAGAAGCGGGAGCGGAAAAGGAAAACGACCGGGCAGTAAAAGGGGAAACGGACGACGGCGGACGAAGCTTTGACAGAAGAGAAGGAACCGGCAGGCCGGGAGACATTTTTTTGTGCAATAAAATCAGGGAAGAAGTTACCGGTAGAACTTTTTATCCGGATATTCTGTATCGGCATGGATTTGCGGAAGCGCAGATTTTAACGGGAGCGGCGCTCTATACAAAGAATAAAAGGGAAGACGGCTTTTGGCTTTACGATATGGAGGCGGCGGCTGTTTATCAGGCCGGTTTGTATTTTTTTGGCCCTCATCGGATGAGTTTTTTGAAGGTGGTATCCGACGACGGGAATACAAAAGAGGTAACGGACAGGCAGGTCAGGGAGCTGATAGAGAGGAATGTGGAAAGGATTGCGGAATATGTGAACCTTCTAAAGGAGGCGGGGCGCAAGGAACAGGAAGGTCCAGGGCTTTCAGTACATAAGCCGGATGAGGAGACGGAGCTGCTTTGCAGGGACATGCACTGCTCTAAGACAATGGCCGCGGCTCTGCGCCAGTGCATATACTATGGCATTTTGTCCGGCAGGGATATCGCAAAGCTGCGCAAGGAAATGTACCGCGAGGGGGTTCTGCCGTGCAGGGATAAGAGAGAGGGAAAGCTTTGTCTTGAAGAATTTAAAAGGCGTATATTATAATTTTCCTTTTTCCCATGTGTATGTGGAAAAGGAAGTGCGTGATCATCCGCGGACAAAACGTATTTTAGACAGATTAGCGGGGGCGGAGGTTATTGAAATAGACCATTACAAAGATGTGTTTTGCCGGAAAGGGCAGGATTACATTTTGCAGCACAGGGCGCAGAACTTAATTCTTGGGGCAAAGCATGGAAAGCTTTTATATAAAGGGGCGAGGGTCTGCCAGAGCTTTGGGAATGAAAATTTTTATTATACCTCCTGTATGATGAACTGTGTTTTTGATTGTGAATATTGTTATCTGAAGGGGATGTACCCGTCCGGAAATCTGGTGGTGTTCGTCAACCTGGAGGATATTTTTGCGGAGGCGGAGAAGCTTCTTTTGAAAGAGGAGCTCTACCTTTGTATTTCCTATGACACGGACCTGCCGGCCCTGGAAGGGCTGACGGGTTATGTGCAGGAATGGCATGGGTTTGTGGAAAAAATTCGGTTTTCGAATGAGAAAAAGGACTTGACCGTTGAAATACGCACAAAGGCGGCGGACAGTCGTTTTTTTGAGGAGCATGCTCCTGTGTCCGGGGTGATTTATGGGATGACTTTGTCGCCCCAGAGCGTGATTGAGGCATACGAGCACAGAACGCCTTCGCTTTTACGGAGAATTGACTGGATTGGACAAGCAATCGCGAAGGGGTACAGGGTGAGACTTTGTTTTGACCCTATGATTTATTGCCGGGACTGGAAGGGGCAGTATGACAGTATGCTTGGGGATGTGTTTTCCCGGATTGATATGGAAAAGATTGAGGATGTAAGCGTGGGAACCTTTCGGGTTTCTCAGGACTATTTGAAAAAGATGCGCAGGCAGCAGCCTTATTCGGCAGTGGTGCAGTTCCCTTTTGTAAATGACAAAGGCGTGTATCATTATCCGAGGGAGCTGGCGGATGAGATGGAGCGGTTTTTGGTTGGCAGGCTGAAAGAGAAAATAACGGAGAAAAGAATATTTTTGTGGGAAGATGAGGAAATGTAAGTGATAGAGCAATTAAATGACGAGGAAGCGGCAAGGAAGCGGCACAGGGATCGGATTGAGCGGATGCGGCGCAGCAAGCGCAGGCAGATGCTTTTCAGGAAGTTTGGGCCGCCTGCTACGGGAGTGATTGTGGCGCTGCTTTTGGCGCTTTGGGTAACAGGGATTTTTCGCGGGCCTTCGAAAAACGATGGAAAAGGGATGGTGCGGCACAGGGACGCGCAAACGGCGGACATGGGAAGAAGCGAAGAAGAAGTATCTGTGGCCGCAGGGTCGCCGGAGACAGGAGAGGAAGAAGAAGCCGATTTAAAAGAGAAAGATACGACGAAAGAAAATCAGGAGGCGGGCGGCTTAATGAAAAGCGATACGCCGGAAGAAAATCAGGAGGCAGGCGGTTTAAAGAAAGGCGATACGCCGGAAGAAAAACAGGAGGCGGGCGGTTTAAAGAAAGGCGATACGCCGGAGGAAAAACAGGAGACAGGCGACTTAAAGAAAGGCGATACGGCAGGAAAAAATAAGGAAATCGGCGAGTTCTCAAAAGCAGACAGGCCGCCCTTTCAAAGTGAGACAGGCGTCTTTATCAGGACAAAGATGCAGCCCCAGATGGACAGCGCGTTCGGGCTGTTAGAAGAAGCGGGCGGCCATAAAATTCATAAAGCGCAACTTACGGAAAATACGCTTAATGTGGAGGATAAGCTTGCATCCGGGGACGATTTTTTCAGCAAATATGCGCTGTTGATTGATTTGGACGCGGAAAGCATTCTCGCCCAGAAGGATTATCAGGAGAGAATCAATCCGGCTTCCATGACGAAGATTATGACTGTCCTGGTGGCAGCGGAGCATGTGGAAGATGTAGGAGATTTGGACGACACCTTAACGATTACGCTTGATATTACGGATTACGGGTTCAGGCACAAATGCAGCAGCGCAGGGTTTGATAAGGATGAGACGGTAACTGTGCGGGATTTATTTTATGGAACAGTGCTTCCCTCCGGGGCGGATGCGGCGGTGGGGCTTGCCGTTTATGTGGCCGGAAGTCAGGAAGCTTTTGTGGAACTGATGAATGAAAAGCTGGAGGAGATGGGCTTATCAGAGACTTCACATTTTACAAACTGTGTGGGTGTTTTTGATGAAGATCATTATTCCACGGTTTACGATATCGCCATGATTCTGGCGGCGGCGGTGGACAATGAGTTGTGCAGGGAGTTTTTGTCGGCACATATTTATACCACCTCAGCCACGGAGCAGCATCCCGAAGGGATTGAGCTTTCCAATTGGTTTTTGCGCAGGATTGAAGACAAGGACAGCGGCGGTGAGGTTATCTATGCAAAGACCGGTTATGTAGAGCAGTCCGGGAGCTGTGCGGCCAGCTATGCCAGGGGAAAGGACGGAAATGGATATGTGTGCGTGACAGTGAATGCGAACAGTCCCTGGCGGTGCATTTATGACCATTCCGGTCTGTATAAGCAGTTTTTGGGATAGGAGCCGGGAAGCGGTTTACGTTTTTTGTTATAATGAGCTGGCGCGTGAAGCGTGACAGCGTTTGTTATCGATAGTTTGTAAATGAAAAAAGGGCATGGATATTGAAATGGATTTATTTGAATATATGCGCACGGCCAGCAGGGAGAAGGAGTCTCCGTTAGCGGCAAGGCTTCGGCCAACAACCTTGGAGGAGGTGGTGGGACAGCGGCATATTATTGGCAGGGACAGGCTTTTGTACCGGGCAATCAAGGCGGATAAGCTGAGTTCTCTTATTTTTTATGGGCCGCCGGGCACAGGCAAAACCACCCTCGCCAGGGTGATTGCTAGGACCACCAGCGCGGAGTTTACTCAGATCAACGCCACTGTGGCCGGGAAAAAGGACATGGAGGAGGTTGTAAAGGCGGCCAGGGACACTATGGGAATGTATGGCAAAAAGACCATACTTTTCATTGATGAGATACACCGGTTCAACAAGAGCCAGCAGGACTATCTGCTTCCCTTTGTGGAGGACGGAACGGTTATTCTCATAGGTGCCACCACGGAAAATCCGTATTTTGAGGTGAACGGGGCGCTTTTATCCCGCTCCGTGATTTTTGAGTTAAAGCCTCTTGAGAAGGAGGATATCAAGGAGCTTTTGCGAAGGGCCGTCTACGACGGTGAAAAGGGGATGGGGGCCTATGACGCCGTTTTAGAGGAAGACGCCATGGAGTTTTTGGCGGATATGGCGGGGGGAGACGCAAGAAGCGCTTTAAACGCCATTGAACTTGGGATAATGACTACCGAGCGGTCCGAGGATGGCAAGATACATATTACATTGGACGTGGCCCAGGAATGTATTCAGAAAAGAGCGGTGCGCTATGATAAGACCGGGGATAACCACTATGATACGATTTCCGCTTTTATCAAAAGTATGAGAGGCTCCGACCCGGATGCGGCGGTTTACTATCTGGCAAGGATGCTTTATGCCGGGGAAAGCGTTACTTTTGTGGCAAGGCGGATTATGATTTGCGCGGCGGAGGATGTGGGAAACGCGGATCCCCAGGCGATCCAGGTGGCGGTAAACGCATCCCTTGCGGCGGAGCGTGTGGGGATGCCGGAAGCCGAGATTATTTTGTCTCAGGCGGCTTTGTACGTGGCCAGCGCGCCCAAAAGCAATGCTTGTGTGAAGGCAATCGGGGAGGCTATGGAGACTGTGGAAAAGACGGGAAATCTGCCCATACCGGCGCATTTGCAGGATGCCCATTACAAAGGCGCGGCAAAGTTAGGACACGGCGCAGGGTATTTGTACGCCCACGATTATCCGGGTCATTACGTGGAGCAGCAGTATCTGCCTTATGAGCTTACGGGAAGGGAATTTTATCATCCCTCGGGCAACGGGTATGAGGTAAAAATCAAAGAGCACATGAAACGAATCAGAAGAATAGAAGGAAACGAAAAGATATGAATTTTTTAACCGGAAAAAACGGGAAACCGGCGGAAGATAAACCTGTGAAAACCCCAAAGGCAAAAAAGGCCAAAAGGCGCAGGCCCGGCAAAGGGGATAAGAAGGATATGCGCAGGCTCATCAAAATAGCGGCGGTCTTGATGGGCGTCGTGTTGGTGGCCGGCGGAGCGGCGGTGGCTTTTCTGCTGTTTTCCAGGGAGAAGGAGCCGAAGCAGGAGGTACAAAAGGCGCCTGACATCAAGGAAGAAATCGAAGTACCGGAAGTGGAGGAGGAGATCGGCAGCGATGTCACCGGCCACATTGTAACGGCGGGAGGGGCGGTATGGGATTCCTTTAAGAAGCGTCCCGCAACGATGGAGCTTCCGGAAAATCCGGCGGATTTTGCCGATATAACGGAATGTATCATTGACGATAGCAAAAAGATCTCCGTCACCTTAGAGGGGGAGGGGATTCCCAAAAGCGATGACAAATACTATTATCTTTTTGCCCTGAACACCTATGATAACAGCATTTCGGAGTCCGCCGACTATCTGGACAGGGACTATAAGAACAGCTCCATCAACTTAAAAACCAGCCTGAATTATAATCTTGCGGGCAGCAAATTATTCAAAAAGTTTGTGATTGCCGTAAAGAAGGACGGACAGTATGTGCCCGTAAGTATGCCCAGCTACATCACCAATCCTGAGGCAATTGCCAGATTCGGCTCCGTTTACCAGCAGCCAGCCTCTAAAAAAGGACTTCTGGTGGACCCCAATAAATTAAGGGGCGGTGAGTTGGATGATCTGGGCGTAAAGCAGGCGGCCTACAATATACCGGTGGCCAGATTGCTTGGCCCCACCTCAAGCGCGGCTTATCCTACGATTTATTATACCTACAATGGGAAAACATATTCTTTTAACGGGCAGGTGGTGGCGGAATACGATATTGTGTTCGGCACGTTGACCGCCAAAGGAATTACCACCACGGCAATTATTTTAAACAATTATTCCTCCACCTATTCCCAGCTGATTCATCCCCAGGCAAGGGGCGGCGGCTCGGCGCCTTACTACATGTTCAACGGCGCGGAAGAATCCGGTGTGGAATATATGGCGGCGGTAGGGTCGTTTTTGGCGGAGCGGTATTCGGATAATACCCACGGAAGAATATCCAACTGGATTATCGCCAATGAAATTAACGCCCGCAAAGAGTGGAACCACATGGCCTACACGGATATTGAAACCTATGTGGAAGAGTATGCCAAGGCGTTTCGGGTATTTTATACGGCGATTAAGAGCGTAAGCAGCAGCGCAAGTGTTTACATTTCCATAGACCAGCAGTGGGACCGGAATATCAAAAATAATACCAATTATGACGGCAGGGATATTTTGGACGTGTTTAACAGAAATATTTCGTCCAAGGGAAATATTGACTGGGGGGTGGCCCAGCATCCCTATAACGTTCCGCTGACAGAGGCCAGAACCTGGCAGGGTTCCAGATATGTGGAGCACAGCGCGGGCACTTCCATGATTACCATGGCCAACATAGAGGTTTTGATAAATTATATGAAGCAGTCGCATTTCAGGGACAGAAGCGGCGAGGTGCGCAGTATTTTGCTCAGCGAACAGGGGTATACCTCCCATGCGGGGGAGGCTTTGCAGGCAGCAGCTTTTGCATACGCTTATTACAAAGTGGAGGCTTATCCTGAAATTGACGGATTTTTACTAAACAGAGAGACGGATGCGGGGGAGGAGGTTGCCCAGGGACTTGCCTTTGGCCTTTGCGATGCGGGGGGTAGACGTAAGCAGATTTACGATGTGTTTAAATATATTGATACGTCGGAACATGCCGCCCATACGGATTTTGCAAAAGATATTATCGGAATTACAGGCTGGAATCAGATTATAAGATAGCCAGGCGCACTTGCGCCTTCAAAAGAGCAGCAATTTAAAGCGAAATATTCAGCCCGGGACTTTGCTTTTACCGCAAAATCCCGGGCTGTCTATTCCTGCGAGGGCCTTTTGCCCCGCAGCTTGCTGCGCTACAAGTTTGATGCCACGTCAGCTTGCAGCGGAGTCTTTGACTTGTCTTCGGAGGGCTTTCTATAATCGTTCTTTGATACATAGGGCAAGGCATCCCACATCCGTATGCAAAAGAAGACTGTACTGTGGATTGCGTTTGGCGAAGATTTGTTTCATGGCGTCATCATTAATCAGAAGATCCTTTTTTTGAACATACGACCCTTCCTTAACCTGGAAATAAGCGCCAATACGGCGGAGAAACTGCTGGGACATAAATTTGGTGGCGGAAAGGATGGTGCTGTTTATTTTGTCTAACTCGGAACCAAGTATTTTACCGATGGTGGAAAGAATCAGCGTCTCTTCTATGGACAAGATAACCCATAGGGGTTTGCCCTCGGGAGAGATATAATAAAGGATGTAATTGACGGTACGGCCAAAGCTTTCGCCGCCGTAGTATTCGCTGAATATACGGGATTTTAAACCAAAAACCTCCCACATTACCTCCATGATTCCATTTTTAAGCGCCTTGTTTATGGACTCCTCCTGGGTGGAATCCCATTTGCTGAAAACTTTGCCGGTGATGGCCTTATCCTCAATCATAATGTGCCCGGTAAGCCAGCTTATGCAGATACCCAGAAAGCGGTCGACAGATTCAGAAGAATAACCGGTATCTTTTAAATCTTGTTGAAGGCGGGGAAGGGTTTTATCCCGCAGATTATCATGGAGCTTTTTGTGCATGGCATAGCCCTGATAATTGATGGAACGCATATACTCCTCTTCCTCGGCAAAATGCTGCGCCGCGTAGTTCTTAAAAAATTTTACTCCTTCTTCACAGGCCAGCTGCTGATTTTTATTTTCATCAATCATTTTCATGATACGCCGTACAATAGAGAATAATCGCTGGTGGGCGCTGTCGATAATCTCCACACCAATGTTAAAATCGTCATTCCAGATTATTTCATTCATCATTTCAGACCTCCTGGTGATTGCAAGCTGCGGTTGCGGTATTGCTTTATAGTTTTGTCTTTGCACTAACTGGTTTTGTATGTACGAAGTTGATTATAGCAAAATAGGGGGATTTTGGCAACTTGATATGGGGTAGTTTTTGCGTGGGGTGGATGGGGTAGTGGCTGCCCGGCCACTTCTCCGCGAATAGAAATTCAGTCGTCACCGCGCTTTCGCTCTATAAAAACGCAGCAGACGCTAAACTCGTGAAAAACCTCGTTAAGCGCTGGCGTTTTTATAGCCAATAAGCTGGCTCGCAAAGCGTGACAGCGTTTGGTGGGTTCCTCCTTGAATTTCTATTCGCGGAGAAGCTACGTTTTTGACTGCCTTATGAATAACTATCTGTCCGCGTTGGTTACGTTTCCGGCAACCTTATGAAAATAACTATCCGTCCGCATTGACTATGCTTCCGACTAATTTATGAAAAGTATCCATCTGCTCGTACAGAACTACATTTTCGGGTACTTTATGTAAAGTAACCATCCTTTCGCCGTGAATCATATTTCCATATATCTTATAAAAAGTAGCGCATGAGTTATTTTCCTAAAGCCAGCCAATACACAGCTTGGGAAAAACAGATATTCCAAAAGGAACCCTTGTAAAAACGTCAGCGCTTAACGAGGTTTTTCACGAGTTTAGCGTCTGCTACGTTTTTACAGAGCGAGAGCGTGGTGACGTTGGAATATCTGTTTTTTCCAAGCGTCCTCGTGCCAACATGTGAAAAACGTGTATGTAACAGTTTAGTCAAAGACCGAACGGTTACATTTGACTTTAGAAAGCAAGGTGATACAATGGAGTAAAGATATGGTAAGCGGCATAATAATTCGTTTTAAAGATGAGAAGGAGAATTATTTAAATGGAAAGTGAAGGGAAGAAACGTTCGGGAAGGCTGCTTCTTGCGGTGGCGGTAGTTGCAGGTATTTTGGTTTTCGGGGCGGTAGGGATGGTAGTATGGCTGGACAAAACCAACGGCCCCGCCGCTTTTGACGCGTATGTGGATACGCTGTTTAAGGAGGATGTTGCGGAGAATACCATCAATCTGCACTATACCCTTGCGCATCCTGAAAATTTCGGCATTACGGATTATGAGATTTCGCTTGGCTCTTATGGTGTGGATGATTTTAAGGAGAATGTGCGGGAGCTTGAGGAAATGAAGGATAGGCTCCTTCGGTTTAACAGAAAGAATTTGTCTAAAGAGCAGCGTCTTACCTACGATATTTTGTTGGATTATGTGGAGACGGAGCTTTCCGTGAAGGATTTGACGCTTTATACGGAGGTGTTAGGGCCTACCACCGGGTATCAGTCGCAGCTTCCGGTGGTTTTGGCGGAATATACTTTCCGTACAAGGAGGGATATAGAGGATTATCTTTCCCTGCTCTCTCAAATGGACGAGATGGCCGGGCAGATTATTGCGTTTGAGGAGGAAAAGGCGCAGGCCGGGCTTTTTATGTCCGACTATGCGGCGGACGCGATTATCACCCAATGCGAGGACTTTATATCGGAACCGGAAGGCAATTACATGATAGATGTTTTTAACGATAAGATAAGCGCCTTTGAGGGGCTTACGGAGGAGGAGAAGGAAGGATACCGGAAGGAAAACCACGATTTGGTTACCGGAGAGGTGGTGAAGGCTTATCGGACATTGATTGATGGGCTGAGGGCTCTTAAGGGGAGCGGAAAGAACGAGCTTGGGATTTGCTATTATGAGGATGGAAAAGCGTATTACGAATATCTGTTAAGGTCGGGTACCGGTTCGGATGTCTCGGTGAAAAAGCAAAAGAAACGGATTGAGCGGTATATTAAGGATTATTATCAGATGCTTTATCATGCGCTGGGGGAAAATCCGGAGATTTATGAGGATATCATGGCGTATCAGTTTCCGGATATGGAGCCGGAGGAGATTCTGGAAGACTTAAAGGGGAAAATCGGGGAAGATTTTCCGGACCCGCCCAAGGTGGGATATACCGTTAAATATGTCCATCCGTCCATGGAGGAAAATATGAGTCCGGCCTTTTATCTGACCACGCCCGTGGACGATATCCAAAACAACCTGATTTATATCAATCAGAAGCAAACCGGAGCGGAAGCGGAGGGGAAAATGGAGCTTTATACCACCTTGGCCCACGAAGGGTATCCGGGCCATTTGTACCAAAACGCCTATACCGCTTCGGGGAATCTGCCGCTGATACGGAATCTGTTTTCCTTCACAGGATATGCGGAAGGGTGGGCCACCTATGTGGAGTTTGAATATGCATATGATTATGCGGGAGCGGATGAAACTCTTGCTGATTTGCTTGCCGGCAATGAAGCCTGTCTTCTTGGGCTCATGGCTTATATCGATATAGGGATTCACTATGACGGATGGGACAGGGAAGATGTGGCGGAGTATTTAGCGGACTTTGGCGTTGAGGATCAGGACGCAACAGATGAAATTTTTGACTATGTTGTGGAGGAGCCCGGGAGTTATCTCAGTTATTTTATCGGATATCTGGAATTTCTCGATTTGAGGGAAATGGCTAAGGAGGAATTGGGGAATGCTTTTGATGTAAAGCAGTTCCATGATTTTATCCTTCGGACGGGGCCGGCGCCTTTTTATATCATAGAGGATTATATGGAGGAGTGGATGGAAGAACAGAAATAAATTCCGGAAGATTAAAATGCGGGGAGCGCTGTGCTTTCCGCATTTTGCATAGGGAAAGGCGGTAAAAAATTGCCGCTGGTATTCAATTTGTCAATTGAAGCCCGATTTTGATTATGCTATAATAACTATTTGGTCAGGACTTTGCATTTGATGCAAAGTCCGTAAGAAAGCATATATTTTGCCAAGAATGAATCCGTAAAAGTTTTGGCAGAAAATTACGGAAAGGGAGCAGGATTACATGAAAGCATTTTTAATTCTGGAAGACGGAACCGTTTTTACAGGGATGCATATAGGCGCTGAACGGGAAATCATCAGTGAAATTGTGTTTAATACTTCCATGGCGGGGTATCTGGAAGTGCTCACCGACCCGTCCTACGCAGGGCAGGCGGTGTGTATGACCTATCCTCTGATTGGCAACTATGGCGTATGCAGGGAAGATATGGAGTCGAAAAAGCCCTGGCCGGACGGATTTATTGTAAGGGAATTATCCCGTATGGCCAGCAATTTCAGAAAAGATATCGGGATTCAGGAATTCCTGAGGCATTACGAGATTCCCGGTATAGCCGGTATCGACACCCGGGCGCTTACAAAAATTCTTCGTGAAAAGGGCACCATGAACGGTATGATTACCACCAATGGCAGCTATGATCTTTCTTCAATTCTTCCCAAGCTAAAGTCATATACCACAGGCAAGGTGGTCGAAAAAGTAACCTGTTCCCAGAAATATGAAATAGAAGGAGCCAAATCTCTTTCCGAAAACGGACCTTTATCAGGCCGGGCAAAGTTTTCAGAGGAGGATTATGCGAAAGGCATACGGGAAATGCGCCCCAGCATAACCAGGAAATTAAACGGTTTGGGAAAAAGGGTGGCGCTGCTTGACTTGGGCGCAAAGGATAACATTGCAAGATCTCTTGCACAGAGGGGATGCCATGTGAAGGTGTACCCGGCGCTTACCCCGGCGGAGGAAATCCTTTCGGATAAGCCGGACGGGATTATGTTAAGCAACGGCCCCGGAGACCCCAAGGAATGTACGGGTATTATAAAGGAGATAAAAAAGCTTTACGATTCGGAGGTCCCGATTTTTGCCATCTGTCTGGGACACCAATTGATGGCCCTTGCCACAGGGGCGGACACCTTTAAGATGAAGTATGGCCACAGGGGCGGCAATCATCCGGTGAAGGATTTGGAAACCGGGCGGGTTTACATTTCTTCCCAGAACCATGGCTATGTGGTGGACATGGACAGGCTGAACCCCGAGGTTGCGGTTCCGGCCTTTCTCAATGTAAACGACGGCACAAACGAGGGACTTTCCTATACGGGGAAAAATATTTTTACCGTTCAGTTTCACCCGGAGGCGTGCCCCGGGCCGCAGGATTCGGGCTTTTTGTTCGACAGGTTTATCGAGATGATGGAGGTGGGGAAAAATGCCTAAAAATCCAAATGTAAAAAGAGTAATGGTGATTGGCTCCGGCCCTATTGTGATTGGACAGGCGGCGGAATTTGACTATGCGGGCACTCAGGCATGCCGTTCCCTCAAGGAAGAAGGGGTGGAGGTAATACTGGTAAATTCCAATCCCGCCACAATCATGACGGATAAGAATATTGCGGATAAAGTATATATCGAGCCGCTGACAGCCAAGGTTCTTGAGCAGATTATTGAAAAAGAAAAACCGGACAGTATTCTGCCCACTTTGGGAGGACAGGCGGGGCTGAATCTCGGCATGGAGCTGGAAGAATCAGGGTTTCTTGCCTCCCACGGGGTAAGGCTTTTGGGGACCACGGCGGCCACCATCAAAAAGGCGGAGGACCGGCAGGAATTTAAGGATACCATGGAAAAAATCGGCGAGCCCTGCGCCGCCTCTAAGGTGGTGGAGTCCGTGGAGGAGGGCGTTGCTTTTACCCAAATCATCGGTTATCCGGTGGTGCTTCGGCCCGCCTACACGTTAGGCGGCTCCGGCGGCGGTATTGCCCACAATCAGGGGGAGCTTATAAGCATTTTGGAAAACGGGCTCCGTCTCTCCCGTGTGGGGCAGGTTTTGGTGGAGCGGTGTATTGCCGGATGGAAAGAGATTGAGTACGAAGTGATGCGGGATGGCGCAGGGAACTGCATCACTGTCTGCAACATGGAAAACATCGACCCGGTGGGGGTACATACGGGGGACAGTATTGTGGTGGCCCCTTCCCAGACGCTGGGGGACAAGGAATACCAGATGCTGCGCACTTCCGCCCTGAACATCATTGACGAATTACAGATTACCGGGGGATGCAACGTGCAGTTTGCCCTCCATCCCACCAGCTTTGAGTACTGTGTGATAGAGGTAAATCCCCGTGTAAGCCGTTCTTCCGCGCTGGCAAGTAAGGCTACCGGCTACCCGATTGCAAAGGTGGCGGCCAAAATCGCTCTTGGCTATACCCTGGATGAGATCAAAAACGCCATCACAGGCAAAACTTACGCAAGTTTTGAACCCACGCTGGATTATTGTGTGGTGAAGCTTCCAAGGCTTCCTTTTGATAAATTTATTACCGCTAAGAGAACCCTGACAACTCAGATGAAGGCCACCGGCGAGGTTATGAGTATTTGCGATAATTTTGAGGGAGCTCTTATGAAGGCAATCCGCTCTTTGGAACAGCACGTGGATTGCCTGCTCAGCTATGATTTCAGCGCTCTTTCCTTAGATGAACTAAAATACAGGATGGGGAAAGTAGATGATCAGCGCATTTATGTGATTGCAGAGGCACTTCGCAAAGGAATGGATTATGACACTATTCATGACATTACCATGATTGACTGCTGGTTTATCGATAAGATTGCCGTTTTGGTGGAGATGGAAAAAGCCCTGAAGGAAGGGCCCCTTACGGTAGAGCTTCTTACGGAGGCGAAGCGGATAGAGTTTCCGGACAAGGTAATCGGCTCCCTCACAGGAATCCCGGAGGAAGAAATTAAGAAGATGCGCTATGACAATGGTATTGTGGCGGCTTATAAGATGGTGGATACCTGCGCGGCCGAGTTTGAGGCAAGCACGCCATATTACTATTCGGTTTACGGCAGTGAAAATGAGGCCGTAAAGACCAATCCGTCCAAAAAGGTTCTGGTGCTGGGATCGGGCCCAATCAGAATCGGGCAGGGAATTGAATTTGACTATTGTTCGGTTCATGCCACCTGGGCTTTCGCAAAGGCAGGTTATGAGACGATCATCATCAACAATAACCCGGAGACAGTGAGCACAGATTTCGACATTGCGGACAAGCTGTACTTTGAGCCCCTTACGCCGGAGGATGTGGAGAGCATTGTAAATATGGAAAAGCCGGACGGGGCCGTAGTGCAGTTTGGCGGACAGACGGCCATCAAGCTGACGGAAAGCCTGATGAAGATGGGAGTTCCCATTCTTGGCACGAAAGCCGAGGATGTGGACGCCGCAGAGGACAGGGAATTATTTGACAAAATCCTGGAACAGACCGGCATTCCCCGGGCGGCGGGCGGAACCGTTTATACGGCGGCGGAGGCCAAGGCGGTTGCCGGTAAGCTTGGATATCCGGTGCTGGTACGGCCTTCCTATGTGCTTGGGGGACAGGGAATGCAGATTGCCATTTCCGATGAAGAGATCGAAGAATTTATGAATATTATCAACCGGATCAATCAGGATCACCCGATTTTGGTGGATAAATATCTGGAGGGCAAGGAAATAGAGGTGGACGCGGTCTGCGACGGGACCGATATTCTGATACCGGGCATCATGGAGCACATTGAAAGAACCGGCGTTCATTCCGGCGACAGCATTTCCGTATACCCCGCTTTCACCATTTCGGATAAGGTAAAGGAAAAGCTCACGGAATATACGGGAAGGCTGGCAAGGGCACTGCATGTGAAGGGGCTTATCAATATCCAGTTTATTGCTATCGGGGAGGATGTGTATGTGATAGAAGTAAACCCCCGCTCCTCCCGTACCGTGCCTTATATCAGTAAGGTGACGGGCATTCCCATTGTGGACCTTGCGGCGGAGGTTATGATTGGGAAGACCATCAGGGAGTTGGGCTACGAGCCGGGGCTTTATCCGGAGGCGGATTACTTTGCCATCAAAATGCCGGTATTTTCCTTTGAAAAAATCAGAGGCGCGGAGATCAGTCTTGGCCCTGAGATGAAGTCCACGGGAGAATGCCTTGGAATCGGAAAGACCTTCAACGAGGCCCTTTACAAAGCCTTCCTTGGGGCGGGAGTAGACCTTCCCAGACATAAGCAGATGATTATAACCGTAAAGGATGCGGACAAAGGCGAGGCGGTGGAGCTTGGACGGAGATTTGAAAAGCTTGGCTACACCATTTATGCCACCAGAAGCACGGCGGCCGCGCTGAATGAGGCAGGGGTAAAGGCACGCAAGGTCAACAAGATTACCCAGGAATCGCCTACGGTGATGGATTTGATTTTGGGACACAAAATCGATTTGGTCATTGACACGCCCACCCAGGGGAGAGATAAGTCAAGAGATGGATTTTTGATTCGCAGGACTGCCATAGAGACAGGGGTCAACTGTATCACGGCAATGGATACGGCTAAGGCGCTGGTGACCAGCCTGGAAAATGCAAATGATAAGCTTACTTTAATTGATGTGGCTTCTATTGGATAAAATTCGGACAGAAAAAAAGAAAAGGGGCTGCCTTATGGCAGCCCCGGTTTTTCGGAGGTTTTTTCCTCTTTTTTTTCGTCATTCTTCTCTTCTTTCTTATCGTCTATGGAAACATGAGATGAATGCTCAGGGAGAGAGACAGCCATGGTACATCTGCCGTCAAAGGTGGCATTCTCATCAATCACAAGAGATTTTGCGATAATATTGCCATTTAATTTTCCGGTGGAAAGAAGCTCTAATTTTCCGGTAGCGGAAATATCGCCGTCTACCTTGCCGGATATGACGATATCCTGCGCATAGATATTTCCTTTAATCTGTCCGCTGGTGCCAAGAATCAGTTTCTTTTCACATGTACAATTACCATTGATAATTCCGTCTATACGGATGGTCTCCGGTGCGCTTAAGTTACCGTCAAAGACGGCGCCTTCCCCAATAATTGTGTTTACGTTTGTCCGTGCATCTTCTGAGGAAGATGCATTTTTGCTTTTTCCTAACATACTAATCCTCCATTCTGCCGGCAATCTGTCAAAAGGGCGCCGGCACAAATTTTTCGTATATTCCGCCTTTTATGTTACTATTCACGGCGATATTTCGAGTTTTGCTACGCAAAAATCGCCCCTCACACTTGAATCACGTTCTCACGGAATGCGCAGCTTATGCGCATTCCTGGGCCGTGAAAAGCATCACTTTTATCCTTTTGCGTCGATAATACTAAGAGGATCTATCGTCTCTCCGTTTAAGAAGATTTGATAATCCAATTGTGTATCATCCGTGGTAACGGTACATAAAACATCTCCGGCTATCACGCTTGCCCCTTCCTCGGTTCGAACCTGTACCTCCTGACTGCACATATAGCGCGTCCGGTAACCATTTTCATGTTCTATTTCAAGGATGAGCGGGTAGGTGTCGTCAGAGCCGACCGTAACCACCGTACCGTCACCTGTCGCAACAATTTTACCCTCCGAGTGGGTGCTGATGGAAAGGTAAGGCCGATCTTCAGTGTATGTTTCAATCAGGATGCCTGAACCTGAAGAAGGAAAGAGGGTGGGAAGAGGGTTGCTGGCAGGAGATTCTTCCGCGGCAGCTTCTTCTCTTTTGGAAGTAATAATTTTTGACACCTGGCGCAGATCACTGTTTTCCGCACGCAGTGCCTGAATTTCATTGTCAAGGTTATCTTTTTCCGTATTTAATTGCTCTACCAGCTTCTCCTGAGAACTTAATTGCGCACGCAGCGCTTTTAGCTTTTTGTTTCCGGTAAGAAACAAAAAAGTCAGCAACCCGATCACAGCCAGAATAAGGAGTATCAGGAAGAAAATCAGGCGAATGAAGGTAAGGGAAATATGGAACTGTCTGTTGCCTCTGTCCACATTGGAAATAAGGAGTACAGAAAAAGATTCCCTGCGCTTATGTCTTTGCTGTTTCATAATTGATTTCCATTCTGCCGTTTGGCGGCGGTGTATTGTTTCAGTGTCGCAGACGTGGTCCGCAAGTAAATATTCTTTTCGATTATACACCTTTTTGGCAGGAATGTGAAGTCGGATCTTAAACTCAATAAAATGAAAAATAATTAAAATATACTTAAAATGTGACAAAATTGAGCATATTATCTATGAATTTTGACTAATAAGCAAATATTAACATGAAAAATTTAATTATCAGGAAAACTTTACATTGGGCCCAAATGTCGCTATACTTTTAAAGGGAGCGTATAAATACAAGGGATATAAGTTGTAAGCAGATGCAGGCGGCCAATTCAATAAACGAACGATTGACCGTATGGAGAACAAGTTTGGAAGTAAACTTTCAAACTTGGTGGCAGTATCGCAAGCAAAGCTCGCGGTACATGACAATAGGCTTTGCCTGTTGTATGCAGGGGGTATAAGTATGGTTGTAAAAGATGAAGTGCTGTTATTGTTAGAAAACCATCGGGGGGATTTTTTTTCCGGACAGGAAATTGCGGATCTGCTTTCCGTAACCAGGGCCAGCGTCTGGAAAGCGGTCAAATCCCTGCAAAAGGACGGCTATGGAATTGAAGCCATAAACAATAAAGGGTATACGCTAAAAAAGGCGCCGGACATGCTTTCCGCCGCTTTTATCGCACAGAAGCTAAGCGAGAATGGTATTTTGACGGAAATTCAGGTAGAAAAAATGGTAGATTCCACCAACAACGTACTAAAGCATTATGTTGCGGAGGGAAGAAAGCAGGATATGGTCTTGTTATCGGAGGAGCAGAGCGCCGGTAGAGGACGCAGGGGACGCTCTTTTTATTCGCCGGAAGGAACGGGAATTTATTTAAGCCTGCTGCTTCATCCTGACGCAACGCCGGATCAGGGCGCGATGTTAACTACCCTGACGGCGGTAGCCGCCGCTCAGGCAATTGAAAAGGCTGCCGGGGAGGCGGTGCAGATTAAATGGGTCAATGATCTTTGGATGCGCGGCAAAAAGATATCAGGCATTTTAACGGAAGGGTCGGCCTCCTTAGAGGAAGGAAAGCTGGAATACGTGATCGTGGGAATCGGAATCAATCTTTATGAACCCTCGGAAGGGTTTCCGAAGGAGCTTAAGGATGTGGCGGGCTCCGTATTTACAAATGATCTCCCAAGAGAAAATCTGCGCAACCGCCTTGCGGTGGAATTTTTGATAAATTTCATGAAATATTACCGGACATTCCCGGCCAGGGACTATCTGGAAGAATATCGAAAAAGATCCTTTGTCATCGGAAAAAAAGTCCGTATTCTTGTACCGGAAGGAACGCCCTTAAGCCCTGAGAGAGAGTTTGCCAGGGCCCTTAGCATAGACGATGAATGCCATTTGGAGGTTCGGTATGAGGATGGCGTGACGGAAAAGCTCTCCAGCGGAGAGATTAGCGTCAGGGTGGAATGAAACATTTAAAGTTTACTTTTTTAAAAAGAGGATGCAGGAAATTCCCAGCGCTGCCTGCACGGCCGGAATGGTATACCAAACGCCGTCAAGCCCCATAAAAAGAGGCAGCACAAAGATAAAAAGCAGCGTTAACACAATTTCTCCATATACCAGAAGGGTGGAACGAACTACCCGGTTAGTTGCGTAAAAATAAGAAACGGCAGGCTTGGTGAGCCCGTAAAGGGCCATAACCAGCGCAAAAGCGGGCGTGGCATAGATGATGTAGGCGGCAGCCTTGGGGGAGGTGCCGTAAAAAACAGGTAATACATCCCTTACCAGCATAAAAATGACAGCGCCTGCAATGCCAAACCCAATCCCTAAAGAAAAAGTCCATTGGGTATAGCGCTTAAGACTTTTTTCATCGCCTTTGCCTTTGCTCAGGGAAAGCAAGGGCTGACTGCCGTCGCCGATGCCCTGAACCAGAAGCTCCATAAAGGAAATGATATAAGCCAGCACAGCGTAAGCGCTGACAGCTTCCTCGCCGCCGTATTTTAAAGCCTGTAAATTCATAAAAATAATGGTGACGGAAGGCAGGTAGGTCAGTCCAAAGGGAGATAACGCCACCTTTAATATGGAAAAGACTGTTTTTTTATCAGGGCGGATGCTGCTAAGGGCAATGCGGTTTTTCTTCCGCATATAAAATACAATGCAAAAAATCAGGGTAAGAACCTGTCCAAGGACGGTAGCCAGCGCGGCTCCCATGAGTTCTAAATTCAGGGCGATAACAAAGAAATAGTCCAGCAAAATGTTGGAAATACAGCCAAGGGCCATGGCGCACATGGCATAAAAGGAAGCCCCCCGATTGCGCATAAGAGGCACCATGCCGGAGGCAAATACCTGTACTACGCCTCCAAGGAGAATAAAGCGAAGATAGGTATGCGCAAGGGGAAGCAGCTCATCTTTTGCTCCAAGCAGCCAAAGGAGCGGTTCGCCAAACAGGAAAAGAATAAATGTCAGCAAAAGAGAGCCTGCAAAAAGCAGAAAAAGGGCGTTGCCCTCTGCCTTTGCGGCTTTTTTATCGTTTCCCGCGCCGTTATTTAACGACACGATCACCGCGGCTCCCATACCAATCCCTGTTCCCAAAGAAATAATAAGAGCCACCAAAGGCCAGGCAATATTAATAGCCGCAAGCCCCGGATCCCCCATAGCCCTGCCCACGAAAATGCCGTCAACGATGGAATAAATACCTGTCAACAAAAAGGAAAGCATTGATGGGAAAATGTATCTTGCATACTTCTTTTTCATCATTATACCCCCTGCATACCGCAAGCCGTGCTTGCGGTACTGCCACCAATAGAAAGTTTGGATGTTTACTTCCAAACTTATACCCCCTGCATACCGCATCAATAATAAATTTGAAATATACCGCCAACCTAAAGCCAATAAAGCTAAGAACCAATAATATACCCTTGGCGGAGGTGCTTGATACAGTATTATAGTAGATGCATGAAGAAGATGCAAGCTGTGTTTTTATAGAGCGAAAGCGAGGTGACGACTGAATTTGCATTCGCTCATCGCGGACGGCTATCCAAAACATAAAGATTAACGTTAAGAAGGCATTCTATTATGCAGATATCTTTGCAAAAGAAACAAGGCCGCCACGTTAGGCAATACCATAAAGGCATTGATCAGGTCCGTGCATTCCCAAACGAAATTTAAGGGCAGCACAGCCCCCACATAAATCATTACAATATAAGCAACTTTATAGACAAAAATCCCTTTGTTGCCCGTCAGATAGCAGTAAGCCTGCTCCCCTAAATAAGACCAGCCGATGAGGGTGGTGATTGCGAAAGCAATCAGACACAGGGACAGGAAGGTGTTTCCCAAAAAAGGAAGGTATGAAAAGGCGGCGTCGGTGAGTCCGGCTTCGTTTACATTTAGGGCGGACTGGGGGTGCAGGATCAGGTTGGTTACAATGACCAGGCCGCTTAAAAGGCACATGACCACAGTGTCCCAAAATACGGCGGTCATGGACACGTAGGCCTGGTGGGCGGGATGCTCACTTTCCGATGCGGCGGCTGTGATGGCGGCCGTACCGATGCCGGCTTCATTGGTAAAAAGGCCCCGGGCAATGCCGTAGCGCGCCGTCATCATCAAAGAGGAGCCGGCGGCTCCCCCGACGGCAGCCCTGGGAGCTAAGGCGCTATGGAGGATAAGGTGTATGGCAGGCAGGAAGGCTTCGCGGTTCATTACAAGAAGAAGGATACAGCTTGCCGTATAAAGAATCCCTAAAAAGGGTACGATTTTCATACAGACATTTCCAATAGAGCGGATTCCTCCTACGATCACAAGACCGGCCATAAAAGCGGCAAGGAATCCCGCAAGCTGCGGATTTAAGCCGAAACTTATGGTGGTGGTCTGGGTGATGGAGTTGGACTGGGTGGTACAGCCCACGCCAAAGGCGGCAATGAGTGTAAGAAGGCCGTAAAATTTTCCTATGGTAACATTATGTAAACCATTTTGCCACATGTACATAGGTCCCCCCTGGTAAGCGCCGCTTTTATCGCGGCTCCGGAAGCGGACGCTTAAAAAGCATTCCGCATAAGTGGTGGCCATGCCCAGGATACCGGTAATCCAGCACCAGAAAATGGCGCCGGGGCCGCCTAAAGCAACAGCGGTGGATACGCCTATGATATTGCCGGTGCCTAATGTGGCGGCAAGGGTGGTGGAGAGGGTGGCAAACACGGAAAGATTGTTTTCGTCCCCGGACTTTTTAGGGGTTACGGAAAGACGAATGGCTTTTAAAATATTTTTCTGCGGAAAGTGGAGTTTCATGGTAAAATAAAGATGTGTACCCATCAGCAGAAATAAAAGAGGGCCGCTCCATAAAAATTGATTGGCGGACTGAATAAAATTTTCAATTGACTTCATAGATTTCCTGGCCGGCGCATTGCCTTAAAAAAAATGTGTGAAGGCAAAGGACAGGGCACCGGCGTATTTCCCTTGGATGATTTACTATAATATAGTAGTTTTGATCGGAGGATATGCGTTTTTATATGGAGTATGTAGTACACGACAGTATAAATTTCTGTTCCGGCCCCTGCAAAAAGCATATATGTATGCTTTTACAAAGCCGGTAATAAAATTGCAATATCGTTTCATCAAAACTTGGAGAAGAAAATATTCGGGGATGGTAAATAAATTGAAGGCTTTTCAAAAACAGATACCGGCATTGTTGATTTTATTTGCGGTACTTTTGAATATAACGGGGAGGGTATGGCAGGGATTTACGGATTTTTATGTGGATCATATTTTTCCTCTCTGGGTGGAAACCTATGGACGCTTTACAGGGCTTTTTCCGTTTTCCGTGGGAGAGTGGATGTTGTATCTGGCCGTTGTTCTTGTTTTTCTTTTGATAATCGGGGGAGTTGTTTATGCGGCTTTTGGGAAAAGGCTTCCCGGGACGTTAAAGACTTTTTACCGGAAATACGTTTTTTTTGTGTACTGGGTGTTCGGTATTGTATGTGTGATTATGACCCTTAACTGCTTTTTGCTTTATCAGGCCAGGACCGTGAATGTGAGATTTGAAATTGGCGGCAGGGCGGATAAGGGATATGGTTCCGGGGAGATTGCGGCGCTGAGGGATTATGTGGTGGAAAACGCTAACGCATTGGCGTCGGTTTTTGAGAGGGATGAGGACGGATATTTAATTTACGAGGAAGACTTAGAGCAAAAGGCCAGGGAGGAGATGAAAAGACTTGGAGAGAGGTTTGACAATCTGCAAGGGTATTATCCCAGCCCCAAGAAGCTTTTTTTGTCGGGGTTTTACAGTCAGCAGTATATTATGGGCTATTATTTTCCGTTTTCTATGGAAGCAAATTACAATGGACAGATGTATATTACCAATATGCCGGTTACCATGTGTCATGAGCTCTCCCATTTAAAAGGCTTTATGTTGGAGGACGAGGCAAATTTTATCGGGTATCTGGCCTGTGTGGATTCGGAGGATCCTCTGTTTCGCTACAGCGCTTATTTAAGCGTAATCGGCTACCTTGACAGGGATTTTGTAAAAGCCATAGGGGAGGATGAGGAAATCTATTTATCCCACCCACAAATTTGCGATCAGGTGGCGGAAGATAAAAAATTCCTTACAACCGAGGCGTGGGAACAGGTGGAGAAAAAGGCGGTGTTAAAAACGGAGACGGTAAGGCAGGCGGCGGATACCTTTTTGGAGACTACGCTTACCTTAAACGGCGTGGCGGACGGTACAATCAGTTATAGCCGCGTGGTGAAGCTGCTTTTGCAGTATTATGACGGGAAGCTGTATTAGTACAACGAATATTAAGTAACTGGCACCTTGACTTGCCTGATTGTTCATCTGCGGCGTTGTCGTCAATCGCCGTAGCCACCGCTACGACTCTTTCCTCCGCCTTGCATCTGAAACAATCATTCTGCGTCAATGTACCAGAAACTTAATTTTCGTTGTACTAGTACAGTACTGCCTCACCATTATTTAGGCAATGCTGTGCTGGTACACAAATTTGCACGGAAATATGGAGGTTATGATGATGGAAAATATTATCGGCTATGTAAAAAAATGGGGAAAATACACTTTTTCGGAAAAACCTTTTAATGAGGTGGACAGTCTGGTTTTATGCCAGCTGGTTTATCTGAATTATGAAAAGTATGTGCCGGCGCCTTGTCAGGGGAAAGAGCCCGTAGATATTCAAAGCATCTTAGAAGACCCTGAGTGGGAGCAGATTTTGGAGGGCTACTGGTATAAAGAGCACAATAAAGAGCTTTTTGAGCTGGCGGCAAAATCCCTAAGGTTTGGCCGGATGAAAATGAATGATTATGTCAATGTGATTGACGAGGATCAGCAGGCCCAGTTTTCGGCCATGTGCTATTTCCTGGAAGACGGAAAGATTTATATTGCCTACCGGGGAACAGATGCGACCATCGTGGGATGGAAGGAGGATTTAAACCTCGCCTTTTCCAAACCGTTGAAAAGCCAGTATCTGGCGGTGGAATATATGGAGCGGGCGGCAGGGAAGGCGGCAGACGCTTCCTGCCCGGGGCTTTATGCAGGGGGACACTCTAAGGGCGGCAATCTGGCGGTTTACGGAGCCATGAACTGCAGCGATGAGACCAGAGGAAAACTGATCCGTATCTTTAACCATGACGGGCCGGGATTTAGGCCGGAAATCAAAGCCCAGGGGAATTTCCAGGCGATTACGGAGAGGACAATCAAGTTTATTCCAAGGTCTTCCCTGGTAGGCATGATTTTGGAGGAGGAAAGCGATTACGAGGTTATTGAGAGCTGGGGAATAGGCTTATTCCAGCACAATACCTACAGCTGGAAGGTGGAGGACGATGCTTTTGTCAGGGCAAAAAGCAGAGCGGGTGCGAAAGTAAAGCGCGACGCCGCTTTAAATGAATGGATTCTTTCTCTCACCGAGGAACAGACCCATGCCTTTGTGGATACGCTGTATGAGGTGGTGTCCGCGTCGGAGGTTTCCAATGTGTTTGAATTTGAGGCCAACTGGAAAAAGTGTCTGCAAAATGTGCTTCTGGCCGCCAAAGAGGTGGATGAGGAGACAAAAAAGGGGATGCAAAAGACCATACATTTATTTTTTCAGATTCTGTTAGAAAACTTGAAGATGGGAGGCTGGCCGTGGCAGGAGCAATAAGCATACGAAAAGCCCCAAAGGTGTAAAGCCCGTTCATACACTTATATTGTTTCAAAATGCAACACTGGTAAGCCTTCCGGGCGCATTTTTGGCTGACCATATACCGGTTGTGAGAAAAATGGTGATGCTGCATTGAAGCGGAATATAAAACTGCATAAATTGCAAATTTGATTTATCATATTTACAAGGGAAAAAAGACACTAGATTGATTTTTGATTTAGTGTCTTTTTTGTGTTCAAAGTATTGACAGTATTGCCCGATTATCTTTATGATTAGAAACCACATAAAACCGTCGCTTCACAAAATATTCAAATATTTTTGGCACTCACTATTGACGAGTGCTAACAAAAGTGTTATATTCACACTATAACAAAGAAACAACATAAGGAATAAACAAGCCGGATATACTGTAAGTAAATATTTTTTGTAAAACCACTTGAACAGAAAAGATTGTTTCTTACGGTAAAGGCGGAGAGGAGTGTTTATGAATATATCAAAATTTACGCAAAAATCCATGCAGGCTGTGGAAGGCTGCGAAAAGCTTGCATACGAATACGGCAATCAGGAGATTGAGCAGGAGCATCTTTTGTACAGTCTGCTCACCATTGACGACAGCCTGATTTTAAAATTGATTGAAAAGATGGAAATTAACACCCAGTATTTTTTAAACAAGGTGGAGGAAGCCCTAAGCAGGAGGGTGAAGGTGCAGGGCGGCCAGGTGCATGTGGGACAGGACTTAAATAAGGTGCTGGTTTCCGCGGAGGACGAGGCGAAGGCCCTTTCGGACGAGTATGTGTCCGTGGAGCATTTATTCCTTGCCATGATAAAAAATCCCAACAGGGCGGTGAAGGAGCTGTTCCGGGAATTTGGCATTACAAGAGAGCGCTTTTTGCAGGCCCTGTCCACCGTAAGGGGAAATCAGAGGGTTACCTCCGACAATCCCGAGGCCACCTACGATACCCTTTCAAAGTATGGGCAGGAGCTGGTGGAGAAGGCAAAGGAGCAAAAGCTTGACCCTGTCATCGGCAGGGACAGTGAAATACGGAATATTATCCGCATTCTCTCCCGAAAGACCAAAAATAACCCGGTGCTGATTGGCGAGCCGGGCGTTGGCAAAACCGCGGTGGTGGAGGGCCTTGCTCAGCGTATTGTGCGAGGAGACGTGCCCCAGGGGCTTAAGGACAAAAAGATTTTTGCCCTGGATATGGGGGCATTGGTAGCCGGGGCCAAATACAGAGGGGAGTTTGAGGAGCGCTTAAAGGCTGTTTTGGAGGATGTGAAAAACAGCGACGGACAGATTATCCTTTTTATAGACGAGCTTCACACCATCGTGGGGGCTGGAAAAACGGACGGCGCTCTGGATGCGGGAAATATGTTGAAGCCCATGCTTGCAAGGGGCGAGCTGCACTGTATTGGCGCCACCACCCTGGATGAATACAGGCAGTATATTGAAAAGGACGCCGCTTTGGAGAGAAGGTTTCAGCCCGTTATGGTAAGCGAGCCTACGGTGGAAGATACTATTTCCATTTTGAGAGGGCTTAAGGAGCGTTATGAGGTATATCACGGGGTAAAGATTATGGACAATGCGCTGGTAAGCGCGGCTGTCTTGTCCAACCGTTATATATCGGACCGTTTCCTGCCGGATAAAGCCATCGACCTGGTGGATGAAGCCTGCGCGCTGATTAAGACGGAGCTGGATTCCATGCCCACGGAACTGGATGAGCTGCAGCGTAGGGTGATGCAGATGGAAATTGAGGAAACGGCCCTGAAAAAGGAGGATGACCGGATAAGTCAAGAACGGCTGGCGGATTTGCAGAAGGAATTGGCCGAGCTGAAAGAGGAGTTAAACAACCGCAAAGCCCAGTGGGAAAACGAAAAGACCTCCGTTGAGCGGCTTTCAAAGCTGCGGGAGGAAATCGACGGGGTAAGCGGTCAGATTGAGATTGCCCAGAGAGAAGGGGACTATGAAAAAGCGGCGGAATTAAGCTACAGCAAGCTCCCGGCTCTTAAAAAGCAGTTGGCGGCGGAAGAAGAACAGGTGAAAAATAAGGATTTATCTCTGGTGCATGAGAGTGTGTCAGATGAGGAAATCGCGAAGATTATTTCCCGGTGGACGGGAATCCCGGTGGCGAAGCTGACGGAAAGCGAGCGGAACAAGACCCTGCATTTGGACGAAGAACTGCATAAGCGGGTAGTGGGGCAGGATGAAGGCGTCACCAAGGTAACGGAGGCGATTATTCGTTCTAAAGCGGGCATCAAAGACCCCAGCAAACCGATTGGTTCGTTCCTGTTTTTGGGGCCTACGGGAGTGGGGAAGACCGAGCTTGCCAAATCCCTGGCATTTTCCCTGTTTGACGACGAGAACAATATGGTGCGTATTGATATGAGCGAGTATATGGAGAAATATTCCGTATCCAGATTAATCGGAGCGCCTCCCGGATACGTGGGGTACGAGGAAGGCGGTCAGTTAACCGAGGCGGTCAGGAGAAAGCCTTATTCGGTTGTGCTCTTTGACGAGATTGAAAAGGCCCATCCCGATGTGTTTAACGTGCTTTTGCAGGTGTTGGACGACGGGCGCATTACGGATTCCCAGGGGCGGACCGTGGATTTTAAAAATACCATTTTGATTATGACTTCCAATATTGGCGCGTCTTACCTCCTGGAAGGAATTGACCAAGATGGTCATATCAATGAAGAAGCCGAAAAAATGGTGATGAATGACCTGCGCGCTCATTTCAGGCCTGAATTTTTGAACCGGCTGGATGAAACCATTCTGTTTAAGCCCTTAACGAAGGAAAATATCACCGGTATCATCGGACTGATTATAAAGGATTTAAACAGGAGACTTGCGGACAGAGAGCTGACGGTGGAACTGTCCGGGGATGCGGAAGCGTTTATTGTGGAACAGGCTTATGACCCGGTTTACGGCGCGAGACCGTTAAAGCGTTATATTCAGAAGTATGTGGAGACGCTGTCGGCCAAATTGATTTTAGCCGATCAGGTTTGGCAGGGTGATACCATATCCATTGTTGTAAAAAATGGCGAGTTGGCCGCAGAGGTAAAGAAAGGAGGGAGAGAGGAAGATGCCCGGTGATCCGAATATGTTGCTTAGTTATGTAAACTTAAAACTTCGCGATTTCTATTCCGATTTGGATGCCATGTGTGACGACATGGATGTCAGTAAGACAGAAATAGAAGAAAAGCTGAAAAACATAGGTTATACCTATAACAGCGAGCGCAACCAGTTTGTTTAAAGTATGGGTTGGTATACAGGGCATGGCAGGAAGCCATGCCCTTAAAATGTGTCGCGAATGGAGACAACATTCTATTCGTACGAAAGACCAAAATCCAGCTCGTAATAATTGCCTTCACTGTCACGGTATGCGTAAGCCTTCCCGTTTTCATCTTTCAGAGAATCGGGCATATACTTATCCTTGTCATAGCCCGGTACGTCGTTGGGGCTGATGCAGACGCCGTCCGCATTAACGGCCAGAACCTCATCTCCTTTCGGGAAGGTGATGGGAAGTCTGCCTGTCGGGGCAAAGCTGCCCAAAATCACATCCAAAGTAGCGCTGGGATAGGTGTCGAAGCCCACGGTGAGGGCGTCCGCCAGCGGCTCTATATTGCCAAGTTCCCAGGCAAGGGTTACATTGACGTTGACGATCACCTTGCCGCCCTTTGCGTGAAGGATATCCGCAATCTCTTTTACGCGGCCAAGGCCCGAAAGTGTGGTTTCCGAATGGGTTTCGGAAGTGGGACGACCCTGTTGGTCAACATTGCAAACAATTTTGTCCTCGCAGATATCCAGTTCCAGATAGCCGGGGGTAGCGTTAAAGTATTCGCCGGAGGAAGGGCAAAGCAGCAGGATTGCATAATCTGCGGCGGCCGGATCATTGGTGAGGGTTACTTTCTCTTTGAGCATTTCCCGTAAGGATTCGGTGGATTTTTCCGCGTTTTCGGGATTTTTGGCAAAGCACCGGGCATAAACGGATTTCCCGGAAAGCTTGTCGGCCGCAAGAGGCAGAACCTTTTGGTCATCCCCCGCATTTTTCAGCAGAACCACCGATTTGCGGTGAACGTCCATAGCGTGGTCCCAGTCGGCTTGATTGTCCGATATTTCTTTGCGGGCGTTTTTGGGATCCCGGTAAGGATTTTCAAACATGCCAAGTGCAAAGAGTTCGGTCAAAGTGCGGGTAACGGCGCGGTTTAAGACTTCGTCGGTCAATACAAGCTGTTCTTTTGTGAAGCCTTCCGGTACCGGATGGGTGTCATAGTAGTCGTTTTTGGAGCGCTCATAGGCTTCCTTGCCGTATTCCACATCAAAAAGGCCGCTGATCAAATCCACGCCGGCATGGTTGATGGCAAAGCCAATCCGCTCCGGTTTGTCTAACATCTCAACGCCCCAGCACATGTTGTGGACGATTCCGGTGTCGGAATTGATGTAGCCCTGAAAGCCCATTTTACCGCGTAAAAGTCCGTCTATGAAAGGTTTATTAAAGGCGAAGCCGTAGGGCTGCATTTCCATAGCGCTGTCTGCGGCAACGCCTGTGCTTTCGCTTGTGGCGCGGGCTGCAGAGTCAGCCGTGGCATTATCCGAAGCGACGCCTCCTGCGGTCTGGGGCGCGCTCTTTTCTTTGGAGGGTTTTGCGTAGTAGGGCATGATGGAGGCCGCCTTATGCTTTACGGCAACTTCGAAGCCCGGAAGGTGGTATTTTTCCAGACTGCCGGGGGTGGCGTATACATTCCACTGTCCCATTGCATAGTGGGGATCAAAGCCGTTTTCACGGGCGCCGCCTCCAGGGAAATGTTTGACGGTCATGGCAACGCCGTCCACGGTTACGCCCTGTGCGCTTCCCTGAATGCGGGGAATGATATGTTCGAAAATCTCGCAGATAAGCGCCGGGTCCTCTCCAAAGGTTCCGTAACTGCGCTGCCAGCGGGGATCGCTCATAACGTCCGCCATGTACATATAGCCTTTTTTCAGTCCTGCGGCATTCCATTCCCTGCGTACACAGTCTGCAAAATCATCGACAAGCCCTATGCCGTCCCCGCGGACTGCGGCGGCAATGCCAAGGGTGCCGGGCCATGCGGCAAATACCCCGGCGGCATCGTTCATGCCAAAAACCAGTTCGCCGTTTTCATTGCGGGAATTGGAAACTGTCTGCACGGGGACAAAGCGCTCGCATTCCTCTGCAACGGCGTGAAGCTGGTTTAAAAAGTCGGTGAGATCCTCGGGGCCAGGATTGGAGCGCAGAATCAGATGGCGGGCCCACCAGTCCTTGATGAGCGTACTTGTGGCGGGCAGGTGCTGTTCTCCGAATATGGTTTTCCCGTTAAATTCCCCTTCGTCCAAAAGGCCGGACTCATCCAGTTTTTCTTTGTCCTTCGCATATAAACCCATCCGCCAGTCGGAAATAAAAACCTGTCCGATTTTTTCCTCCAAAGTAAGGGCTTCGGCCAGCGCCGCGGCCCTTTGGTCAGCAGGCAGCCGCCAGTCGTTTACAGGGCTTACCCGGCCGCTTCCGTCAATATCCTTGAAGGTAAGGCCGTCCTTTTCAATTACCCTGCGGGAAACGGTTCCAATGGTGGGGCCGCTCTCGTTCGCGTAATACTTTACATGATCTGATGCTTTTTTTGCCATACTTCATACTCCTTTTCTGTTTTTTATAATTTGACTTTCTTAATTGGAATCTCTCTTATATCCGCCATCCGCCTTTGAGGCGGATTTTCGGCCGCGGCGCGCCGGTTTTTGAACAATATACGTTCTACGATTAAAATGGCCTGGCATTTTCCTGCTATCGTAAACGACATTAGAAATTATGCTTTCGATTCTGCAAAAGCTTCCATATATGGCTTTGATAGAAGCCTGGAACAACAATTTGCCACCTACTACCATTATGCCATATACAGGGAAAGAAGTGTAAGAAAAATTTGATTATTTTAGTATATTTTTTGACTATCTTTGTGATTTTAGATGAATATCAGGCTATTTTGCCAATCGTCATAATAAAGAAAGGAAATATTTCGCTTTTCTTTCTTGCATTTACCGGGGGTCTTTCCTATAATGTTACGAAGACCGGACAGGCCGCCAGGCAAAAAGCGGTAAACCGGCGCATATTTTAGAAGATGTTCCATTTTTGGTTTGTTGATAAGGCTTAAGCCTCACAGGGATTTGTGCCTCTGTAAAACCGAGGCATAGTAAATTTAGGATTGGAGGAAAAGAATGGGAAGAGAAGATTATAATAAAGCTTTGAAGGCCGGAAAAAAAGATTACCAAATGCGTCTTTTGCGCGGGGAAAAACCGACGCTTGAGGTTTTAGACGATATTATGCCCCCTAAGGGCGCTTATTATGAGCAGCCCCTGGGAATTGTACAGATTCCGGCGGAACAGATTGTGGGAACAAAAACGGTGGGAAGAAGCAATTCCTTTGCAGGAAACTTTATGCCAATTTTGCAGGAGGGCAGCGAATTTGCCAGCAAATGGTCGAATTTAAGCACCAGCCATGTGGAGGAGGGCATCAGGGACCCGATTAAGGCTTATGAGTACATGAATAAGTTTTACGTGGAAGAAGGCAACAAGCGGGTCAGCGTGATGAAATATTTTGAGGTGGTTTCGATCCCGGGTAATGTGGTCCGTATTGTTCCTAAACGCACGGAAGATAAGGAAAACAAAATATATTATGAATTTATGAGTTTTTACCAAAAGGCGCCTATCAATTATATTTGGTTTTCACAGGAGGGAAGTTTTGCAAAGCTTCAGGAGGCAGTGGGAAAAGGGCCGGATGACGTATGGACGGAAGAAGATTTGCTTGATTTCAGCGCGGTCTATACCCGCTTTAGCGCGGAATATAAAGCAAAGGGCGGCGGTAAGCTTAAGATTACGCCGGGAGACGCCTTTTTGGCTTTTATTACCCTGTATGGATATGAAGCGATTGAGGAAAAGACAACCAATGAGATAAAAGAATTGATTGCAAAGAGCTGGGAGGAATTTGCGCTTCTTGGGGAAGATAAGGAGATTGACCTTAAAATGAAACCTAATGAGGAAAAAAAGCCGCTGCTGAGTATTCTGCTTCCCTTAGGCTCCGCCAAATCCAAGCTTAAAATTGCGTTTATTTATGGAAAAACGCCGGGTACTTCCGCATGGACTTATGCCCATGAGCTTGGCAGGCTTTACCTGGAACAGACATTTCCGGATGAGGTTACCACCGTATATTATGAAAATGTAACACAGGAAAATATAGAAGAGAGACTCCAGGACGCCGTAAATACAGGCTGTAACCTGATTTTTACGACAACGCCCGCTTTTGTGCAGGCCAGTGTAAAGGCGGCAATTGCAAATCCCGACGTGAGGATTATGAACTGTTCTTTGAATACTTCCCACAGGTACATCCGTACATATTATACGCGGATGCATGAGGCGAAATTTCTGATGGGGGCTATTGCCGGCGCCATGGCGGAAAATAACCGCATGGTTTATATTGAGGATTATCCTCTTTATGGAAATATTGCAAATATCAATGCTTTTGCGCTGGGGGCGAAGATGATCAATCCCCGTGCGGAGGTTTATCTGGAGTGGTCTTCCAAAAAGGGAACCGATATAGACGAGCGGATTCGGGAGACGGGAGCCTCCTGCGTTTCCGGCAAAGACATGGTGATTCCTGAGGAGGCCTCGCGGTTTTTTGGAATTTATCACATGGATGGAGATTCCCCCAGAAACCTTGCCATGCCTTTATGTCATTGGGGGAAATTTTACGAACGGCTGATCAGGACAATTATGGAGGGAAAATGGAAATACGATGACGATTCCTCTAAGATGAAGGCAATCAATTACTGGTGGGGCATGTCGGCGGGGGTTATTGATGTGATTTGTTCCAAAAATCTGCCTATTGGCACAAAGAGGCTGATTGAGCTTTTAAAAACAACCATCAGCTCGGAAGCTTTTAATCCCTTTTCCGGTATTTTGTATTCACAAACGGGCATAGTAGTAGATGATCCGGGCAGAAGCCTTTCGCCGGAAGAAATTATGACCATGGACTGGCTGGCGGAAAATGTCATCGGCTCCATTCCTAAAATGGAAGAACTAAAGGAACAGGCCGAACCTGTTATCAAACAGCAGGGGGTAAAAAATACGGCGGCAACGAACGAATAAGGAAGGCTGTGTGAAGCGATGTTCTAAGGCGTCAAAAAAGGCCGCCTAAGAACAACTAAAGCTTGCAAAGCAAGCAGGCTTCACACTTAGAAGAATGCCCTGGAAAACAGGCATTCTTCATCCGGATTTGTGATTTTGCAGAGCGCAATCATGGAGGGCAAGTTTGGAAGTAAACTTCCAAACTCCTTATTGATGGCAGTAACGTAAGCTATGCTTGCGTTATGCAGGGGGTATAAGGATGAAGATACTGGCGATAGCGGATGATGAATCCAAATCCCTGTGGGATTATTTTGACAAGAGCAAAATAGAGGGAGTCGATTTGATTATTTCCTGCGGCGATTTGGATCCCCGTTACCTTTCTTTCCTGGTAACGCTTTCCAATGTGCCGGTTTTGTATGTGCGAGGGAACCATGATGGAAAATATGAAAAAATCCCGCCGGATGGCTGCATCTGCATAGAAGATCAGATTTATGTCCATAAGGGAGTCCGGATTTTGGGACTGGGCGGTTCCATGCGGTATAATATGGGAGCAAACCAATATACGGAATGGCAGATGCGCCAGAGGGTGGCAAAGCTGTGGTTTCAGCTTTTGCGAAAGAGAGGCTTTGACATCCTTGTCACACACGCGCCGGCGTACCAGTTGAACGACGGGAGGGATCTTCCCCATCAGGGCTTTAGGGTGTTTCGGACTTTAATAGAAAAATACCGGCCCAAATATTTTCTTCACGGTCATGTGCATATGTCCTATGGAAGACAGCATAAGCGGTATGACAAATATCAGGATACCCATGTGATTAACGCCTATGAAAAGTGTCTCTTTGAGTTTGAGGATAATAACCCCAGAGAGCACATTATAGAACATTGGTAACAAAAGTAAGCGGTCTGTCTCGCCGCTTATTTTTTCCTGAGAAATAAAATGCATGGCGGCCGGAAGACGGCATATAAATAGAAGTAAGAGACAGGAAAGAAGCCTTCTTGCCATGCAATTGAAAAAACGAATTTTGGCCTGTATAGTACTGCTCGTCGTCCTTGCCGTCATCTGCATCTTTGGAGCCGCCAGACAGCAGGATATTGCCGTGATGGGAAAGCTTTTGGAAAGCAGAGACGGAAAGAAAATTGCGCTGACCTTTGACGACGGCCCTCACCCCTATTATACGGAGCAGCTTCTTAAGGGGCTTAAGGAGCGGGACGCTAAGGCCACTTTTTTTATTACCGGGAAAAATGTGGAGGAATATCCGGAGATTGTAAAAAAGATTTATGAGGACGGGCATCTGATTGGCAACCATACCTACAACCACACCCAGCTTACCTCCAAAAACAGGGAAAGCTTCAAGGAGGAAATCATAAAAACCAATGAGTCCATTAAAGCGGTGACCGGGGAGGATACTATTTATGTACGGCCGCCTTACGGCAGCTGGAATAAAGAGTTTGAAAAGGAGCTGAATATGTTCCCGGTGCTGTGGACCATAGACCCGCTGGACTGGTGCAGCAGCAATGTCTCCTGTATTGTGGATACGGTCTGTGCGAGGGCCGGAGAAAATGAGATTATCCTTATGCATGACCAATATAAAAGTACGGTGACGGCGGCGCTTAAAATTGTGGACCGGCTGCAGGAGGAGGGGTATGAGTTTGTGACGGTGGATGAATTGCTGTTTGATTAAAAAGGATATTTTTTGTAAAGTTCATTATTTACAGTTCCCGCATGTAATGATAAAATGGAGCACAGCAACAGGGATAGGCTCCCCGGTTCTCTCTGCGACCAGGGGTGGAAAACCGGCCATAAAATAAGGCGCAGGGAAAGTCCGGGAGGCCGTAAGCAGTGCTTTGAGATGAAAATGGAGGTAATTTATGCCTAAGAGAACAGATATTCACAAGGTTTTAATTATTGGTTCGGGGCCTATTATTATCGGACAGGCCTGTGAATTTGATTATTCAGGAACACAGGCGTGTAAGGCGCTTCGGAAGTTAGGATATGAGATCGTGCTGGTAAATTCCAATCCCGCAACGATCATGACAGACCCGGAGACAGCGGATGTGACATATATTGAGCCGCTTAATGTAGAGAGGCTTACACAGATTATTGAAAAGGAACGCCCGGATGCCCTTCTCCCCAATTTGGGAGGACAGTCAGGGCTTAATTTGTGCGCGGAATTGTACAAGGCAGGGGTTCTGGACAAATACAATGTCAGGGTAATCGGCGTGCAGGTGGACGCCATTGAGCGCGGGGAGGATCGCATTGCCTTTAAAAAGACCATGAACAGGCTTGGGATTGAGATGGCCCGCAGCGAGGTGGCTTATTCCGTGGAGGAGGCTCTTTCCATTGCGGAAAAGCTTGGATATCCGGTGGTTTTACGGCCCGCTTACACCATGGGCGGCGCAGGGGGCGGCCTGGTTTATAACAAGGAAGAACTTAAGGTGGTCTGCGCAAGGGGACTGCAGGCCAGCCTGGTAGGGCAGGTTCTGGTGGAGGAATCCATTCTCGGTTGGGAGGAATTAGAACTCGAGGTAGTGCGGGATGCGGATAATAATATTATCACCGTCTGCTTTATCGAAAATATCGACCCCCTCGGCGTGCACACGGGAGATTCTTTCTGCTCCGCGCCCATGCTTACGATTTCCGAGCAGTGCCAAAAGAGACTGCAGGAGCAGGCTTACAAAATTGTGGAATCCGTTCAGGTCATCGGGGGAACCAATGTGCAGTTTGCCCATGATCCGGTGAGCGACCGCATTATCGTAATTGAGATCAATCCCCGTACTTCCCGTTCCTCCGCATTGGCGTCCAAGGCCACAGGTTTTCCCATCGCCCTTGTATCGGCCATGCTGGCGGCGGGTCTTACCCTGAAAGACATTCCCTGCGGCAAGTACGGGACTTTGGATAAATATGTGCCGGACGGCGATTATGTGGTGATTAAATTTGCCCGCTGGGCCTTTGAGAAATTTAAAAAGGTGGAGGACAAGCTGGGAACCCAGATGCGCGCCGTGGGCGAGGTTATGAGTATCGGAAAGACTTATAAAGAGGCTTTTCAGAAGGCAATCCGCTCCCTGGAAACAGGCCGTTATGGGCTGGGACATGCAAAGGATTTTGATACTTTGTCAAAGGAAGAACTGCTGCAGCGGCTGATTACGCCCTCAAGCGAGCGGCATTTCCTGATGTATGAAGCCCTCCGAAAGGGCGCAACCATAGAGGAAATATATGAGATTACCAAAGTAAAGGCTTACTTTATCGAGCAGATGAAGGAGCTGGTGGAGGAGGAAGAGGCCCTGCTTAAGTTTAAGGGCGGACTGCCTTCGGATGAAATGCTCATCACCGCCAAGAAGGACGGGTTTTCCGATAAATACTTAAGCCAGCTGCTTGAGATTCCCGAAGAAAAAATCCGTGCAGGAAGGCTTGCCCTGGGCGTGGAGGAAGCCTGGGAAGGGGTACATGTAAGCGGAACGGAAAACAGCGCTTACTATTATTCCACTTACAATGGGCCGGATGCAAACCCCGTGACGACGGATAAGCCCAAGATTATGATTCTGGGCGGGGGCCCGAACCGAATCGGTCAGGGAATTGAGTTTGACTATTGCTGTGTACACGCATCCATGGCCCTTAAAAAGCTGGGATTTGAGACGATTATCGTAAATTGTAATCCGGAAACCGTTTCAACGGATTATGATGTTTCGGATAAACTGTATTTTGAACCGTTAACCCTTGAGGATGTGCTAAGCATTTATGAGAAGGAAAAGCCTTTGGGCGTGATTGCCCAGTTTGGCGGGCAGACGCCTTTAAATCTGGCGTCGGAGCTTGAAAAAAACGGGGTAAAGATATTAGGAACTTCCCCCTCCGTCATCGACCTTGCGGAGGACCGGGATTTGTTCCGCGAAATGATGGAAAAGCTGGAAATCCCCATGCCGGAATCGGGAATGGCGGTGAACGTGGAAGAAGCCCTTTTCATTGCAAAGAAAATCGGCTATCCGGTTATGGTGCGCCCCTCCTACGTGTTAGGCGGCAGAGGCATGGAAGTGGTTTACGACGACGAGAGCATGAGGGAATATATGAATGCGGCGGTGGGCGTCACGCCGGACAGGCCCATTTTGATTGACCGCTTTTTAAGCCACGCCATGGAATGTGAGGCGGACGCCATCAGCGACGGGGAGCATGTTTTCGTGCCGGCCGTTATGGAGCATATAGAGCTTGCCGGCATCCATTCCGGCGATTCGGCATGCATCATTCCTTCCGTGCATATTCCAAAGGAGCTGGTGGAGACCATAAAAGAGTACACAAAAAAGATAGCGGAGAAAATGCACGTAAAGGGACTTATGAACATGCAGTACGCCATTGAGAATGGAAAAGTGTTCGTATTAGAAGCCAATCCCAGGGCCTCCCGCACGGTGCCTCTGGTATCCAAGGTCTGCAACATCCGAATGGTACACCTTGCAACGGATATTATTACATCTGAGATAACAGGGCGGCCTTCTCCCATTATAAATTTGAAGGAACAGGTAATTCCCAATTATGGGGTAAAAGAAGCGGTATTTCCTTTCAATATGTTCCCGGAGGTTGACCCCCTGTTAGGGCCGGAAATGCGTTCCACAGGCGAAGCCCTTGGCATGAGCCGCTCCTACGGCGAAGCTTACTTTAAAGCCCAGGAGGCGGTCGGGTCAAAGCTGCCCGTTGCAGGAACAGTCCTGATTTCCGTAAACAAGAAGGACAAAAACGAGGTGGTGGAGGTTGCCGGAAGCCTTGCAGGGGACGGTTTTCAGATTGTGGCGACAGACGGAACCTGCAATCTTTTGAACGAAGTGGGAATTAAGGCGGTGAAGGCCAAGAAACTCTTTGAAGGCCGCCCCAATGTGGGGGATATGATTACCAATGGGGACTTTGACCTGATTATCAATTCTCCTGTGGGAAAAGACAGCATTTATGACGACAGTTATCTGCGCAAGGCGGCAATTAAGGCGGGAACCCCTTATATTACCACCGTGGCGGCGGCGAGAGTGGCGGCGGAGGGGATTCACTATGTGAAGACCCACGCAAGCGGCGAAGTGAAATCTTTGCAGGAACTGCATGGGGAGATTTACGAAAAGAAATAAAGTCCCTGTATTGACAGCCGCTGATTTTCACGCTACAATATTTTTGCTGTCAGGAAGTCAGCAGGATGCAAGAATGCATTGGCAAAAGAAGGCTTATAAGCCGAATCATGATGATAGTTATTCATATTGTGTATAAAAAAGATGGTAGAAACCATTTGATGTGTAAGAATACATGTCAAATGGTTTTTTGCTTGTTTGAAGGATGATAATGAGATGGAGGCGAGGTAAAGTTTGGAAGTAAACTTCCAAACTCTTTATCGGTGGCAGTATCGCAAGCAAAGCTTGCGATATGCGGGAAGGAGTAAATATGAAAAAAATAATTACGTTACTTTTTTCTTTTATGATGGTCTTTTCTCTTGCAGCATGTGGCAGCAGGCAGGAAAATGCGCAAGGCGGCGGAAATGGACAGGGAGCGGATGCGCAGGCGGGGCAGAGGAAGGAGGAAGGCGATATCGCCGGTCATGAGGGTGAGGGCGGTGGAACAACGCTGGTCTACGGCAGCGGAGACTATACTCGGATTAACCCGGCTATGGATGAGCATGGGGAGATTAATATTTTGATTTTTAACGGATTAACGGCCCATGACGGTGAAAACCAGGTGGTGCCGGGACTTGCGGAAAGCTGGGAATTTGACGGGGAGACAAACACCTACACGTTTCATATGGCGGAAGGGGTGAAATGGCATGACGGTGAGCTGGTTACGGCTAATGATGTGAAATTTACCATTGAGGCGATTATGGATCCGGAAAACGGTTCTGAAAATGCGCCCAATTATGAGGATGTGGAGGAAATCACGGTGATAGACGATACAACGATCTCCTTCAGGCTTGCGGCTCCTAATGTGGCTTTTTTGGATTATATGACCATGGCGGTGCTTCCCGCCCATCTGCTTGAGGGGGAGAACATGCAGGAGTCGACCTTTTTCCGCGCCCCGGTGGGAACCGGCCCTTATAAGCTTGAGAGCTGGGACGAAGGGCAGGCCATTACCCTTGTGAAAAATGAGAATTACTTTAAAGGGGTGGCCAAGATTGACAGAGTTATCTTCAAAATCGTGCCGGATGATAATGCCAAAACCCTGCAGATGCAAAGCGGCGAGCTTGATCTTGCCTTGCTTTCTCCCAAGGATTCCGAAGGCTTTGAGGGAAAAGAGGGGTATCAGGTCTACCATATGAAAACTTCCGACTACAGAGGAATTTTGTTTAATTTCCGAAATGAATATTGGGTGAAAAACAGGGATATTATTCCGGCGGTCTGCTATGGAATAGACAGGCAGGCCATTTTGGATGCGGTGGTTTTAAACCATGGGGTGGCTGCCTACGGGCCTCTTCAAAGAAATATTTACAATAACGAGGATGTGGAACATTATGACTATAATCAGGATAAGGCAAAGGAGATCTTGAAGGCGGCAGGTTGTGAAATGGGGGAGGACGGCTTTTTTTACAGAGACGGGGAAAAGCTGGGCTTTACCATCAGCGTGGGCGCCGGGGATCAGGTGCGGCTTGCCATTGCTCAGGCGGCGGCCCAGCAGCTTAAGGAAATCGGCCTTGATGTGGACGTGGAGGTTCCGGCTGTGGTTGACTGGGGAAAGCAGCAGGCTTATCTGATTGGATGGGGGAGTCCTTTTGACGCGGATGATCACACTTATAAGGTGTTTGGCACGGACAAGGGAGCCAACTATAACGGGTATTCCAACGAGCTGGTTGACCGGTATTTGCTTGAGGCGCGCAGAACCGACGATGAGCAGGCGCGGGCCCGGGCGTATGATAAATTTCAGGAGGAGCTGGCGAAAGACCCGGCCTTTGCTTTTATCTGCTATATTGATGCGGATTATGTGGCGGATGATGGAATTAAAGGGATTTCCCCGGATACGGTTATGGGGCATCACGGGGTTGGGATTTTTTGGAATATGAATGAGTGGACGATGGATAGGTAAATAGAAAGCTTGTTTTTGGCTTGTCCGAATTTGCACTTTTTTATGTTGATCATTGAGCGTATGGGAGACTATGATGGAAAAATTGTTGGAGGTAAAAAATCTATCCGTAAGCTTTGCTGCGCCCGAGGGCGAGGTGAAAGCTGTCAGAGACGTTTCTTTTTCCCTGAAAAAAGGCGAAATACTTGCCATTGTGGGGGAATCCGGATGCGGTAAAAGTGTGCTGTGCAAAAGTATCATGAAGCTGCTGCCAAAGACCGCCCGGATAAAGGGAGGGCGGATTTTGGCAAACGGGACGGATATTACGGACTATCGGGAAAGAGATATGCGCAGGCTCCGGGGCAGTTTTTTTTCCATGATTTTTCAGGATCCCATGACCTCGCTGAACCCTACCATTCCGGTGGGGGATCAGATTGCGGAGGCGGTTCTGCTCCAACAAAGAGGGTCGGGACGCGGTCAGAGCCTTAGAGGAGGCTTGTCAGGGAAAAAGGAGGAAGTTTACAGGCGAGCGATTCAGCTGATGGAGCTTGTGGGGATTGAACGGCCAAAGGAGAGGTACAGGCTGTATCCCAGCCATTTTTCGGGAGGGATGCGTCAGCGCCTGGTGATGGCCATAGCGCTGGCAGGAGAGCCGCAGATTTTATTTGCAGACGAACCCACAACCGCCCTTGATGTTACCATGCAGGCGCAGATTCTTAATTTGCTCTGCGATATTCAAAAAAAGCTTGGAATGGCAAGCATACTGGTATCCCACGATTTGGGGGTGGTAGCCAGGGCGGCGGACAGGGTGGCCGTGATGTATGCGGGGAAAATTGTTGAAATTGGCAAAGCGGAGGAGGTTTTTTATGATCCAAGACACCCTTATACCTGGGGGCTTATGCGTTCTTTGCCGGCTTTCGCAAGGCCGGGCGGGGAGCTTTATACCATTCCCGGTATGCCTCCTACCCTTGTGAATCTGCCTGCGGGGGACGCCTTTGCCTGCCGCAATGAATTTGCCCTTGCAATAGATTACAGGGAAGAACCGCCTATGTTTCAAGTGAGCGATACCCATTATGCCGCCACATGGCTGTTGGACGGACGTGCTCCAAAAGTGGAAAATCCGGTGGCCGGGAGAGGAATTTTTGCGTCGGACAGCTGCCACCGGATTTATTTTCAAAAATCTTTATCCGGGCAGGAGCCACCTGAAGATGCTTCCTGCAAAGAAGGGGGTTATGGCAGAAAAGAGGTTTCCGGTGGAGAAGATGCTTTCGGCGAAGAAGAGTTTCCCGATGGAGAAGATGTTTTTGGTGACGAAAAGGTTTCCGATGGAAAAGATGTTTTTGACAAAGAAGAAGTTTCCGTTGGAGAAGGTATTTTCAGAGAAGAAGAGTTTCCCGGCGGAGAAGATATTTTCACCGGGAAAGAGGAAAATGGGGGGGAAGTGATTTTGGACGTCCGCCATTTGACTCACCAGTTCAGGCCGGGAAAAGGTACGGTTATTCCTGCGGTAAACGATATTTCTTTCCAAATAAAAAAAGGGGAGGTTTTCGGCCTTGTGGGGGAGTCGGGGTGCGGCAAGTCCACCGTTGCCCGCTGTGTTATGAACATTTATAAGCCCTCGGGCGGAAGTATTTTATACAAGGGAATAAACATTTGCGATAAAAAGCAGGCCAGGGCGCATCGGAAAATGCTTCAAACCACCAGACAATTGATTTTTCAGGACGCGGCTTCCAGCTTAAACCAGCGCATGAAGGTGGAGCGCATTATCGAAGAGCCGATGCGCATTCATCATGTCAAAACATCCCGGGGAAGTTACCGGAGGGAGGCGGAGTTTCAGATGAAATACGTGGGGATGGACGCTTCTTATTTGAAGAAATATCCGTCCCAGCTTTCAGGGGGGATGCGCCAGAGGGTCGCCATAGCCAGGGCTCTGTCCATGGAGCCGGAATTTTTGGTGGTGGACGAGCCCATTGCCTCTCTGGATGTTTCCATACAGGCGCAGATTATCAATCTTTTCAGGCATTTGCAAAAAGAACATGGATTTACCTTTTTGTTTATTGCCCACGACCTTTCCGTGGTGCGCTTTCTGTGCGATCGGGTGGGCGTAATGTATCAGGGCAGACTGGTGGAGGTGGCGACAACGGAAGAGTTGTTTAAAAGGCCCCGGCATCCTTACACAAAAGCGCTTTTGGCGGCGATACCGGTTCCGGATCCGGATTTTGAGAGGGAAAGGAAGCAGATGAAACGTATGCAAAGCGGGGCATGAGGATGGCAGGAATGAATTTCAGGGAGAGGGAACGGAGGATGGACAGGAAAAATCCATTTCTATTTTATGGCGGAAAAGTACTGGGGTTTATCATAAGCATGGTGGTTTTATCCTTTGCGGTCTTTTCTATTGCCCGGCTTGCGCCGGGGGATCCGCTGGTGTCTTATTACGGGGAGCGGGCGGAGAAAATGACGCCGGATGAAAGGGCACTGGCAGAGCGTAGGCTGGGCCTTGAAGAGCCTGTCCATGTACAATATATTCGTTGGGCGGGGAGCGCCCTTCAGGGCGATTTTGGCATTTCCTATAAATATAAAATGGACGTAACGGAGGTTATCGGGGGAAGGATTGGCAATACTCTGCTTCTTGGGGGAATTGGTTTTGTCCTTATTTTTGTGCTGGCCTTGCTGTTGGGAATATTGTGCGCATGGTACGAAGGGGGACTTCCCGATAAAATTATCTGCAAAATCGGCACGGTTACAAGCTGTATACCGGAATTTTGGCTGTCGCTTATGCTGATTCTTATTTTTGCGGTTTACCTGCATGTTCTGCCCAGCAGCGGCGCTTACACAGTAGGAGGAAAGGGAGATGTGGGAGACCGCATATTACACCTGGCGCTGCCCATGACCGTTGTGGTGACGGGGCACCTGTGGTACTATGCTTTTATGATTCGCAACAAGATTGTGGAGGAGCTCAGGGCTGACTATGTGCTGCTAGCCAGAGCCAAGGGGTTAAATAAGCGCAGAATTATGTTTGGCCAATGCTTAAGGAATGTGATGCCTTCGTATCTGAGCATTATGGCAATTTCGGTTCCCCATATTATGGGAGGGACCTATATTATAGAAACGGTTTTTTCATATCCGGGGATTGGGACATTGTCCTATGAAAGCGCCAGATTTAAAGATTACAATCTGCTGATGGTTTTGTGCATGATTTCCGGCGGGGTGGTAATTTTGTGCAATATGGCGGCGCAGACAATCAACGAACGGATTGATTTCCGTATCAGGCCGGAGGAGAAGTCCGGAAGTAAATTTCCCGACTCTTGATTTTCATGAGCGATGAGCCAAGTGGCTGCAGGGTATTTGAATGGCGGCAGTATCACAAGAAGAGCCTGATGGGAATGCAGAGGAAAAAACGAGATATTGGAGGTGAACAGGCTTGGAGGATGAAGGGTTTAAACTGGTGGGCGTCAGGGGCCCGTCGCTTACGTCTTTTGCGCCGGAAGATGACAGTGCGCATAAGGAAACGAAACGCCGCCCTGTCTCAAAGGCCGGCTTATGGCTGAAAAGGAAAAGGATGGAAAAAAGGCCGGTATTTTCCTTTTTACTGCTTTTGACAATCATTTTGTGCTGCCTTGGCTGCGAGCTTTTTATGCCAAAGGACCCTCTTTATATGGATTTGGCAAATTACGATCGCAGGCCGGACGGGGAATTTTGGTTTGGCACGGATGCTATGGGGAGAGATTTGTTTTCCATGATTTGGTATGGAGGGCGGGTTTCCCTGCTGATTGGGTTTGCGGCAACGGCTGTTTCCACTTTGATTGCCGTCGTATTTGGGGCAGTCAGCGGTTTGGCTCCCCGGTGGGCGGATGCACTGCTCATGCGGCTGACGGAAATTTTGCTCAGTGTGCCCAATTTACTTTTGGTGGTCTTACTGCAGGCGGTTTTAGGGCAGGCGAATGTGTGGAGCCTTTCTTTTGTCATTGGCGTTACCGGCTGGGTGAGTATTGCAAAGGTGGTGCGCACGGAGGTAAGGCAGATACGGGGGAGTGAGTATGTGATAGCTTCAAAGTGCATGGGGGCAGGTTTTTTCCATGTGCTTTTTAACCACCTGGCGCCTAATTTTTTTTCAGCAATTATGTTTATGGTGGTGATGAATGTACGCAGCGCGATTATTTCCGAATCGACCTTGAGCTTTATGGGGATAGGACTGCCCCTTGAGGTTATTTCCTGGGGAAGCATGCTCGCGCTGGCGGATAAGGCATTGTTATCCGGCTCCTGGTGGATGATCGTTTTCCCCGGATTGTTTTTGATTGTAACGCTGGTGTGTATTACAAACATTGGCAGCGCCTTAAAGTAAAGGGTAGACAGGAGCGAGCATACGGGTACATTGACCCGATTGCTCTTTGTCTATATGATCGGAGGCATAGTAGAAATACAGATACAAATACAGGAAAATGTCCGCACCCCCATGTTAGCGGTAAAATCTGTAAATGTCTGGGATAACTTCAAAGAATGGTGTGATAAAATCAGAGTGATTCCATGATACATGATGTGTCACCGGAATCACTCTCTCCTGATTTTTCTTAAACACTGATAACAAAGGGTTCATTATAATATGGAATTAGGGCATCATGTGTCACAAACATCATCCCCTCCGACTTTGCCTGAGCAAGCAAAATCCTGTCAAAAGGATCTTTATGCGGTGGAGCATCCTTCGGACGTACCAAAGTCTCTAACTTGGCCGAATGTTTATTGAATATTGGTAATGACATAAAACCATTCGCTTCACACCCTTCCGCAAGATGTTTTCCACTGTATAGAAAAGTTTCTGGATGAGCCATATGTTTAATCGTAATCTCCCATACGGAAGCTGCGCTATAGTAAATTTCATTGCCCTCGTCAAGTATCATTGCCCGTACTTCGTCAGGTAATTCCTCCGAATCCAGTACTGCCCATATTGCAATATGTGTATCCAGCAAAATCTTCATCAGTCATCCACCCCAAACAATCCGGCAATTTCATCATTGCACTCGTCTATATCATGACCATCCGCAATAAATTTCTGTCCCTTCATGCTTCCAATCCTACGTTTTTTCTTTTGTATAGCAATATCATGATTTATATACATGCCTTTTGATTCCGCGGGCATCACGAACCGCTGTATCATTTCCAGAATAAAGCGCAGGCTATCATCGGAAAGCCCTTCCAGAGACTGTGCAATTTGATTCTGTAATGTTGACATACCAGACCTCACCTTTCTCTATCATCATATAATGTCTTTTACTTTCAAAATTATTTGCCATCATTATAATATACATATCCCTGAAAAACAAATATTTTATTTTCATTAAAGTTCATCTGGACACCTATATGACAGCCTGATATTCTTACATATTTCAAAAAAGCAAAACACCATCAACCCCTTATAACACACAAAATACAATCACTAAGACGCATACCCACACACCCCTCAAAGCTGTGGAATAATTGACCAATACCGGCCCGTGCGCAGGAGGGGAGATTGTCCGGGTACATGGGATAAACAGCCCGGAAGAAAGGATGCAAAAAGACGGCCCTTTAAAGGAAATCAGCGCCGATATACCGTAAAACTGAATTCGTGCGTCTCTCCCGGAAAAACCTCCACGGACATTCCTACGGGTTTATCATAACAATCAAAATCCACGCTGGTGACAATATGCGCCGCCGACTGTTTTTCCACACGCAGCAGGTTGGCGGCGGTAGGATCAATTATTTGGGAGCGCATTGTCCGGACGGCCTTGTATATCTTGGTATGATAATGATTTTCAAGAGTCCGGTAAAGGGATTCCACCGCAAAGTCAAAGCGGTTAATTCCCGGGAACCGGGCCAGTGAAACATAATTGGTAATTAAGGAAAAAGGCAGATAATCCGCATAACGGACGCGGAGAATCATAAAGCAGGAATCCTCCTTCCCCATTTCTAAGGAATCATAAATATTGCTGTCATAAGGAACCACTTCGGCGCGGATCAATTGCGTACCCGGTTTTTTCCCAAGCATTTTCATTTCTTCTTCAAAATTCACAAGATGATGGAAGTTCATATTGGAGATATCCATTTGCTTGACATAGCTGCCATGGCCTCGTTTACGTTCAATAATGTGCTCGGCTGTCAATTCGGAATAGGCTTGCCGTACAACCGGTCTGGATATGCCAAATTCCCTGCAGATTTCCTCCTCGGTAGGGAGCTTGTCGCCGGGCAGGAATTTTCCGCTGCGGATGGCTGAGAGAATGGATTCTTTTACCTGAAAATAAAGCGGAACCTGGTTGTGCTTATCAATCGTAATTAAAGAAATGGCATTGCTCATCAGAAATTCTCCTTTTTGATAGCTCTGTAGCCGAAACCACCCTCCTTTCTGCAGTTTTCAGAAGAATAAGCAGCGGCGGCCTGTAAGGCTGCGCGGACGGGTCCCTCCGGCATAATCTGCCCTTTATGCCAGCCCTGTTCATACAGGGTGGTTACGAAGCAGGCTAAAAATGCATCGCCGGCTCCTGTGGTATCCGAGGCTTTCACATAATTGGCAGGATTCCAAATGCCTGTGGAGCCGTTGGAAAAATATTGGCCGCGGTTTCCGAGTGTAATCAGTACATGCCTGGCGCCGTGGCGATGAACAATGCGAGTAAAATCCATGATTTCCTGATCTCTTAAATGGCTGCAGGAAAAAAGGGCCAGATCTAAGTCCGAACAAACAAAATCCAGATATTCCGATGTGTGATATTTTTCCTTTTCCGAAAAATCGTAGGTGAAGACGGCCGGTAAGGCAGAAAGCTTGTAAACTTCATTAGCTATTTTAGCATATGCACAACTGTGAATCAACTCATACTTTCTCATGGAATCTAAAATTTCCGGCGTCAGCTTAACAGGGCCGGACCATAGATTTCCTGTGTCAATGCCAAGAAAATGACGCTCCCCGTCTATCATGTCATACAGGCATATTTTTGTGTGGCTGCCTTTCACAACAGGACACAGCAAGTGGGAGACGCCGGCAAAATGAAGACCATCCCTTATGATATCGGCGTATTCATCATCGCCCAAATTTCCCACATAAGCGGCTTCGTGGCCCAAAAGGGCCGCATGGGCGGCAGTGTTAACGGCATTGCCGCCAGGATACATGAGACCTTTGTTAACATAGTAGTCGACAGCGTTATCGCCAAGACCAAGAAATTTCATAATTATACCTCCTGCATACTGCCACCAATATTAAGTTTGGAAGTTTACTTCCAAACTTAATATTCGCCCTTTCTATAGTATCTTCTTATGTCAAGACTGTGATTGGTAATCACTTCGATATTTTTACTGATTCTCTGGAGGATGGCAGCCATAACTACGGGGGAAAGCAGGGAGCGGTATTCATCCTTAATGCCAGGCAGCACATAGTCTCTGGTATCAAAACAGGTCAGCTTATCCGTGTGTTTTTCTGCAAAGCGCTTTACCCGTTCGTCCAGGGGACGGGTAGGACCTTCTGTGAGCAGCAGGGTTACACACACATCTTTTTCCAAAAGCTCTAAGGTTCCGTGGAAGAATTCCGGAGAGCTGACGGATTTGGTCCGGATCCACTGGGACTCTTCCAATACACACATGGAATAAGAATAGGCCGTAGGCCATAAATCCCCGGAACCAATCCAGATATTGTAAGACTCTTTATGATAGTCGGCGGCATACTGCCGGCATTTGCCGTCTGCCTGTTTCCGGACGTGGGCCAGAGCGGCTCCTAAATTTTTCATGTTATCGGCGAAATCAGGATAAGCCGGAAAGAAACCTTTGTTATACAAAATTTTTCCGATTAACAGGTATAACACCAATTCCTGAGGGCGTCCTGCGCCATAGGCTATCGCAGCGTCTGAGGCCGCTTCTAAGGGGGAGTTTTCAACGCCTGTAACAGACACAATGAAAGCGCCTATCCCTTTTAGATATTGGGCTGCTTTCAGGGTTTCTTTCGTATCGCCGGATTTGGAGGTCATGAACACTACGGAATTTTCCGTTAATTGATTGTATCCGGTAATCAAAAGATCGGCGGAAAGCATAGCGGCCGCAGGAAGAGTGGAGGTGTGATTGATCCAGAAGTTAAAGGGCTCCAGCATGGCCATGGAGCCTCCGGAGGAGGTGAAAAAGAGGAGATCGAAGCCTTTTTGGCAGATTTGATCCGCGATTGCTTCGATTTTGCTGCGTTGCTGATAAATGTAATTTGCATTTTCAATTATTTGTGATTCATTAAAATTGATCATGAAGTTGCCTCCTGTCTTATTTGGGGTGTACGGGTTTTTACATGTTGGCCACAGGCCCGCTTCTTTGCAAATAGAAATGCAAGGAGAAGCTATGTTTTTGGTTACCCTGTAAAAAAGTAGAATATTATCTGCAATGTTAATGTAATAACAATATTATAATAGAGCTTACTTTGAGTGTCAATATTTAATAAAACAAAACGAAAAGTATCTATATATAACAGATAAAGGATATTACCAGGATATCAAATAAAACTAAAAATGAAGAAAGAAATTTATCTATTTTGTAAAAAATGTATAAATTTGAATGAGAAAATATGTCATTAATTTAGTATTGACTTCCAAATAGAACTATAATATGATTTTATTATCATAATGTAATTACAATACAAAGTAATGATGTTAAAAAGATTACCGGGTATTGCCGGCGATATCAGAGGGTAACAGGGTTTTAGAGAATAAAGTTTCGGATGACGGCGTTAAAAAGTGAAGGAGGCGGCAAAGATGAATTATAAGACAGAAGAAAAAAAAGACAGATTTCCCATTTTTTTGTTCGCTTTGTTCTTTCTCTTTTATGCAGGCCAGGCTATTTATAATACTTATGTGAATCTATATTTAAGCTCGGTAGGGCTTAGTGAGACTCAGATTGGAATTACCGTATCGGTTTCCACCATTGGCATTTTGTGCGCACAACTCTTTTGGGGGCTGGTCAGCGACAGAACCAAAACAAAAAACAGTGTTTTACAACTGCTTTATGTAGCGGTTGCCATTATCGCACTTTTGTTTTACCTTAATAGTTCTTTTGTGTTTTTGGCGGCGGCGGTTACTTTGTTTTCCATTTTCTTTCATCCGCTTATGCCCCTGCAGGATAATTTTGCTCTGGAATATCTGGAAGATAAGAGATGGGATTATGGCCAGGTACGCATGGGAGGAACCATTGGTTATTGCCTTACCGTCCTGATAATTGGTTTCTTTTTGCAGAATAATTATCGGCCGATTTTCTGTATGGTTGCGGTATTTATGACAATCTGCCGGTTCATATGCATAAAGCTGCCCAAAATCGAAGGTTTTAGGACAAAAGAAAATAAGTCTTCTTATTGGGAACTGTTTAGAAACAAACCGTTGATTGGCTTGATTTTGTTTAACTTGTCCTTTTCTATCGGACTTAATTTTTATCATAATTTTTATGCGATTTATTTTACTTCGGATGCGGTGGGAGGCAACAGCTCTCTGGTGGGAGTTATGATGTTTGCCAGCTCGGTTTCCGAAATCCCTATGCTGCTTGTGATACACCGTATTACGGAAAAGATTGGGATTAAGAAGACGCTTATAATGGCGGGAAGCGTGACGGCCCTGCGCTGGCTTTTATTGTTCTTTTTAAAGACGCCCGCGCTTATTGTGCCGGTGAATCTGCTCCATGGCATAGGATATACCAGCTTTTCCTATTGTATCATCACTTATATTGGGAAAACGGTGCCAAAGGACATGCGCGCTACGGGACAGACACTCAACGTACTGATTGGAAATGTAGTTTCCCGTGTGCTGTTTGGCCTCGTGGGCGGTTTTATCAGCGAATATATGGGCGCGGATAAGATGATGCTTTTCAGCAGTATTTTGATAGCGGCGGGAACGGCCATATTTGTAATATGGAGCGGAAAAATCAAAGAATTTAGCGATGGCGCAAGCCTTCGTTAAAGATAAAAAGGAGGAAAACAAGGAAAAACAAGGAGGAATAGTATGAAGAAAGAAATGAAAAAAATTCTGGCAACAGCACTAACCTGTGCTATGAGCATCAGCCTGTTGGCCGGATGCGGGGGCGGCTCAAATTCGGGTTCCGGTGAAAGCGCTGACGCCCCGGCAACGGAAGAGACGGCCGCTAATCAGGAGGAGACAACCGTGGAGGCCGAAGAACCGGCTGCGGCAGCGCAAGACGAATCGGGAGCGGAGGATGAAGGGACAATCCGCGTTGTTACTTTTTTTGCAGGGTCTGATCAGTGGGCTCCGGTATATAAAGAAGTGGTTGACGAGTATATGGCAGCCCATCCCGGCGTTACCATCGTAGACGAGAGTCAGCCCACCTCCGGTACCCAGGACTTATTCCGTACCAAAATCCAATCGGATGTGGCGGCAAAGACGCCCCCTGATCTGATGTTGTATTACAATGGGGAAGAGTCCAAAATGCCCCTTGATTCGGAACTGTTTGTGGATTTAAAACCTTATATGGACGCTGATCCGCAGTGGAGCGCCAACCTGAAAGAAGGCGCTATGGAAGCAGGGCGTAACGAGGATGGAATGCAGTATTGCATCCCATACATTGGCTACTTTGAGGGAATGTTCTATAACAAGGAACTTTTTGACAAGTATGGTCTTGAGGAACCTACCAGCTGGGAAAATATAGAAGCCTGCATCGACACCTTTGTTGAAAATGGCATCGTTCCCTTTGCCACTTCGCTGATGAAACCCAGTTACATGGTAGAGCAGCTGATTTTGGCGCAGGTAGGCGCGGAGGGACAGAAAGATTATTTTGACGATTCCTGGGCACCGGCCCTGGCGGCAATGAAAGATTTGTATGACAAAGGCGCTTTTCCTGCCGACTGTATGACAATGACGGAAGACGATATCCGGGTTCTCTTTGCAGACGGTAAGGCGGCAATGATGATCAATGGTTCCTGGACCGTTTCCGGTCTGAAAGACAATGAAAATATGCGTATGATCACGATGCCAGCGCTTCCCGGCGGCAAGGGAGGGAGCGATGTTGCCCTGTCCGGTTTCGGAAGCGGATGGTATATGAGCAAAGAGGCAGCGGAGCGCGATGATGTTACCCTTCATTTCTTAAAATACATGACCAGCCCTGAGGTTATGACCCGTATGATTGCGGTTGGCGGAAGCTCTGCCATTACCTGCGACGCTCCCGAAGGGGCAAGCCCGTTAGAGGTAAGCGCAAACGAAATGCTAAATACCGCGACCAAATTTGTGGCTGCCTGCGACAGTCAGGTAGTACGCGAGGCATGGCTTAATATGACGGAGCCGGGCATCCAGTATATCGCTACGGGAGAGTCTACTCCGGAAGAGATACTGGCCCAGTCCCGCAGCCTGAATGAAGAATAAGAAATAAAGTCCTGATTTATATGCCCGCCCAAATGGGTAAATAGGAGCTTATCCCCTGATTTGTCTGTCCGCAAAAGCGGGCAGACGGGCGTAGTGTGAAGAAAAGTTCTAAGATGTCAGAAAACGCCATCTAAGAACTTTTAAAGCTTCACACTCAGAAGAATGCCTTGGAAAACAGGCATTCTTCCCACATATTTGTGTCGCGGCAAAGCCGCGACATGGGGGTTAGTGTGAAGAAAAGTTCTAAGGCGTCAAAAAACGCCGCCTAAGAGCATTTAAGGCTTGCAGGGCAAGCTATCTTCACACTCAGAAGAATGCCTTGAAAAACAGGCATTCTTCATCAGGATTTGTGATTTTGCAGAGCGGAATCATGGGGGTTGGATAGGGGCTTGTTGAAAGGGAGGAGGTTTTGCCATGAAGAATAAGAAATATTTTTACCTGTTTTTAGCTCCTGCGGCGGTATTTATTCTGACATTTTTGATTTATCCGCTGTTTCGGACGATATATTACAGCTTTACATCCTGGAAAAATTTTTCACCAAAGCAGAAATTTGTTGGATTATACAATTATGACCGCTTATTTCATGATCCGGTAATCCTGGTTTCGTTCCGGAACACATTTATTATGATGGCGGGAGTTTTCTTATTCCAGGTGGGGGTGTCGCTTCTGCTGGCAATATTGGTTTCAAAGACAAAAAAGATGTTTAAGTTTCTGCGAACGGTATACTTCATTCCGATTTTAATATCGGCCACTGCCATAGGATTGATGTTCCGGCTGATTTACGGTTATGAGTATGGTTTGCTGAATTTAATTGTCCAGTGGTTCGGAGGGGAAAAACAGGTTTGGATCAATGAAAAAACATCTATTTTTCTTGTTACAATACCGATTATGTGGCAGTATGTAGGGTTTTACTTCGTTATTTTCCTTACAGGAATGTCCAAAATCCCCGGGGAGATCAGCGAGTCTGCGAAACTTGATGGCATCACTCCCTTTAAGGAAGCCATTTATATTACAATACCCATGATCCGTGATGTGATTGTTTCGGTGGTAATTTTGGTGATTTCCGGGTGCTTTAAGGTGTTTGACATGGTCTATGTGATCACCGGGGGAGGGCCGATGAATTCCAGCGAGTTACTCAGCACTTATATGTACAGCGCGGCGTTCCGAAATTATAACGGCGGTTATGCCAGCGCTATCGCGATTGTGATGGTTGCCTTTGGTGTTCTGCTTTCCACCCTTATGCGCAGGATTTTGGAACCAAAGGAAACATATTGAAAGGAGGGTCTCATGAAAAGAAAAATACCGCGGCACACCCCTGTAGGATGGGTCATTGTTACTTTTAAATGGCTTCTTTTGTTTGGATGGGCGGCTATGACGTTTCTTCCTCTGTACTGGGTTGTGATTAACTGCTTCAAGCCGTCTGATGGGATTCTCCGCAACAGTCTGGAATGGCCGGCTTCTCTTAGTTTGGCAAATTTTATTTCCATTATGAATTATCCGGATGTAAACATTCCAAAAGCGTTCCTGAACAGTTTTATCATTTCCGGTGCGGTAGTTGTGTTAGTTGTGGTGGTCTCCAGCATGGCAGCCTTTGCGCTTGGGCGTATGGAGATCAAAATGGGGAAATATATCATGGCGGTTTTAACTGCCTGTCTGCTGGTTCCCAGTTTTGCAACTGTCATACCCAATTTTGTTACATTAAGCAATATTCCCTTTGTACATGGAACCCGTATGGCGGCGATTTTGCCGCAAACCGCCGGAAATTTATGTTTTTCCATTATTATGGTACAGGGATTTATGCGCTCCCTCCCCATGGAGCTGGACGAGGCGGCGGTTATTGACGGGGCAAGCGTTCCCCAGATATTTACGCATATTTCCCTGCCCCTATGCCGATCCGTTTTGGCAACGGTGGCAATCATGGTTTTTATCTGGAGCTATAATGATTTGTTTACCTCCCTGGTTTATGTTTCCGAGCGTTCCAAACAACCGATTTGCGTGATACTTTCCATGGTGAGCAATATGTTCGGCACAGATTACGGCGCGATGATGGCCGCTATTGTAGTGACAATCCTTCCGCCTCTGGTTTTGTATATATTTGCACAGGAGCAGGTAGTTTCCGGGCTGACGGCAGGAGCCGTTAAGGGGTAAAACAGTTCATGTATTGTTTGTGCCGCAAGGCGGCATGTCGGGATGAGAAGAGAAAGAGAGGAGAGTTTGATTTATGGATATTTTGACAAACCACGTAGGTTACAGTGCGTCAGGGCCCAAGAAAGCGGTGATCCAATGCATGGAAGGAGAAAAAGCGGAAGCGTTTTCCGTTCTGGATTTGGAAGGAAATAAGATATATACCGGCGTCCCTGTTTACGTTGGCAGGGTGGCCAATTGGAATACCGGTAATTACTACAGAGCGGATTTTACGGAGGTTACTTTGGAGGGAACATACCGCATACAGGTTGGAGAGCAGTGTTCTCAGGAATTTGAGATCAGCAAATCTCTGGTTACCATGAGGATGCTGAATGCGGTAAGCTACTATTTCAAAGCCCAGCGCTCCAGCGGGGAATGGCTGGAGGACGACCGGAGTCTTCCCTTTAAGGGTCCAAGGGAAGGGGAAGTGGACGCCCATGGGGGATGGTACGACGCTACGGGAGATTATGGCATTCACCTTTCTCATCTGTCCCACAGCACTTATCATAATCCCCAGCAGATTCCGTTCAGCGCTTATACTTTTTTTAAGGCCCATGATTTTTTGACGGAAAGTCAAAATGAGCAGTATTCCATGCTAAAACGCCGGATGCTGGATGAAGGATTTTTTGGAGCGGACTTCTTGATGCGCATGCGCGCGCCTTCCGGAAGCTTTTTCCGCTCTATCAATCGGGTTGATGCGCTGACCAGCGTGGAAGGCACCCGCAGGATTGGGTTTGAGTACAAGCGCAGTAGCGACCAGTTCAGTGCGGTTGCGGCTACCGCAGGGGAAGAAAAGATAGAAGATGAGAATTATGAGGTGAGTTTAAGAAGCGGCGGCGGACTGGCAATAGCAGCCCTTGCCATAGCCGGAAGGAATTATTACCCAAGTGCGGAACATACGCAAAAGGAGTATATACAGGCGGCAAAATCGGCATGGATCTATTTGTCTGAAAACAATGAGCGCTACACCAACGATGGAAAATGGAATCTGGTGGACGAATACTGCGCTTTGATGGCGGTCACCGAGTTATACATTACCACAAAAGAATATGATTATCTGCAAAAAGCCCGTCAGATGGCGGAGAAAATTTACGCCCGTACGACTGTGACCGGCAGCGGTCTTAAACGTCTGGAAGTGACGGAAGGGGTTCCCTATTATCATGCTGCCGACGAGGGAATGCCTGTGGTTGCGCTATTACAGTATGCCGAAATAGAGCCGGATGATGACAAGAAGGCAAAGGCGGTAGGATATGCGGAAGATATCATGAGATGGAAGCTTATGGTTACGGATAACCGCCCGAATCCTTTTGGCTATCCTGTCCTGGAAAGCAAGGAAGAAAATCAGATTGTAGAAAAGTTTTTCTTCCCTCACCACAGCACGGCGGCTCCCTGGTGGCAGGGGGATAACGCCCGTATTGCGTCCATTGCAGCGGCCTGCGCAGAGCTTTCCCGGGTGACTGTGGATGAAGAATTAGCGGCGCGCTGCCGACGGATGGTCCAGGATCCCCTTGACTGGATTATGGGGCTTAATCCCTTTGACAGCTGTATGATAGAAGGATATGGCAGAAATAATATCCAGTATTTCTTTAAACAGAGATATGATTTTATCAACTGCCCGGGCGGTATTGTGAACGGTATCACCAGCGGGCTTACGGATGAACAGGGGATTGCCTTTGTGCAGCATCCGATTCCGGAAATAGACGATAACTGGCGCTGGGCGGAGCAGTGGATTCCCCACGCGAGCTGGTTTATCTATGCGTCGGCCTTAAAGAGAGAGTAGGTTGAAGACATAAAGAATTGATATGGAATTTAATGGAGGAATGAATTATGGTAATGATGGACTACATAAAGGAGCAGGCAAAGCTGCTGCCGGAGGTTCTTGCGAAAAGAGAGGAAATCGCCTCAGTTTTTTGCGATATGATGGCGAAGAATAATCCGGGGCAGATCTGTCTGATTGCCAGCGGCACTTCCTACAATGCCGCCTGCGCCGCAGCTCCTTTTATGGAAAAGATCCTTGGAAAACCGGTCAGTGTAAATGCGCCTTCCCAGGTGGAAAAGATTACGGCGGTTAACCCTTTGGCAGTGGTAATATCCCAGGGAGGAAATTCCACAAATATTCTTGAAATTTTTGAAAGAATCCATGGTATCCCAACCCTTGTGATGACAGGAGATCCGGACGGCCGTGCGAACAGGAAGGGAGACGGCTACAGGGAGATTCCCTGCGGGGAGGAAACGGTGGGCCCTAAAACCAAGGGTTATACGATTACGATTCTTACCCTTTATCTGATGGCGCTGGAGGAAGGAAAAAGATCCGGAGGAATTTCCAACCGGGAGTACGGCGAATATGTGGAAGGGCTTAGCCAGGCTGCGGATAATCTGTCTGAAAACATTGACCGTACCGGGACCTGGGTGCAGGCGAATATGGAGACGCTCCGTGAGCTTAAGATCATTTATATGGCCGGAAAACGGCAGGGAGCAAAGGTTGCGGCGGAAGGAACTCTTAAGGTGATGGAAACCCTGCTTATACCGGGGGTGGCTTATGAATTTGAAGAATTTTTGCATGGGCCGGCCAGCTCCTTAGGCGAAAATGTCAGCGGCTTTTACTTACTGCCCACGCCCGGTGATCCCGATTATGAGAGGATGCAGCGTCTGGTAAAATATCATAGGGATATTTGTAAATCGGTGTATACGGTGGGACTGGAAGAATCAACGGACATACGCGACTGCCTGTTAAAGCTGACCGGAAAATGGTATACCCAGCCATTTGAGCAGATTTTGCCAATGCAGGTAATCAGCGCCGTTGTCACGGAACATATGGGACTGACCGGAAAAGGATCGTTAAAGTTCGCCGGGTTGGACGCCGTGATGCAAATCAAAGCGGAAAATGAGAAGAACATTTGATAAGAGGAACCATATCGGTTCAGGGGAAAGGAGGGGGCATGAAATATTATGCAGGTTTGGACATCGGAGGAACCAGCGGAAGAATTATTTTAAGCGATGAGAACGGACAGGTGCTGGAACGCTTTCAGGCCGCAGGAGTCAGCATTTTTTCCGGAGGCGAGGAAGCTGCACGGAAAAAATACGAAGAACTGGTGTTTCCGGTGCTGGAAAAAAGAAAATTAGAACCGGCGGACTGCAAAGGTATTTGCGTGGCGGCTACGGGCATTGATTCCGAATCCCTCAGGGAGAGCGTCAGAGAGATTTTTCTGGATATGGGCTTTGGGGAATCCAAATTATTTGTGTTCAATGACTGCGAGGTTTTCCTGCAGGTATACAAAGCGCCTTCCCTTATCCTGATTGGCGGAACAGGGTCCATTTCTTTCGGACAAAGCCGTAATGGCGTAATGGTCCGCACGGGCGGCTGGGGGCATATTCTGAGTGATGAGGGAAGCGGCTTTCATATTGGATTAGAGATTGTGAGAGCGGTGGGAGATCATTTAGACGGACGTAAATGCGATGAAATTTTATATAAATTATTTTACGAGGCTACCGGAATTTCCGACCTGGAGGCATTAAATAACTTTTTGAACGCCAATATTATGACCAAAAATGCCATTGCCGATTTAGCTCCTTTGACGGAGCAGGCCATGCAGGCGGGCTCAGAAACCGCCGGAAAGATTTTGGAGGATGCCGCCGGGAAGCTTTACAGGATTGCTCTGGATAATTACCATAAAATGACGATAGAGAAAGGAGATACGCTGACGCTTATTTTTTGGGGAAGCGTGCTTCGCAGGAACAAAGTGGTGGAAGAAAGAGTGGCGCAGCTTTTGAGGGAGAATATTCCTAATGTGGAAATCCGGATTCCTCAAAAAAAGGCGGTTGAAATCGCGCTGGAAGTGGCAATGAGAGGGCAGAAAGAGAAGCTTTAGAGGGTTGTGAAAATAATCGAAATGGTAAGAAATGCAGGGCGCAGCGGTTGCTGCGCCCTTTTTCAAGAATCATGTCGGGGAAGAAGACATTAAAATCTGTTTTTCCACCTGACATTACCGTTGGCAGTTGTTGCTGCAGGATACTTGTGGTATGATGATTTTATGGTTCGCAAGAAAATTCCGGAGGAGATCAGGGCCGGGCAGAGGCAGGAGTAAGCTGTAAAGAGATTACGGTATGCGAGGAATGGAGAACACCTATGGCACAAAAGCTCAAAGCGTTAATCAACCGGATTTCAGGAATGAAGCTGCGCTATAGGCTGCTTTTTATTTATATTATCGGGGGAGCTGTGCCGATTATTTTTATTGGGCTTTACCTGGTGCATGGAATGTCAAATATTTTGATTGATCAGGCTAAGGACGCGGAGATAGTGGAGCTTGAAATGGCCAGAAGGCAGGTAGAGGAAATGACCGGTACGGTGAGCACTGTGACAAAGTACTTTTATTTTAATCCCCAGTTAGAAGAAATAGCCGCAAAAAAGTACGGGGATTATCAGGAAGTAGTTCAGGATTACAAAGAATTTACCTCTTTTCTGGATTACGGGCGATATTATAACAGTACTCTTGCCTGGATTAATATTTACATAAAAAATGACAGTATTGTAGGTAATTCACGGTTTGTAAAGGTAACGGACAAGATAGAAGAGGAAGAATGGTACCAATCGGCAAACAGGAAAAAAGGCGCGGGCTTATGGCGGTTTCATCAAATCCCATCCGCTGATTATAAAGCGCTGACGCTTTTTAGAATGTTAAAGACGCAAAAGGGGGAAGATGTAGGCGTACTGGCGGTTTCCATCAGGCCGCAGCGGTTTACAACCCTTTTACAGAATAAAAACGGTAATGCTTTTATTTTATTAAATGGGGAAACCATCGTGACCGACTTGGGAAGTGAGATAGAGGCCGGACAGCTGAAAGATATCCTTCCCTCCGGGGACAGCGGTCAATTTCAGAAAAATATCATACTTAACCGGCAGGAGTATGTGATGACCTGCGAAACCATTCCGCTGATAGAATCCCAGGATTATCTTCAGATTGTCAGCTTAAGGGCATACAGGGAGATTTTACGGGATGTGAACAGTCAGACGACAAAAAGCATGCTTTTTTTTGTGCTCAGCGCTATCATGTCTATTATAATTATTTTACTTTTTTCCCATTCCTTCAGCAGACGGGTGGAATGGTTTTTAAATCAGATGCAGAAGGCGGCGGGGGGCAGCTTTGAACTGGAAGAAATGCCGGAAGGCAGCGATGAGATAAGCGAACTGTATGATTATTTAGGGACAATGATTTATCAGATACAGCGGCTTTTAGCGGAAGTATACCGGGAAAAGCTGCATTCGGAGCGGTTGACGATTCAGCAAAAGGACGCCGAATTTAAAATGCTTGCAAGTCAGATTAATCCCCACTTTTTGTATAATACATTGGAAACCATCCGCATGAGGGCGCGCAGGAGTAAGCAGTACGATATTGAGGAGATAGTCAAGATGCTGGCGAAGATTATGCGCAGCACGCTGCAGGCGGGAGCCAATGACGTCACCATTGCGCAGGAAGCGGAGTTGGTGGAGCATTATCTGAAAATTCAGCAATATCGTTTCGGGGAGAGGATTAAATATCATATTTGGATAGAGGAAGGTCTTAAGGAGTGTTATATTCTGCCGCTTATTATGCAGCCCATTGTGGAAAATTCTATTATTCACGGACTGGAAAGCAAGGAAGGGGCCGGATGCATTGACATTAATATACATAGCGGTGAGGAAAATGTGGTTATCGTCATAGAAGACGATGGGCTGGGCATGAGTGAAGAAAAATTAGTCGGGCTGCAAAAAAAATTAAACTGCTATAATGAAAAGGGAAAGCATATCGGCGTCAGCAACGTGCACCAGAGAGTAAGATTAAGGTATGGAGATACCTGCGGGGTCAGGATTGACAGCCGGGAAGGAAGCTTTACCAGGGTAGAAATACGGCTGCCGGATGCGGAAAGGCTTACACATCCTGTGCCGGGCATTGACAGCTTGGCTGATAAGGCGGGCATATGGGCGGCGGATGTAAATAAGCTTAAGGGGGATACGGATGTACAAGGTGATGATAATTGATGATGAGGAAATGATCAGATGGGGTGTGCACGACCTGCTCAACTGGGAGGAAGAAGGGTTTGTTTTTTGCGAGGACGGGAAGGATGGAAAGGACGGGCTGAAAAAGCTGCTTGCATATACTCCGGATCTGGCGTTGGTAGACATTAAGATGCCCGGGATGAGCGGGCTTGAGCTGATTGGTAAGGCCCGGGCGGCAGGATATGGGGGCTGCTTTATTATATTGACAGGCTATGGGGAGTTTGAATTTGCCAAACAGGCAATCCGGCATGGGGTGAAAGAATATCTGCTAAAGCCCATTGAGGAGGATGAGCTTAAGAGATGTGTGGAAAACATAAGAGAAGAACTTAACAGGAAGGAAGGGGAGCGGGTTTATCATTGCGCCAATGAAAATATTGCAAGAGAGGAATTACTGCGCCGAATCCTTCTGCAAATGGAACCTAAAGAAGAATTGGAAGAAAAAATAAGGCGTTATCAGATTCCCTTTGGAGAAAAAATTTTATGCGCAGCGGTTCTTACGGACAGAAACCTGCTTACAAGTAAGGAGGACGGGAGCTTTCACGAAAAAGTTAACGTATTTTTACAGGACAGGGAGCTCTATCAGGAGAAGGTGGTGATGGACAACCAGATTATACTGATTGGCTTGGGACCGGATTACAGGACATGGGTTGCGCTGCTGAAAAGGCGAAATGAATGGGTCAAAAAGCGCCTGGGAGAAGGACTTTTGTTATCTGTGGGACATAATGTGAATCAGTGGTATGACTTATGCTATTCTTATGAATTTGCCAGGTTTTTGCTTGAGCAGGACTTTTTATTTGGCCGCTATGATGTGCTTTCCATCGATACAATTGAGCAGTGGCAGGAAAATATAGAATGTCCTTCTCCGGAGCAGTTTATATTGCTGATTGAAGTGGGGGATTTAAACGGGATAGAGGACAGCGTTAAAAAGTTTGAAATTTACTGTAGAAAAACTCTGATGAAAGAGATGGATATCAAAATCCGGATTATGTACAATCTGATGACAATCCGTAATAACATCGAGAAAAAATATGGCAGCTTAAACGGTCAGATTATGGAGATGATGGAGAAGATGAACCGATCAGAGCGGTTAGAGCATCTGATGGATATGTATTGTCAGGTCCTGCAGGATGTGTGCCGCCAGATTGGAAATGACGATTCGGCAACGGTGATTAAGCGGATGTACTATTATATGGAAAAAAATTATGATAAGGATCTTAAGGTGGAAAGCTTTGCTAAGATGTTTAACTATAACAGCAGCTATTTGGGTAAAATTTTCCGTAAGGAGATGGGGGAGAGTTTCAACAACATTCTGGATACCATACGGATTATCAATGCAAAACGGCTTTTGCTTGAAACGGATATGAAAGTTTATCAGATTTCCGAACAGGTGGGCTATAGCAATATCGATTATTTTTATCTGAAATTTAAAAAATATGTGGGAGTCAGCCCAAAGGAATACAGAAGAGAAAAAACATCGGATACCGGGCTATGTCCGTCATCCTTATACTAATTAACAAAAGACAGAAGTAAGAAACGCTGCCGGTAACCGGCAGCGTTTCTTATTACAATAAGCGGACTCGCGAAGCGTGTCGGTGTTTGATGGTTTCATGGTGAAACCCAAAGGAATCCTGGGAAGGAGGGGGATTCTTAAAATATAAAAAATTTAGGGTAAAACGTCTACAAAAAACAGGGTATTTGTTCGGACTTTCTTTTTTTATAATTAACGAAGAAAAGGAGGAAAGGAAATGAAGAACAAGAAACCCAAAGTGAAAAAAGCAACGTTTTCATGGAATCTTATGTGGAAACAACGTTATCTTCTGCTTATGTCAGTTCCATTTGTGGTATGGCTGATTGTTTTTAAGTACATTCCTTTATGGGGATGGACAATGGCATTTCAGGAGGTAAAGCCAAATTCTTTTGCGCTGCCGGTGTGGGAGAGGAAGTTTGTGGGGCTTGACAATTTCATCCAGGCCTTTACCGACCGGCTGTTTCCCCAGACAATGATTAATACCATTGGCATCAGTATATTGGGGATAGCAATCGGAACCATATCATCTATCTTTTTTGCCCTGGTACTGAATGAAATCTGCTTTATCCGGTTTAAAAAGATAACTCAGACGGTCTCCTATCTGCCCCATTTTGTTTCATGGGTTATCATTGCCAGTATTGCAAAAATGCTTTTAAATGACGGCGGCGCGGTTGACACCATGCTGAACGCAAAGCTGCATTTGATGTCCACCAATTCCGCTTTATTCTGGATTGTGGTCTGCTTTATCAATGTCTGGAAAGAGATGGGATGGGATGCGATTATTTATCTCTCCGCCATGGCGGGAATTGATCAGGGGCTTTATGAGGCGGCAAAGGTGGACGGAGCCAACCGCTTCCAGAGGATATGGAATATTACGCTCCCCAGCATTAAGCCTACGGTGGTGGTTTTACTGATTATGAGTATTGGAGGCGCACTGAATGTAGGCATGGAACGGCAAATGCTTTTGAGCAATGGTATTGTACAGGATCATGCGATGGTTCTGTCATGGTTTGCCTATGTCCGTGGTATCGGAAGCAATAATTACGGGCTTGGTACTGCAATCGGCATGTTCCAGTCAGTGGTGGGAATTATTCTCCTGTTCATTGCCAATAAGGTTGCAGGGCTCATTGGCGAAAGTAAACTTGTGTAGGGGAGGAGCGTAGAAAATGACAGATAATAATTATCAGTTAAAAGGCGTTGGAAAAAGTGAGAAATGGCTGGACTATGTACTGCTTGCGTTTTGTATTCTCCTGATATTTTTAACCGTGTATCCATTTTTGAACGTGCTGGCAATCTCATTAAACGATCCTATGGATACCATGAGGAATATCAATTTTATTATTCCCAGGAAGTTTACCTTAAGCAATTATATCTACATATTTAAAGAAAACAACTTAGGCAGCGCGTTTGTGATGTCGGTGCTTCGAACGGTTGTGGGAACCGGAATCGGCGTAATCTGTACGGCTATGCTGGCCTACGTGCTCAGCAGGAAAGATTTTTATTTTAACAAGCTGTTTACCATTTTATTTATTATTACAATGTATGTGAGCGGTGGTATGATTCCCGAGTACCTTCTTCTTACAAGAACACTGCATATGAGCAATAAATTTATGGTATACATTATTCCGGGCCTGATATGGGTATACAATGTGATACTGATGCGCTCCTTCATAGAAGGCCTGCCGATGGCTCTGCAGGAGGCGGCAAAGATAGACGGGGCAAATGATTTTGTAATCTGGGCAAAGATAATCCTTCCCCTTTGTACGCCGACCATTGCAACGGTAGCGCTGTTTCTGGCAGTGGGCCAGTGGAACGCCTTTATGGATACCTATCTTTATGCCAGGGATCTTCCGACTTTACAGTATGTATTGTACGAAATTATGGAACAGGCTACAATAAAAATAGACCCACATGCGCAGGCAAATCAGCTTCAAAGCGCGGTCTCGCCTATGTCCGTGCGCATGGCAATCACGATTGTTGCCACAGTGCCTATTTTGATTGTCTACCCGTTTTTGCAGAAATACTTTGTCGGCGGCATGACCCTTGGAGCGGTAAAAGATTGATTGTGTAAAAAGTATAATGGGGTATGGGCACAAAGAGTTTCCGAGAGTGCTCAGATTATGGAAAGGAGTAAGATTAGCATTATGAAGGCAAAAAAATTATGTGCTTTATTTTTGACGGTTTCGCTTGCGGCAGGGCTGCTTGGCGGATGTGGCAAGGGCGGAAGCGGCGATGGAAATGACACGGGAGCAGCCGGGGACGGCGGAAGTGAGGGTGGAGTTGTGGAACTTACCTTTTATAATGCGGACGGAGAGGAGGATCCCTGGACAGACCCTGTGGCGCAGGCGCTTACGGAAAAAACCGGGGTGGCCCTTAAGACGGAGTATCCCGTATCCTCTGACGACCAGAAGGTGGCTTTGATGATTGCGGAGCAGAATTATCCTGATTTGATCTTTGCAAAGGGCGATGCGAGGAGTCTGATTGATGCGGGCGCTCTGATTGACATGACGGAGCTGATTGACGAATACGGCCCTAACATTAAGAAATTGTATGGGGATGAGTTTGAAAAGCTGAAATATTCCCCGGACGACCCGTCTATCTATCAGCTGTCCTCTTATGCGGTGGGTGGAACCACCTATAAAAATTCCGGCACCGCACAGGTTCAGTGGGCGGTATTGAAAGAAAACGGATATAAGATTCCGGAATCCTTAGAAGAATTTGAGAAAATGCTCAAGGACTATATTGCGGCCCATCCTACCACAGACGACGGCATGGAAACAATTGGAATAACCCTTTCCACCTCAGACTGGCATTGGATGATCACTCTGGGCAATCCTTCCGGCTACATTGCAGAGGGGGCTCCTGACAATGGTCAGTGGCTGGTAGATGAAAACTATCATGCAATATACAAATTCCGTTCCGAGAAGGTACGCCAATATTTCAAATGGCTTAACAGAATGTACAACGAAGGAATCCTGGATCATGAATTTGCAACTCAGACCCATGAGGATTACATCGCCAAAATCGCAACGGGGCGCGTGCTATCGCTTTTTGACACGGACTGGGATTACAGCGACGGAGAGAAAATCCTAAAGGCGGATAACAAGCTGAATCTGACTTACTGTGGAATCCCCCTTACCATGGATAAAAACACCAAAGCTCCCTCATTAATGTATCAGGGACTTACAACCGGACAGGGTGTTGGCATTACAACCGCCTGCAAGGATCCGGTAGCCGCCATCAAGTATCTGGATTATATCTGTTCGGATGAAGGCCAGGTGCTTGTCCAGTGGGGAATTGAAGGCACCAATTACTTTGTGGATGAGGAAGGCCACCGTTATCGCACCCAGGAAGAAATTGATGAATGCAATAACAATAAAGATTATCGAAAAAATACCGGTGTAGGTTTCCATAATTATCCCTTCCCCTGCTATGGAGACGGGGTGGAGGATGCTACCGGAAGCACTTATACAACTGCCAGCAAGGATACGGTTATTGCAGAGTATGACGAAGAACAAAAGGCAGCATGTGAAGCATGGGGCGTTGATTTGCTTGTGGACGTATTCCCACAGGCATCTGAGTTTGAAACGCCGAAGTATTCCGCTATCTGGGCATATTCAAAGCCTGTTGAGTTTGACGAAATCGGAAATAAGTTAGATGAGGTTGCATGGTCGTCTCTGATTAGCTGTGTTATCGGAAGCGAGGCGGATTTTGATACATCTTATGATAAGATGATTGCCGACTTAGAAAGCACAGGTATGAGTGAAGCGGAAGAGATGTTGACGGAAATTATCAAGGAAAAAGTGGCTTTAGTTGAGTAATTAAAACATGGAGGTTATATGAAGTATCATAATGGATGCTGGCTGTATAAAGAGGGATTTGGCTGCTTTTCGCCGCAGCATGTTTACGAGATAAGGAAAGGGGAGAAGGAGATTACCTTATGTGCGCCTACCACGAGGATTGAAAGAATGGGCGATACATTGGGAGGAATCAATCTTACACTGCGTATCAGCGCTCCCGCAGAGGAAGTAATAAGAGTTCAGGTATACCATTATAAAGGCGTGAGGAAAAAGGCGCCGGAATTTGAGCTGAATCTGCCAGGGAATTTGAAGTTGGAGACGGAGGAGAGGGATGGAGAACTGATTCTTCGAAACGGTCACCTAAGCCTTGTGATTGATTTGGAACACTGGTCCATGCGTTATGAGCGGGATGGAAAGCTCCTTACAAAAAGCGGGATAAAGGACCTTGCCTACTTGAAAAAGGACTGGAAAGGCTCCGCCTATGATAAGCCCGGCAATGCCTATATGTGCCAGCAGCTGGGGCTTTCCGTAGGCGAGCTTATATATGGATTGGGAGAGAGATTTACGCCCTTTGTGAAAAACGGACAGTCCGTTTCCATCTGGAATGAAGATGGGGGGACAGGTACGGAGCAGTCTTATAAAAATATTCCTTTTTACCTCTCAGACAGGGGATATGGCGTATTTGTAAATCATCCGGAAAAAGTAGAGTTCGAGGTGGCCACGGAACAGGTGGGCAGGGTAGGTTTTTCCGTAGAGGGGGAGAGCCTGGACTATTTTCTGATAAATGGCCCTGCCATGAAAGATGTGCTTAAGCGTTATACCTCCCTTACGGGAAAGCCCTCCCTGCCGCCCCAATGGACCTTTGGGCTGTGGCTTTCCACCTCCTTTACCACAAGCTATGACGAGTCCACCGTTATGGGGTTTATAGACGGTATGCTGGAGAGAAAAATTCCTCTTTCCGTATTTCATTTTGACTGCTGCTGGATGCGGGAATTTCACTGGACAGATTTTATATGGGATGAAAGGGTATTTCCGGACCCTGTGGGAATGCTTAGGAGAATAAAGGAGAAGGGAATCAAAATCTGCGTATGGATTAATTCCTATGTCGGCCAGGAATCTGCGTTGTTTGACGAGGGAATGGAAAAGGGCTATTTCTTAAAACGGGAAAACGGAGATGTGTGGCAGTGGGATATGTGGCAGCCTGGTCTGGCAATTGTGGATTTCACCAATCCAAAGGCCTGCAGGTGGTATCAGGAAAAGCTGGAGACGCTCCTTGATATGGGAGTGGACTGCTTTAAAACGGATTTTGGCGAGCGTATTCCCACGGACGTGGTTTACCATAACGGCGCTGACCCGTTGAAAATGCATAATTTTTACAGCTATCTTTACAACAAAGCGGTTTACGAAGTGCTGGAAAAAAAGCGTGGAAAGGAAGAAGCGGTTCTTTTTGCGCGCTCCGCAACAGTGGGCGGACAGAAGTTTCCGGTACATTGGGGCGGAGATTGCTGGTCCGACTACGAGTCCATGGCGGAAAGCCTGCGGGGCGGCCTGTCCTTAACCAGCAGCGGCTTTGGTTTTTGGAGCCACGATATCGGAGGATTTGAGCATACCTCCACGCCGGACGTTTACAAGAGATGGGCGGCATTCGGCCTTTTGTCAACCCACAGCCGGTTCCATGGAAGCACCTCCTACAGAGTGCCATGGGTATATGACGACGAAGCTGTGGATGTAGTGAGATTTTTCACAAGGCTTAAACTGGAATTGATGCCCTATCTTTACAGCTCGGCAGTAGTTACCAGCAGGACAGGGATTCCCATGATGCGGAGCATGGCGCTGGAATTTGAGGAGGATGATAACTGCCGCTATCTCGATAAGCAATATATGCTTGGGGACAGTATGCTTGTAGTGCCTGTCTTTAACGAGGAAGGGATGGCGAGTTATTATCTGCCGAAAGGAATATGGGTAAACTATCTCACCGGGGAGACTGCCTTAGGAGGTGTTTGGAGGAAGGAAAAGCATGATTATCTGTCCGTTCCGCTGTGGGTAAAGGCGGACAGTGTTATTGCCGCAGGCGTTTCCTTTGAAAATGCGGATTATGATTTTCAAAGGAACTTAGAGTTTAAGGTATATTCCCTTGAGAAAAAAGCGGAAACTACCGTATATCAGGCAGGCAAAGAAATGGCGAAGGCGGTCTTTTGGAAAGAGGGAGAGCATAAAATAGAAGGCCGCATAACCAAAGCTGCGGGCTGCAAAGCGCGCATAATTGACTGCATCTGCTTAGCTGCGGAGGGCATTTCCATAAAGGCGGAAGGGAAAGACACCCTTCTTGAAATTGAGGAGGATGACGCGGCATTTTGCCTGACGGTTTAGGAGAATAACAACGTAATCTTGCACAAAATATTGGTTCCGGTTTATCCGGGTTAGATAAGGTTTGGAAGTAAACTTCCAAACCTTTTATCGGTGGCAGTACCGCAAGCTTTTCTTGCGGTATGCAAGGGGTATAAAAATGGAAGTCCTTGTAAGGAGCATACGCCCCGCTGTCCGCAGCGGGGCCGTTGATGCAATAAGCCGATTCGAGAAGCGTGTCGGCGTTCGGCTCTGTGACGAGGCTTTCTGTTATTGCCATTGGGAGAATACATTAATTGCCACTATTCTTTGATTATATCTAATTCGGTAAGATTGATGCCGGAAGCCGTTAGTATGACTTTTAATGCCGTATAACGCCTTTTCATTTTTTTATATACTTCCGAATCTTTTTCACAAGATATCATATAGTCTTGCAATCTTTCGAATTCTTCAACATTCTTTTGCATCATTTCTTTTTCGGTCATTTCCAACACCTCCATATCCCCACTGCTTTTATAATGAAAGCAACTGTTATATCTTACGATTCTATTATAGCGGTTTTGTTGGGAAGTGTAAAGCTTATTCAATTTCAAAATGTAAACTTATAAAGAAATAGAGTTGACATTAATCCCTTTTTCTGTTAATTTTATGTAGGACGCCAAAAGCGGCTATTAAAAAGCATTTTTTAATCACGTTATGACAGCAGGGAGGGTGAAGATGAAACAAAGTCTAAAAGTAAGAGATATGGCATTATGTGCATTATTTACAGCGTTGACGGCGGTGGGCGCTTTTATTCGAATTCCGATTCCGGTGGTACCCTTTACTCTGCAGGTTTTATTTACAATGCTTGCGGGACTTTTGCTGGGAGGAAAGCTGGGGGCGGTCAGCGTTGGTCTGTATGCCTTTTTAGGACTTATGGGGCTTCCCATATTTACGGAAGGCGGCGGCCTTTGGTATCTTTTAAAGCCCAGCTTCGGCTATATAATTGGGTTTGTAGTGGGCAGCTATGTAACGGGAAAGATGACGGAGAAGCCGGAAGGGCAGACTTTTCAAAGGATTCTTATAGCGAATTTTACAGGTCTTGCAATTGTCTATGGCGCCGGTATGGTTTATTATTATGTGATATGCAATTATGTGATTAATTCGCCTATTGGTCTGTGGCCGCTATTTCTGTACTGCTTTTTACTGGTGGTTCCGGGAGATATCTGCCTGTGCTTTGTGGCGGCAATTTTGGCAAAAAGGCTAAAGCCTGTGCTTGCCAATATGTAGGAAAGGTGGGAGATGATAAGATGAGTTTCGTAGATGAAATGAAGGAAAAAGTATTAAAGGGGGAATGCCTTACCGGAAAGGAGGCAATCCGCCTGTCAGAGGCTCCGCTTTTGGAGCTGCAAATGGCGGCAGATGAAATACGCAAAGTCATGTGCGGAAACAGTTTTGATATTTGCACCATTATTAACGGCAAGTGCGGACTTTGCTCCGAGGACTGTAAGTATTGCGCCCAAAGCGCCCATTATACCACTGCCTGCAAAGAAACCTATCCCTTACTTTCCACAGAAGAAATTTTAGAAGAGGCAAAAAAGAACGCAGGGCGCGGCGTGCTGCGCTATTCCATTGTTACCTCCGGGAAACGTTTATCTGACAAGGAAGTGGACAAGGTCTGCGAAAGCATCAGGGAGATAAAAAAGAAAGTAAATATTGAAGTCTGCGTTTCTTTTGGCCTTTTGAATGAGACGCAGTTTCGTAAGATAAAGGAGGCGGGAGCGTCCCGGGTTCATTGTAACTTAGAATCCTCCTCGCGGTATTTTTCCGAGGTCTGCACCACCCATACTTATGAGGAAAAGATAGAAACCCTAAAGGCGGCGAAAAGGGCAGGTCTTTCCATCTGCTCCGGGGGAATTTTGGGATTGGGAGAATCTATGGAGGATCGCATCGACATGGTACTGACAGCACGGGAGCTTGGTGTAAAATCCATTCCGGTTAATCTGCTGAATCCCATCCCCGGCACGCCCTATGAGGGGAGGACGCCCCTTACCAATGAGGAAGCCTGCAGATGCGTCGCGCTGTTCCGGTTTTTGATTCCGGACGGAGCTATCCGGCTGGCTGGCGGCCGGGGTCTTTTAGGGGATAAGGGCGAGGGATGCTTTCGGAGCGGAGCCAATGCCGCTATCTCAGGGGATATGCTGACCACTGCGGGGATTACCGTGGAGACGGATATGGAACTTATCAGGAAATTAGGATTTGAAGCGAAGCTTTGCTGTGAAGAATAGTTTTTTCACAGATAAACTTGTACTAGACCTGAATTTGCGGACGATTGGAAGCAGGGAGAATTTAGATGAGTAAAAAGCTTTTTATTACCGGAACCGGGACGGATGTAGGGAAAACTTATATTTCAGGATTAATTGTTAAAAAATTAAAAGAGGGCGGAAAAAGCGCCGCTTATTATAAAGCGGCCATGAGCGGAAACGAGCGGAGAGCGGACGGAAGTCTGATTCCGGGGGACGGCCTTTTCGTAAAAAGGATGTCGGGAATTTCACAGCCCCTTGCACAAATGTGCCCTTATATTTATGAGACGGCAGTTTCCCCTCACCTGGCCTCAAGGCTTGAAGGAGGTCCGGTTCAAATGGAAGTGGTCAGGGAAGGATTTTTAAAAGTATGCGGTCGGTACGATTATGTGACCATGGAGGGAAGCGGCGGTATTCTTTGCCCTATCTGTTATGACGAGGCCAAAATTCAGCTGGAAGATGTGATAAGTCATTTGGGGCTTTCCAGCATTATTGTGGCGGACGCAGGGCTTGGAACCATAAACAGCGTTGTGCTTACGGCGGAGTATATGCGCGCGAGAGAGCTGCCCGTTAAGGGGATTATTTTCAATCATTTTCATCCGGGAAATGTAATGGAGGAAGATAATCTTCGCATGTGCGAGGATATGACAGGTCTGCCTGTACTTGCCTGCGTTAAGGAGGGGGAGAAGGAGCTGCCTTTGGATTTGGAGCTGCTTACTTCTTTGTATGAGGAATAAGAAACAATTTACATCCTAAAATCTGAGATTTAAGTTACAGGAGGTTGCAGATATGATCTGGTATCCCTACGAGCAAATGAAAACCATGAAGCCGCCCTTCAAAATAGTAGATGCAAAGGGCGTCTATTTAAAAACGCCGGAAAGAGAGATGATAGACTCGGTTTCTTCCTGGTGGAGCGTGATTCACGGCTATAAACATCCGGTATTAACCGAAGCCATCAAAGCGCAGGCGGACAATTTTTCCCATGTAATGCTTGGGGGACTTACCCATGAGCCGGCAGAGAAGCTTTCGGAAAAGCTGCAAAGCTGCCTGCCGGGAGATCTGGACTACAGCTTTTTCTCCGATTCCGGGAGTGTGGCTGTGGAGGTTGCCCTTAAGATGGCGTTGCAATATTATGTAAACCGGGGACAGACGCAGCGCACTATGGTTCTTTCTCTGACCCATGCATATCACGGCGATACCTTTAAGACCATGGAAGTGGGGGATGACGAGGATTACCACTTTATTTTGGAAGCCTATGGGGAGTCCAAAAATGTGGTACATATCCCCACGGAGATTCCGGCCCTTAAAAAGGCTTTTGAAAAATACCATGACAGGCTGAACTGCATGATAGTGGAACCCCTCCTGCAGGGAGCCGGCGGCATGCGCATGTATGATATCTCTTTCTTAAAGGAGGCAAGGCAGCTTTGCGACGAATACGGCGTACTGCTAATTTTTGACGAGGTTGCCACCGGATTTGGACGTACCGGGAACCGTTTTGTGGCGGACCTGGTGCTGCCGGATATCCTTGTGCTGGGCAAAGCGCTGACCGGAGGCTACATTGGACATGCGGTCACGGTGGCAAATAAGAAGGTGTACGACGGCTTCTACGGAGACGAGCCGGAAAAGGCGCTGATGCATGGCCCTACCTTTATGGGAAATGCGCTGGCGTGCAGCGTGGCATTAAAATCCATTGAACTGTTTGAACAGGAAAATTATATGGAGAAGATTCATAAAATAGAGAAAATCACAAGACGCGAAATGGCCGGGTTTGAAGACCCGCGCATAAAGGAAGTGCGCATAATGGGTGGCTGCGTGTGCGTGGAAGTCTATGATCGCTTATGTTTAAACGGATACCAGCAGTTTGCTTATGAACACGGTGTTTTCAGCAGGCCGTTTTTGAACTATTTATATGCGATGGTTCCTTATATCATAGCGGAGGAGGAGCTGGTTTTGGTGCTTCGGACGATGAAGGAATGGTTTCATTAATAGAATTTATTCGTACTTTTTACAAAAATGGTGCACAGTTCCATATTCCTGTGTTACACTAATATTTAATCTGGCAGTGAGAAATGAAATTTTGTGTAATAACCTATAAATAACAGATTATGAGGAGAGAGACAAGCTAGTGATAACAGAACAGGATTTTAGTAAACAGATGGCCTCTTTTATAAAGGAGACAGGACTCGAGGAAGAATATAGAAAGCTTGAAGAGATGTTTACCGACAACTTATTGATCAAAGGGGAAGAAACGCAGGAATTGAAAGAGGCCCTGCACAGAGCGCCGGACACCCTGATTGATATTATATGGACAAATGTTACGGGCCAGGAGCCGGACGGAGAATTGAGCCGTCAGCAGAAGGAGGAAAGCCTTTATGAAGATATTCCGAAGTATTTCAAGGAAAGGCTTGGACTTATGGATATCGCGGATATTAATCTGCTGATTCAAGTCATGGCCTATAAACCTATTGGGGAAATGGAAGCGGCGAAAGTGATGACAGAATTTGTCCCCCTCGGATGGGTATTCGCCTTTTTATATGAAGGCGGTATTTTCTATACGGTAATGAACGAAACAAAAGATATTCTTATGACACTGAAAACGCCAAAGATGCAGGAGAAGATAGCAACTATGAACAGCATCCGCTATACTATCAAAGCGTGTCTTGGATTGTATGGCGTGTGCCCCTTAAAACAGCTGCAGGATATTATTTTAAAATTTACGGGCGGCCAGCAAAAGGAAGGAGAGGGAGAGGACGAAGGCCGGAATTTCGTAAAAATTTTGGAGGAATATCTTCCCTATTTGGAAAAAGAAAAGGAATTGTGGCTGGATGGAGAATATGTTGTCAGTCCTTACCTCAAAACGAAAAAGGATTATAAAATACTTTTACGCAAACAGAAAAGGGATTATTATTTTCCTGACGACGAAGTTATTATGAACTACGGACGGGGAAAAATGCTGATTGAAAACGAGGAATATCATGCGGTATTTAAGCTTTTGAACAGAGAACTCAAAGATACGGCTCTGACAGAGAAAATCCTTGAAGAGATGTCAGCATATGTAATCCGGGAGGATTGGGAGCTCAGGGATTTTACGGAGTATCTGCTTGACTGGAACGTAACATTTGGCAGCGAAAAGACAGCGGAAAAGATGTTTTTGGCGTTAAGCAAATGGCTTAATGTCATTCGCAGATGGAGCGAGTGCGGTCACTGCAGAGGCGAGTTTCTTACCCACGCCGATTATGATGAACCGGAAAAAGAAACGGTAAAAAAGATATATCCCAACGACCCGTGTCCCTGCGGTTCAGGGAAAAAATATAAAAAATGCTGCGGCAGAAAATAATACTATAAGCGCTGCCAACCAATACTTTTCAAATAATGGTTATGGTCTTTATAAATAATAGACCATAACCATTATTGTTACTATTCTCGTCCAATGTCATTAGGTTAACGGCTGGTTTTGGCGCTAAATTTAATGACATTGATTCATGTACTTAAGGCCGCTCATGGTAACATTCGGGGCGATATTTCGAGTTTTGCTACGCCCAATATAGCCCCTCACCCCTGCATCATTTTATCACAAAAAAATGCAATGGCCCGATTTACAAATTCGGCGGTGCCTTCGCCGCCTGCCTTGTCAATATTTCGTTTAAAACGCTCGTCGCAGGCATACATCTGCCCTAAATCGCCGAGAATTTCAGTGGTGCAGGTATAGTAATTGTCTGAAATAAAGTTCTGCAATTCTTTGATTTTTTCCTGTACCGACTTATCGTCAGGCGGCAGCTGCCTGAGCGTTCCCAGCTCGGAAAACAAATTCATCAGCTGCAGGGCGGATTCCTCAAAATCATGTCCGTTATTTTGTCTTTGTTCATATTCCTGATATTCTTTGGTGTCACCCCATTTTGCTTTGACTTCCTCCTTGTATTGTTCAATCTCGTTTTTGTCGAAAACATGAAAATCCATTTTTATCACTCCTTCTTTTTGCATTTCACGGGCATAAGAGATAAGTTCCCCCATGCGTTTATACTGCAGTTCCAACAACTTTATTTGCTGCGCCAGCGCTTCTTTGGGGTCAAAGTCAGGATTGTCAAGAATTGCTTTGATTTCCTTTAGGGGAAATTGCAGTTCCCGAAACAGTAAAATGTTTTGTAAACGACTAAGGGCCGCATCGTCATACAGCCGATAGCCTGCTTTCGTTACTTTTGTAGGCTTTAAAAGACCAATTGCGTCATAGTGATGCAGCGTGCGCACGCTGATTTTTGTGAGTTTGCTTACTTCATTTACTGTCCGCATAATTATCCCTCCCGTGTAAAAACATTATAAACTATGACGCAACGAAAGGGTCAAGAGCAAAAAATTACTTTTATAAAAATTTTTTTCCGCATATTTTGACTTTTGTATTTTCCGCAAAAAACATATGGGGATATAGGGAGAGTGAAAAAAATTACATACAAATTGCTATTTATTACATCAATGAAACTAAAGGAAAAATTTGTGTATAATGAAAATGCATTCATTTCTAAGGCGCGTGCGTTTTATATTAGGAGACGCCGCCGCTTTCTTGAGGGCAGGGACATTGATTTCCTGCCCTTCTTTTCGGTGCGCACGAACGTCCAAATGGAATCTATGAGAAAGCGAAAGGACGCCCGGCGGGAAAGCGGCGGAGAAAACCTGTAACTATTTGAACATCCGGTAAAAATGAATAGCATATATAAATTCAAAAATATATTATTCCTATAAATGATTTTACTGAAAGCTTTATTCTTATAAAATAGTTTTTATCAATATACAAGATTTTATATACGTAAGATAAAGCTATTGGGGAAAAACAGGTGAAAGTGGATTATAAGGATTTAGGGGTCAGGATAAAAAAGAAAAGAGAAGAGAAAAGAATGTCTCAGGCCGAATTGGCCGCCCGAACGGATTTATCCACACAGCATATCAGTAATGTGGAAAATGCAAGAAGCAAAGTAGGATTGGAAAAGCTTGTCAGGATTGCCAATGCGCTTGAGTGTTCGGTGGGCGAGCTTTTGTGCGGAAGTATGAAAACAGGCAGCCGGACAGTTTATAGTGATGAAATTGACGGCATCTTAGAAAATTTCTCAAATACGGAAATGGAGGTTTTGCCGCAGCTTCTTAGATATTACAGATATGCTTTCAAACTGTTAAAAAATGATTTGGAAGAAAAAGAAGGAAAATAGGTTATAACAGGGATACCCTGTGCAGACCGTAAGAAAGCGTAAATTATGCCAAAGGTAAATACGACCGGAGGTCGTCGGGGTGATAAGGTGTCGCACGATATAAAACAGACGCAGGAGATAAAAGCAAAACGTATCGCAAAGAACAGTCTGTTTTTAACTTGACAAAAAAATGGATTGGTCTTACAATCTATTACAAAATAAGCTGTCCCGCATAGCGCGGCAGCGTTTGTTTCACATAAGGATGGCTGGCAAAGCCGGACATCTGCCGTTATAAGCAAAGGCTGTGAAGAGAAGAGTAAGTAGTTAGATATGTCACAGAGAGTCTGACAAGGTGAGAACAGGCACGGAAGGAACTACCGAAAATGGTCTCGGAGCTGCGCACCGAAGCGTATTCGCCAAGGCTGCGACGGGTGCACCCGTTATAGTGATAGACTATCGATGAATCATTTCTCATCCGTAGTTGATAAGGCTTATATCGTGAGGTATAAGTGAATTTAGGGTGGTAACACGAAGCATTGCTCTCGTCCCTGAAAAAGAAATTTTTCAGAGAGGAGGGCTTTTTTTTATGATAAGCCGGCTCACAAAGAGAGACGGCGTTTTTTACATTAAAATGACTAAAATCTATTACAATTACGTAAAAAGAAAGGAATGATTCATTATATGAGAAATATTTTAATTGGCGGAGCATGGCCATACGCAAATGGTTCATTGCACATAGGCCACATTGCGGGACTTTTGCCGGGGGATGTACTGGCCAGATATCACAGAGCTGTTGGAGATAACGTATTTTTTGTGTCAGGAAGCGACTGCCACGGGACGCCTGTTGCGATTCGGGCAAAACAGGAAAATAAAGCGCCCCGGGAGGTCAGTGATTTTTATCATGAAGAATTTGCGGAGTGTTTTCAAAAGCTGGGGTTTAGCTATGATGTATATACAAAGACCTCCTGTGAGGAGCACAAAAAATTTGTGAAGGAGTTTCACAGAAAACTGTATGAAAGTCCCTACGTTTATGAGAAGGAAGCGCCACAGGCATACTGCGATAGCTGTGGCAGCTTTTTAGCCGATCGTTTTGTATCAGGGAAATGCCCGAAATGCGGAGAGGATACCCGAGGGGATCAGTGCGACGCCTGCGGCAGCATTCTTGATCCGGAAACACTGTCGGAGCCTGTTTGCGCCATATGCAAAAAGCCTGTAAGCTTTCAGAAATCCAAGCACTTATATATAGCGGTCACCAGGCTGCAAGATGAGTTAAAGGCGCTGGTTGATGCTCATCCCGGGTGGAGAAAAAACGCCATTGCTTTTACCAACCGGTATATAAACGACGGATTAAGAGACCGTGCTTTGACCAGGGATTTAGATTGGGGAATAGAGGTTCCAAAGGAGGGCTACGAAAATAAAACAATTTATATCTGGGCGGAAAATGTGCTGGGCTATTTGTCAGCAAGTAAAACGGCCGCCGAAGCGGTGAATGCTGATTTTCATGAGCTATGGGGAAAGGACGCCTGGCATTATTATGTGCATGGCAAGGACAATATTCCCTTCCATACCATTATATTGCCTGCCCTTTTGCTGGGAAACGGCGGGGGATGGCATTTGCCTGACAGAATTGTATCGAGCGAATATTTGACCCTGGAGGGCAGAAAAATATCTACCAGCCAAAATTATGCCATATGGGTGAAAGATCTGACGGATCATTATGAAGCGGATTCCATCCGTTATTTTTTCCTGGCAAAGGGGCCGGAAAAGAAAGACGCGGATTTTTCCTGGCGGGAATATGTCCATAGCCACAATGGCGAGCTTTTGGGGACGTATGGAAATTTTGTGAATCGTACCCTGGCCTTTATAGTAAAATACTGCGATGGGATAGTCCCTCATGGGACAGAGGATCCGGATATCGATAAGCAGATTGATCATTTGTTTGTTTCCGTTGGCAGACAGATTGAAAATGGCGCTTTCAAGGATGGGATAGGGGAAATATTTGAGTTTGCAAGAGAAGCAAATAAGTTTTTTGATACAAAAAGGCCCTGGGTTACGCGAACCACCGATAAAGCGGAGTGTGACAATACGCTGTATCAATGCGTCCAAATAATTGCGGGTCTGGCAGTACTGTTGTGGCCGTTTTTACCCTTTTCATCAGAGAGGGTATGCGGATGGCTGGGGATAGACAGCAAATGGGAAAGGCAGTCTGTGCCGGGCGGATATATCCTTCCGGAAATTCAAATATTATTTCAAAGGATTGACAAAAAGGTAATTGAAGCTGAAACGGAAAAACTTGCATCTATTTTCTGAAAATTCTAATTAACACAGCCGCCCTCACTCTTTCATGGGTGAGGGCGATGCTGTCAGTTTTTCCCTTTCGCACCTTGTTCATTCATCCAGCGCTTCAAAATATATTGCCAATTCATTCCATCCTGCAATACTCGAAGAATAGTCACTGCTGACGAACCATCATCTACAATATAAAACAAAAGATATGTACGATATGGTTTAAGATAAATATCATATCCTCTGTACTGAATCCCCGTTGTATTATAGCCTGTGGGAAAGGTTCTTAAACCATCGACTGCTGTCTTTATCTTCTTCGAAAAATTCTCACCCAGTTCACGATACTTAAAATTATTTAAAATATATTTCTTCAATCTCCGAATATCGTCTCTGCTGCTATAAGTATATTTAATTCTATATTTCTTTTGCAATGAACCACCCACTCTTAAATCGCATCAATTTCATCCCACAATTCAGCTTCGTCCAAAATTCGTCCATGTTCTACATCATCTAATGCTTCATCTAGTTTTGATAACAGGGCGTCCATAGCATTTCCAATGGTATAAGTATTTTCACTAGTTTTAACTGCTTCTGCAAATGCCATAAAACCATCTCCTTCCATATCGCATATTTCAAGCTCCCTGTCTTTTATTATATGCTGTTATCACTGATTTTACAAGGATTTCATCGGATGTGTGGAATAAAGAAATAATAATTTAGCGCAGGTCTTTGTAGTGGAAGCATGTCGCTAAAATGGTGTGTGAACCGTGCGGCAAGATATATATCTCATAGAATCTTCATATAAAATTCATACCGTTATGTTAAAATAATTGCATAATAAATAATCTCAGTATCACAGAGGGGCTTTTGATGGTCAATAAGCAGGCGTGCAAAGCGTACGGCGTAGGGGAGTAAAGAATGAGCGCAACACAGATTTTATTTTTGGAGGATGAACCGACCATACGTGAGGTTTTGGCGGAGTACATGAAAATGCAGAATTATGAGGTGACGGAGGCAGAGGATGGGCAAAGGGCCCTTGCCCTTCTTAAGGAGCGGGAATTTGACATGGCGGTTTTGGATATCATGGTTCCCGAAGTAAGCGGTCTTGAGGTTTTGGCGTATATAAAGGAGCACAGGAGCGGGATGGCCACCATCATGCTCACGGCCTTAGATGATGAAAAGACCCAGGTGCAGGCTTTCAATCTTTATGCGGACGACTATGTGATTAAGCCGGTGTCCCCGATTATTTTGTTAAAAAGAATGGAAACCATTCTTAGGCGGGTAAAAAGGAAGGATCAGCAAAAGGAAAAGGGGCTGGTGATTTATGAGGATTCCTATCAGGCCTTTTATGACGGGGCCCCATTAGAGCTCACCTTAAGCGAATTTTTACTGCTGCAGGTTCTGAAAAAGGAGCCAAAAAGAGCTTTTACCCGGGAACAGCTGATTTTGCGGATATTTAATGAGGATTATGTGGGGAATGACAGGATCATTGACGCCCATGTAAAAAACCTGCGCAAAAAGCTGCCGGGAAATTATATTAAAACAGTCATCGGCGTGGGTTATCAGTTCCAGGAAGGAGATTCATAATGGGTTTGTCAAAAAAAACTTTTTTCTACAGCATTGCACTTGCCGCAATCATGACGGCCTTTATCGTAGGGTATTTTGTGCTTATGCTGCCATCTTTATATGTGGATTATGTGATGAAGGATAATTTCAAGTCTGTTGTGGAGCTTCAGGAGGGGTACCAGGCAAAGGAAAGCTATGATAATCTGACGGTGAAAAATCCTTCTTCCACATTTTCCGTAAAAATTCCCAAAGAGGGAAAGGAAATATACGCGGCGGGTAAATTTTTTCAAATGACGATAACGGTACAGGATGAGGAATTGCAGGGGGTGTTGGATTCTTTCCGGAATATGATGGAAAGCATGAAATCTTCCGCACTTATCGAAATACCGGAGGAAGCGGCGTCCGATACTGCAAAATCAAAGGACCAGGGGGCAGGCGGCAAAGAGCTGGATGACAAAGCGGCAGATACGGGAAAAACAGGTGCATCAGGCGAATTTTCCGGGGAGGATTATCTAATTCTTTGGGAGCAGGTACGTGGAAAACTTTCAGAACAAAATCTGATTTCGGAAAATGCCCCGGTTACCGTACAGCTGGAAGACAGGGGCAGTCAGGGGGTATACCGGGAGGAATATTCTAAAATCCACATGCTTTCGGAGGATTCCTTTGTATATGAGGGAGGGGTCAGCGATGGAAATTACAGTTACACCACCTATATCGCCATGAGCTATGATAAAGACGGTTTTTTTATGACGGTTCTGCCCACTATGACGCCCCAGATGGGCGAAATCAGGCCGGTGGTGATGGAAAGCCTGCCTATGATTGCCGCAGTGCTGTTCCTGTTAGTGCTGCTTTCCTCCCGTTTCTTTTCCGGAAAAATTGTCAATCCCATTATCCGGCTGGCAGACTATGCGGAAAGCGTCAGAATTACGGAGGGCTTTGCGCCGGAGGAGATAACCTTTGACAGCGGAGACGAAATTGGCGCTTTGGGCAACGCCTTACAGGCGCTCTACGGGGAGCTTTATACCAAATACCAGGAGCTTGCGCAAAAAAACAGGGCATTGGAGGAGGAAAACGAGCGGCAGGAGGTATTCTTACGCGCCACCTCTCACCAGCTGAAAACTCCCGTAGCGGCGGCCCTTTTGCTGGTAGAAGGCATGATGAACGAAGTGGGAAAATATAAGAATGTAAAAGAGTATCTTCCGGAGGTGAAAAAGCAGCTTTTATCCATGAGAAAAATTGTGGAGGACATTTTATGTCTGAATTATCATGCGGAAAATATGCAAAAGGAAAGCGTATCTTTGGAAGATTTGCTGCGGGAGCTTTTGATAAATTATCAGGTTCAGATAGAAGAAAAAGGGCTGCACATTGATTTAAAGGGCAGCGGGAGGGCTTATGCCGACCGGGAAATGATGAAAAAGATTGTTGATAACCTTCTTTCCAATGCCGTACAGTATACGCCGGCAGGAGAAAGGATTGAAATCGAGGTGGATCAAAGGGAGCTCTGCATCAGAAATTATGGAACGATCATTGATAAAAAGCTGATGCCGGGAATTTACAAGCCTTTTGTGAGCAGCGACGCGAACAGGAAGGGAAAGGGATTGGGGCTCTATGTGGCGTCCTATTACAGCAGGCTTTCAGGATGTGCGCTGGAGGTGGAAAATATGGAAAGCGGAGTACAGGCAAAGCTTTCAGTTAGTTTCAGGTAAAAATGAGGTTTGGGAGGGAGAAAGATTATGCTGGTGACAATCGGGCAGTTAGAAGTGAAATATGGCAGTCAGACAGCGCTGAAAATTGAGGAACCCATTTCTTTTGATAAGGGGGAACGGATCGGCGTCATTGGATCTAACGGCGCCGGGAAATCAACCTTGATAAAAGCGCTTTTTGGACTGGTGCCTTACAGGGGAAGGATCATAACGCAGCTTAAGCCGGAGCAGATGGCGGTACATATGCAGTTTAATGAGTATGTGACCACCATGCCCATAAAATATATTATGGAAACCATACTGGATACCAAAATTGAAAAAAATAAGGAATTGCAGGAACTGATTGCTTTCTTTGCTTTCGAGTCTTGCCTGTCTAAAAGGTTTAACGCACTCTCAGGTGGGCAGAAGCAGAAGTTTACCATCATCATGGTAATGTTTCAAAAAGCCGAGTTGACCTTTTATGACGAAGTTACGTCGGGCCTTGATTTTGAGACCAGACAGAAACTGACGGAAAAGCTTTCGGAATGGTATCGGGATAAGGAGGACACTCTGGTGGTGGTTTCCCATTATTATGAGGAGCTGGAGCAGCTTGCTGATAAACTCCTGATTCTGGATAAGGGAAGGGTGGTCGCCTTCGGGAAAAAAGATGCGCTTTTCGAAAAGTACTGCGGAAAGGTGGTCTTTATCATGGAAAACAGCGAAAAAAACAGGGAATTGTCAAAAGGTTTTCCTGTTTTGAAATCGCCGGAGCATTTGATTGCCCTGTCCTGTGAAAACAAAGAGCAGGAACGGGAAATAATGACGGCTTTAGCGGAAAATAATGTCAATTTTAAAAGAAGCAGTTCCGATATTGAAATTCTGTTTATGAATGCAAGAGAGAGATTTTATGAAAAGTAGCGTATATTGTTACTATTCAAGGCTAATGTCATTGAGTGAACGGCGGCGGACGCCGGGAGGAATGGAGGATTAGTATGAAGAAAAAATGCAACTTATCCATGATTTTATATGAACTTAGAAACATCAACGGCAACTTTATGCCTCATTTTTTCGGTATTGTGTTTCCCAACCTAATGTGCCTGCTTTTGTCAAAAACAGTAGGCGGCCAGGCGTCTGAGGAAATACAAAAGGAGATTGTAACTTCTATTATGCTGACCATGACGCTGGTAATACCCATGGCCATCATGCTGATAGGTTACGGGGCTCTTTATGCACTGGAAATTGAAAAAGGGATCCCCCTAAGGATGCGGCTGTTTGGGCTGGGAGAAAAATGTGAGGTGACGGCCAAGATAGCGGCTCATTTTATTTTAATGACCATAGCTTTTTTTATTTTTGCAGTTTTTCAGGCAGTTGTCATGAAAGTACAAAGACCGGCGGCATCGTCCCTGCTTTGCCTGGTGATATCGCTGTACCTGATAGGGGGAATCTTTCTGGTGATAGCCCATGCTCTTGCCAATCTTTTGCAGAAATTCAGCCTTACATTTGGCGTGGTAATGTGCCTTTATTTTATCATGATGATCTTAACCGGTATGATGGGGATGCGCACGGATCAGCTTCCCGTAGCCCTTCAAAAGGTGGCGCGGGCCCTTCCCATGACCTATGTAAGCAATGACTTCATAGATTTTTGGCAGGGAGGGAGCTATCAGTTTATGCCTTTTATCCAGTCCTTTATTTTCTTAGGATCCGCTGCGGGAATCCTGCTTTTCCTGTCCCAAATACGAAAAAATCAAGCTTGAATTTTTACGGCCCAAAGTCGTAACCATTACCAAAAGCTCCAAAACTTTGTCTCATTTTGTTGAATTTCCCCGCTTTCTATGATAAATTCTCTATTAGCGGTAATTTCCAAAATATGGAAATTTTATACTGCGGTGAAGTGTGAAGAGAAGTTCTAAGGCGTCAGAAAACGCCGCCTAAGAACAACTAAAGCTTGCAAAGCAAGCTATCTTCACACATTGCTTGTGCCGCAAAGCGGTATGTCGGGAAGTGTGAAAACCAGATGAAGATTGTCTAAGGCGGCAGAAGATGCCGCCTGAGAACAACTAAAGCTTCACACTTTGGAAGAATGTCCTGACGGATATTCTCCCCACGATATTTGCGCCGCAAGCACAGCTTGCGGTATACGGGGGTAGAATCATGGTAAGAGAATTTATGGAGCAGAATGTATACGAAGCCCTGCAGGATAGGCTGCATTATCTCTTTGAGGAGTTTGATAATGTTTACGTTTCCTTTTCAGGAGGAAAGGACAGCGGACTTTTGCTGAATCTGGTGCTGGATTATCAGAAAAAGTACTGGCCCAGAAGAAAGGTAGGGGTTTTTCATCAGGATTTCGAGGCACAGTATACAGTTACCACGGAATATGTGGAAAGAACCTTTGATCGGATCAAGGATGAGGTGCGCCCGTACTGGGTGTGTCTTCCTATGGCAACAAGGACAGCCCTAAGCAGTTATGAGATGTACTGGTATCCCTGGGACGACACCAAAAAGGATGTCTGGGTCAGACAGATGCCGGACAAGGACTATGTGATTAACCTTGAAAACAATCCCATGACCACTTACCGGTATAAAATGCATCAGGAAGATCTCGCCAAACAGTTTGGACGCTGGTATAAAATTTCCCATGGAAACAGGAAAACGGTGTGTCTGCTTGGCATGCGTGCGGACGAATCGCTTCAAAGGTACAATGGATTTGTAAATAAGAAGTATGGATATGAGGGAAACTGCTGGATTACCAAGCAGTTTAAGGACGTCTGGTGTGCTTCTCCGCTTTATGACTGGTCATCGGCGGATGTGTGGCACGCCAATTATCTTTTTGACTATGATTACAACCATCTGTATGATCTTTATTATATGGCAGGACTTAAGGTCTCTCAGATGCGGGTGGCCTCTCCTTTTAACGATTACTCAAAGGACGCTCTGAATCTGTACAGAGTCATAGATCCGGAGATGTGGGTAAAATTGGTTGGAAGGGTGCGGGGAGCGAATTTTGCCAATATTTATGGCAGAACGAAGGCAATGGGATATCGCAACATCACAATGCCGGAAGGGCATACCTGGAAATCATATACTTTGTTTTTATTAGATACCCTTCCTGCAAGGCTGCGCAATAATTACATAAAAAAATTCAAAACCTCCATAGAATTTTGGCATAAAACAGGCGGCGGTCTGGACGAGGGGACGATTTTGGAACTGGAAAGGCATGGATACAAAATCAGGAGGAACGGGGTTTCAAATTATACGGCAAATAAAAAAACGCGGATAATATTTGAGGGGAGCATTCCGGATGATACGGATGATATCAAAACCACTAAGGACATTCCCAGCTGGAAAAGGATGTGCTACTGTATTTTAAAAAATGACCACCTCTGCAGATTCATGGGATTTGGCATGAGCAAACAGCAAAAAAAGCGCCTTGAAATTATCAAAAATAAATACAAAAGTATTGAAGAAATAGAGTAAAAATTTGAGTTAAGGATAAAATCCGGGAGGCAAAAAGTACAGAGGAAACAGGTACGGCCTGGGCGATAGGGAGGATAAAATATGGAGTACAAAAGTCCGGTTTACAATGTGATTTCCGTTCCGATTGAAAAGATAAAACCAAATACCTACAATCCAAACGCGGTGGCTCCGCCTGAAATGAAGCTGCTCTACGAGAGCATTAAAGAGGATGGATACACGATGCCTATTGTGTGTTATTATAGCAGGGAAAACGATATATATGTGATTGTTGACGGCTTCCACCGTTACAGGATTATGTTAGAGCATACGGATATTTATGAGAGAGAAAAAGGCATGCTGCCGGTTTCCGTAATCCGCAAGCCTATCGATCACAGGATGGCAAGCACCATACGCCACAACAGGGCGCGGGGAAGTCACAATGTGGATTTGATGAGCAATATTGTGAAGGAACTGCAGGAGATGGGGCGGTCAGATGCATGGATCTCCAGGCACCTGGGTATGGATCGGGATGAGATCTTAAGGCTCAAGCAAATTACGGGCCTTATGACTATGTTTAAAGATGTAAAATTCGGAAAAGCATGGCAGCCGGCGGAGGAAATAGATACAAATATGGAAGAATGAAGGGCCGTATAAAAAGAACGCTTACTTAACCGCTTTGTACATTTGTTGTGCCGGGCGTACAAACGCCGCCATGGGTTCACAACTATTACAAGGCAGTGTCGTTAAGTTAACGGCTGGCCTGGGCGCTTAAACTTAAATAACATTCACTACAAGGAAAATAAAAGCTTACAAACTTATTATACGAGGAGCGAAGGATATGCTGACAATAGGAACCCATATGTCCATTGCCGATGGCCTTGCAAAAATGGCTGAAAATGTGGTGAAAATGGAAGCGAACACTATGCAGATTTTCAGCCGCAATCCCAGGGGATCCGGCTATAGGACATATAATGAGGCGGAAATTGCGAGATTTCGGCAGATAAGAGAAGAAAATCATCTCGGCCCGGTGCTGGCCCATGCGCCTTATACGATGAACCTTGCAAGTGCAAAGAAGGAGGTATATGAGTTTGCCTGTATGGTAATCAGGGAGGACATTGCCAGAATGGATGCCCTGGGAATAGAGTACATTGTCTTTCATCCGGGAAGCCATACCGGAATCGGAGCCGGGGAGGGGATTCAAAATATTATAAGAGGATTGAACCAGGCCATCACAGGCAGGGAAAACATTACGGTACTTTTGGAGACTATGTCGGGGAAAGGAACGGAGATAGGAGTCAGCTTCGAGCAGCTGCGGGCAATCCGGGAAGGAATGCTTTATCCGGAAAAGGTAGGGATATGTCTGGATACCTGTCATGTGTTTGCGGCAGGATACGATATTGTAAAAGATTTAGACGGGGTTCTTGCAGAATTTGACCGCGTTCTTGATCTTTCTCTTCTGCGGGCAATCCACTTAAATGACAGCATGATGCCCTTTGGTTCCCATAAAGACCGCCATGCCACTATCGGGGACGGAGAGATTGGGCTTTCAGCGCTTTTGCAAGTGCTGGGGCATCCCCTTCTTCGGGAGCTGCCCTTTTACCTGGAAACGCCCCTGGACGATCAGGGACATAAAAAGGAAATTGCAATGCTCAGGAAGAAACTGGCATAGATTTTTTGGCTGATTTGTCTAAACAGGCTTTAGTGAACGGTGATTTTGCGATATAATCGGAAATGACCTTATAAAGGGTAAAATAATGTTTTATGGAATGAGATAAAAGATAATTAGCTATGAAAAAAGATTTGACACAGGGAAACGTAACGGGGACCATGCTAAAGTTTGCAGGTCCCATGATATTGGGGAATCTTCTTCAGCAGTGCTATAATATAGCCGATACGCTGATAGTGGGAAGGTATTTAGGGCCTTCGGCGCTTGCGGCAGTGGGAAGCGCCTACACGCTTATGACTTTTTTAACTTCCATTTTAATTGGTTTATGTATGGGAAGCGGCGCGGTATTTTCCGTCTATTATGGGAAAAAAGATATTTTGCAGATGAAAAAGAGTATGCTTGCCTCCTTTCTGTTTATTGCGGCGGTGACAGTCCTTTTAAACGTCGTCGTTTTTGCAGGGATTCATCCGATACTGCACATTTTGCAGGTGCCGGAGAGTGTTTATCCGCTGATGTTTGAGTATGTGAGAATGATTTTCTTTGGAATAGTATTTGTTTTTCTGTATAATTTCTTTGCATTTCTTCTCCGCGCCCTTGGAAATTCCGTTGCGCCGCTGTGGTTTCTGGGAATAGCAACGGTGATTAATATTGTGCTGGACGTGTTGTTTGTGGTTGGATGGAACATGGGAGTGGAAGGCGCGGCGGCGGCAACGGTGCTTGCCCAGGCCCTTTCCGGCGCAGGGATTGGCATCTATACCTGGATAAAGGAGCCGGATCTGCATCCTGCAAGGAGCGAGCTGCCCATCGACCGAAAAACCGGGGCGGAGATTGCCCGCAATTCTTTTGCCGCCTGCATCCAGCAGTCGGTGATGAATTTTGGGATTCTGATGATACAGGGTCTGGTAAACAGCTTCGGGCCGGTGGTTATGGCTGCCTTTGCGGCGGCGGTTAAAATTGATTCCTTTGCCTACATGCCTGCCCAGGAGTTCGGAAACGCCTTCTCCCTGTTTATCTCCCAGAACCATGGCGCAGGAAAAGAAGAGCGCATCAGGCAGGGGATGCTTCGGGCAGGCGCAGTATCGCTTGCTTTCTGCATGGTTATTTCCGCCGGGATTTTTGTGCTGGCCCCGCAATTAATGCAAATCTTTGTGGGGGCAGGGGAAAGCGACATTATACGGACGGGAACGGAATATCTGCGGATTGAAGGAGCTTTTTACTGTGGGATTGGCCTTTTGTTTCTTTTGTACGGCTTTTACCGGGGCGTTGAAAAACCGGAAATGTCTCTCGTGCTGACAATCATATCTCTTGGAACCAGAGTATTGCTAGCCTATTTACTCTCGCCTTTGCCCCAAATTGGTGTTAGGGGTATCTGGTGGGCTATTCCCATTGGGTGGTTCTTAGCGGATGTGACGGGAATTGCCTGTATAGGCAGATTAAGCGGTTACAGGTTGAAAATAAGGCGAATAATTTGAATAATGAAATTATTTTTCAACAGGTCAGTTTTTCTGCTTTAATGGTGAAAGACTGATAGAACACAATAAAAACAGGTAATTAGATGGAGAAAATGATTTTGGATAGAAATGTAAATATAGTAACAGACTTAATGGGAAATAAGATTGTGCTAATTAACGATATTATTTTCAAAGGAAAGCGGTCTGTAAATTGGGATGATGTTAAGCAATACCTTGAAACTTATGTAGGTGAGTTTTATGAAATTGCAGATACAAAGGATATTGTGTATATTGGAAAAGAGTTACCGGATGAATACACTGGCTCCCGATATACATATTCCCTGAAAGGGGCAAATGCAAAAGCAAAGGCAAACGCATCACAAGGTATACCGGAGATGCTTGAGGTTGCTTCCGGAAAGTATTTTAGGGAGAATTTTGGAGAAAAACACAATAGAAATGCTGCAAACAGATGGTATCGGTATAATTTGCGTTTTGCACTGCCTGTCTATGATGATAATGGAGAAGTAGAACGGTACAATGTATTTCACGCCTCCATGTTGATACGACACGATGCTGATGGAAAAATGTATCTTTATGATATTATGGACATAAAAAAAGAAATGAGCAACCCTTTCGAATCATAAGATTTTACTTGGCAAAAAACCCATCTCTTTTTTATAGTATAGAACTCGTGTTGACAGCTGTCAAGAAAAATATAAAAGCGCCGTATTATAAGCCGGACTGATGGCGAAGGAGTATAGTAAAAGATGATTTGCATTGCAAAAGATAATTTTTCCATAAAGCAGATTTGCGATTCCGGTCAGTGTTTCCGTTTGCGAAAATTAAACGCGCTGGGCAACAAATTTGAAGGCGGCAAGTCTTTTGAGGACAGGAACGGGAAAGACGCCGCAGAGACGGAATGGTACGGACTTACGGCCTATGGGAAATTTCTGGAAATAGAGGAAGGAGCGGACGAGATTACCTTTCACTGCACGGCGGAAGAATTTGAGCGGACATGGAAAGGATATTTTGACTTGGAAGAGGATTATGGAAGGATTATCAGCCTTATAGATGAAAAGGACGATTATCTTTTAAAGGCGGCGGCCTTTGGCAGCGGCGTAAGGATTCTCCGGCAGGATTTGTGGGAAATGGTCGTTTCTTTTATCATATCCCAGCAGAATAATATCAAACGGATTAGAAAATGTGTTGATTATCTTTGCGAAAGATATGGGGAAAAGAAAGTGGCAGGGTCAGGCGCTGTCTATTATGATTTTCCAACGCCAGAGGCTCTTGCGGACGCTCCGTTGGAAGAACTGTACGCCTGTAATTTAGGCTACCGCAGCCGCTACATTCATGAAACGGCCGCCAGCATTGCAAACGGCCGGATTGACTTAATGGCAATTGGCCGGATGGATTATGAACAGGCCAGGGCGGAGCTTTTAAAGCTGTATGGTGTGGGCGTAAAAGTGGCGGAATGCATCTGCTTATTTGCCCTGCACAAAACGGAAGCTTTTCCGGTGGATACTCATATCAATAAAGTTTTAAGGACGCAATATCCAAACGGTTTTCCAATAGAGCGGTATAAGGGATACGAAGGCATATTGCAACAGTATATTTTTTATTATGATTTGATGAACGGCTGATTTTTTTACATATAAATACAAAAAAACGGGGATACTGCTTTTCATAAACAGTCTTTCGAAATCGAAAAAAGTTTTCGGCGCACAGTTCGGGCAAGATTCGCTTTTGGCCTGTTGTGTACGGAGAGATACCGGAAGGCTTTAAAAACAAACGCTGCCGCACTTCGTGGGCCAGCTTATTGTAACAAACGCTGCCGCACTTCGTGGGCCAGCTTATTGTAACAAACGCTGCCGCGCTTCGTGAGCCGGCTTATTGTAACATACGCTGCCGCGCTTCGCGAGCCGGCTTATTGTAACAAACGCTGCCACGCTTCGCGGGTCAGCTTATTGTAGGAAAAAGGAGCGGAAAGAAAATGATTGAACCGGATACAATAAAATTACTGCGGGAATGTGATGCAGGCATTAAAATGGGAATTTCCTCAATCGATAAGGTGTTAGATTACGTACATGATGAAAAACTTCGGAAATATCTGGTGGATTGTAAGCATGATCATGACGAGCTAAAAGAAGAAATTCAGGCTTTAATCAGCAAATTCCACGACGACGGAAAAGAACCGGAGCTCATGGCAAAGGGGATGTCATGGATTAAAACCAATGTGATGCTGGCCATGAACGAATCGGACGAAACCATTGCGGATTTGATGACAGACGGCTGCAATATGGGCGTGAAATCGCTGAGCAGATATTTAAACCAATATAAGGCGGCCGATGAAAAATCCAAAAATATTGCCAAGCATCTGATTAAGGTGGAAGAAAAGCTCGTGGAAGATGTTCGTCCCTATTTATAAGTAAGATATGAAGTGCCGGTTGGAGGAATCCGACCGGCTTTTTTTGATTAGATTTTTGACTTGTAAACTTTAAAACTTTTTTACGGTTTTGATGATTGAATATTGACAAAAAGCAATCATAGAGTTATGATAGTGATAGAAAAATTAAAAAATCGCATCACGAAATCCACAGAGGATAAAATATTGAATATTAATAAGAAGGAGATAGAGCAGTATCTTTCCGAGGTGAAAGAAGCTGTTGAGAACGACAGATACCGACTTGACCGAAACGCCAGGCGTCAGGATAATATAAACTTGTTTTTGAATTATGTTATTGATGAAGCGAAGGCAAAGAAGATTCTATTGAGCCTTACCGCAATGGACTTTTCAGAGATTCTGCAGAATGAGCATAAAGGTTTTGAACATGAGAGATTGTACGTATTTGGTAAGGATGTAATTCTTTTGGAGAGAAATGGGACGGAAGAAAAGACAGTTTCTTTGTATATCAAATTTAACAAGCTGGAGAACTGTTTTGTGATTGTTATTTCGTTTCATGAACAGAAGTATCCGCTTACATATTATTTTAAATAATCAAAAGGCAAATATGGAGGTTTATTATGGCAGAGAAGGGAAGAAGAGATTTCTGTATAACATGCAGAAAAGAGACGGAGTACCTTTTGCAGAAGAAGGATATTTTAAGAAATATAAAGGATAAGGATTACATATTTGCAATAACCGTGGCCGTATGTGCGGAGTGCGGTGAGGAAATGAGTATTCCCGGCCTTATTGATAAGAATGTTCAGGAAATCGACAAGCAGTACAGAGCGGCACAAGGTCTTGTGTCGATTGATGATATCGAAAAACTCATGAATATTTATAAGATTGGTAAGGCGCCGTTATCTCTGGCGCTTGGATTTGGGGAGGTGACCATACCGAGATATCTGGAGGGGCAGGTGCCTTCCAAAGAGTATTCGGATGTTGTAAAATCGGCGTTGGCTTCTCCCGCATATATGAAGCGGAAACTTATGGAGAATCAGGGGAGGCTGACGTATGCGGCATACAAAAAAGCGATGGCGGCGGCAGACAGCATAGAGAGCCTGTTTTCCGTTTCGGGTAAGATGCTCAGGGTGATTGCTTATGTGTTTGAAAAAATGGAAGAAGTAACCCCGCTCATGCTGCAGAAGCTATTGTATTTCATACAGGGCATTTATTCCGCCCTGTATGGAAAAGCGATTTTTGAGGAAGATTGCAGGGCATGGATTCACGGCCCGGTTTATCCGGATGTGTATGACCTGTTCAGGGATTTCAAATATAATCCGATTGATGATGCGCGTTTCGCACTTCTTAAAGGAACGGAAAGCGCTCTGACGGATGATGAGAAGCGGGTGATTGACCTTGTTGTGAATACTTTTGGTATGTACGGCGGAAAAGTATTGGAGAAGATTACGCATAACGAGGAACCATGGGTGGAGGCGAGGAAAGGATATGGAGACAGTATTCCTTCCAGTGAGCTTTTGCCGAAAGAGAGGATCAGGAAATATTATATTGCTGTGAACCGGAAATATGGCATAGATACGGAGGATGGCCTGCGGAGATATATCCACGATATGCTTGATAAAGCATCCTGATTCAAAACGACTGCGAGGCACATAGTTTAGAATATGGCCGTCAAGCGCCGACACGCTTTGCAAATCGGCTTATTACATGAAAATAACAAAAAGCAACCAGCCATAAACTGATTGCTTTTGTTATCCGATTTATGAATAAACTTATCACTTTACTTTTATTTCACAGCTCCGGTAATACCTTCCGCAAAGCTCTTTTGTAAGCAGAAGAATACGATAGCGGTAGGAATGGTACAGATAAATACGCCGAGCATCAGCATACCATAGTCAACCGTGTAGCCGCCCAGAAGATTGGCAACCAGCATAGGCATGGTGATGGACTCGTTTGTCATGAGGATAACCTTCGGCCACAGGTAATTGTTCCAGGCGTTCATAAAGACGATGGTCATTGCCGCCGCGTATGTGGAACGCATGGTAGGGAAAAACATGCGGAAGAAGATAGCAAGCTCGCTGAGTCCGTCAATCCGGGCCGCCTCAATAATGTCATGAGGGAATGAACGCGACGCCTGTCGGAACATCATAATCATGAACGGCGTTGAGATGGACGGTAACATGAAAGCAGCCATAGTATTTACCATGTTCAAAGATGAAAACATACGGAACATGGGAATCATGACAGCGGCAAAGGGAATCATCATGGCCGTTAAAAGAACCGTAAATACGGCGTCTTTTCCCTTGTCATGGTAAATTTCAAAGCCGTAACCAGCAATGGAACATACCAGAAGACAAAGCACCGTCAGAACCAAAGCGTTCCTGAAAGAATTCCAAAGGGCTAATCCCAGGTTCTGGTTGGCAATCAGAGATTTGTAATTCTCAATCAGATAAGTGCCGGGTATCAGCCTGCCGGCAATAACGTCTATGCTTTTATTCGTAGCCGCACAAAGCATATAGTACAGCGGGAATATGGAAAGCAGAGAAAAAATTGTCAAAAATGCATACATAAAGAATTTTTTACCCTTGCTCATCATCTCTCATCACCTACTTTCATTTGAATTATTGCCAGAATGGCAACCAATACCAGGATAATAATGGACATCGCCGCCGCATAACCGAAATTCGGACTTTGCACGAAGGATGTATTATATATGTAATGCGACATGGTCATGGTGGATTTACCGGGACCGCCGTTTGTCAGGTTCAACGATTCATCGAACAACTGCAGCGTACCATTTGTGGAAGTGATGGTAGTCAGCAAAATGGTGGGCTTTAAAAGCGGAACGGTAATCCTAAAGAAAGTCTGCATGGGACTAGCACCGTCAATTCTCGCCGCCTCATAAACGGAATATTCAATATTCTGCAGGCCGGATAAGTAAAATACCATGTTGTAGCCGGTCCACCGCCAAATGAGGGCTATGATGATAACCGCCCGGGCTGTCCACGCGTTGGCAAACCACATAACAGGACTCATTCCAAAGCCGCGCAGCACGGTATTTACGAACCCGTCGTTTGCAAACAGGGAGCGGAAGATCATAGCGTAGGATACCAGTGATGTGGCGCATGGTAAGAAGATACAGGTACGGAACAGCCCTTTAAAACGTAACTGCTTATTATTCAACAAGGAAGCTAAGATTAATGCCAGAACAAGCATAACCGGCACCTGGATAATTAAGTAGAAAAACGTGTTAAACAGAGTTTGCTTAAATGTAGGATCTTTCAGGATACGGGCATAATTGCTGAAGCCTGAAAAGCTTAAGTTAACACCCATACCTGTTTTTAAGGATAAAATGAATGCCTGAATCATGGGGTAGAAACTGGTCCAACAAATCAGCAGCACCGCAGGTGTTAAAAACACCCATCCCGTAAGGCCGTGTTTCTCTTGCAAAGTAAGGCCTTTTTTACTAGAACCACTCATATAATTTTCCCTCCCTTTCAATTTTATTAACATACAAACATCCGGATAGGAGGATATTTGCTGTTGGGTGTGGTATTGTGGTATAAAAAAGGCCTATCTGCCGCCTTGCCAGCAGCAGACAGACCTTTTGACTAACATTGCTTATGAGCTATAAAAATAGCTTTCTGAATCGTAATGTAAAAGTGCTATCACTTCCTGAAATGAAGATCAGCCGCCCATATTAAATTCTACGGTTTCCTGTGCTGTCTTGATTTCGGAATCAATATCAGCGCCCTGCTGGCAGATGTTGGAAACTGCAACACCTACGGCGTCACGTGCGTCATAGTAGAACGCGCCTGTGATATTGGAAGGAGTATGGGTAGCGAACTCAACGATTTTAGCATAAATAGCATCGTCTCCAAAGAACGCAACCGGCTGGTTGTAAGCTTCGGATTCGCCTGCAGGTGCCCATGTTGCAAGAGCGCCCTTGGAAATAACGTCGTCATACAGAGCGTTGCTTCCTGCGAAAGTGGAGTTCATGAAATCTACCGCTAAATCAACCTTCTGGCAGTTAGTGGAAATAGCCCATGAAGACCCACCGTTGTTGGAGTAGTTGGTTGCATTGCTGACACCGTCTAACTTAGGCATATTTGTGATAGCCCATTTGCCGGACTGATCCTCTGCAACAGTGATGCTGGCCATAATCCAGCAGCCGTTTAATGCGCTTACGGTAGTGCCGTTGTTAAGGGAAGCAATGTACTGATCCCAGTCCGTTACTTCTACTAAAGTACCGTCTTTTACCATCTGTACATAGATATCCATAATTTGCTTCAGCTCCGCATTTCCGTCAATGTTTACGGAACCGTCTTCCTTGAAAAGAGAAGAACCGCAGGACTGCAGCATCATCATGATAAGGTCAGGGGAACCTGCCTGGGATGTGAGGATAGGCTGTCCTGTTTTCTCTAAAACAACTTTTGCCTTTTCCATGTAATCGGACCATGTGATGTCAGTAAAGTCGTCAATGGTGTAGCCGGCTTCTTCCAGATAGTCGGTACGCATACAGTTGATAACTGCGCCGTTATCAAAAGGAATACCGTAATTCTTGCCGTCCAATGTGGAGTAAGCAACCTTAGCGGCTGAGAACTGTGAAAAATCAATTCCCGAGCTTGTCAGGTCGGTAAATACGTCCGGATAGTTGGTGGTGTATTTCTGGAATGAATTGTCCTGCATCAGGAAGATGTCAGGAAGGGTGCTTAAATCGCCTGCAGCCACTGCTGTGGTAATACGGGTTTCAATGTCGTCAGACTGTACTTCACTTACCTCAACCTTGAAGCCTTCATGATCCTGGGCATAAATTTCAGCAGCTTTCTGAATGGCATATACGTTGAAATTCGGATCCCAGGTCCATACGGTCAGGGTGTTTTCGTCAGCGGAACCGCCTTCAACAGGGGCAGCATCTTCCGCACCTGCGCCTGTGTCAGCAGCAGCGTCGCCCGCGCCTGTGTCGGCAGCGGCATCCCCTGCGCCCGTATCAGCGGCAGCGTCCCCTGAACCACTGTCAGTAGAAGCGCCTGAACCGCCGCCACATGCGGTCATGGAAATAACCATGGTCAGGGCAAGTAAAGCAGAAATAATTTTTCTTTTCATTTTCTTTTTTCCTCCCTTTTGAGTGAATGTAATTGGTAAATTTGTATATAACGGTAATCTGCATTTTTCGATAGAAAATGACAATATGTACAAGTTATAGACGATAAATTTACCGATCCATGTGCATTGGACCATATAAAAAATCTTGTATGTTATTGATTTCGAGCATAAAGTGTGCAATATCAATCATTTTGAACAAATTATACAAAAAACCGGCCTGAGGCCGGCAGTGTGATGTTATGTTTGACGGGTCTGTCTGTCTTCGGAGTGTCTGCGCAGCTGTTGGGGAGAAATCCCCATAATCTGACGGAAATTCCGGTTAAAGGTGGAAAGAGTGCTAAAGCCGGCCCGGGCGGCTATGGCATTGATGGAATCGTTTGTTCTTTGCAGTTCGTCGCAGGCGCGGCGGATGCGGACCTGGTTAATGTATTTAACAGGAGGCATTTTCATGCATTCCACAAAAACCCTTCTGAAATGAGCTTCGCTCACATGACACATTGCGGCCAGTTCTTCTATTTTAATTGGACGTTCCGGCACAAGGCTGATGTAGTCAAGGGCGGGGGCGATGATGGTGGTATTTGCAGGCTTTGGGGGAGAGATCAGGGCAGGTTCTTCTCTGCTAAGCCTTGCAATATTGATAAGCAGTGCGGTCAGAAGCCCTTTTAATTCCTCCAGATACAGTTCTTCCCGTTTACGCATCAATCCCAGAAGCTGCTTAATAAGTCCTGCCATTTTTTCCTGATCCTTTTCAGGAATGAGATAGGGCAGATGATTGACCCGGCGGATCAAATGGTCGGCCAGGCAGGGATTTTCCTTATAAATATCGGAGAGAAAAGCGTCCGTATCCACAATAAGATACTCCCACCGGCAGGGAATTTCTTCGCGAAAAATGGTCATGTGAGGGGTATTTTGGGGAATGATGGTAAACATGCCGCCGCTGCAGGCAAACTCATTTTTGCCAATTACAATATTGCAGCTCCCCCCGTAGCAATAACCTATTTCCATATAATTGTGGAAATGAAGTCGGTCCTTTTCCCGTATATCCAGCCTGTCAAAAAAGGCAATCGCCGGACTGTCCAGAGGCATTTCATAGTATCTGTAGATCATTTCGTTTTTTCCTTTATCACTCATTTATTATCCTCCCATGAGGCTGCTATAAAATAGCGGATTTCTACAATATATAACGCTCATACGCCGAAGCGTTGGATACATATTAGATTATTTCCGGATTTATCCTTCTTTTCGGTATCGGGAGGGTGAAAACCCTGTCTGCTTTCTGAAAATCCTGCTGAAATACAAAGGATTTTCATATCCCACAAGATTACTGATTTCCTGAACGGAACAGTTGGTGTTTCTTAAAAGCTCCCTGGCCTTATTGATCCGGATGGAAGTGATATACTGCATGGGAGTCATTCCCATATATTGCTTAAAGCTGCGGATAAACCAGCTTATGCTCATATGGTGGTCTTTGGCGTAGTCTTCAATGGAGATAGCCCGGGTAAAGGATTCATTAAAAAAGTGAACGGTAGCCTCCATTTCCTTTTGATTTCGATATTTTTCAGCGGAGAACTCAAGCTGGCTCCGGTGGATTTCCGTAAAAAGCTGCCCAAGGTAAAAGCGCAGCAATTCTTCAAAGCAGGGGCGCTTTAACTGTAGTTCCAAAATAATCCGCCTGAAAAGCTCCCGATAGTGGATGGAAACCCCGCAGAAAAGAGTGTGGGATTTTAAAAAGCCAATTTTGTCCAGCATTTCGGCCGCCTGGCAGCCGGAAAAATGTATCCAGCATACCTCAGGGTTGTCCTTGGCATAGTAGCGGTATTCCTGGCTTTCCCCCGGTCGGTACAGTACCATATGCCCTGCCAAAACCTCAGTGTTTTCGTCGAAAGAATCGTGAAAACAAAAGAAGGCTTTTCCGGAAAAGATGTACAAAAGCTGGTAATCTTTGCGGCCTTTTGGGCGCAGAGTGGGCATGACGGGCTGGTGGGAAAGCCGGTAAATGCCGCTGCTTAGAACTGTTAAAGGGTGATCTGAATCTTCCGTTTCAATGTCGGTATCAAATAAATAGCCGGTGTTGGAATACATGGCGCTCTCCTTTGTCAGGGATATTTCAGGTTACAATTATGATTGTACCATTTTGTGCATATTTTGTTCAATACAGGATATGGCTATTTTTTTCATCTTTCTTTATAATTGGGATAAAGCTAAGGGCTGAGAAACGAATTATGATAAGCAGTATTTAATTTTCGGTCCGCAGGTTTGTGTCCGTGCGGCGTCCGCAAACCTGACAGGTAAAAAAGCCGCGCAGAAATGAGGGAAAAATGATCGTACCAAAGTATTATGAAGATTTAAAGGTGTTGCACAAAAATACGATGCCAAACAGAGCCTACTACATTCCGGCTTCCGTAAGGATGGACAATCTGGTGGATGAAAGAGAAGCCTCCGATCGGTTTATGCTTCTTTCCGGCCAGTGGAAGTTTCGCTACTTTGACAGTATTTATGAGGCAAAGGAGGAATTTTTTAAAGAGGGATTTTCTCTTGAAGGATTTCATACGGTGACAGTGCCGGGGGTGTGGCAGAATTATGGATATGACTGCCACCAGTACACCAATACCCGCTACCCTTTTCCAATGGATCCGCCTTATGTGCCCCATGAAAACCCCTGTGGGGAATACGTGCGCAGCTTTGTGTATCATAAAGATGAAAAAGCGCCAAGAGCCTTTTTGAATTTCGAGGGAGTGGATTCCTGCTTTTATGTGTGGATAAACGGCCGGTTCGTGGGCTATAGCCAGGTGTCCCATTCCACCAGTGAATTTGATGTGACAGCCCATCTTAGAGAAGGGGAAAATGTTCTGTCCGTGCTTGCGCTTAAGTGGTGCGACGGAAGCTATTTAGAGGATCAGGATAAATTCAGGATGAGCGGTATTTTCCGGGATGTATATCTTTTAAGAAGGCCGGAAAAGTGTATTTTCGATTATTTTGTAAAAGCGTATCCCACTAAGGATTACAAAGACGGAACGGTAGAAATCACTTTTACATACCAGGGACAGGCAGTTGATATGAAAGGTCAGCTTTTTGATAAGGAAGGAAAGCTGATTGCAGAGGGACAGGCCGGGGAAGGAAAGATGTTTTTTCAGATAAAGGATGCGAAGCTTTGGAACGCGGAGGCTCCATACCTCTACACGTTGGTTTTGGAGACGGAAAATGAGGTAATCACGGATTATGTGGGAATCCGCGAGATTCATGTTACCGACGGCGTTTTGTACATCAATGGCGTTAAGGTGAAATTCCATGGCACGAACCGCCATGACAGCGACCCTGTCACAGGCTTTGCCATCACCAGGGAACAGATGATGAAAGATTTGCAGGTAATGAAGGAGCACAACATCAATGCAATCCGCACCAGCCATTATCCCAATGCGCCCGCCTTTTATCAGCTTTATGACAGACTGGGCTTTTATGTGATTGACGAGGCGGACAATGAGAGCCATGGAACGGCGGACGTCTACAGGAAAGATTCGGATTGGGAGAGCCGCCGGAAAGTTTGGAACGAGGCTATTGCGGATAATCCGGACTTTACCGAAGCTACGCTTGACAGGACGAAACGCTGTGTGGAGCGGGATAAGAACCGTCCAAGCGTGGTGATTTGGTCTATGGGAAATGAATGCGCCTATGGGTGTACCTTTGAGGAGGCGCTTAAGTGGACAAAGGAGTTTGATCCTACCCGTCTGACCCATTATGAAAGCGCGCTTTATGTATCCGAAAAGCGGAAATATGATTTTAGCAACATAGATTTATTCAGCCGTATGTATCCTGCCCTGGAAGAGATTCATGATTATTTTAAAGAGGATGGTTCTAAGCCCTTTGTGATGTGTGAGTTTTGCCATGCCATGGGCAACGGCCCCGGAGATTTGGAGGATTATTTTGAGGCAATATGGCAGCATGAGGGAGCCTGCGGCGGCTTTATATGGGAGTGGTGCGATCACGCCATTGATTTGGGAAAAACAATTGCCGGAAAAAAGATCTATGCTTACGGCGGCGACCATGGGGAATATCCCCACGACGGGAACTTCTGTATGGACGGGCTGGTTTACCCTGACAGGACGCCTCACACGGGACTTATGGAATTTAAGAATGTGTACCGCCCGGCCAGAGTTACGGCTTTTGACCAGGAGAAAATGGAACTGACGCTGAAAAACTATATGGATTTTAGAAACCTTAGAGATTACCTGACGGTAGGGTATGAAATACTCTGTGACGGCGTGGTTGTGGGGAAGGGATCAGTGGAAGATCCGAATCTCCTTGCGATACCTGCCCATGAGGAAAAGGTGATACCCGTAAACTTTCAGTGGCCTGAAAACTTTCAATTACCCGAAAGGGGGAAATGTTTTTTGAAAGTTTCCTATTATCAGAAGGGGGCAACGGAAATTTTGCCGGACGGCTTTTTACTTGGTTTTGAGGAGATAGCGTTGGCGAACGATGAAAGACAAAACCAGAAGGTGAAAGAATTATTTGCAGGAGAAGGGGAAAAAGTAAAGTTTGAAATTGAAGAGGATGATACCGCTTTGGTGGTATCTGCGCCGGCATTTGCTTACACCTATGATAAACTAACAAGTTTGTTTACAAAGATGGTGTATCAGAATCAGTCCTTTATAGAGCGGCCTATGGAATTTAATATTTGGAGAGCGCCTACCGACAATGACCGCCGGATAAAAGAAGAGTGGAGAGAGGCAAAGTACGACCGCATTGTCACAAGGGCCTATGAGACAGAGGTTAAGGTTTCGGAGAGGGAAGTAAAGATATTAACAAACCTTTCCATATCCGCAGTTTATATCCAGAGGATTTTGAACATTCAGGCGTGCTGGACGGTCCGTTCGGACGGTTTTCTTGACGCCGCCTTTGCGGTGGAGAAAGACCCCGTATTCCCATTCCTGCCAAGGTTTGGCCTGCGTCTTTATTTACCGAAATCCATGGCGAAGGTCACCTATTGCGGAATCGGGCCAGTGGAAAGCTATATCGATAAGAAGTATGCCGGTTACCACGGGGTGTTTGAGACGGATGTGAAGGCAATGCATGAGGATTATATAAGGCCTCAGGAGAACGGAAGCCATCACGACTGCGATTATGTGACGGTGAGAAGCGATAAAGCGGCGCTGACGGCAGCAGGGAAAGAGACCTTTGCCTTTAATGCTTCTGTTTATACCCAGGAGGAGCTCACACAAAAGGCGCACAACTATGAACTGGAAGAATCTCCCTATACCGTGCTTTGCTTAGATTACCGCCAGAGCGGGATTGGTTCAAACAGCTGCGGACCGGAATTGATTGAAAGGTACCGGCTGGATGAAAAAGAGTTTGCTTTTCATGTGAGGCTTGTGCCGGAGAAAATGTAACCGTGTAACAATTCGGACCAGGACGTTGCACTTGCTAAGCATAGTTACTTATTTTTCAATCTATTCATGTTTAAAGGGACGCCTACACCTATATTTACCGGATGTCGGCAGTAAGGAGGTTTTATATGTATTTGATACCGGAACCCCAGCAGGTTCGTTTTGAAGAAGGAATTTATACCATTACTTTTGATAAAAAAATAGTATTGGACAGCGCCTGCAGCCCCAATGTTTTTGCGTACGGGGAGCTTTTGCAAAAGGAGCTTCGCGCCCGCAGCGGATATGGGCTGGCGCTGACAAAAGGAGCGTCCAAAAAGGGCGCCGTGCATCTTGCCATAGATCCTGCGCTTAAGGAAGAGGAGTACCGGCTTACTATTTCAGAGGAGGGCGTAAAGATAAAAGGCAGCGGGGACAAAGGGCTTTTGTACGGCGTTCAGACCCTGCGCCAGATAATCAGGCAGTCAGGAGCCCGTCTTCCCTTTGTGAGCATCCATGATTTCCCCCAGATAAATAACAGGGGATTTTATCATGACGTGACCAGAGGCAGAATACCGACCCTTTCCTATTTAAAAGGACTTGCGGATCAAATGGCCTTTTATAAAATGAATCAACTTCAGCTTTATATTGAGCACAGCTATTTGTTTGAGGATTTAAGCGAAGTGTGGAGGGATGATACGCCGCTCACCGCTCAGGAGATCATGGAGCTGGACGCTTACTGCCGGAAACTGGGCATTGAGCTGGTGCCCAATATTTCCTGCTTCGGGCATTTATATAAGATACTTCGCACGAAATCCTATGAGCATTTGTGCGAACTGCCAAAGCCCTGTAAGGAGCCCTTTGGTTTTTATGACCGGATGGCGCATCACACCATTGACGTGACCAATGAGGAAAGCCTTACCTTTATCAAAGGACTGATAGAGGAATATATGCCTTTGTTCACTTCGGAGTATTTTAACATTGGCGGAGACGAAACCTTTGACCTTGGAAAGGGGAAAAGTCGCGGGAAGGCCGAACAGGTTGGGGTGAAGCGTCTGTACATGGACTTTATCAAAGAGATTTGCGAGTTTGTGGTGCAAAAGGGCAAAAAGCCCATGTTCTGGGGAGACATTATCTGCGAGTTCCCGGAGTGCATAAAAGAGCTGCCAAAGCAGACCATCTGCTTAAACTGGGGATACGAGAAGTACCAGAGCGATGAATCCACGAAAAAACTTGCCCAGGCAGGGGCAGTGCAGTACTGCTGTCCCGGCGTAAGCGGGTGGAACCAGATGGTGAACCGACTGGATGTGGCTTATGAAAATATCAGGAGAATGTGCAGCTACGCTGTGCAGTATCAGGCCATAGGCGTTTTGAATACGGACTGGGGAGATTACGGCCATATAAACCATCCGGATTTGGGCATTCCCGGAAGGATTTACGGGGCGGCCTTTGCCTGGAACCGGAATATACCGGACTTTGAGGAAATTAACCGGAGGATTTCACGGATAGAATTTGGCGATAAGTCGGAAACCTTTGTCTCCGTGCTTGCTGAAATTTCCCATAATTGGGTGTTTAAGTGGGAGGATGCGGTCAGGTACAGGGAGAAAAAGTCGGCGGCACTGACGGAATCGGAGCTTAAGGGAATCAAAGAATCTAAGGAAAGCAACGAAGCCGAAGGAATCGGTGAATCCCAGGGAGTCAAAGAATTTGGAGAAATCGGCGAATCTCAAGGAATCAATGAATCTCAAGGAATCATTGATTCCTTGGAAGAATTAAAACGTCTTGCAGATAAACTGCGCGGCATGACGCCTGATTTGCCAAAGCGGACCAATGAACTGATTCATGCCGCTTTAGTGGCAATAAGGGGGATGGAACTGCTTCAACAGATTGGCGCGGCAATAAGCGCGCATGATTACGGAACGGAGCCGGTGCTTCCTGTAAACTATGCTTTACTTGCAGGAGAGCTGGAAGATTGGTTTATGTATTATAAGGAGATTTGGCGCACAGTCAGCAAAGAATCGGAGCTTTATCGTATACAGGATATGATTTTCTGGTATGCGGATTTAATGAGAAGCTACTGATTCCCGCGAGCAATGAGCCGGGCGGACATGTTGGTATGTCCGCCCGGCGACTTCTTTATTATAGGCTTTAGCCTGTTGAGTATGATGTAGTTTTTCGTGTTCCGAAA
>CAJUKV010000006.1 GCA_910587305.1 uncultured Lachnospiraceae bacterium | reverse complement strand
CTGCGGCAACACAAATCTCAATGAAGAATGCCTGTTTTCCAAGGCATTCTTCTAAGTGTGAAGACAGCTTGCTTTGCAAGCTATAAAATTTCTTAGTTCGCGTCTTTTGTGGACTTAGAAATTTTCTTCATGCTACAAACAAACTTTTGTATAACTGCCGCCAATTAAACATGGAAATAACTGCCGCCGATAAATTCCCTGCATATGGAATTGGAAGGAACATTGACGCTGTCGATTCCCAGAAAATAATCGAAAAATTTTAACAGTCTCTTTGCCTCGTAATACTCGGGCTCTCCTTTTCTGATACTGAAAAGGAGCGGCTCCGCATATTGCTTTAATACGGCCAGCTCATAAATCAGTACGGAGTTAAACATCTCGTCCGCGCTCTCCTGATAGGGGAAAATATATTGTTCTTCGCCTCTTCTTACCGACTGCCACATTTTTATGGTTCTCTTAGCGCTTGTGCCTCTGGTTCTGGCATCCCTCACCAGTCTGCGGATCAGCCTGCCGTCAGTGGTGGGAATGCGGTTATGCTCGTCAATATTTAAGCTGGTAAGCGCGCTGATATAAATCTTAAATTTATTTTTATCCGGCATGGAAGCGGTTGTTGCCGGATTCAGCCCATGAATGCCCTCTATCACAAGTATATCCTCCGGGCCTAACTTTTTCACATTACCGTGATATTCCCGTTTCCCAAGTTTAAAGTTAAACTGCGGCAGTTCAACGCTTTCTCCCTCAAGCAGCCTGTTCATATCTTCGTTAAACTGCTTTAAATCAATGGCCTCAAGGCATTCAAAATTATAATCCCCATTTTCATCCTTAGGCGTGTCCTCCCTGTTGACAAAATAATCGTCCAGAGCAATCGGATGGGGCCTCATTCCGTAGGTTCTAAGCTGAATGGAAAGCCTGTGGGAAAAGGTGGTTTTCCCTGAGGACGAAGGGCCGGCAATCACGACAAATTTTACATTCCCCTTGTCCACAATCTCCTTGGCAATCTCGCCAATTCTCCGCTCCTGAAGGGCCTCCTGCACCAAAATCATATCATGAATGCGCCCGTCGCAAATGGCGTCGTTTAGATCTCCCACAGAGTCAATCTCCATCATTTCGCCCCAGCGGGAGGAGGTGGTAAGAGTGCGGAAAAATTTTTCTCTTGGTTCAAAAAACTCTATTTTGGTGGGATCCGCTTTCTCCGGTATCAGTAGCAAAACCCCGCCCTCATAAAGCATCACATCATAATACTTTAAATAGCCCGTGCTGGGAAGCATATAACCATAATAATAATCGTAGTATCCGTCCAGACAATAAATATTCACAAAAGAGCTCCGGCGGTAGCGAAACAGCTTTTCCTTATCATACATTTTATGTTGATGAAAAATCTGCATTGCCTCGTCAATAGGATAAGACTTTTTGACAATCGGAAGATCACTTTCCGTCAGTTCATGCATCCTCTTAGCAATCTGCTTGACATGAGCGCCGGTAAGCTTTTCATCCATCTTAACATTACAGTAATATCCCTGTCCAATGGCAAATTCCACCTTCACCTTTTTTACCTTGTCCACTCCCAGAACATCGTTAATTGCCTTAATTAATGTCATAAGCCCTGTCCGCACATAAGTCTTATGTCCTATATCATTCCTGATTGTGACAAAAGAAAGCTGGCAGTCCTTATTTGCCTTTTTATGTAATTCCCTGATTTTTCCATTTTCAAGTACCAGCGCTATCATGTCCTTGTAAGAAGGCTGGTATTCCTTTGCTATTTCCTCAAAAGCCGTTCCTCGGGGGTACTTTTTTGGAACCCCTTCAATCGTAATTGTTACCATGTAATCCCTCCGTCACACTGTTATAATCTCCCTCTTTTTTGCCATTTGCGCAGGATTCCGCCGCTAAACGCTTAAGCCAAACCGCCAAAGATCCAAAAAGCGCTCACTTCACCTATCCATAGCAGTTTAAAAGACATGGCCGTCATATCAAATCACACCCACAAATCCTTGCCGCTTTTTCCAAATCCTGCATATCCCTTTTAAGCTCGCACACTCTCTGCTCCGTTCGGCCGGTTTTGCGCGTATTGGACAGCTGCGCCATCAGTTTAAGGCTGTTTTCCCATTCTTTTTTTAAATACATAATAAGCGCCGGATGCTTTTTTTGAAGAAGTATCGCCCCAAAGCGGCAGCAAAGCTCCTTCTCATAAGGCAAAGGGCCCATATCCCCACACACCGCTTTCATCACCGGGTAAAATTTCCCGTCTTCCCATACCATATCTTCCTGGCTGATGGAATACCCTCTGTCATACAAAAATTCCCGAAAAGCTGCAATTTCTGACTGGGGCTGTAAAATAAGCTCTTTGAAATCTTTTGTTTTTTGCGGTTCGGCCTCCAATATATTGCTCATCAGACGCCCTCCCATCCCTGCACAGATAAGAGTGTCCGCCTCTCCCTGCTTATACGCCGAAAGCCCGTCCGAGCGCCGCAGCTCTATGTACGCCAAAAGCCCTGCCCTGTCAACATGTTCCCTGGCCCGCTGCAAAGGCCCTTCGTTGATATCCATGGCAATCACTTTAGGTGAAATTTTGCTCTGCACCAGATATATGGGCACGTATCCATGATCGCAGCCTACATCCGCAGCCCGGCAGTTTTTTGTTACCATATCCGCCACAGCCTTTAATCTGGCGGATAAAACCATCCTTCCTTTCATCAGTCCAGATAATCCTTCAGTTTCCTGCTTCTGCTTGGATGGCGGAGCTTACGTAAGGCTTTCGCCTCAATCTGCCTGATACGCTCCCTGGTGACATTAAATTCCTTCCCCACTTCCTCTAATGTTCTGGCCCGTCCGTCATCCAGCCCAAAACGCAGGCGCAGCACCTTCTGTTCCCTCTCGGTGAGGGTTCCAAGCACCTCTATCAGCTGTTCTTTCAGCAATGTAAAAGCAGCCGCGTCCGCCGGAACCGGCACATTGTCGTCCTGTATAAAATCGCCCAGGTGAGAGTCCTCCTCCTCGCCAATGGGTGTTTCCAGGGAAACAGGCTCCTGAGAAATCTTTAAAATTTCACGGACACGCTCCACCGGCAGACTCATTTCCTCCGCAATCTCCTCAGGGGTAGGTTCCCGCCCGAGCTCCTGCAAAAGCTGCCTGCTCACGCGAATCAGCTTATTGATGGTTTCCACCATATGAACGGGTATGCGGATGGTTCTCGCCTGATCCGCAATCGCTCTGGTAATTGCCTGACGGATCCACCAGGTTGCATAAGTGGAAAATTTATATCCCTTGCGGTAATCAAACTTCTCCACCGCCTTAATCAGGCCCAGATTTCCCTCCTGGATCAAGTCCAAAAAGAGCATGCCGCGGCCAACATAACGCTTGGCAATGCTGACCACCAGACGAAGGTTTGCCTCCGCCAGACGTTTTTTGGCCTCATCCCCTACATTAAGCTCTGCGTTCAGTCTTTGTATTTCTTCCTTTAAATCCTCGGCCTCCTCGCCCGTAAGGTTTTCAAGACGCCTTTCCAAAATCACAAGCTTTTCCTTTGCCACCGCGCCGTTTTCCATCTTCTGGGCAAGCTCAATCTCCTCCTCCGCATTTAAAAGGGGCACTTTGCCGATTTCCTTTAAATACATTCTGACAGGATCCTCAATACTGACGCCGTCAGGAACGGAAAGGTCAATGTTCTCCACATCCACCTCGTCCTCCTCGGTCAGTATGATTTCCTCATCGTCCACATCATCCACTTCCGTGATGCGCAGAACGTCCACGTTATTCTGCTCAAGAGTTTCCAGTATTTTATCAAATTGTTCCTCACCGATGGGCATATCAGTAAAGTAATCCACCACTTCCTGATATTCCAAAACGTTCTTTTTCTTCTTGGCAATGGCCAGAAGCCCTTTTAACTTCTCGTCATACTTTGCCTGTGTGTTTTCATCCATTCCGGTTTTCCGTCCTTCCTAACTTTATAAACATTGTAACATAATAAAAATAACGACTACTAAACATTACCATTATTGGCCTTAATCCAGGGAAATATGCGTTTTGCTAAGTTCTTCCAGCGCTTTTTTGCCTTCAATCATCTGATTGAGCATAAGCACATCCACACCGGCCTGCTCCGTAAAATAATGAAGGCTCTCCCGCTTAACCGCTACAAGGATATCATGAAGCGCCTTTTCCTTCTCCGCCTTGGTGCTTAATTTCATAAGCTTTGTGTTAAATAACCCGGCCACCTCCCGCTGCTGCTCTTCGTCCGAAAACATACTGACAATACCCGCCGGGTTAAAGGCGCCGTTTTCCAAATCTTCAAAAAATTTTTCCGCCACCTTTTGGTATAAATCCAGCGTAAAATCTTTTGGCGAAATATATTTTTTTATTTTAGGATACAGTTCCGGCTCTTCCGCCAGCCATGTAAGCAAAAGCTTTTGAGGCTTTTTCTTGTTTTCCGCGGCGTCCGCCTTTTTTTGAATGCCGGATTTGGGCCGCACGGCCATAGCGGTCATTCCTGTCTGCGCCGCATAGGATACCACAAGCCTGCGCAGATTCTCAAAGCCTATGTGATATTTTTCCGCCACCGCTTCTATATAATTTTCCCGCTCCACTTCCTCTGAAAAGCCGCAGAGCTTTCGGGCAATCTCTCTGTAAAATTTGGTTTTCGATTCCGGATCTTTTAAATTGTAATCTCTCTCTAACATCCGCAGCTCAAAGAAGAAACTGTTTTCCGCCTTTTCAAGCCGCTCCCTCAAGGCGTCCTGCCCTAAGTTTTTTACAAATTCGTCGGGGTCTTTATAGGGCTCCAAATTTAAAATTTTTCCGGTAAGCCCCGCCTCCTTTAAAATTCCAATTGCACGCAGGGCGGCACTGACGCCTGCCCCATCGCTGTCGTAAGCCAAAACCACTTCCTGGGCATACCGCCGTAAAAGATTCGCCTGCCCCGCCGTGAAGGAAGTGCCAAGGGAGGCCACCGCCTGTGGAAACCCTGCCTGGTGCATGGCAATCACATCCATATAGCCCTCGCACAATATCATATGGCCTGCTCTGGCCGTCCGTGCAAAATTAAGGCCATACAGATTCCTGCTTTTGTCAAAGATCATGGTTTCGGGGGAATTTAAATATTTGGGCTTCCCCTCTCCCATCACCCGGCCCCCAAAACCAATCACTCTGTGATTTCCATCCTGAATGGGAAACATGACACGGTTCCAGAACTTATCGTGTACCCCGTATTTTTCATCAAAACTGGCAAGGCCGGCGTCCATAATCAGCTTGTCCTCATACCCTTTGCTTTTTAAATAGCGGGTAAGGTCGTCGCTGGTCACATGAGCAAAGCCAAGCCCAAACTTTTTAATCGTTTCATCCGACAGGGCGCGCTCTTTTAAATACCGGTAACCGGCCTGTCCTCTTTCACTGCGCAGCTGATAGTAAAAATACTTAGCCGCCGCCTTATTCACCTCTAAAAGCCTTGCCCTTTTGCTTTCATTTCTGCGCGCTTTTTCACTGTAATCTGCTTGTGGAAGGCTGACCCCGGCCCGCTGGGCCAAAAAATTAACGGCTTCCTCGAAAGAATAATTTTCATATTCCATAAGGAAAGTAAAAACATTCCCTCCCGCTCCGCAGCCAAAACAGTAATACATTTGTTTTATTTGGGAGACGGAAAAAGAAGGGGATTTTTCATTATGAAAAGGACAAAGTCCAAAATAATTGCTTCCCCTTCTCTGCATTTTCACATATCCTGAAATGACTTCCACGATATCATTTTTCAGCCGTACTTCTTCTATCACTTCGTCAGGATAATACATTTTATACCCCCGCATACCGCCGATACTGTTTCCATACGAAAATCATTAACGCCGGTATCCTATCCTTCTTCAGTCTGTTAAACTGTCACCAGGACCGGCCTGCAGGCCGGCCGTTAGCTTAATGATATTAACCATAAATAGCAGTGTTATACGCCATATCTATTTAACCATGCCAGGATTTTGGAATGTAAATCTCTTCATATTTTGCAATGGCAAAGCGATCCGTCATGGCTCCTATGTAGTCGCATACTACCTTTTCCTCCGGCTCTCCCTTTCTCATAAGATTTTTAAAATCCTCCGGCAGAAGGTCCAAGTGCTTTTTGTAGTAGCTATACAGCGTCTGCATCAACACCTCCGCCTTTCCTTCTTCGCTCTTTGCCTCCTTATTCTCATAAACTCTCTCAAACATAAACCGGCGCAGCTTTTGCATCGCCATTGCCACCGGCTCTGACATCCTGATATCTTCTTTTCCGTAGCTGGTGGTGACCAGATCATGGATAAAATGATCGAGCCTCTCCCCTGTGGTATATCCAATCACATCGCCAATTTCTTTGGGGACGTCGGTGTCCTTTAGAATTCCTGCCCGGATTGCATCATCCATATCATGGTGAATATAGGCAATCTTATCCGAAAAGCGTACAATCCTGCCCTCTAAGGTACACGGCATTCCCTTTGTCTGGTGATTGCGGATCCCGTCCCTCACCTCCATAGTAAGGTTCAACCCCGCACCGCCTTTTTCCAACAAATCCACGGTTCGCACACTTTGTTCACTGTGGCAAAAGCCGTACGGGCAAATCTCATTTAACGCTCTCTCCCCTGCATGGCCAAAAGGCGTGTGGCCCAAATCATGGCCCAGGGCAATTGCTTCCACCAAGTCTTCATTCATTCGAAGTGCCTTTGCAATGGTCCTGGCATTCTGGGATACCTCCAGCGTATGGGTCAATCTGGTTCTGTAGTGATCTCCTTCCGGTGAAAGGAACACCTGTGTCTTATCCTTAAGCCTCCGGAAAGATTTAGAGTGCAGTATTCTGTCCCTGTCCCTTTGATAGACAGGGCGTATATCGCACTGCTCCTCCTTTCGCTGCCTTCCCCTTGAATTTCTGCTGTGTGCTGCATATGGGCTTAAATAATCCACTTCAAACTGTTCCAGATTTTCTCGTATGTTCATTTGTATACCCTCTGCATACAATAGGCAGAGCCTATTGTCATGTATCGCAAGCTGCGCTTGCGATGCTGCCGCCGCAACAGTCCGGACAAACCGAACCGTTCCATATATCCATAACCGTTCCAGGTAAAAAAGACTTCCTCCTATACTATTAATATTCTGCACATTCCAATAAAATCCTTCTTTTGTATAATATTTTGTAAAAAAATAAACCTGACATCGTCCCGGCATATAACAGACCTTTCCTTCCCCCGGCAATCCAAAGACCGCCAAAAGGTTACCGGCAAATATCATAAATAAATTCCGCATTTTTGTCCATGGCGTCATAAGCTGTCTTTAAAGGCGACATTTGGAAAACATGCCACATTCCCTCAAAGATATCCAGCTTCACGGACACATTGGCCTCTATCAGCTTTTTATGAAGCATCGTAGAATCTGACAGTAAGATCTCATTATTCCCCACCTGAATGTATGTGGGCGGAAATCCTGAAAAATCACCAAAAAGCGGGGATATAAGCGGATTTTTTAAATCCTGCCCTTCCACATAATTGTGTATCATCCTGTCAAGGTATTGGGCGTTAAGAACGGGGTCTACCTCGGCTCTGAGCTTATGGGTTTCCCCTGAGGAAGTAAGATCGCTCCAGGGAGACATAAGCACCAGCCCCCTTGGAAGTAATCTATCCTCTGTCTTAAGCTTCAGCACCAACGATAATGCCATATTTCCTCCCGCCGAATCTCCCGCCACAATAACGTCTCTTGCCCCATATCCCAAAAGCATCAGATAATTCCAGGCGGCCATCGCATCGTCAGTGGCCGCCGGATAGGGATTCTCCGGCGCCAGGCGGTAATCGAAGCACAATACATCCATTGATGTACTTGACGCCATTTTCGTAGTCAGCGTCCTGGCATAAAGACGGCTTCCTGTGGAATAGCCGCCTCCGTGGCAATACAAAATTACATACTTTTTCATATGAGCCCGGTTTACGGATACCCACTCCCCTTCCATCTCCTGAATTTTAACGCTTCGTATCAGAATTTCCTTGGAATTGCCAAGAAGCGCTCCCACATGATCCTGAGACTGACGGTGCTTTTCTATGTCCGTGCTTTCAATCATACCATGAACCTTGCGTATCAGTCCCATCATGTTCTGGTTCTTCGTCTCCGCCGAAGGCTTTTTAATCAACGCTTTATGATGAATCGTCATTTTAATCCTCCTGATTTCAGTATTCCCGCCCATTTTAACACATTTTTCTATTTTTGTGGTATACTAATTATCAATAGTAAAATTTAAATTTGCGGGCTATCGGAAACAGGGAGGATTAAGTTGAAAAAGAAGCAAAACAGATCAAATCAAGCTGACGGCCAAAACCAAACGCTGTCAAAGCGCGAGCCCAAAATCTGGTATAAGCTGGATTTATCGGCTATTGTCTACCCTACCTTGCAGCGCAGAGATTTTTCCTCCGTTTATCGCCTGTCAGTCGTATTAAAAGAACCTGTCAGGCCGGATATCCTGCAGCAGGCGGCAGATATTGCGCTCACCCGTTTTCCAACCTACAAAACCGCCATCCGAAAAGGATTATTCTGGCGGTATTTGGAGCCTAATAACCGCCCCGGACCTTATGTGCGGAAGGATATCCGCAATTTCTGTATGCCAATGCCCTTTAAGGCAGGAAATCGCTATCTGCTGCGGATTTACTATTATGAATGCAGGATTTCTCTGGAAGCCCACCACTGTCTTGGAGACGGCACCGGCGGCATGTGTGTTCTTCAAACCATCACAGCCGTCTACCTAAGACTCCTTGGCCACTCCGTCTCCAACGGTTACTTTGTTTTAGACGTAAACAAGGATCCGGATCCGGAAGAGCTTGAGGACGCCTACATGCGTTATGCCAACGCAAAAGTATGCCCTGCCCGTCCCGGTGAAAAAACCTACCGCGTAAGAGGCACCAGAGAGCCCTTTTATACCTTCAATGTCATTGATGGAATTTTATCCGTCCGGGAAGTGAAAAAGGTTGCGGACGCCTATCATGCAACTATCACGGAGTACTTAAACGCCGTGCTGTTATATGCTCTTTTACAAAAGCAGCTCTCCGAATGGCATTTAAAACTCCGTCCGGTAAAGATCGCCATGCCCGTTAATCTCCGGCGTTTCTTCCCTTCAAAAACGCTGCGGAATTTTATTACCATGGTATACCCTGCCATCGACCCCAGACTTGGAGAATATACTTTTGAAGAAATCGTAAGCCAGGTGCACAATTACATGCGCTATTATATCAACGAAAAATTCCTGAAAGGGGATATCACCACCAATGCAAACACCCAGCGCAATCCCTTTATCCGGGTTGTCCCTCTTTTTATAAAGGATTTTGTGGTCCGGCAGTTTTATACCCGTGTACAGGACAAAAACTCTTCCGCCGGGCTTACCAATATGGGAGCCTTAAAGGTGCCTGACGATATGAAACCCTATATCGACCGTTTTGATATTTACATGGGCCAGCCCTTTTCCTCCCGTACAAACTGTGCCATCGTAAGCTTTGAGGATGTACTGACCATCAACTTTGCAAGCAGTATTATGGAAACGGACGTGGAGCGGTATTTCTTCAGAAAACTGGTAAAGGACGGTATTCATGTAACCATAGAAAGCAACCGCAAAAATCTGCAGGAGCTTTGATAAAACATAAAAGGAAATAACAGATTTGTGCCTGCGCCTTGCGTCCATTATGCGTCTCATACACATTTCATCGGCGCGGCATTTATAAAGATGAAGGATAAGTATGGAAGTAAACTTCCAAACTTTCTATTGGTGGCAGTATGGCAAGCAAAGCTTGCCATATGCAGGAGGTATAATTATGTCATATTGTGTAAACTGCGGTGTGGAGCTGGAACCATCTCTCACGGAATGTCCCCTCTGCAACACACCTGTTATGAATCCCAGAGAATTGTATCAAACCAAAAAGACCTCTCCTTACCCAAAAGCAAGAGGACAGGTGGATGTGGTTAAGCGGAAGGACCTTGCCATTCTCACCAGCACAGTGCTGATCGCCACTTCGTTAAGCTGCCTTTTACTTAACGTGTTTGTATTTTCAAAAAGCCTCTGGTCCCTGTTTATCATTGGCGCCTGCCTGGTCCTGTTTGTGCTCATATTTCCTGCGGTGATATATACGAAGCTTCCTATCTATATTTCGCTGCTGTTTGACGGCGTAGCCGTAGGGTTTTATTTGTATATGATTACCTTCAATACTTCTTCCGACAGATGGTTTATGGGGCTTGCCCTGCCTATTGTTGCTCTTGTTACCATATTGGTGGAGATTTTCACTTTATTGCTCCGCTCCTTTCCCATTTTCTTTCTCACCACGGCTCTGTACTTTTTTGCGGAAACGGCCTTTTTATGCATTGGAATTGAACTGTTAATCAACCATTATCTGGACGCTCCTTTAAGACTGGTCTGGTCCGCTATCGTTCTCACAGTCTGCGGCGTTATAGAAGTGGTGCTTCTTACCGTATTGTCCAGAAGAAGATTACGGGATGCTGTGCGCAGGCGGCTGCATTTTTAACGATAGCTGAATGCCTTTGCACTTTACGGCCTTGCTACTATTGTACGCTATTATTTTTTATCGTTTATGATCATAATGCACGGGCCTGTGCAATCGAGTAGGGAAGATTTTCTCCCTACTCGCGCGCCGGGCGTCCGTCAGCTTTCTGACACATTTCCTTTGGACGCCCGTGTGCATCAAACGCCGACACGCTTCGCGAGACAGCTTATTAATAAAAAAGAAAGTGTTGAAAACCTTCCATTTTCAACACTTTCCCTGCTTTGCTTTATTACGATATGCTATTTCGCATAATCTACTACTCTAGATTCCCTGATTACATTTACCTTAATCTGTCCCGGATATTCCAGTTCAGCTTCAATCTGTTTCGAAATATCTCTGGCCAAAAGTACCATGTCAGAATCGGTAATCTGTTCCGGAACTACCATTACACGAATCTCTCTACCTGCCTGAATAGCAAAAGATTTATCTACACCTTTAAAATTGTTTGTGATATCTTCTAACTGTTTTAACCTGCTTGTATAAGTTTCAAGCGTTTCTCTTCTCGCTCCCGGCCTTGCTGCAGATATTGTATCAGAAGCTTGTACAATACATGCAATCAATGAATGAGGCTCCACGTCGCCGTGGTGGGATTCCACCGCATTGATAACAATCGGTGATTCCTTATACTTCCTACACAGCTCAACGCCCAGCTGTATATGAGAGCCTTCCATCTCATGATCCACAGCCTTACCAATATCATGCAAAAGGCCTGCTCTTTTCGCCATCCTTACATCAAGGCCAAGCTCGGATGCAAGCAATCCTGATAGCTGCGCTACTTCTATAGAGTGCTTTAATGCATTTTGTCCATAGCTCGTTCTGAATTTCATCTTGCCCAGCAATCTCACAAGCTCAGGATGAACGCCATATACGCCCACCTCTAAGGTAGCGGCCTCACCTTCCTCTTTAATCATGATATCAACTTCTTTTTGTGCCTTTTCAACCATTTCTTCAATTCTGGCCGGATGAATACGTCCGTCCACAATCAGCTTCTCAAGAGCGATTCTCGCAACTTCCCTTCGGATAGGATCAAAGCCTGATAGAATTACTGCCTCGGGCGTATCATCAATAATCAAGTCAACGCCTGTCAACGTTTCAAGGGTTCTGATATTTCTGCCCTCTCTGCCGATAATCCTTCCTTTCATTTCATCATTGGGAAGCTGGACTACAGAAATTGTAGTTTCGGATACATGGTCAGCCGCACACTTCTGTATTGCCGTAACCACATATTCCTTGGCTTTCTTGTCTGCTTCTTCTTTGGCGCGACTCTCCATTTCTTTGATCATCACGGCCGTTTCATGCTTTACTTCATCTTCAACAATTTTTAATAAGTATTCCTTTGCCTGTTCGGAGGTTAAACCTGAGATTCGTTCCAGTTCCTGTAATCTTTGCTCGTTCAGCTTTGAAACTTCAACCCTGAGCTTTGCTACTTCTTCTTCCTTAGCTGCCAGGCTTGCTTCTTTTTTCTCAATCGCCTCTGACTTTCTATCGATGTTTTCTTCCTTCTGCTGAACCCTGCGCTCATAACGCTGTGCCTCGGCACGACGTTCCCTGATTTCCTTATCCAGTTCGTTTTTGGTACGAATGGATTCTTCCTTTACTTCCAGTAAGGATTCGCGTTTTTTTGTTTCAGCAGTTTTCAGTGCTTCATCAATAATCTCACGTGCCTTTTCCTCAGCGTTTCCGAGCTTGGTTTCCGATACCTTTTTATAATAGTTCGTTGCCAAAGCCCATACGGAAGGAGCCGTCACGATCAGTGTGACGATGACTGCAATCAAAACCTGCATCATCTTTACAGGAGCACCTCCTTATTTAGTTTTCATTGTACCCTGATCTATATAGAATGTATGTAATAAACCATGACACTAATGATATGCAGGTTTATTCTGATAAAACATTCTAAAAGCAATCTACAACACTTAAATTTTAAACTCAAATAATTGTTATGTCAAGCGAAAGTGCATTTCTTATGTTTTCAGTTTCAAAACCTTTTCGGTATAAAAAGGCCGCCATCTTCTGTTTTTCCTTAAAATCCGCCGTTTGAGCCGCAAAATGTTTTTTCCGCATCCAGGAAATAATTTGTTCTTTCTCCAGCTCCTTCCTATCCTCTCCCACTATATCTATCCATGTGCGCTCAATGATATCCTTAGGAACCCCTCTTTTTAGTAAATCCATATAAATTCTGTTCCTGCTTTTTATTTCTTTGTTATACTCTATATAATCAGCAGCATATCTTTCATCATTTACATAGCCAAAGCCTGTCACGTAATCTAACGCTTCCTCAATAATACCGCCAGGATATCCCCCCTTTTTCAACTTTTCTTTCAATTGAAAGGCTGTATAAGTACGACTTTTTAGCAGATTCATTGCACGCAGCTTTGCACGCTTAGGGAGCACTTCCTCCATTATTTTCTGATAAATATCCTCCGAAAGCTCCTGATTTTCTTTTATCCCGCAGGCACGCGCTTCCCCTTTGTACAAAACAAAAGTGAATGTATCATCTATTTCTATTTCTAATCTTGATTTGTCAACTTCTTTGATTCCTGTTACTGTCATCTTCCGCCACATTCCTGTTTTTATTTTGCTTTTTCTTTAATTTCAGACGTATTGAAACACAGGCGGCACAGGGTATACCTGCCACAGCCATTGATAGCAATGCTCCCATTTGTGCCTTCTCCTGCTGTTCTTCCGTTGGCGCGGTCTCAAAAGAACCATTTAAATACCAGCATAGCGCCAAAGTAAAACAGAGTAAAAAAATACAATCAAGATGTCCCAGATAAAGCATATCATTTTCTCTTTCATCATAAATATTTATCTCTTTCCCAATAGATGTACAGACCAAAAGGAAAGTATATTTTCCTTTTATTCCATTACTTTTCTTTCTCTGTTTCGGCCGTTTTCTTTGATGCGGGAGCCTTTCCTTTTCCTTCATCGGTTTTCTCTTTACCGGTTTCGGGAACGCTTTCTTTTAAGCCGTCCTGGAAGCCATAATGTTCCCTTACCTTTTCAGATATTTCTTCATATATTTCCTGATTGTTTTTCAGGTATTGCTTGGCATTCTCACGTCCCTGTCCAATCTTGTTTCCGTTATAGGCATACCATGCGCCGCTTTTGTTGACAATATTAACATTTACGGCCAAATCAAGCACATCGCCTACGGTGGAAATGCCCTCTCCAAAAATAATGTCGAACTCCGCTTCCTTAAAAGGAGGCGCAATTTTATTCTTCACAACCTTAACCCTTGTTCTGTTTCCGATAGCCTCGCCGCTTTGCTTGATAGCTTCAATCCTGCGCACATCCAGTCTCACGGAAGAATAGAATTTCAGCGCCCGCCCGCCGGTGGTGGTCTCAGGATTGCCAAACATAACGCCCACTTTCTCACGGAGCTGGTTGATAAAGATCACCGTACAGTTGGATTTACTGATAACCGCTGTCAGCTTACGAAGGGCCTGTGACATGAGTCTTGCCTGAAGACCTACATGCGAGTCTCCCATATCTCCGTCAATTTCCGCCTTGGGAACAAGGGCGGCAACCGAGTCCACTACGATAATATCAATGGCGCCGGAGCGGACCATGGTTTCCGTAATTTCAAGCGCCTGCTCTCCATTATCCGGCTGGGAAATATAAAGATTATCCACATCCACGCCTATATTTTTAGCATATACGGGATCAAGCGCATGTTCCGCGTCAATAAAGCCTGCAATGCCGCCTCTCTTTTGGACCTCTGCTATCATGTGCAGGGTAACAGTGGTCTTACCACTAGATTCCGGTCCATATATTTCAATAATTCTTCCCTTGGGGATTCCACCAAGTCCCAAAGCGATATCTAAGCTCAACGAACCTGTGGGAATCGTCTCCACATTCATCCGTGCGGAAGAATCTCCCAATTTCATTACTGCGCCTTTTCCAAACTGTTTCTCAATCTGTCCTAAGGCCGCGTCCAACGCTTTTAATTTGTCTTCTTTTTCCATATGAATCCTCCATCCTTGCCAATAGCCTGCAAAAAATTATTGTATAAAACGCCGTCCTGATCTGTAAAAGAGCTCATTACCTCAAGTGTAAACATGCCCCACAGGATAACGTATCGTATCGGGAACATTTGTTCTTAATTACTATAAAACAAATGTTCGGTTTTGTCAATGAATTTTCCTTCATTCATTAAAATAATAGTAACACAGCAGTTACGGCTTAGCTGCTATCTAAAACTTATTATACAGGTTTCAATGTCCAATAAAACTCCCTCAATGGCATTTCCCCCTTTCTTTTCCTATTTTTTGCTTTGGATGATTGGCAGAAAACGCCTGATATGCAAAGCAGAATGAAGCTGACTAAAACAGTCAGCTTAGAATTATCATAAAACATGGTTTCAATATACCACGTTTTCATTAGATGAGCAATCTCAAATGACATGAATCATATCACAGAGGATAGCCAAAGGTTACTATTCACGGCCTGAAGGCCGCTCATAGTAACATTCGGGGCGATATTTCGAGTTTTGCTACGCAAAATCGCCCCTCACACCTGCATCATGTTCTTACGGAATACGCAGCCTGTGCGCATTCCTGACCGTGAATAGTAACGGCCAAAGTAACTTCAGCCAGGTCTGTGTATTTACTGCGCAGACCGCAAGAAAGCGTTAATTATGCCAAGGAAATCCGTTTCTTCGCCGAAGGCGAACTTCTAATAGCCGGATTTAGTCACAATGAAGCCGAAGGCCGAATCGAACATTTCTTTTCATTCCGTCTAAAATTGACTTTGATATTTCTGATAATCCTGGTATGTAACGGTTACCCAGCCATAATAATAATTAAATCCCACTTCCATGCCCAAAGGCGTGTAAAAAATTATCAGGCTGGAATCGTCCGTGAGCAAAGTGGTAATATCCTGATCCGAATAATAGGAAAGGGAATCAATCTCCCCATTTTGTCTTTCACAGCGGCGGCGAAAGTCGATGGAAAACTTATCGTCAATATTAAGCAGCTGCGAATTGGTTAAGGCCATCCCGCTTTCCATATCAATATTCACAGAAATAATATATGTTTCATAGGTTGCGTCATCCAAAAGGCCTTTTTCCATATAAATGATGCTAAGAATATCTTCATCCATGTAAGTAACATAGCTTTCCGCTTCAAAGCGAAAGCTTTCTTCTTCTGAAATCCACTCTTTTACGGACTCCATATATAATTCCACTTCCTCAAGCTCCCTTTGCATGAGGTTGTTGATCCTTTCGCAGTCAATTGTCTCATCCCCGGATATAACCGGATAGCTCATCTCTACAAAGAGATTATCTCCGGGCGTGCTGCTATAGGTTTCAAATGTTATCTGATAAGATAAATCCTTCCGTATGGCATCGTGAATCTCATAGTATTCCCCGTCGTCGTACTCATAATCGTCCACATCGTCCTCTGTCTCATCCTCCGGCCAATCGGGAACTTCGCGCCCGCGCTCCTCTCTTTCTCTATCTTCTTCCTGAAAATCGTCCTCACGCTCCCGCTCTATCCTTGCTTCATTTATATACGTTTTTACACGCATATACTCTTTAACAAACTGATATACCCCTACATACAATGCCACCAAAAAAACAATAGACCCGCCAATACTGCCAAGCACCACCGCAATTATTTTCCCGGAACTCCATTTATTTTTCATCATAACCCCCATACTTCCAACAGCCTGCATATTTCGGCGCGGCTCATATTTATAGTTTTACCTTTCCATCAGGCAGTTATAAAGCAGCGTAAGCGCCGCCCGTGTGGTCTGTCTGCGGATTTCCGGTCTGTTTCCTGTAAAATGATTTTCTGTGACAGTGACCTTTCCGTCTGCAAAGCAGCCTATATACACCAGCCCCACAGGTTTTTCCTTTGTTCCTCCCCCCGGCCCTGCGACGCCCGTAACTGCAATTGCCGCCTGTGCCGACGCCGCCTTCGCTGCGCCTGCCGCCATCTGCTCCGCCACCTGTCTGCTGACTGCCCCCCATGTTTCCAAAGCTTTTTTTTCAACCCCAAGCAGCTTGTTTTTGGCTGAATTGGCATATGTGACATAGCTTTCGCCAAAGACCTCCGAAACACCTGCCACATTCACCAGAGTTGAAGCAATCATACCGCCCGTACAGGATTCCGCACAGGTAACCTGCCACCCTTTTTCCTTCAATTTGGCAACTATCTTTTCCTCAATGCAGTCATCCTGGCAAAGATTTCCATTGAACATATACAGCCTCCGTCTATATCGTCTAATCCCGCAAGCCTGCGTCTTAAGCAGCAAAGACTTTATTTTACTTGTTTTCTTTCATAACATCTTTATTTTTTATGATATAATCCGCCAGAGAAACAACCGTCAAAATCACCGCAATCCAAAGCACGATCTGCGTCAGTAAATGAACCGCCGGTATATCTGCAATCAAAAGGCATACCGCCACCATCTGGAAAGTGGTTTTAAATTTTCCCCAGTAGCTTGCGGCAATCACCACGCCGTTATCTGATGCAACCAGCCGAAAGCCGCTGATGATAAATTCCCTGGCAATAATAATGATAACCATCCATGCCGGTATCTTATGCAGCTCAATCAGACAAATTAAGGCGGAGCAAACCAGCAGCTTATCCGCAAGAGGATCCATAAACTTTCCAAAATTTGTGACAAGATTGTATTTTCGGGCTATCTTCCCGTCCAAAAGATCCGTAAGGCTGGCAACAATGAATATAACAAGCGCAATCCATTTATCATAAGAGGTAATGGGTATTAGCAGGAAAACAATAAAAAACGGAATCAAAATCACCCGAAACATGGTAAGTTTATTTGGTAAATTCATATGTTAACTCCTCTCTGTGTTCAACTTTTTATACACAACGGCAAACAAAATTAAATTGTGTTTACAGTATTTCTCCCATCAAATCATATTCATTTGAGCCTGTAATGTATACCTCCACGAAGTCTCCGCTCATAAGCTGCCTTTCTGTGTTTACAAAAAGATAGCCGTCCACATCCGGGGCGTCCTTGTAGGTACGCGCCACGTATACATCTTCTTTTGCCTCTTTCCCCTCAATCATGGCTTTTAATCGTCTTCCTATCATCCGATCCGCATTGTCAAAGGCTATTTCCTGCTGCAATTCCATAATTTCATTCCTGCGCCGCTGCTTCACATCCTCCGGAATCTGATCCGGCATTCCGGCCGCCGGCGTATCTTCTTCCTGGGAATAGGGAAATACTCCAAGTCTGTCAAATTCCATTTCATTCACAAAACTCATGGTTTCCTCATGGTCTTGTTCCTTTTCACCCGGAAATCCGGTTATCAAAGTGGTTCGGATGCAAATATCAGGTATCTCGTCCCTCAGCTTTTGAATCATTGCTCTGATTTGCCCTGCGGTGGTTCTCCGTCCCATCCGCTTAAGTATCCCATCACTTCCGCTCTGTACAGGCATATCCAGATAATGGCAGATTTTTTCTTCCTCCTTTATCACCTGTATCAGTTCATCGGTTATTTCTTCCGGATAGCAGTAAAGAATCCGAATCCATTCAAGCCCCGATATTTTACAAAGCTCCTTTAACAGTCTGGGTAAAGACTTTTCACCATACAAATCTTTGCCATAGAGGGTTGTTTCCTGAGCCACCAGTATCAGCTCCCTCACGCCTTTCTTCGCAAGCTCTCCGGCTTCCTTCAGCAAATCCTCCATGGGAATGCTTCGGTAATTTCCCCTTACCTTTGGAATAATACAGTAGGTACAGCGTTTGTCGCATCCTTCGGCAATTTTTAAGTATGCGTAATGGCCCCCTGTGCTCACCACGCGCTTTCTTCCTCCCACAGGCGGTTTATCAAGCGGCGTCAACCGGTTTTCCGGCTTTCCCAAAAGCGCTCTTTCAATGGCGTCGCCAATTTCCAGGATAGCCGTTGTGCCGACAATGGCGTCTACCTCCGGGATCTCCCGCTGAATTTCATTCATATAGCGCTGGGCCAGACATCCTGCCACAATCAGGGCTTTTATCTGACCGCTTTTTTTCAGCTCACCCATTTCCAGTATGGTATTAATGCTTTCCTCTTTGGCATCATTGATAAAGCAGCAGGTATTAACCACAATTACATCTGCCTGCGTCTCATCATTTGTAAAGGAATAGCCTCTGTCAGATAATGCGCCAAGCATCACCTCAGAATCCACCAGATTTTTGTCACACCCCAATGAAACAAAAAAAACATTCATATTTTCCCTCATTCCTGCGCTGTTTTTGTGCATATCAAGTTTGTGTCCGCGCTGCATCCACAAACTTGTGAGTGAAAGGTAAAAAACCTTTCACTCTTCCCGACATGCCTATTGCGACACAGGCATCATATACGGTTGACTAATTCAGTCATCTGCTTATGTCTTATAGTAGATTGACTCAATTGGTAAATACCGCAGTCAAACATAATGTCTTTTCTCCCGCTCCCGCGTCAGGCCTCCGTCAGCTTACCGACATATTCCATTTGGATACCTCTTTGCAAGCTTGCCGACCTATTTTCTTTGTTCGTCCGTGTGCATAAAAACGCTGACACGACACTTTTGCGTGACAGCGTTATCTCTTTTGGCCAAACGTCCAATGGACCTGCGGACAAATCTGACCTTATTCTTCAGACAAAATTTTAATTTTTCCCTGGTTCAATTCTTCCACGGCTATGGACAAAGGTTTTTCGTCTTTCGCATTAACCAGAGGTTCCTCACCGGCAATAATCTGCCTTGCCCTCTTAGATGTGGCCATCACGATGGAATATCTGCTGTTGACCACAGGCGCTTCTCCCGGCAGCGCGTCGCTGTTTACTACCTTCATTAAATCAGAATAAGATGGATGTAACATATTTTTCCTCATTTCTGCGCGGTATTTTATCTGTAACAGGCCTGTGAATACCGCGCCAAACCACAGGCCCGCAGCTGAGAATCTTTATTTTATGGCAGTTTCTTTTTGTAAGGCCCTCAGCTCATTTTTCATTTTTTCTATAAACTCTTTATTTCTTAACGGCGCATAGTGTGCCGCCTGTATCAGGGAATGCATCTCTTTCACACATTCCTCAAGCTCATCATTTATCACAATATAATCGTACTGCTCAATGCCTTCCGCCTCCTCGCAGGCTCTTTTCAGTCTTCTGTCAATAACCTCCTGGCTTTCGGTGCCCCTTCCCTCCAAACGCCTTTTCAGTTCTGCCGCGCTTGGGGGCATAACAAACATCAGCACGGCTGTGGGAAATTTGTTTTTCACCTTGAGAGCTCCCTGAATTTCTATTTCCAGAATTACATCCTTCCCTCTCTCAAGCTGCCTTTCCACATATTCCCTGGGCGTCCCATAGTAGTTACCGCAGTAGCTGGCATATTCCACCAGGCCGTCTTTTGAAATCCTGTCCTCAAATACTTCTTTGCTTACGAAAAAGTATTCCCTTCCTTCTGCCTCTCCCGGTCTTGGATCCCTGGTAGTCATGGATATGGACAGTGCGTAGTTCTCATAAGAGCGCACCATCTGCTTCATTAATGTGCCCTTTCCCGCTCCGGAAAAACCTGAAACTACAATTAAGATTCCTTTATGCTTCATTATCATCTCTGCTTTCCGCCTGTGCCCTCTGCGCAATCGTTTCCGGAAGAAGCGCTGAGAGCACCAATTGGCTGTTTTCCATTACAAGCACCGCTTTTGTTTTTCTTCCCTGTGTGGCGTCTATGGCAGTCCCGGCTTCCCTTGCTCTTTGCACCAGCCGCTTGACCGGCGCCGAATCAGGACTTACGATTGCAATAATCTTGCCGGAATTTACAATGTTGCCAAACCCTATATGAATCAGTTTATTCAATGTTCTGAATCTGCTCCCTCACCTTTTCTATTTCCGTTTTTAATTCTATTGCCCGATTGGATATCTCCAAATCACCTGATTTTGACAGGATAGTATTTGCCTCGCGGTTCATTTCCTGTGCAATGAAATCCAGCTTTCTGCCTATGCTTCCGCCAAGAAGAAGGGTATCTTTGGTAGTTTCAATGTGGCTTTTTAACCGGACAAGCTCTTCGTCCACACAAACTCTGTCCGCAAAAATAGTCACCTCCATCAGAAGCCTGTTTTCATCAACCTGGGCATCCCCTAAAAGGTCTTTTACCTTATCTTCCAGTTTTTTTCTATATTCTGCAATGATCTGTGGAGAACGCTCGGTAATAAATGCCACGTGCTTAAGCATTCCGTCAAGCTTTTCCAAAAGATCCCTGCGCAGGTGCTCTCCCTCTTTTATCCTGGTCTCTACAAAGCCTTCCGCTGCGCCCTGAATCGCCTTATTTAGAAGCATCCACAGCTTTTCCTCGTCAATTCCCTGCTCCTCCATGGTGAGTATCTCCGGATACTTGGAAAGACAGGAAATCTTCACATCATTTTCCAGAGAGAAGTCCTGCGCCATCTGGTTTAAATAGCCCATGTACTCGGCAGCCAATTCCCTGTTATACTTCACACATACATTGGTCTTTGTATAATCTTCATAAGAGACAAAGAGATCCACTTTTCCTCTCTGGATGTATTTTTTCAGTTCATTTCTGATAGATGTTTCGAAATAATTAAGTTTCTTCGGCATCTTTATATTTACATCCAGGTACCGATGATTGACCGATTTCATCTCCACCGTTATTTTGCGTTCGGCCTCCTGCACTTCGCATCTGCCAAACCCTGTCATGCTTTTAATCATACCAGTCCTCCATGTCTCTAAGCCACCTATGCCGCCGTATATCTTTTTACATTATAGGCGAAGCATACAAAATCGTCAAGTTTATCCTGATCTCCTTTTATCCCTTTCCCTATTGTGATACAATAAAACTAATATGAATATAATCAATCAGCAAAGGAGAACTCTCATGGCTTTTGACGGAATCACAATAGCTTCAATTGTAAAAGAATTAAAAGATACATTGTCCGGGGGACGCATATACAAAATTGCCCAGCCGGAAAATGATGAACTTTTGCTTACCATAAAAACAGCTGACGGGGGACAAAGACGCCTTCTTTTATCTGCAAGCGCTTCTCTTCCTCTGGTTTACCTTACCGATAAAAATAAACCAAGCCCCATGACGGCCCCGGGATTTTGCATGCTGCTGCGCAAACATCTGCAAAACGGCCGGATTACCGCCATCACCCAGCCGGAGCTTGAGCGGATTATTCATCTTCACGTGGAGCATTTAAATGAAATGGGCGATCTTTGCCACAAGCGGCTGATTGTGGAGATTATGGGAAAACACAGCAACATTATATTTGTCAATGAGGACGATATGATTATCGACAGCATTAAGCATATCTCCGGCATGGTCAGCTCCGTGCGGGAGGTTCTGCCCGGGCGGCCTTATTTTATCCCAAAGACACAGGAAAAGGAAAATCCTCTTACCGCAAATTTTGATTCCTTTCAAAAGGCTTTGACCTCAGGGAACATGCCGGTATATAAGTCCCTTTATGGCCATTACACCGGAATTTCGCCGGTTATGGCCCAGGAAATCTGCCATCGGGCAGGGGTAGACGGAGATGTTTCAACCGCTTTTTTTGCTGCGCCGCCTCCGGGGGAAAAAGCCCTTTCCGATCTCTACCATGCCTTTTCCGATATAATGGGGCAGATCCGGGAGGGGGATTTTAGGCCTGTGATTGCTTATGAAAAAGGCGTTCCGGTGGAATTCGCCCCGCTGCCATTAACCATGTACGGGGCGGATATTCATGGCGACGCAAATAATGCCCGGCATTGCACACCGTCCCAGGACAATCGCCTTTGGGAAAGTGACCGCCTTTTACAAAACAGCGTATCCATCAGGGAATTTGATTCTGTCAGCGCACTGTTAGAGCAATATTACGCGCAGCGCAGCGCCGTAACCCGTATCCGTCAAAAATCCGCCGACCTGCGCAAAATCGTACAGACTGCGTTAGAGCGGAATATCAAAAAATATGATTTGCAATTGCGGCAAATAAAGGACACGGAAAAAAAGGACAAATACCGGATTTACGGCGAGCTGTTAAATACTTACGGCTATGAAACCGCCCCCGGCGCAAAATCAATGGACGCTCTCAACTACTATACCGGCGAGACTATTACCATTCCCCTTGACCCCCTTTTAAGCCCTTCGGAAAACGCCAAAAAATATTTTGAAAAATATGGCAAGATGAAACGCACCTATGAGGCCTTATCTACTCTTACCGCGCAGGTAAAGGAAGAAATTGATCATTTGGAATCTATTCAAACCGCCCTTGACATCGCGCTTTTGGAAGAAGATCTTGCCCAAATCAAAGAGGAATTGATTGAAAACGGATATATCCGCAGAAAAGGCGGCGGAAAAAGGGTTAAGTTTACCAGCAGGCCTTTCCATTATGTCAACAAAGACGGTTTCCATATTTATGTAGGCAAAAATAATTATCAAAACGATGAGCTAACTTTTAAATTTGCCGTGGGAGGCGACTGGTGGTTCCACACAAAAGGAATCCCCGGTTCTCATGTCGTAGTGAAAGCCGACGGCCGAAAGCTCCCCGACAGTGCCTTTGAGGACGCCGCCAGGCTTGCCGCCTATTATTCAAAAGCCCGGGGACAGGATAAGGTGGAAATTGATTACACGGAAAAGAAAAATGTCAAAAAGCCGAACGGAAGCAAGCCCGGCTTCGTGGTTTATTACACCAATTATTCCATGATGATTGATTCCGATATCTCCGGCCTTACCCTGTTGGATAGTTAGCCGCAAAACTATTCCTAAGGGTAACTAAGGTTTACAGGCTTCTTTGGAATGATTCATACCAGAGCGTATTTGAAAATTGCTTTCTGTCAGATGTGCGTCACAATTTGTGGGAGTTTAAGAGCATAAATGCTCTGACCAAATGAAGAAGGCGTAGCGGGGTTCAAAAATCGCGCAAAGCAGGGCGTGCAGATGGCAGGAATGAATTTTCAAACACGCTCCGGAGCAAAGCTTGCGGTATGTGGGGGTATCATTATGGTAAAAAAATATATCAAAATCATCATCTGCCACAGACGGCGCATCTTTTTGGCTTTCTGCTTACTGCTGTTAACTGCGTCCCTTTGTCTGTTTGGGGCTGCGGATAACAGGCAAACGGCGATAGAACAGGATCCTGCTCTTTATAAAACCGTGGACGCGGAAGGTGTTTTTCATATATACAACCAAAAAGATTTTAAAGCTTTTTTGAAATATGTCAAAAACGGACACAAGGAGTTAAACGCCGTTCTGGAAAACGATATCGAAGTGGAGAAAAGCCCTTACTGGGTTCAATATTATTCCGGCCATTTTGACGGACAGGGACATAAGATCGCAGGAATGACCCGCGAGCTGTTCCTCCTTCTGGAAAAAGACGGAATTGTGGAAAACCTTATCGCAGAGGTTCACATGAACCCTTACGAAGGCGCCGACACCGGCGGCCTGGTTTACTATAATTGCGGAACCGTTCGCGGCTGTGAAGTCTATGGAACAGTTGCGGGCTATAACTATGTCGGTGGGATTGCCGCCATCAGCGTGGGGTTCATTGAAAACTGCAGAAATTACGCCTCGGTTACTTCCTTAGAAGACGGCCGGACCATGGAATATAACCACTGGACGGACGGATACGGAGCCGGGGGAATTGCCGGGCTGTGCGCCACCACCGAGAACGAAGAAAAGATCCCGGAAACCTGTGCCATTATAGATTGTGAAAATTATGGAAATGTAACCGGCAAAAGCTATGCCGGAGGCATTGTGGCTTACCTGGACGACAGAACGGAAGAAATGGCCCCCGCCAGCTCCGTAGAGGAATTGGTTCAAAACGAGGACTTTATAACGCCCCTGGAGCAAATACCGGAAAATAACCGGGATACCCGGTCTTATTCCCCAAAGCAGGAAACGGACAGGATACATTCGGAGGATTCGGGCGCCGGAAACCATGGTTCCATAAGCTCTCAGGAGGAAAACGCCGAAGCGGCAAAGAGGCACTATTCTCTGGTAAGATGCCGCAACTACGGGACCGTCACCGCCGAAAACCGGCAGGATCCAAGAACCCTTTGGTATACCCAGGCTGCGGGCATCTGTGCGGAGTTACACTGGGGCAGCATTTATGAATGCGCAAATTCAGGGAAAGTATGTTTTGATGAATCCGCACCAAAATATAGCGAAGACGGATATCTTTTCACCAACTGCCCTATGGCAATCACCTACAACCTGGGATTTGCGCCCACCGAAGACCACCATATTATCAACTGTGTCAATTTAAAGGGTACCATTGCGGAGACCATGCGCCATGAAAATATTATGGAGTTATCGGAGGATGATATGAATGCCTGGGAAAAAGGCGTCTATCAGAAAGATTATATCAGCAACAATTGGGAATTTGACCTGCAAAAGGCCGTGGAAATCTGCGGCTTGCAGCCGTTAAATGTGAGTCCGAACCCTCTTATGCCCCGAACCCCTTCCAAACAGCTGAGCCGGCGCGCGAATAATTATTATCTCTGTGATGCGTTTGCTATTTATCTTCCGGAATATATGAAAATAGAGGAAGTAAGTCTTTCTCCCAATGATCCTTTGGGGCCTTATGCGTTACATATCACCGTGCAAAAGAACAACGCCCAAATAGGCGTAGGCAAAGGGGATATCTCCGAATATGAGGAATGCTGGATTGTCCGGAAAGACGCAGATGTACAGGCGGCTCTGAAAGCGGCAAAGGAATCCAACACCCGGAACGAATGGCGAGTCAGATATTTTTTGGACGAGCTTTTTCATACGGTTTCCTCTTATCATTATATGGATATCTGTTCCTTAAATCTGCCCTTTCATAATTCCTTTCAGGCCAAATATCAAAACGGCAGACGGATTTTTGTGGAAGGCTCCATACCGGATATGAGTCTGTACAGTTATTTGCGGGAAGGCGACCACATGCTGGGCAATATGCTGGTTATGCCCCTGCATGGTTTTAAAGAGCCTTTAAAGGAACAGCTCAAGGCTCAGTGGATTATGGTATTTACCATGAGAGAAACCAACATCCATCCTTCCCGGGATTTTATTGATTTGGTGGAAGCAGGCTTCTATCCTCTTAGCGGAACGGAAAAAACATATACGGTAGAAGCAGGCGACAGCCTTTGGCAGCTGGCGGAGGATTTTACCCTGCATTCGGGAAATTGGGAGATGCTCGCCGCTTTAAACGGCATCGGTAACCCTGACTATATTGTGCCGGGCGAGATTTTGATTGTGCCCTCTTTGGAGGATTGGGAGAAGGACGAAATCGTTCTTTCGTCACATATGATTATGGAATATGGCTAACCGCTGTGTGTCATCAACTCTGTTGCCTTTCAAACACCGTTCATAATTGAATAGGCAGTATAAAAGTCTTCTGATAATGAAGAGCTGAGAAAGAAATATTTTTCAATCAATGTTGGAAGATGTTTATAATGATATCTAAAAATATTTATCATATTCGCTGCCGGGAACAGGGTTTTCAAGCCCCAGAACCCTCGGCCATAATCCTGTATCGTCAATAACAAACCCCATAATCATTCCCATATGGCTGTGCAGATGCCGCATCTGCGCTAAAATCAAAGTGAATCTACAATATTCACAATCCGGAGGGTACTCTAACAGCTGCGCATCCGTCAAATCGGAAAGATACGCCCGCAGCTTTTCTTCAATGCATATAAAATACCGCTCTATCTGGCTTCTTGAAAGGACTTTTTGTGAAACAACATCCAAATTATTCAAGTCCTTTTCATGTATGGCAGGCTCCTGAAAACTTTTATCCCGCGGGTTTATATACCATAAATCCAAAGAATGCAGCATATGATAGATGTGTTTCCAGCAGGGCATCTGACAGTATTCCATGTCCCATAACTTTTCCGGAACGCAGTCAATCACATTTTTCACTTCCCATAAGGCCCTGGTTGTTTGATCTTCTATGATTCGAGTCAGAGTATTTTGATTCATTCAGGCAGTTCTCCTTTTCCAACTTCTGTCTGTTCCTCTAATCTCTCAACATCTTGATACATAGAATGATACATAGAAAATTTTCGCATAGTGCTTTCGTATGTTTCCATACTCATAATAACCATATCGCCATATCCGTTTTTGGTAATGAAAATAGGCTCATCTGCTTTATGGCACATATCGGAAATTTCCGATGTATTCTTTAAATCCTTGATTGGTATAATCTGTGGCATTTTATATCCCTCCTTTGCAGATAAATCATACCATAATTATGCCCTTGTTTCAATTAAATTACGGCAATTATAAACACATTTTTTGCCATTCATGTATAATGTATACCCCGGGTACATCCCCCGCACCCCTCGCATTCGCTCATCGTCACGTCTTCACTTCCCATATTCACAGGGCTTGTCAAAAGGCAGATTGCCTGGGAAGATATTCCTTCTCCCGTTCCGGTAAAGCCCAGCCCTTCCTCCGTGGTGGCCTTCACGCTCACCTGCTCTATGGCAATGCCGAGTGCATTTGCAATATTTTTTCGCATAGTGTCAATATAGGGACGCATTTTAGGCGCCTGGGCGATAATCGTCGCGTCGATGTTTTCGATTAAAAATAAATTTTCTTCCAACAGCCTGCCCACATGCGTAAGCAGTTTCACGGAGGAAATCCCTTTGTAGGCAGGATCCGTGTCCGGAAAATGCTTGCCGATATCGCCTAAGGCCGCCGCTCCCAAAAGAGCGTCCATAATCGCATGTAAAAGCACATCCGCATCCGAGTGGCCGAGAAGCCCTTTTTCATAAGGGATCTCCACTCCCCCAAGGATTAACGCCCTTCCTTCTACTAATCTGTGTACGTCATAACCCATTCCTATTCTCATTTTTACCTCCATAAGTCAATCAAACATGCCCACATGTTCATTTGACCCTCAAATCAAGTCCGAAAGTTTACTTCCGAACTTATATCACCCCTAAACTTTTCTCATTGTGAGCCCTTTTCCCTGTTGCTTTCCATCAGCTCCTGAATATACCGCACATCCTCCTGCCTGATATATCCCACTTTATTATAAGACAGGGCAAACTCCCCCTGCGTCACCGCATATCCCTTATAAATGTACTCTCCAAAACCGCAGTAGACCGCCGCCGTATCCGTCAGCACTTCATTTTCCCATGTATCCTTAAAATGGATTCCTTCATAATATAAATGAAGGTGGGTTGCCTCGTGGGCCAGCACGGCAATCACCGTATCCAATGTATACCGCGTCCTTAAATCCAGGCGGATGGTGGTAAAGGCAAGATCCGTGGAAATCTGTCCCGCCCAGTCTGTCGTTCTATCGTCTATCACCACCAGCTTAATAAAATCCCCATTGATACCCAAATGCGCGCAGATACTGCACAAAAGCGCCTTTAAGGTTTCCTCATCCCTTATATTTTCCTTAAGGGCCTCCAGAATATCCTCCGGGACCGTGTACTGTTCATACTCACGTTTTTCCCTCTTTTTTAAAAAGGCGACGCACTTTTGCAAAAGCTCCTTTGACACTTTCCCAAAAGCGGAGGAAGGCACCGGTGATTTATGCAGGATAAAACGCCTGATGATAAAATATGCTAATCCGATATAAGGTAGTATTTCCAAAATATCATAAAATGATATATGGTACAAAAAGTATTGCAGTTTATCCATTTCCCATACGCTTTCCAAAAAACTGTTTTTGCCGATGTACGGTAAATATTCTAATATATTTTCGTTATCTGTGCAATCCCGTACTTTTTCTTAAAAGCTTCTAATTCCTCCCCATTCCTTATCAGTATTTCCTCCTTAAATTCCCCCGTATGGATATTCTGAAAACCTGCCACCTGTTCCCCATTACAAATGCTGCACTTTAAGACAGGTTTCCAGTTTTCTTTATCATACTCGGCCGCCAAAGCCTTTTTCTTCTTACCAAACATTTTAACCTCCATGTAGCGGCCTTGCCGCGACTCAAATCGGGATGAAGAATGCCGCATTCTTGCCGGCAATTATTCTTTCGGGAAAAATCCAATTAAAAAGCTCACAAAAATCTTATCATAAAAACCGGACTTTTTCCATATGGATTTCCTTTTTGGCCTGCAAAAGGCCAATCCGCAAAAGCAGACTGACCTTAAAGTAAAATAACGTCCGGCTATTTCATTGGTCTTACTATTTCATTGTGCGCAGCTTTGCAATATCCTTATCGGTACGATTTCCGTAAATGGTGATTTTAGCCAGTTCCTCTTCTATCCGCCGATATTCTTCCTCCGACAGGCTTACCGAATCGGCCCCGAAGTTTTCCTCCATGCGCGCCACTTTCCGCATTCCGGGAATGGGCACGATAAAATCCTTTTTATGCAGCATCCATGCAAGGGAAATCTGCGCCGGGGTAGCCTCCTTTTCCTGGGCCAGAGCGTGAAGCAAATCAAGCAGCGGCTGATTGCGCTCCACATTTTCCGGCGCAAACCGGCTGATGACTCTGCGCACGTCATCCCCCGCATAGGTCTGCTCCTTCGTATACTTTCCGCTTAAGAATCCGCTTGCCAACGGAGAAAAGGGGACGAAACCGATTCCCAATTCCTCACAGGCAGGAATCACATCCTTCTCAAACATCCGCTCCATCATGGAAAACTCGCTTTGGATGGCGGTCAGGGGCGTCACCGCATTTGCCCTTCGCACCTGCTGCTCCGTGGCCTGGGACTGTCCCCAGCCGTGGATTTTCCCCTCCTTTATCAACTCGCCCATGGCTCCGGCAACTTCCTCAACCCTGTTATCATCCTCAATGCGGTGGTGATAATAGATATCCACATAGTCCGTCCCAAGACGTTTCAGGGATGCTTCCAGATGGCTTTTCACAGCGGCGGCGACGTTCTCCTCCTGTCCGCTTAAATGAAGCTTTGTAGCCAGTACAATATGGCTGCGAAAAGGCTTTATCCCTTCGCCCACAAGCTTTTCATTCTCCCCGGCGCTATAGCTTTCCGCCGTATCAAAGAAGGTACAACCCATGTCATAGGCGCTTTGAATCAGACGGATAGATTCGCTCCTTTCCGGCGCCGCGCCATACCCGTGGGTTAATCCCATACATCCGTAACCGATTGCCGATACTTCCAAATCCCTTAAAAAACGTGTTTCCATTTTAATCCTCCATTCCTGCCAACAGCCCACAAATTGGGGGCAAGCACAAATTTGCGGTTGATAAAATCAGCCGGCAGGCTGATTCTTCAACCTATCCTCCTGCTTTATTTTTCAACTGACTATATTGTACAAATTTCCGGCTTGACAGGGAAGTTCATAAATGTTAGCATCGTTTTAACCAATAGTTTAAGCAAAAAAGGAGTGATTTTTTGTATAATCAGGCTTTGTATACCTTTGTTACAGTTGCCGACTGCGGAAGCTTCCTAAAAGCCTCCGAAAAGCTTTTCATATCTCCAACAGCCATCATGAAACAAATGAATCTTCTGGAGCGGCATATCGGTCTTCCTTTGATGGTACGCACCAATCAGGGCATCCGTTTAACGGAAGCCGGGAAATCCATCTACGAGGATGCAAAAGTCATCATCCGCTATTCTGAGGAAGCCATTGTGCGCGCTCGCAGAGCGCAGAAAGCCGGGCAGGGGGTGGTAAGCCTGGGCACCTCCGCTTTATATCCCTGCAAAATATTAATGGATTTATGGAATTCGGTCGGTATCGGATATCCACACTTCCATTTGAAAGTGGTTCCCTTCGAGGATACCGGCGCCCAAACCGCCTTTGCTAATATAGGGAAAAAATACGACTTGATGGTAGGCCCCTTCAATTCCATCCATACGGCAAAATTTTCTGATTTTCTGGAACTGGGCCGATATCATTTTTGTGTGACCATGCCCAGGCTCCACCCGCTTGCCGGCAAAAAAATAATTTCTTACCAGGACTTGCACGGAGAAAATCTCCTGATGCAGGCGAAGGGCAACAGCCCTGTCAATGATAAAATACGAGATGAAATTGAGCGGAACCACCCACAGATAACCATTATAGACCTTCCCCATCATTACGATTTGGAAGTATTTAACCGATGCGCGGAAAATGATGGCGTCCTGCTGTCATTGGATGGGTGGCGGGAAGTACATCCCGCCTTGGTAACCATTCCATTTGAAGCGAAGGAAACCATCCCCTACGGCATCCTTTCTTCCCGGGAACCAACGCCGGAAACAGCCCGATTTTTAGATATCATCCGCCCGCTGGCTGTTTTTGCAAAATCATAATGGTATGCCGCGTTTTAAATGCGGCCTTTAGGGCTGTCTGCGGATATCCGCGCAGGCATGGCCGCCTGATTTTTTTGCTTACGGAACCTTTAACAGTCCCCCTTAAAAATCATCTGTGCAAAATCATAGATACACATCCGCCATACATTCCAGTCATGAGCGCCGGCATATTCCTTTCGAATATGAGGAATCTCTTTTTCCTTAAGCATCACGTCATCCTGTGCGAAATGCTCCCAAAAAGGGTCCTCTGTCCCCATGGCGCGGAAGCAGACGGGATACTGCCTTGCAAATTCTTCCTTATCTTCCAAAAACGCCAGGTGCGCGTTTTCGCTGGGCTTACCGCCGCTCATATCCAGCTCGCCGCCTGTTATGATATCCCTGATAAAACCGCTGAAAATCCCCAGAGCGCTAAAGCTTTCCGGATGGGTAAAGCCGATTATGCTGGTCTGCAGGGAACCCATGGACAATCCTGCCATAGCCCGCATCTCTTTCGTCTTCCCCACACGGAATTTTTGTTCCACAAAAGGCATCACGTCCTGAAACAACTGCTTTTCCAGCAAATGAAAATCCACGAATCGTCCGCCATCTTTCACAGTCTGCACCATACCGTTGCACATTACCACCACAAAAGGTACGGCCTTTCCCTCCGCTATCAGATTGTCCAAAATAAAATGCACTTTTCCGGAATTTGTCCAGCCAATCTCATTTTCCCCATGCCCATGCTGCAGATAAAGCACAGGAAATTCCCTCTCCGTTTCCTTTTCGTAGATGTAAGGGGTATAAACCATACAGCTCTCCCATTCCCCTGTAACCTCCGAAAAGAAATATTCTCTCCTTACGCTGCCGTGGGGCACATCCTTAATCCGGTAAAAGCTTTCCTCCGGCTTATCTAATGCCACATAGTTATAAGGTCTGCTGTAGCCGTAAGTGATGGGCAGCATAGGCGTTAAAAATTCCGTTCCGTCCACAAGCAGCTGCACATACTGAATACCTTTTCGGGAAGGATACGCCATCTCCCAGATTCCCTCTTCACTTTTTACGCATGGATACTTGATTTCGTCAATGATAACCTCCACGGTTTTCGCATCCGGCGCGCAAAACCGAAGACAGTAAGAGCCGTCCTCTTTAAGAGCCAACGCCTCCACCTGCTCCTCAAAAGGCAGTACACGGTCAAAAGCCAATATCTGCTCGGCAACATTGCTGTTTTCTCTGTTCATTTTCTTTGTGATCCTCCATTCTTTTAGATTTTCTCCCTTTTTGGAAAGGCGTTCCCACCGTAAGCCAGTACAGTATTGCCCAAATAACATCTCATATGTTCTATAAATTTTGTTACCGCCAAACTGAACGGCTGTTGCTTTTTCCACGCCAATACGCTGCTTGCCGTGAGCTCCGGGCATAATGGCCGGTAAGAAATTTTTTCTTTGTCCCAAAAAGGTATGGCTCCCTCTATTATGATAGAATATGCCAGCCCACGCTGAACCATAAGGGCGCTGTTTGTAGGCAGATTACTGGTAAAAAGAACCTGTTTTTCTTTGAGGGAATCGCCGAACCAGTTGGACAATTCATTCCGCACATTTGTCCGTCTCGGAAGAATAAGCGGCAAATCTTTCAGGTCTTTTGCGCTCACGGCCTCTTTTTCTGTAAGCGGATCATCCGGCCGCATCAAAACGCCCCATCGCTCTTTTCCTTTCAATCGAATAAAATCAAACTTTTCTATGTCAACCGGCTCCAGCAAAGCCCCAATATCAATCAGCCCCTTCTCCATCTGCTCCTTTACCAGATCGGCGCTTGCCGTGAAAATGTCGAAGGTTACCAGAGGGTACTTTTCATGGAAAGTTTCAATGATTTCCGGAAGCGTCTGCATGGCCGCCAGCTCTCCGCCGCCAATAACGATTCCGCCCTCCACAAGCTCGTCCTGCTCAACCAGTTCTCTTTCCGTCCGGTCAACCAAAGACAAAATCTCCTCCGCCCGCCGCCGCAGCAAAATTCCTTCGTTTGTTAAAGTAATCTTTTTGGCGCCTCTGTGAAACAACTTGACACCGACTTCTTCCTCTAACTGGGACAGCTGACGGCTGAGTGTCGGCTGAGTGATATGCAAAACTTCCGCCGCACGATTGATTCCTTCCTCCCGAACCACTGCCAGGAAATAGCGCAGTACCCGTATTTCCATAATGAAACCTCCTGCAAAAGCAATCCTTCCTTATATAAAAGGCTCGCTTAATTTGTTGTGCCAGGCTCCGCCGCGTTTATCTCAGACGCCCGGGACTACGGCTCTGCCTCGGTTGTCTCAGGCGCCGGGGACTGCGGCTCCGATACGGTCGTATCAGGGGCCGGGGCCTGCGGCTCCGCTGTGGTCGTCTCGGGCGCCGGGGCCTGCGGCTCCCCTGCTGCCTCTTCCGGTACTCCCTCCCCCGCTTGTGCCGGTTCTCCTGATTCTCCCGGCTCCACAGGCTCTTCCTCCTGCGGCGGTTCCGTTCCCGGTAAATGATAGCAGATAACCGGGGTGTCCTTCTCCACGCAATCGTAGATCTGCTGTGCGATGGAATAAGGCAGGTTGATACAGCCATGGGAACCGTTGGTCTTATAAATGTTACCTCCAAATTCACTTCTCCACGAGGCGTCATGCATCCCCACGTTATTGTTAAAGGGCATCCAAAAGGAAACCGGCGTCCTGTAATTTTCTCCTTTTAAGGTGGCGTTTCTTTCCTTATATGTAATACCATAGATTCCCGTCGGCGTCTCATTTCCCCGAGAGGGATTGCCTGACACAAAGTCGGACTCAAGGACGCATTCCCCATCCTGATACAAAAACAAATGCTGGGCCGTCAAATTAATTTCCACATAAGAATTTCCATAATCCGGCGTTTCATAGGAGGCCGCCTTCTGCCTGTAAACAGGCCCCCGCTCTCCGCTCTCTCCTCTCCTGAGCATATCGATCAGTTCTTCCGTCTCCTGATCCGTATCCATCCACCAGCCGTAATCTCCCCGGTCAATGGTTACTTCCTGCCCATAGCTGGTCAAAAATTTTCTTTGATGGAAAATGGTATCGTACTTTTTCCGCAGGGAAGATACATATTCTTCTACCATAGCCCGGTCGAAAGTCACATCGGTTCCATCCACCGTAATCCAGTCTATGATGGTATCCCCGTCTAAAACCTCCTTCTTTGTCCCAAAAGTATAAGTAATCGCAACATTTGCATAATTTTGAAGTTTTGCAAATGTATTTTGAAGCGCTGCATCCTCCAACGTAATTTCAGGTTTTTCATAACAGCCGGCTTTATCTAAGTCCACCTGTTTTTCCATTTTGTCCACCGCCGCTTTTAGCGTCTCCATGGTTTTCGCCTGGTTCAGGCGGTTTCCCTGGTTCTCGGCTACAAGCTCAAATCCGCTCCCCTTAACATAATCTGATATGTATGCGTCCGTTGGCTCCTTAATGAACTCCTTTTGAAATCCCCTTAGCCTGCCAACTCTTTCTTCTAATGCCGATTCCTCATAAAAGGGAAAAGCCTCCGTTTCATAAACCGTACTCCGCTTTAAAAACCACAGAAAGCTGTTTTGCCCCTGTAAGATAACCTGCAGGGGCTCCGTAGAAAGATAGGAAATCCCGATTTCCTTTCCAAGAATTTCCTCCTCTAATGCTGTGCCGTCAGCTTGACGTTCTATCACCTTAAGGGAATACCTTTGTATCTGTTCCTCCAGCTCGGGAATTGTCATACCGGACACATCCACCCGGTCAATCACCGTTCCGTTTAAAAACCGGCTCCGATAATGGCCTACGCCCACCAGATAAACTGCAAGCAGACAGAAAACAGGCACAATAACGCCTACTGCCAAAATCAGAATATGCCCTCTCTTTCTGCTCCGCTTTTTCTCCTGAATTTTCTCTTTTTTTTCTCCCTTCGGGTTCTTTCTTTCACTCCCGTTTTTCATCCGTTAACCTCGCGCATAAATATTGCTGATACATTTTCTTTAGTATACCATAAAAAAAGCGGGCTGTATATTTTTTAGTAACAGTTCGGCCCAGGACTTTGCACTTGCATTACTATGAACGGCCCCCGGACCGTAAATAGTAACCAATAGTTACACTTTTTAAAATTCCTTACTTTATCCGCCCTTGTCAAAGGGGAATTGGAATGATAAGATAAAATAATCTATCAGATTCTGTACGCCTGAAGAATTGAAGGCTGCGCTTTTAACAGGTAAAGGGACAAACGGAGGACGCATCATGAGCGATATTATGGAATTTTCCAAAAGAGAAGAATTTCGGGAGTGGCTTTTTGAGCACTGTCTGTCAAATGACGGGATATGGCTTTTATTTGGAAAGACCGGCGGACCAAAAACGATAAAAGCAGGGGAGGCTCTTGAAGAAGCCCTCTGCTTTGGATGGATTGACGGACAAATGCAGAGCATTGACGATAAAACTTATAAGAAATATTTTTCCATGCGCAGGGAAAAAAGCAAGTGGTCAAAGAAAAATAAAGCATTGGCCGAAAGCCTGGAAAAACAGGGACTTATGACTGATTTCGGCAGAAAGAAAATCCTTGAAGCACAAAAAAACGGCCAATGGGACGCTCCAGGTCCCGCCGCAATAACGCCGGAACAAATTGCATGCCTGTCCGCGCTGCTCAAGGGGCATGAGCCCGCCTTTACCAATTGGCAGGCTATGTCTTTATCCGTTAAGAAAACCTACACACGGGCATATTTTGACGCAAAAACGGAGGCCGGGCGCGAAAAGCGTTTTGCCTGGATGATTGACAGGCTCAATCACAATTTAAAACCAATGTAGCTGTTATACGCTTCTCATCGGTCAAACATTTTTACAGGATAAAGATATCTTCCAAAGCCGGCTACTTGGCGTGGATACGGATCCGCTCATCATCCGGAAAAGGAATGCACGCTTTCCGTTTCCTTAAGAAGTCCTTCTGAAATTCCAGTTCGTCAAGCGCTTTTCTCCACTATATCCCCTGTTTTTGAAATTCCAGAGGCGTCACGCCAATGGTTTCTTTAAAAATTTTTGAAAAATAGGACGCCGTATTAAAGCCGCAGCTCATCGCCACGTCCGTAACGGCCGCTTTTTTGCGAAGCAGTTCCATAGCGGCGCAGACTCTGTACTCTGTCAGATATTCAATAGGCGACTTTCCAAAAACATCCTGAAAAATATTGTTGCAGGTATTGCGGGCCACGCCTCCTGCCTTAGCAATATCTGTCACACCAATTTTCTCCCCGTAATGCTCCTGTATATAAAGGATCATTTTTTTTGCCGGCTGGGCATGGGACATATTTTTTGCGCTTTTTCCCCGGGTTTCCCCGTCTGTACAAACCTGGGTTAAAATCAGTTTCAACAGGCCAAATAAAGCCATCTTGGCGTCAATTTCAAATTCATCCGGCTTTTCACGGCACAGGCGGAAAATCTCAGCGCAAAGGGTTTCCATTTCCCTATGCCAGTTCTGTGAACCATCCACGATCACCGCATCCGGCGCCTTTCGGATAAGCTTTTGAATATACGGTTGGAGATATATCTCCCGATCCCCGAATACCCGGGGGCTGATCAAAAGGACGCGGGTCAGGCAGTTTGCACTGCCAACAGCGCCATGCAGGGTGTTTGGCCTTACAAAAATAGTCTGCCCTTCATAGAGAGGATAGGGCCTGCCGTTTACCGTATAGACAACGCTGCCTCTCTCCATAGTGGTTAGCTCCAATTCATAGTGCCAGTGAACGGGGGAAGACAATAAGGTACAATGATCCGCACCATCCTCCAGGGCGGCCACCGGAAACCCGCCCTGCCCGTAATTTACATTCTGTGACAGATCTTCATTCATATTAAAACTGACAAACCCCATAGCCGCCTCCGTGGTCAAAAGTGTAAAAAAAAGATACAAAAATGATAGCATAGCAAAATGAAAAGTGCAATAATTGCTTTTGCGTAAGACGTCTTAAAGTAACGATTCAGTTACTATTCATGGCCCGGGAATGCGCACTTGCTGCGCATTCCGTGAGAACATGATGCAAAAGTGCTGCTCTTAACATGCTATTAGGAAGGAGATATTGTAAATTCTATGAATGCCGGTTCTTTGAATGTTAATTCATTGAATGTTAATTCCATGAAGACCCGGGCCGTTTTTACCCGGTTCTGCATCATGCAGGCCGCATACTGGTCTTTTTATGCTGCGCTCCCTGCGTACATCACCGCATACATGCTCTCTTGCGGCATGAGTGCGACCACCCTTGGCTACCTGCTTGCCGTGAACCTTTTTTGTGCGCTGGGCGGTTCCCTGTTCTGGGGACGCTGGATTGATGTGCACCACGCCAGCAGACGTTTTTTCCTGTTTGGCAATTTTTTTGCCTGCACGCTTGGCATTGCGCTATTTTGCTTTGCCCATCAGCCGGTTATTTTATTTATCGCTTATCCCCTGTTCGGCTTTATGAGCGGCCCTATTGCCACCACGCTGGACGCATGGGTTATTGCAGCATTCCCTGAGCGGGCTGACGCTGTTTCACGCTCCCGTTCCTTTGCCACTATTGGTTTTGCTTTTGTGATGCTCCTTATGGGACAATTGATTGTCAAAATCGGATATCAGGCTATGCCCTTTGCCGCTCTTTTTTTTATGGCGGTTAACCTTATCACCGCTTTGTTTCAGCCGGAAGCCCCTTTTACCGAAGACGACGGCATCTCGCCCCGTCCGGATCCGCGAAACCTGCTTTCTTCCCGTCTCTATGTATTGCTGGCCGCTTCGGTATTTTTTACCGGAATGTGTATTGCGCCCATCAATAATTTGAAAGTGCTTATCTTTGAAAACGTAGGCGGGAACGTTGCCTATTTGGGATGGGACAATTTTTTAGGCTGTCTCGTCCAGATTCCCTTTTTGATGTTCGCAGGAAAGCTACGCTTTATCAAAGCTGAAAAGCGCCTTTTAGCAGGGTCTTTCGCCGCAATGTTCTATGCGCTTTTTGTGCTGGCCGCCCAAAGTCCCGGCATGATTATCGCCGGAACAATGATGAATAACATCAGCTTTGGCCTGTTGTTTCCAACCATGCGTGAAATGACGGAACGGTTTGTTCCTCCCACTCTGCGCAATACCGCCCACAGTATGATTGATGTTGCCTACGGCAGCTTTTCCGGTATGATTGCCTCTGCCTGGGGCGGAAGGATGCTTGAAATCTCCGGCACTGCCTCTATGTGCACGATTTGCATGTGTATGGAATTGATTGCCATTATCCTTGCCTTTTTCCTCATCCTTTCCTGCACAATTAAAAGACCTCAAAGGCTGTGGAGAAAATATAAAATGAATATTTGATCTGTAAAAAAGTGCGTAAAATGAAAAGCATGTTTTCTTTTCCTTACGCACTTTTTTCATTTGAATGAAATTCCTTTTTAAACTATCTTACAGGATGTGTACCCGTTAAAGCGTTGCGCTGGTAAAAAGGCTCTTTACATGATCTATCTCCGTCTGTGTAGCCTTTGCTGCAGGCACATAATAAGATTTTTCTCTTGCTATCTGGTACAGCTCTTCCTGTGACTGCTCGCAGGTGTTTCTAAACTGCTTTAAGGTCTGCTTCAATTCCTTGTTCTCTGTCTGCGCAATCATTTCGCCAAAGCGCACAAGCTCTCCGTTGATCCCTGTAAGGGTATCCGCTACCATTGTTTTTTCGTTCATTTCCATCGTCCTGACCTCCTTACTGCAAAAACTTCATTAATGCATTTTTGTTTTCCATTGCTGACTTAGCCCCTTTTTCAAAGAACTGCTTTACCTGTGTATCCGATGCACAGGACGCATATTCTTTCATTTTGCAGTGTGTTACGTCATAACCGCCGATTAAGTGACGAAGGTTCTGTAAATCAAGTTCTGATAAATTAGACATAAAAATACCTCCTGAAAATATTGTCTCGTTAGACGTTTTTATTATTTCCAGGAGATATTATTCTATACGATACTTGTATTACCATTTTTTTTATTTTTTGCTTTTCTCCACATCCCTGCCATAAATCTCAATCTGGCTAAGGGCCGGAAAAGGCGATGGGTCGTCCGCTTTAATAAGTTTCTCCATTTTCACCCAAGTAACCTTCTTTGCAGGAATTGTAAGCACATGGGCAAATCTGCTCTTTTCCAGCAGCCACTCCATGCCTTCCCCATCGGAAAAACTTAGGGACACCTGTCTCCACCAGTTATCGTGGGGAAAATCTGATCTGGTATACAATACAATCCTGTCGATTTCGACCATACGCCCAAATTCTACCGTAATTTCGGCATCATCCTGCATATTAATCCCCCATGATTCATAAGGCCATTCCCCATGAGAACGGTTCTCACGCACACCGTCTATGGCATTTCTGGCTGCAAAAACCGACTCGCCTCTGGTCTCCACATTAGCCCATGCATGTGGGTAGCAGTGTGTATCTCCATGCTGGTCACATACGTTAAAAGCTAAATTCCGATAGGCGTAAATCTCATCCTCTCTCGCACACCTTGCATACAAGTAATGTCGCTTTCCATAGAACGCTTTCGGCGAATAGCTGATTCTCTTTTCTCCAAAAGGAATATCATAGGAAACATTATCGGTTACATAGCACAAAGCCGCTCCCAGCGCATCATCCACCTGAAGCCATACGTGAATATTCTTCTCGGATGTTTCCAAAACAATTCTATCGCCCTCATGATACTCTGATGTACATACCAGGCTCACAAATTCGTTGTCTCTGCTCACACAGATTGTCTTACCGTTTCTGTCTAAAACCTTTAACGCCAGCATTGCCATTTTTTCTCATCCTTTCTTTCGATCCAATGCTAATTATTCCATCCATATTTAGGAAAAATAATGTGGACAAGTATTATGGAATGAAGATACGCCACGCTTCCTGCTCCCAAAAACAATAACGGCCAAAATACGAAAATTCCCATTGCCAGGATGCAAAGCGTAATCACCACCATCAACATTACCCAGGAAAAATTTCTGACCGCTGTCACAAAGGCCATGCAAAGCAGTCTGCCCGTGCCGGCATAAAGCCGCGCCGAAAGCGGAAACACAAGGGTCATCACAAACAGATAAATGACAAAAATAATTGTAAGTCCCCAAAATAACATAACGGTCAGCTCTCCCTGCCTTCCGAATACCCCGGTATAGCCGATTCCCAGTATGCCTCCGGCCATTAGCATAATACACCAAATTCCCGTGGATGTTTTCAGATTATCCTTAAAAGAATGCCAAAAGGCTTTCAGAAGATAACCTTCCTTATCCTTAACCATCTTAAGCGTCACATAGTAAAGAGCCGTGGTAGACGCTCCCATCGTTACAATTGGCAAACTACATACCGCCCATAGCAGGCTCAGAAAGAAAATATCTGCGATTCTTCCCATAAACCGCCAGACGGGATTCTGGTAATCAAACAATCTGGTCATTTCGCGCTCACCTCTGTGATAATCTCATTTTTCCCCGAAAAAATTTCATAATGGATCGCCGGAATTCTTGTCATTGGATGCAGCAGATTGGTGTTTGGATCCGCTAGAATAATTTCGCCTTTTCCGGTCCCCTTTCTCAGTAATACCGTACATTTGTTAAGGTTATTACATACTTCAGCAAATTTCTCCCCGCTGGTTAATTTTTCTCCCGGCACATCAATTTCCACTGCAAATCCACAATCATATGCTGTACAGTTCCTGTTGCTGTTTATCACGTGCTTTCTAATATGCCCCTCCCTGGTGGGCATAATCGTTGTTTCCACTGTGATTCCTTCATAGGGAACCCACTTTGATACCACTTTCTTATCGGAAATATGAAATTCTTCACAGATTCTGCGTACATAGACATACCCGTTGATGTAAAAGGCAAGCATACTGTCCGGAGCCGCCTCGTGCACCTCATGAGAAGACTTTGCCACATTAAATGCAAATCTGGTATCGTATACAAATTTTCCATACTTAGCAGGCGTCTGCCCGTGTCCTGCCGGAGAATATTTTCCCGGCACAAACGCCGCTGTGTGTCCGCCATATCTGTGAATCAACATATCTGCATATGGCAGCGCTTTCTGCTCCTCTAAGGCCGGGAGGGTCTCGGCCTTCACATGCCAGAATTCATGGTCGTCCGGCAGTAAAAGAACTGCAAAGGTTTTTAAAGCCCAGTAAGGGGAGCCCGGCCCATTATATCTCTCTCCCATCACCAGATTAGGATAACCATATCCCACTGTCAAAATATCGCTTCTGTCAAAGATCGGCTTTTTCATCCAATCACATAAATGTCTTACAATCAGCCCTTTCATGACGCCTGTTGAAAAAGGAGCTGCGCCTGCCATCAGACAGGCGGAAAAAAAGCTCACCTGTGAAAACCGATATGTAAGTGATCTGCCAAATGGAAGGGCCCCGCCATCCGCGTCAAACCAATAGATAAACTGTCTGCCAAACTCTTCGGCCCTTTTCAGATATTTACCGCACCGTCCGGGATCTTCCTTCCCCATCACCATAGCATATAACAGGCAGTAAAAATGAATGCCAAAAGATATATAATAGTCCTTCTGCCCTGAATCACCGTCCTGATACCATCCGTCCCCTAAATAAAAATTATCTACTCCCTCCAAATACTTCTCAAGTTTTTCCCTGTCATATTTTCTGCCCAGTTTTTTTAATGCAATATTTACCAGCACGGCAAATAAAATCCAGTTGCAGATTGGAAGCTCATATTGATTGATACCATAAAGCCATTTTGCCAGATGATCTCTCTCCTGCTCCTTAAGCGGTTCCCACAGCTTCTCCGGAGCCAGAATAAGCCCATAGGAAATGGCCGCCATTTCCACAAAACGCTGATCAAATGCATGGAAGCCTCCCCAATACTCCTCGCTGTCCGGATCTGTTCCGGCTGCTAAGCCGCTTTGATAGATCCTCTCAAATTCTTCACTTCTTCCCCCGCCTGCCCAAAAAGGCGCCAGTCCCCACAAAGGCCTTGAAAATGCTTCCAGCATGATTGCCTTCCGGTCATAATTTGTAGCGGTCACACCAAGTATTAGCTCTGCGCCGCCTTTGCTGTAATAGGGAAGAAGGGGCTTTACAATCTCCATAAGCAGCTCTCTGAAATCTTCTTTACTGTTTAATTTGTCATTCCAATCCGTATTCATTGTTATCTCCTCTTCCATTCCTTTACCAGTACAAAACCCAATCCTTGTGCAGTCTGGTCAGCGCTTCCATATAAAAATAATCTCCCCATGAATTACATTCATCCACCCCGTAATGATTACAGGTATTATACGGAGAATGGTTGGAATAGGTGCTGTGAAGCACAAGTCCGTTTGACTCCTCAGGGCTTTTTACGGCATAGTTATCATACAGGGATTTGATAAGCTGCCTTGCATATTTTTGGTAAACGTTCGCTTCCCTTTCCTCCATATATTTTGCCATTTCCAACATACCGCAGGCGGCTATGGATGCGGAGGAGGAATCTCTTGGCTGTGCGTCCCCGTCCGTAAATTCCAGATCCCAGAAGGGAATCATATCTTTTGGAAGATGTGTAAGGAAGTACTGAGTCACATGTTGGAACAAATCGATATATTCATTTCTCCCCGTATATTTATAAGCAAGGGCGCAGCCGTATACCCCCCATGCCTGTCCTCTTGCCCATGCCGAACCGTCGCGGTATCCCTGACAGGTAGCGCCATGATCCGGTGCTCCTGTTTTCATGTCAAAGAAGAAGGTATGCCATGTGGAATAATCTTCTCTGATTACATTTTTAACGGCCGTATGGATATGTTTCTCCGCAATATTGCGATATTTGTCATCGCCGGTTTCATCGCTGGCCCAATATAGTAGAGGCAGGTTCAGAAGACAGTCAATAATCAGCCGATAATTTTCCGGCGCATCCATAGGCCCCCAGGCCTGTATGAATTCCCCTACCGGATGATACCGGGTAATCAGCTGATCCGCCGCTAAAATCGCCGCTTTCCTTGCTGTTTCATTTCCTGTCAGTTTGTAGGCCGCCACGCAGGAAGGCGAGTACAAAAAGCCCATATCATGATGATCAACCTCAATCTTATTTTCAATTCGATTAAGAAAGCTTAAAACTTGTATCTCCCCCGCGTTCTTTAATGCTTTCACATCACCGTCTTTTTCATTATTTCCTTCGGTTTTCTTTTTAGACTTATCTTCTGCTTCACAGGCATATTCGTATGCCAGCCATATTTCACCTGTCCAGAAACCGGTTGTCCAGTAATTATTCTCGATCGGATGATAAAAATTCTGTTCGCTGTATGCTTTCTGGAATTTATCCGTAAATTCCGGCAGATTTCTTACCACCTGATCCTTACAGAAAGAAAGAGCCTTCTCCACTTCTTTGTTTGTAATCACCGGCATATTTTCATACACAATTTTCATAAAAATAACCATGCCTTTCTCACAGCCTGCAAACTTTGGGCCGCAGGCACAATATTTGCAAAACGAACAAGTTCGTTTATCCTATACCTTTCTACCCTTTCAATCCTGTAGACGCAACGCCCTCCACAAAATATTTCTGCAGACATAAAAATACAACTATCACCGGTATGAGGGAAACCATTGACCCCGCCATAATCAGTCCATATTCCGATGAATACTGTCCTATAAACATTTTCAGGCCGAGCTGTATGGTCTTTTTTGATTCTGTCTTTAAATAAATAAGCGGTCCAAGATAATCATTCCACGTGTTTACAAAGGTAAAAATGGTTAATGTGGACAATGCGGGTTTGGACAGCGGAAGCATGATTTTGGCATAAATCTTATATTCGCTCATACCATCAATCCTCGCCGCCTCGCACAGCTCCGTTGGAATCCCCTCATAAAATTGTTTCATCATAAATACGCCAAAGGCTGAAAATGCCTGCAGGCAGATCATTGCCAGCAATTTATCATTCAGTCCCATGCTTCTCATCATAATGAACTGTGGAACCATGTATACCTGCCATGGCATTGCAATGGTTGCAATATAGGCCAAAAAAAGAATGTTTTTATGTTTAAATTCCAGCTTTGCAAAAGAATATGCCGCAAAACTGGAAGTCAAAAGCTGTAAAAATGTAACCACAATGGTCAGAAAAACCGTATTTGACACAAACTTAAGCAGCGGTATCTTTGTCCATATTTTAACATAATTATCCCACTTTGGCTCTTTGGGAATCCACACAAAGGGATCCATTAAAAATACTTCCCTGTTTGATTTAATGGATGCGGACAACATCCACAAGAAAGGGACGATCATCGCCGCCGTAATCACCAGCAAGATGATATACACCAGCGTCTTTCCGATAACTGCATTTCTGCTCTTCGATCCGGCTTTTTTATCTTTATTTTGTGCACTCATTTCGTCTCCTCCCTTGCTTTATGCATCCAGTTTCTTCTCATACCGGAATTGTATCAGCGTAATAATGAGCACCATGAGGAATAATACCATGGCAATGGCGCTGGAATATCCTAAGTCCCAGTAATTAAATGCGTTCTGATAAATATAATAAACAAGTACCGTAGCCGATGTGCTCAGCTTGCCATCACCGCCTCCTGCTAACATAACGGCTATATCATATACTTTAAAGCAGTTAATCGTTAACATAACTACCACAAAAAATGTGGTGGAGCGCAGCTGCGGCCATGTAATATACTTAAATTTTTGCCATGTATTCGCCCCGTCAAGTCCGCATGCTTCATACAATTCCGCCGAAATCCCCTGCAGGCCGGCAAGGTAAATTACCATATAATAACCCATATACTTCCAGACACTGAACAAAATCAAAGTGAACAGTACCAGACTGCCGCTAAACCACTTAGGAAGATTTTCCTGCGCCACTCCAAATACATTGAGTAAAATATAATTAACCGGCCCCTTTGAAGGGTGGAAAATCATACTCCACACAGCTGTAATTGCCACTAAAGAAGCCACATAAGGAAAAAATGCCACTGTCCTGAAAAATCCTCTGGCTTTGATTTTCTGATTCAATACAATTGCCAGCGCCAAAGATGCAATCATGGTAAGTGGAACTGTTCCGATTACATATATGATGGTGTTTTTAAACGCCGCGAAAAAAAAGGTATCATCCGCCAGCCTGATAAAATTTTTTAATCCCACAAAAGTAATTTCATTGCTCCCATCCCACTGCATGAAAGCCAGCGCAAAAGCAAAAACAATTGGTATCAGCGTAAATATGGCAAACCCGATAAAATTTGGCGCAATGAACGAGTATGCTACCAAACTTCTGCGCGCCTGCCTGCTGATAATTTTTTTATTTTTGACTGCTCGTTTTTCATCCATTCCCAAATCCGCCTTTCCTACTTTTGGCCTTTATGAATTGGGACTGACTTTCGTCAGTCCCATATCGTGATTATGATTATCTGTTAACCTACTGCGCAAGCAGCTTTCCAACTTCTTCGTTCATAGAAGCAATTCCTTCATCAACCGAAACCTCTCTGTTCATGATAGATTTATGGTAGGTATCCAGGATGTCATTGATTGCCGATACGTTTTCAGCATAGGGCACTTCCAGATACAGATTAGACACATTAAGCGCTTCTTTGCTTTCCGCATCCGCCGGGAAGCCCTCAAGACTTGAAATAATACCTGCAACTTCATCGTTCATAAGGGCAGGGAAATTGCCTGTCTCAGCCATAACCTTTGCGCCCTCAGCGCCCGATACCCACTTTACAAAATCAAAGGCCGCATCTTTCTTATCCGAAACGCTTGTCACGGAAAGACCTGTAATGGTGCCAAGAGTTGAGCCCGGTTCCACACCTTCCGCATGAGGATATTTTACAATTCCCCAGTTCCCACACAGGGATGAGTCATATTCTCCGCTCTGAAGGCTTGCAATCATGGTCGATATAAACCATGAACCCATATTTAACATCGCCACATCGCCGCCTGAAAATGCTGCGGAATAATGAAGACCTTCTGCGCTTAAATCAGCGTAATTTCTGCAGACCTGATCGTCCTCCTCTCCAAGAACCAGTTCATAATAAGGCTTAAAGAAATCATATTCGCCATCCAAAATGGAGTGCTTTCCGTCCAATACCCCAAAAAGCTGTACTGCGCTTCTCCAGGTATGATAATGTGTTCCGTAAATCTGTGAGCCGAATGTGGTATCTGTCACCTGCCTTGCAAGATCGTCGTACTCTTCAAATGTCATGTCGTTTGTAGGATAAGGAACCCCGGCCGCATCAAAAATATCTTTGTTATAGAAAACGACCCAAAAATCATTTCTAAATGGCAGCTCGTAGAGCTCGCCGTCTACGGTAACCTGTTTATCCACACCGCCATACTGGCTTAAGTCAATGCCTGCATCCGCTATGTAGCTGCCAAGAGGCTCAAGTGTATTTTTAGATACCAGTGTGGCATATCCGGGAACATCCTTAATCGTAACCACATCAAAGTCCGAACCGCTTCCGGACAACTCCGTTGCCAGAACCGTCATATAATCCGTAGAACCAAGATCTACCATCTCAATGGTAACGCCTTCATGGGACGCTTCATATCCTTCTTTTATTGCATTCCAGTAAGGGGTGATATCCTTATCCCATATTGCCCATTTAAGTGTAACTGCCTCTCCCGGTGCCGAAGCATCCGTATCTTCCGGGGCATTTGCAGATTCATCCGTATCTGCTGCCGGTTCGCTTTCCTCTCCGGCATCCGCCTCGCTTGTGGTGTCCGCTGCCGGTGTATTCTCCGCCGGTTTTGATCCGCAGCCGGCTAACACCGCAGCCAGCATGGATGTTGTTAACAGAATACTTAATAGCTTTCTTTTCATGGATTTTCTCCTCCTATCCTTATTTTTGCGCCCGTAAATCTCTCCTGCGCTTGCCTTTATGGCTGATTTTCCGTCATAGGCGCATATTTTTTTGTATTTCTAAAAATTTACCTATAGGTTATTACAAAATACAGTATACTTGTTTCCGACTATATTTTACATGGGATTTCTTTTAAAAATATTCAGAATTTCTTCCTGATTATTTTTCTTTTTCAAAATTTTTTTGAAAGATATCTTATTTTTGATAAACATGCACTTTCTTTTTCACTTTATCTTATCAGGTACAATTTTCATTCCAAATGCTTCTTTCCTATGATAAAATAGGTGACAGCACCAAGTTCGCTATGGGGAAATGCCGAAGGCGGCTTTACGAACAACGCATAATATCGCAAAGAAATGCTCCGGCACTGACGCAAACCTGATATGCGCAAAAAGCAGCGCAGAAATGAGGGAAATATGAAGCTTGTCTCCCTGAAAAATAAACTTCATAAAACATTTTGCACCATACGCATGCGTATTTTACTGATTACGATTTCCATCATTTTCCTAATCAGCGGAATTATTACCGCAATCAGCTACTATCTGGTTTCAGGAAGCCTTCGGCAAAATCTTTTGCAGACCTCGGAAATTAATTTATCCTTCGTATGTTCTTCCATTAACACAAATATCGAAGGAGTGACAAACTATATCCATTCCTGTCAGACCAGCGACAGAATTCAGAAATTTGCTATGGAATCAGATACCTCTGACAATCATATAAAGAGGGAAGCCCATGACTTTGTCACGGACACCTATGCGTCCAACTCATCCCTTCCCTCTCATCTGGTACGTTTGGTTATCATTGGGAAGTACCGAAACGATATCATACAGCTTGTAGAAGCCTCCAAATCTACCGGGAAAGTCTCCTCACAGGCTATTTTAGAAACCCCATATTTTGAACTTCTTCATGACAATCCCGGAAAACCATGTACCGAAATACTGCCGGATCCTTTCTACACTGCCCGGCAGATACCTATGATTCCTTTCTTATATATGATATATCACCCCTATAAGGCGGATGAAATCGGATATATTTTTGCAGAAATATCCACAAATGTCTTAACCGATCCTCTCCGCAATTATCCGGCTGTGGCAGGCAGCCAGTTCTATTACAAAATAGGCGGTACTCTTTATCAATACACAGACGGCACACTAATTCCATGCACCGGCAGCTACCATATAGAACCATCTGAAAACATTGCTTACACAGCGCTCCATGATAATACGTCCATATTAACCCTTTTTCACCAGGAAACCAAAGAAACTTCCCTGCTTATTGCGCAGCCTCTTCTCACGGAAAACTGGTCCGTCATGTTATGCGTAGACCAGCATCAGCTGTCTCAAAATATACTGCGCAGCTTTCTGCTTATTTTGTTCTTTATTATCGTTATCGCAAGCATTATTGGCGTGATACTTTTTAACTTCCTCTCAAAAACCATCAATGTACCCGTCAATCAGCTCCAAAAACGCATCAGACGAATTGAGCAAGGCGATTTTTCCCGCGACAGTTCCACCGAATGGGAACACGAATTAGGCGATATCGGCAAAACCATCAACCGCTTATCTGAAAATGTACTTCATCTCATGAACCAACGGATTGAAGATGAAAAGCAGAAAAAAGATTATGAATACCAGATGCTGCAAAGCCAGATTAATCCTCATTTTATGCACAACACCTTAAATTCCATTAAGTGGATGGCTACCATCCAAAATGCCCCTGGCATTGCTGAAATGACTACCTCCTTAGCCCGGCTGTTAAAAAATGTATCCAATGGCACTGCCAGCCTGATTACCATTGAAGAAGAGCTTGCGCTGATACAGGATTACTTTACCATACAGCAGTACCGTTACGGTGGTACAATCACTTTGTCCATTAAGGTTGAGGATGAAAGCCTTTTATCCTGCCAGATCCTGCGCTTTACCTTACAACCTCTGATTGAAAATGCTATTTTTCATGGTATTGAGCCCAAAGGCACCGCAGGAACTATTCAAATTCATGTTTTAAAAGATACCTGCGGTGATATCCATATCGATGTAAGCGACGATGGCGTTGGAATTTCTCCCGAGCTTATAGACACCCTGCTAAAGCAGCACTCAGGCGTCGGTTCCGCTTCTTTCTTTAAAGAAATCGGACTTGACAATGTCCATAAACGGCTCCAATACGAATTTGGTTCTCCCTATGGACTGTCCATAAAAAGCTCACCCGGCCAGGGCACTACCGTAACAATTCTGCTGCCTTTTCGCTTCAAGCAAACAAACGCTGCCAAACTTTGCGCGTCAGCTTATTATAATCAAAATGGAGGAAGCAATGATTAAATTACTGATTGTTGATGATGAACCTTTGGTTCAGGCAGGCATAAAATCAATGATAAACTGGGAAGAGCTTAACATAAGCATTGTGGGTATTGCCTCTAACGGTCAAAGCGCTTATGAAATGATTCAGGAATATGATGTGGATATCGTCATCACCGATGTTAAAATGCCTGTTATGAGCGGCTTAGAGCTTGTCCGCAAATGTTACGATGAAGGACTCAAGCTCCCGGTATTTATCATACTCACCGGTTATGAGGATTTCCATTATGTCAAGGATGCCATCACCTATCAGGCAGTCGATTACCTGATTAAGCTGGAGCTTACCCCTGACCTGCTGCGTCAAAGCTTAAACCGTGCAATGGGCAGAATTTCCGAGCTCCGATGCACGAAAGACTTAGAGCTTGCCCCCGGTAATATCTTTAAAGAACAGTTCTTTACCCGCCTGCTCTTTAATCTGTTTGAATCGGAACATCAGTTTTTATCTCAGGCAAAGAATCTCAATATCAACTTTGGCTACGATTCTTTCACTGCAGGGTACATAGAAATAGGCAGCAGTAAACTAAATACAATGACTTTAGAAAAGCAGATCAGCCTTTATGTCAGCAGCATGCAGCTTGTAAGTGAACTTATGGCCAAATATGTTCCCTGCCATACGGTTTCTTTGGATAGCAGGCATTTTTGCATTGTCTTTTTCCTGAGCAATGGAACGTTTACCCACCACAAGCAAACCATCCTGCAGGCATTCGTTCAGGTATCCGCTATGATTTTCAACTATTACAGCGTCACCATACGCGCCAGTATAGGATCCTCTGTGGACAAACCCTTGCTGCTCTCCGTTTCCTATCAGGATGCCAAACAGATTTTTCCCCGGATTACAGATGAACAGCCAATTCTGTTTTTTGACGATATCTCAGAAAGCACCACTTTGAAAAATATATTCAATATGTCCCTGTTTAAAGAAGATATCCAAAAAGCCTATGCCGAGTATGATGAAAAAACACTCTACGATATCTTCACCTCCATCATAGGACTGTTTCAGGAACAGCCTACTCACTATACTCAGGCATTAGACGCCGCATGCAATATCCTCTATCTGTCCCTGTCCCTTTTAAGCAACGGAGAGCAGGTGGTCTCCAAAATCTTTGCATCAAGCGCAAACGGCTATCGTTCCATCTATGAGATGACAAACGTGCCGCAGATTATGCTTTATCTGAAAACCTTAAGGGACGGTCTCTGTGCGGAATTTGCCGCCCGCACCAGTGATTATAAAAACAACATCGTCATAAACGCAAAAAAATACATTACGGAACATATCGAAGAAAAGTTATCCTTAAACGATGTGGCCGATGCTTTCTGCATCAGCCCAAACTACTTAAGTATCCTGTTTTCAAAATATAATGAAACGGGGTTTTCTGATTTTGTAAATCAAAGTAAAGTGGATGCCGCCAAAAAGATGATGGAAAGCGGCGATTATAAAATTTATGAGATATCTGATATTCTTGGCTTTGAAAGCGCGTTTTATTTCAGCCGTGTATTCAAAAAAGTGACGGGACTATCGCCAAGAGATTATATGAAAACGGCTTTATAAAATGCCAAAGGCCGCCTCGCTTTACAAACCGGCTTATTGGCTTAAGAACTTACACCGGCAACTTTCATTTAAGGATAATAAAATACAGGGAGGATTCATATGTTTTACAAACTTGCAAAAACCTGGCAATCACCATTTCATAGCTTTTCTCTTTTTCCCCCGGCCTCTGACAAAGAGGCATGGAGCGCTTTAAATAAGGACTGGAAGGCGGGTACGCAAAAAGCGGGAAATTCCCACCTTCACTATGCCTATCCGCCGATACTTGCCTCTGATTTTCTGGATTTTACAAAAACCGGGAACCGGGTTCGCTACGAAGATAAATATTTTGCAAGGCGACGTGCTCTTGACGCGCTTGTTCTGGCGCAGTGCCTGGAAGAACAGGAAAACTATCTAAACGATATCGTTAACGGTATTTTCTGTATCTGTGAAGAAAGCGGCTGGCAGCTTCCCGCCCATAATTCCTATATCCGCGACACCCCCCAGCTTCCCCTTCCCGATTCCGGCGCGCCTGTTCTTGATTTATTTGCCTGTGAAACGGGTAGTATTTTAGCAGCAACTCTCTATCTGCTTGGGGATAAGCTGGACGCCTTTTCCCCTTTTATCCGCAAAAGGATTACCTGCGAGCTGACACACAGAATCTTCACGCCTTATTTGGAGCGTCACTTCTGGTGGATGGGAAATGGTGATGAGCCCATGAATAACTGGACCATCTGGTGCACCCAGAATATCCTCATTGCCGTCTTTCTTACCTCCACAGACGAGGATCTTAAAAGGAAGGTTTTCAGGAAAGCGTGTAAAAGCGTGGATTATTTTCTTGCGGATTATGGCGAGGACGGCTGCTGCGACGAGGGCGCACTCTACTACCGCCACGCCGGCCTGTGCCTTTTTAACACCATGGAGATTTTAAACCATGTGACAGGCGGTCACTTTGCCTCTTTATATCAGGCTCCAAAAATAAAAAACATCGCCTCCTATATTATGAATGTTCATATACGGGACAAATATTATCTGAACTTTGCCGACTGCTCCCCTGTCGCCGGCAGATGCAGCGCCAGGGAGTTTCTGTTTGGAAGCCGCACGGAAAATGAAAATCTGATGACTTTTGCTGCAAATGACTTTATTGCCGGTATGCCACAAACTCTTCTTTTACCTGAGGAAAATAATCTCTACTATCGGGTGCAGAATGCTTTCTCGGTAAATGAGATTCTCTCCTATGCCGCCTGCCATAAAACGCCTGTTTCCTATCCCAATATGTATTATCCCAGCACAGGGCTTTTCATTGCAAGAGATGATGTATACTTTCTTGCCGCCAAGGCGGGGGACAATGGGGACAGCCACAATCACAATGATACGGGAAGTTTCATTGTCTATAAAGACGGCCTGCCTGTTTTAATCGATGTGGGAGTGGAAAGCTACACGCAAAAAACATTTTCGCCCCAGCGCTATGAAATCTGGACCATGCAGTCCGCATATCACAATCTTCCTACTGTAAGCGGATATATGCAAAAGGATGGAGAATCTTATAAGGCGCAAGGAACCGACATCTTTTTTTCTGACGATCTATGTGAGATTCAAATGGATATTGCACCGGCTTACCCGAAGGACGCCGGCTTAAGAGACTATGTCAGAAAAGTTTCCCTGAGCAAAGGCGCCGGTATATCTATATCCGATACCTTTTCCTTTCAGGAAACCTCTCTTTCGCATAAAAAAAATGAAGTGATATTAAGCCTTATGACCTATGAAAAGCCAGTATTGAATGGCTCTGCGTTCTCCGATTCGGACAATTTATCAAAAGAAGGTTCCGATGAACTGCTCTTTCAGATTGGCCAAATTGCTGCTTTATACATATCAGGCGCCAAATACCTAAAAACGGAATGTATCCCTATTACGGATCCCCGGCTTAAGACCGCCTGGGAACATGAAATATACCGAATTTTGATCAAAGCGGCAGATAAACGGATTCAAATCCGCATTCGATAAACCACTTCCTCTTGTCCTGGCATTTTGGCACAGCGCTCTCGTAAGCCCGAAAGCGCCGTGTCAAAGCAATGTTCTTTACGATTTTATTGTGACTGTTTATAACTATTCGGCCTGAGAACACATAAAAGCTTAAAAGAATCCGGCCTGTTTGCCGAAGGCAAACTCCAAATAGGCCGGATTTCGTAACGATAAAGCCTTCGGCTTCATAGTTACGGCTGTTTGCCGATATAGGCTAAAATACCGCCATCTACATAAAGCACATGTCCATTTACGAAATCGGATGCTTCTGATGCCAAAAATACGGCCGGTCCCTGCAAATCCTCCGTTACGCCCCAGCGCGCCGCCGGTGTCTTGGCAATAATAAACTGGTCAAAGGGATGTCTTGAACCGTCAGGCTGAATTTCCCGCAACGGTGCGGTCTGCGGTGTAGCGATATAGCCTGGTCCAATACCGTTACACTGAATGTTAAATTCGCCATATTCGGAGGCAATATTCCTTGTCAGCATCTTAAGTCCGCCCTTGGCAGCCGCATATGCGGATACGGTCTCCCGTCCTAATTCACTCATCATAGAGCAAATATTGATAATTTTTCCATGTCCTTTTTTTATCATACTTGGAATAACCGCTTTCGATACGATAAAAGGAGCGTTTAAGTCAACGTCAATTACCTGGCGGAACTGTTCCGCTGTCATGTCGCACATAGGAATTCGCTTAATGATACCCGCATTGTTCACAAGAATATCTATAACGCCCACTTCCTTTTCAATCTGCGCCACCATAGCCTGTACCTGCGCTTCGTTTGTTACATCGCACACATAACCGTGGGCCTTGATGCCCTTCTCTTCATAAGCCGCAAGCCCCTTGTCAACCAGTTCCTGCTTAATGTCATTAAAGACAATCACAGCCCCCGCTTCGGCATAAGCCGATGCAATTGCAAATCCTATTCCATAGGACGCTCCTGTGATCAAAGCTACCTTACCTTCCAGGGAAAACTTCTTCATAAAATCACTCATTACTTTTCTCCTTTCGATTCTACACGCCTGCATAAACTGCATTTTCACTGTAAATCCTTCATTTCCACATTGTCCATATCATCAAAGGCCTGGTTTTCTCCCACCATTCCCCATATAAAGGTGTAAGCTCCGGTACCACATCCTGCGTGAATCGACCAGCTTGGCGAGATAACCGCTTCCTCATTTCTCATTACAATATGCCTTGTCTCATCAGGCTCTCCCATATAATGCATCACAATTGCATCCTCAGGCATCTCAAAGTAAAGATATACCTCCATTCGCCTGTCGTGGGTGTGGCATGGCATAGTATTCCAAACACTTCCGGGGGCAAGCTTTGTCATCCCCATCACCAACTGGCAGCTCTCAACCTGGCCCGGAAGAATATACTTGCAGATAACCCTGTGGTTTGCGTCCTCCAAAGACCCAAGCTCCACTTTGTTTTCATCCTTCACGATCACAACGCCTTCCTCCGGTGTCCCCTCCGGCTTAATTAAAACGGTGGGATATGTTTTATGGGCAGGAGCGCTGTTGATGTAAAACTTAGCCGGCTCCTGTGCGTCCACGCTTGCAAAAACAATGTCCTTTGCTCCCATTCCAATATACATGCCTTCCTTGTAACCTGTCCGATATTCTTTTCCGTCAACGGTAATTGTTCCTGCACCTCCCACATTGATAACGCCCATCTCTCTCCTTTGCAGGAAATATTCCGCACGCAGCTCCTCTCCTGCCGTCAGCTTAAGGGGCTTAACCGGAACCGCTCCCCCTGTGATAATCCTGTCTACATGGCTGTATACCATCTTAATCTGTCCGGGTAAAAACAAATCCTGAATCAAAAATTCTTCCCGCAGTCTCTGCGTAGTGTAATGCTTCACATCCTTTGGTGAAGCCGCCGTCCTTAATTCCATTTCTTCCTCCATCCTTTCTTTACAATATATCAGGTGATTGAAAGCGCAAATCTGCCTGGACAATTTCATGATTTGCGAGTTTCAATTACTTAGTAATATGTTCGTACAGATTATTATACAGAAACAAATTATCTATGTCTTTTCAAATATTTTTATAAATATTGAAAATATTGAACATTTCATTTACAATAAACTCTAACAGACAATGTTTTTAAGTTAACGGCTATGGACGCAGGGAGGATTAGTATGAACGAATTGTATTCCTGTCAGCAGGCAATTGATCAATGCGCGGCGGCTCATACCTTCGCCATCGCGCATTTGTATAAAGAAGAAAAGACAATGGATATGCATATCCATAATTGCTATGAACTTTATTATTCCGTATCCGGCGGAAAACAGTTTCTGATTGACAATAAGCTCTATGCCATTGAACCCGGAGATTTGTTTGTCATCAATCAATATGAAAGTCATAAAATCACCCAGGCGGATAAAACAACCCATGAACGTATTGTCCTGTCCATTCACCCCGAATATCCAAAGCAGCTTTCCTCCGGGGAAACAAACTTAGATGCCTGCTTTTCTCAAAGATCCGATTTCTTCTGCCACAGAATTTCTCTGAGCAAAGAGCAGCAAAACCGTTTCCTCTACTATATCAATAAGATTATCGCCGCGGATGGTTATGCCAGCGATATCTATGAGCAGGCAGCGTTCATGGAACTGTTAGTCTTAGTTAACCGTCTTTCTCAGAAAGGCCCTTTACCGGCAGCGCCCGATAATTCTGTCTGCAATCATCAGGTGGATGATATTTTAAGCTACATCAATCAGAATATTTCTTCTCCCCTGACATTATCAGAGCTGGCCGAAGAATTTTTTTTAAGCGAGTCTTATATCTGCCGGATTTTTAAATCCGCAACCGGCACCACCATCAATAAATACGTCACCGCAAGACGAATCAGTATCGCCAAATCTCTCTTAAGTGATGGCGTCAGCGTCATGACCGCTTATGAAAAAAGCGGCTTCACAGATTACAGCGCTTTTTTCAAGGCGTTTACAAAGGCAGTGGGCATCTCCCCCAAAAAATATAGTCGATACAGCTCGTAGCAGATGGAACACTACTCAAAGGAAACGCATTTGGTTTTATGTATTTTTAATTCTTTGAACCACTTTTTTCTCTGCCGCCACATTTCCAAAGCGCCATAGGATGTCGTTTGACTCTATTCAGAAATTCATCATCAGAAAACAGCAAATCAGGCCGGTACTCCCTCCCAATATCGCGCCCGTACACGCTATGGCGGAAGTTCTTAAGCAGTAGAATTTAGCCCTTCCTGTCCTATTGCTTTATGGCGTCTTTGATGATACAATCCACTACTGCTTCCGCATGTACGGGAAGATTTTTTAAATGCCCCCCTGCATCATCCTCCATCCCATCATAGAAAGCCGTAAGCGCATATCTGGCCAGCAGTCCTGATACCCTTCCCCGCTCCATGGAATCCTCGCTCCCTAAAACCACCACAACCAAATCATGCTCCTGCCCTTCATCCTCCACGGTAAGGGAGGTGACCAGACAGGCACCGGCTTTATTGGTGGTTCCTGTTTTTAAGCCTGTAACCTGGGACATATTATAAAGAAGCGGATTCCCATTTTGCACCTTAAAATCCGAAGATTCCAGGGTGGCTTCCTTCATCGAAGTGATCTCCGTAATCTGAGGGTAAACCTTTAAAAGGTAAGAGGAAAGCCGAAACATATCCTCTGCGCTCATACGGTTCTGCCGCTTTGAAGAAATGGAATCTTCCGTAAAGGAAGGCAGGCCATGACTGTTATAAAAGACTGCCTGGGAAAGTCCCAGCTCCTGCGCCTTCTCATTCATTCTTTGAACAAAATTATCCTCCGAACCGGCAATTGTTTCCGCCAGGCATAGCGCACATTCGTTGCTGGATGGCAGAAGCAGGCCGATTAAAAGCTCCTGAACGGTAATCTGTTCTCCTGCTTTTAAAGGAATCACCCCATCTCCTGAGACTGCCAGTCCTTCCACTGCCTCAGAGATGGTGACAGACTGGGAAGGCGTAATCTGACCGGCCGATATGGCATCCATCGTCAGAAGGCAGGTCATAAGTTTGGAAGTGCTGGCGATGGGAAATGGCTCATCCGACTGATACCTGAAAAATATCTCCCCTGTAGTAGCATCCCCAACCAGCACACCGTTGACGCCATAAAAATAACCGGCCTGTTCCAAATCGGCAGGCGAAGCATAAAAAGGTTCCCCTGTATTAACTTTAAGAATATCTTCTTCGGAAAAAACGATGCTTACATCCAGCAGCATTGCCAGGTCCGTTGTCATCATAAAGCAGTCATACCCTCCTGAGGGAAGCCTTGCAATCAGCGTATGGTAAACCGCCTTTTGTCCGTCCACCTGAAAATCGTTTCGTCGCAGAGGAATATCCGGATTTTCATCACTTTCCCAGGGAGTATTTTCTATTCCCACCGGCGAATATATGGCTCCTGTGGTCAGAGAAACAAAACTTTGGGTAACCTCCAAAGAAAAAGATTTCTCCGTATCTTTGAGAAGCATCGCCATATCTCTCAGCGAAAGATATGTATTGTTGACATAACTGTAATCCAGAGTTTTCACCGTGCCTGCAGCGCCGCTGTCCGTCTGCACCTGACAGGTTCCGGGAATCTCAAAGCTTGCCCATACCCTGACAGGCAGCAGAAAACATATCAAAAACACCGTCAACATAAGAGAACTTATTTTCTGTAAAACTGTTTTCATACCAACCCCCATGTCGCGGCTTTGCCGCGACACAAATATGTGGGAAGAATGCCTGTTTCTCAAGGTATTCTTCTAAGTGTGAAGTTTTAATTGTTCTTTTTCAAAGTATATAATATAGGATACCGGTCAAAAAATGATTCGGAAGATTCCTCTCCCACTTCTCCTGACAGGATAAGGCTATCCCCTTTCCTGATATAATATTCCTCCCTTATGACGGAGGGCCCTCCGGCATCATAGTGTCTTACCAAAATATCTTCCCTCACCTCATAGGTTCCACTGCCCTCATACCTTTCCTGCAATTCTTCCAGTGAAGGGATCAGCGCCGGGCCATACGTCATCAAATAAGAAACGGTGGACATCCCCAGGCTCTCAGCCACAAGAGCTTCAACGCCCTCCTGGCTGGTATCCCCTTCATATCCTGCCATGTGCAGCCTTTCTCCCAAAAGCGCACGAAAGCCTGTGGCAAATCCTTCATACGCCGCCTGCCTGCAGGCGTCATAGCTATCCGGCCCGATATCGCACCGGAAAGTCCCCCCTAAACGCCCCGACTGTTCCATTGAAAGGTTGACCGGAATTATCAGGTTCCGCATATAGGGCTCCATATCCTCCAGTGAGATTGATACGGCTTCTATATCCTGCAGCCAGTCAAGGGCCGTAACCGCAGCCTGCTCCGTTACGTCCAGATTTGCCACCCATTCTCCCGAAAAACCTCTCTCGCCCGATGCAAAAAAATGCAGATATGCCAAAAAGGCTGTGCTGGTTCCTAATGTCAAAATTAGTATGGTAAGTACGGCATTCTTTATGATTCTTCCCATGAAAATCCTTCCTCAAACCTTTCCATATGAATAGCAATTCTTCTTTCTTTTCCGAAATTTATCTAAGGCAGCCGTTAGATGGCTTTTCACAACCGCCTGACGCATTGCTCCCGGGAGTCAATCATCCAGCCAGTAATCCTCATCAGAATCTATGTCCGGGTAATCGTTCTCCCATTTTTCACTTATTGTTTGATTTCTCCCCATACCCGTACTGTCCAATTCCTTTACAAACTCCCTTCTGCCTCCCGCCGTCTTTTCCTGTGTTACGGCCTGTTTGTTCGCCGTTTTCTTTTTGGCCGGTGAAGCCTTCTTTTTCCCGGAGCCTTTTTTCTTTTTCTTTGTATCTTCTTTCAGTATGCCAATCTTTTTCGCTATGCCGATCATCATGTGTCCCTTTGGCATGCCGCGCAGCTCCTCCTCGGACACAGCCTTAAAGTGTATCACCAGCACAAAGTAAACGATAGCTCCCGCCATAATAGCAACTGACAGCGCTAAAATATTGATTTTGCACAGGAAATAAAGCCCCTGGTACACGCCATATACTACAACTCCCATTATCACGGAAGCAAAAATTGGTATGAAAAAGGTTTTGATTACCTCCTGGCTGTATTTCAGATAACGGTGCACGGCAATCTGATTGAAAACACATAAAATAAAGGCGTATAACACGGTTGCAAATACATAGTAGTAAAGACTGTATTTTTCCTCCAGAAAAAGCATCATTGCCACCATCACCCCTGCATGAATGAGTACTGCCACCAGGGCGTTTATAATCGGTGTTTTCATCCTTCCAATGGACTGCAAAATTGCCTGGGTCAGGGTAGACAAAGAATAAAAAATAATGCTCACCGACATACAGGAAAGCAGTATGGATGAAATGAAAAGAGTATCAGGCTGATGAAAAATCACCATCATAACAGGCTTAGAGAGTACGCCAAGTCCCACCGCACAGGGAATGGAAATCAGCATGGTCACCTTCACCGACTTGGCCACCTTGCTGCGCACTCCTTTTAGCTGCCCCTTAACAAAATCGCTGGAAATGCCGGGGATAAGCGCAGTTGCCATAGCAGAGGCCAGGGCAATTGGTATATTGGAAATCTTCGTCCCCTTAGCCACCGTGCTTAGATCAGTCGCCACAAGGGACTCCGGCAGATTTCTTACCTCCATCATAATTCTCTGATAAATGTTGTTGTCAAGAAAAGTATTTACGTTATAAATACCCGTACTTATAATAAAGGGCGTTACCACCAGCAGAATCATCTTAAAAATATCTTTGTATGACTCGTCTTCATGGTTTTTATCCCGTTCTATTCTTTTTTTAATGGTCTTTCGGTTAAGGGCATAGACGCCTGTCATAAACAAAAGCCCCGCCAATACGCCCGCCCCGGTACCTATGGTTCCGCCTGCGGCGCCGTATGATGCTTGAGTTGTGGCATCCTGATCCGCCACCATCCGGACCAACACATACGCCATGCCGATGCTTGCTCCCGCATTGACAAGCTGCTCTATGATTTGGGATACGGAGGTCTGTACCATGGTTTTATGGGCCTGGAAATATCCTCTCAAAACTCCCAGTATGCCGCTGAAAAAAATCGTAGGAGCCAGTATCTTAAGGGGGAAAATGGCGCTTTCCATCTCCACCAGAAATCCCGCTCCAAAAAACACAAATAAGCTGGCAATACTACCTACTACCAGCACATAAATAAAAGCGCAGCGGAAAATTCTGTGCGCATTTCGATATTCCTTTGTGGCAAGCCTCTGGGCAATCACCTTGGATACGGCGGATGGAATACTGTAAGAAGAAATCAGCAGAATAATACTGTATGCATAGTAAGCGCTGTTATAATATCCGTTTCCCTCGTCTCCGATAATCGCTACAAGCGGCGTGTTATACAGAAGTCCAATAATGCGGACGATGATTCCGGCCGAAGCCAGAATCCCCGCCTGCATTATAAAGCTGTCTTTCTTTTTGTTGTTTGGCATTTTTGTCTCCAAAAAATCTTATCCTATCAGCCAATCATACATCTCCTGATATTTTGCCGCTGAAACATTCCATGAAAAATCAACTGCCATGCCACGGTCCACCATCTTATTCCACTCACGTTTCTTATCGTAATAAACATGCTCCGCATAGCGAATGGTGCTAAGCATCTCATGAGCATTATAATTGGTAAAGGAGAAGCCTGTTCCCGTACCCTCGTATTCATTGTAAGGCTGCACCGTATCCTTAAGTCCGCCCGTTTCCCTTACAATGGGAACAGTGCCATAACGAAGGCTCATAAGCTGACTTAAACCGCAGGGCTCAAACAAAGAAGGCATCAGGAAAGCGTCACTGGCCGCATAAATCTTATGGGATAATGCATCTGAATAATATATATTCGCAGATATCTTATCATTATACTTCCAATCAAAATGCCGGAACATATTTTCGTAGCGTTCTTCCCCTGTACCTAATACAACAAGCTGAACCGCATCCTGACACAACTCATCCATTACATAGGCAATCAGGTCAAAGCCCTTTTGATCGGTTAATCTTGACACGATACCTATCATCATCATCTTATCGTCCTGCGCAAGTCCAAGCTCCGCCTGCAGGGCGCGTTTATTTTTGATCTTTTCCTTCCGGAAGTTTACCGCATTATATTTGTATTCAATATAATTGTCCGTCTCGGGATTAAAATCCTCATAGTCGATGCCGTTTACAATACCCCTTAAGGAATTGCTTCTTGCACGCATAAGGCCGTCCAACTGCTCCCCGTAAAACTCCGTCTTAATTTCCTCTGCGTAAGTGTCGCTTACCGTGGTGATTGCGTCCGCGTACACAAGGCCGCCCTTTAACAGGTTCGCATCCTTAAACAGCTCCAGTTTATCGGGCGTGAAATAATAAGAAGGAAGCCCTGTAATATCCTGCACCTCTTTGATACTCCATTTACCCTGGAATTTCAAATTGTGGATTGTCATAACGGTCTTGATTCCACGATAAAAATCGCTTCCCTGGAACCGCTCTTTTAAATACACCGGAATAAGACCGGTCTGCCAATCGTGGCAGTGGATCAAATCAGGCCTGAAATCAATGACCGGTAAAATAGACAGCGCCGCTTTAGAAAAGAATGCAAATTTTTCAATTTCAAACAGAGCATTGTCGCTGTAAGGCTTAAAACCGTTAAAAAACATTTCATTGTCGATGAAATAGTACTTCACGCCTTCCACTTCCGCATACAGGATACCCACATATTCGTTTTTCCAATGGAAATCCATATAAAAATGTGTGACATAGCTCAGCTTATCCTTCATTTCCTGCGACATACAGGTATATTTAGGAAGAATCACCCTCACATCAAAATACTGCTTATCAATGCATTTTGGCAGCGAACCCACTACATCGGCAAGACCGCCCGTCTTAATAAACGGAACACCCTCTGATGCGACAAATAATATATTTTTCATTACGAACCCTCCACTAACTATTATTTCATATTATTATACAACAATCATTCGCCTATTAAAAGAAAAATTTGTAATATTCTGCCATACAATCGTAACTATTCAGCCTTCGGCTTCATAGTTACTGAATCCGGCCATTGGAAGTTCGTCTTCGACGAAGGGCCGGATTCACTCTTGGCATAATATACGCTTTCTCACGGTCTGCGCAGTAAATGCGCAGACCTGGCTGAATAGTTACATACAATCATTTATTTAATATTACTTTTCACGGCTGATTTCCGTGCTCCGTTATGCACGGCTGGCTCCGTCCACCGACAAAATTTCACCTGTCACATAGGAGGCCATATCGCTGGCAAGATAAAGGAATGCATTTGCAACTTCCTCAGCCTCTCCCGGTCTGCCAAGAGGTATCTGCGCGGAAATTCTTGCCACCACATCAGCCGGAAGGGACGCCACCATGTCCGTTTTGGTTACGCCGGGAGCCACCGCGTTCACACGAATGTGATCCTTTGCCAGCTCTCTTGCAAGAGAAATGGTCATGCCATTAACTGCAAACTTACTGGTAGGATAGCCAACTCCGGCAGGCTGTCCGGAAATGCTTACCATAGAGCTGGTGTTTAAAATACAGCCTCCTCCCTGCTCTTTCATAATTTTTGCCGTAGGCAGAATTGCATAAAACAATGCGCACACATTCAAATCAATGCATTTATCGAATTCTTCGGCTGTGTAATTATAAAGAGGAGTGCTCTGGGAAATTCCCGCATTGTTCACCAGAATGTCAATTCTCCCGTATTTCTCCTTCACCGCCAGGATCGCTTTTTCCACCTGTGCGGCGTCGGTCAGCTTCGGGCACATTCCGTCAAATTCCCATGCCGGATTTTCCGCATTTAATTTTTCCAGTGCCTTATCCACCGTCTCCTGTCTGGAGCCAAATAATACCACCTTTGCGCCGTTTGAAAGATACTTACGTACAATCTCAAATCCAATTCCTCTGGTTCCGCCTGTAACCACTGCAACTTTTCCTTCTAATAACATAATAGTCCTCCATTTCCGCTTTACCTGCAAATCGGGACAGAATACGCCTGCGAAATGCTATTTCCGCAGTGCGGATAAGCCACCCCTTTTATTTTTCCTAAGTATACCACAAATATATCTTTAACGCAAAGCCATATGAATCCTTTTCCGTATAAACGCCGCCACGGTGTTACTATTCGTGGCAAATGACATTAAGTTTAACGCCTAAACCTTTTTGTAAAGAAATAAGCCGGCCTGATGACCAGCTTATTTTGAATCCGTCCTATGAATATTTCACGCAGGACTAATTTTCACGTGCAAGGCAAAAGAAAAAGTACTACGGCGGCTACGTCGACTAAAGATAACGCGGCAAATGGAAATTTAGCTGTATTGCAATCTTATTTTGTCCGCAATCAAGGCAATAAATTCCGAATTGGTGGGCTTACCCTTCCCCGTATTAATGGTGTATCCAAACATAGCGTCTAAAGTTTCCATCCTTCCCCTGTTCCAGGCCACCTCAATTGCGTGACGAATGGCGCGCTCCACACGGCTTGCGGTAGTCTGATTTTTTCTGGCGATAGTAGGATACAAAACTTTGGTAATAGACCCCAGCATATCCGGATTCTCCACGGACATCATGATTGCCTCCCTCAGATATTGATACCCTTTAATGTGGGCGGGGACGCCAATCTCATGAATCATATCCGTGACGTCCTTTTCCAGATTACGGCCGGGCTTCTTGTCCACTTTTACCGTGTTTTCTTCATCTAAGTCAAGCTTGCTGCCGGAAGGGACTGTTATCATAATCTGAAATTCCCTGTCCATATGTATCAGCTCCCCTAAAATCTGATATACCTTTTCTGTATCTTCAATTGTTGACAAATTCAACTGTTCCATCATATTCCCTCCATTTTTCACAAATATTGCTATGAATTTATTATAAGGAACATGATACGCCAATTCAACTGTCATTCATCGCGTAATTTATCATCAATCGTTAGGTCTTTTGTAAAATCTCCCCGTAATCTGCTCTGTTTTCATGGTATTAACAAAAGCATGGTCATCCACTTCCCGAATTTTGGACACCACCTTGCGAATTTCGTCGCTGCCCACCACCGAGTAAAGCATATTGCACTCCTGCTTCCGGTAGCATCCCACTCCCTTAAACAACGTTGCGTCATGGTTGGTTATATTTTTAATTTCTTCATACACCTCATCCGGCTTTTCGGTAATGATAAACAGTGTTTCCTTCTGATAATGCCTGTAAATCTGATGCAGCACCTGGGTGGATGTAAACTGAAATATAATGGAATAAAGGGCTTCCGTCCAGCCAAACAAAGCGCCCGCGATTAAGAGAATCAGTACATTCCCCCCAAAAATATAGTTCCAGGTGTCTATTCCATACTTTTCCGAAAAGAAAATGGCAATAAAATCTGTTCCTCCGCTGGTAGCGTGGGCGAAAAGGCAAAGGCTGATTGCAAAGGCATTGATAATACCGCCAAATACACACACCAGCAAAATATCCTGGGTTACCGCATATCCGGGAAGAATATCCGTAAGTATGCCGGACAATACAATCATCAGGCAGGAATACCCTGTAAACTTCTTTCCGATAAATTTAAAGCTGATAAAAACAGGAACCGCATTTAGCAGCAGGTTTACCGCCGTAAAAGGAATCTTCACATGAAAAAACTCACTGCCAATCTGCTGGACTAATAGCGTAATTCCGTTAAATCCGCCTGGAACCAAATTTCCTGCATGGATAAAGCTATTGATATTCAGGGCCATAATAAATGCCGCCGCAACTACCAGCAGCAGTCTTTTTGCCTCATTTAAAACGTCGTATCCGGCTTTTTGATTTGATTCTAATTGCTTTTTCATGATATGCCTCCCTGTAAAACATTTTTTGTGCTTCTAAGCTCCCTGTTAATTCTTCACTTCGCCGTCGTGCGCCAGAACCGATACCGCTGTTATTCCCTGCATTCCTGAAATCCTGTTCACAAGCTCCTTTTCATTTTTAGCTTTGATCTCAAGAATCAAGTCCATGCCATCTGCCGTAATATTTTTTGACTTTAGCTTATAGGCGCCTGAAAGTTCCTTCACAGCGCTTTCGATATCATCTTCCATTTCCTTTTTGTCCGAATTGACAATCAGAAGATAGGAACCGATTCTGACCGGAAACATATCCAAAATAAGAATTCCCACCGTAACGAGAACCGCAAGAATAACGGCAATCTTATAAAGGCCTGCTCCACAGATAATGCCCGTGCCTATGGACCAGAATAAAAACAGGAGATCCATTGGATCTTTAATTGCGGTACGGAACCTTACAATAGAGAGCGCGCCGACCATACCAAGGGAAATCACAATGCTTGACTGCATGGCAAGAATAATGCCGGCCGTCACAACGGATATAATGGCCATGGACACATTAAAACTCTTAAAATAAAACGCGCTTTTACTTACCACTTTGTATATCCAAAAAATATACACCGCTATCAAAAAGGTGATAACCAAAGTTGTGACTATCTTAGCCGTTGACAAATCCGCATACATAAATCCTTCCAATACATTTTTCCTGATTACATCGCTAAAATTCATTTTTCTTCTCCTTTGCGTCTCTAAATATTTTTGTAATTTCTTGCATAATAATATTTTGAAAAGGACGTTCTCTGAAGTGTCCCTATTTCCAATGCCCTGCAAATATAGTCGGGAAGCAGTTCATCATATTTTACTTCCAGTATATGACTTCCTTTTGGTAAAAGGGGCGCCGCCTGAATTTTCAGGTCAAGGAATCCTTCTATTTTCTCATTTCCCCTGATATTTTTATCAAAAGTAATTCTGACATTTCCTTTCGGCTCTACAAAAGCTGTTCTCTCATATTCTACTATGCAAACAGGATGCATGCCTTTCATCCTGATTTTCCCATAAAATTCCTTTTGAAGGTCCGTACTCTCCGGGCTGAGGCCAGGGGAATTACCGCCCATATAGCAAATGCAGCTCTCTTTTGAGATACTCTCGCTTACCTTTCTGGTCATTCCCCGGTATTTCATCTTCTTTTCCAGCTTAATTACGCTCAAATCCCCGTCATAAATCCTGATTCTGTATTTGCTTCTATTATCAATTCCATCCTCATTTTCCCGCATACAGGAATTATAAAAATCATCAAAATACAGGCTTCTCACACTATAAGCGCCCTTTTTTTGATGCGCATCCTGCCTCATCAATGGTTTTAAGCGGTATTTTATAACCTCCAATTCTCTCTCGGAGACAATAAATTTTAATTCATGCCTGAAATCCATACATTAATCCCTCATTTGTCCGATATAGCCATCCAGAAAATCAATTCTCCTGTCAATATACTCATAAATATAACTATCCTGCCAATATTCACCCTTAGGCGGCCATTTCTGCCGGTTCCTTACATATGCCCCGGAATCATACAGGTAAGAAAACTCCGCGTCCACCTTTTCATACAGGGATTCTTTGGTAATAATGTTCTGCCGCAGCTCCTGCCACCTGTCCGCTAATAAAGGGCCGATTTCCCCAGGAGCATGCTCATACAGGCAGTACATATCCTGAGACCAGCCATTATACGAGTCAAAATTTTTTTCCTGGAACCGGTTAAAATTACAGTTAATATCGTCAATCCATGAATTTCCCCATGTCATATTTAAATCCCATGGAATCTTAATAAACTTATAGCTTCCATCGCTTTGGTAATCAGCCTGGAAATAGATATTTTTCATAATATTGTCCATGCCGCAAATAAGCATGTTAAACAAATTATAATCAATTGCATTTTCCATATTTAAAATTGCACTGGCAGACTCATAATCCTCCAATTCCTCATAGCAGAATATGGAAACCCACTTTTTTAATGGCTCCCAGTCTTCCATCTCAAAGTCCTTGGGATATTTCCACACAAAAGTAGGGCTCATTTCTTCGGTAAGCTCGCTGTAGAAATCATCCTGACCCGGATTTTTCTGATCCTTACATTTATAAAGGATGTCCTTCTCGCTTAAATGCAGTGCCTTCCGGTCTATCCTCTCGGAAAGTCCGTATACCCCAAGATACGTATCATCCATAAACAGCTCTACATACTCCATACTGATGCCTTCATCATAATCCACATGATTGCTGGCCGCAATTTCCTGCCACACCTCGTAAGAAAGCTTATTATGAATCAATCCCTCATCATCATAAAGCGAATGGAGCATCCAGTCATCGTCCCTGCGCATTCCAAGAAAAGACAGCTTCTGATCCGTAAGTGTCAGCCGGTAACTGGATTTTTCATAGTTTAAAGTAGTCGCTCCCCTTAAATGCCAGACGCATTCCGCTTTTTGATATTGCGCTGCACTGTGGTAGGGATCATATACCCATATTTCTCCCTTCTTTACTTCCTCCCCCGTCTCTTTCGTTGTGACGGCTGCCACCGGCATTCCCGTAAAATACACGTTGTACATCCAGCATCGGGATTCCCTAATCCAAAACAAATGTAACATCTTACTTTCCCTTATGGTTTCCGCTTTATTTGTTAAAGCCTCATCCTCCAGAAAATACAATTCTCCATCCGGCGCCTCCAGACTGCCTTCAAACAATTCCTCCGATAAATTCTGTGGCACCAGCAGCAGGTTCTGTTCACTGTCGTAAGCAATCTCTCCGCCGTTTATGGTAATTTCCGGTTCCATAAAGGCATCTTCCTTTCCCTCGCACAGGAGATTGATTTCTTCCATGGGGAGCACTCCTGCATTCATGATACCTATATCAAGCCTGTCAAATATTTTATCACTTTTTAGGTAAATATACAAAAACATAATTGAAGCAAAAATTATCATTAATTTTTTTCTCATTTATATACCCCTGCATATCGCAAGCTTTGCCCGCATTACTATTGCCAATTATTATTTTTACAACGCTTTCACATATGGCTTTATAATAAATAGAAAATAAATACCTGTTATATTATCCACCATATGCACCACACTATATGAATACATTTGTGTAAACCATACTTATATGCCAATAAAGCTTTATTTATAATCGTAAAAGCGTCAATATTTTATTTATTTAGGTATTATTCTACACCATTCTCTCCATAAGTACCAGTATATTTGGTATTTTTTCATAATAGTATGTAACAGCAAACTCACAGTAGGACGAATTTCGTAACTATAAAGCCAAAGGCCGAATAGTTACCTTCCCGAAAAATCCTGAAGGAATAAATCTGTACAATTTAAAGTTTTATGTATATAATATTTTTTTAGAAAGAAGCCCGTCAAAATAGATTTTATGGAGACAAAGATGGATAGATCTAAGTGCATCAAAGTATTAACCTATATTTATTTATTTCCATTTATTGTAATAATAGGATTTAATGTATTTAATAGTTTGACCAGAACCACATATTTTGAACTATATCAGTATATAGAAAGCGCTAAATATAAATGGGATAATCCCATACTTATCCTGATTGCCACGGCCGCTGTGCTTTTGCTATTATTCTTTATAATCCAAACAAAAAAACCAAGTGTGGATAATATTTCTAAAATATCGCTTATGTGGGCGGGAAGCTTTTGTCTCGGCGCAGTTTTGTTATTCCGCTGTATTGCCAAATGTGACAGTGAGTTTTTAAGTCTGGCTGCAAAAAATTTTCTCCAGGATGATTATCAGGCCCTTATGGCAGGCGGTTACTTATATCACTATCCCTTTCAGTTGGGATTCACCGCTGTCATGGAGTTTGTGTACAAAATTTTTGGGACTGAGAATTTTATCGTTTTTGAACTGCTCAACATTGTTTGCATTGTAAATGCGGTCCGGATTCTTGGGCAGATTACACTGGAATTATTTGAGGATGAGCATGTCTATAAATTGGAAATGATGCTGAGCATGGGAATGTTCCCTTTCTTTTTACTGGCAACATTCATTTATGGGGATATTCCGGGATGGTGCATGGGAATCAATGCCATTTACCGGGTAATCCGGTATTTGAAAACGGAAAACCACACAGAATTATTCAAGGCCTCCCTCTGGCTTGCGGTCGGTATCGTCATGAAAACAAATCTTTCCATTGTTCTTGTTGCAACCGCTATTATAGTAATTTTGCATGCAATTGAGAAAAAAAATATAAAAATACTTTTGCCACTGATAGGACTTTTGATCATTTCACAAATGGGAACCCTATTCGTTAACCAGGTTTTCAAAATGCGAACCGGTCAGGAGCTGCCTGAAGGAATACCAAAAATTGCCTGGGTGGCAATGGGTATGCAAGAATCTGACGGAGATGCCACCGCCCCCGGCTGGTATAATGGTTATAATACCAGCGTTTATAGTGAATGCGGTTATGACAGAGAACTGACAATCAACACTTGCATGAATGATTTAAAGCAGTCATTAAAGGAGCTGATTTCAAATCCCCGCCATGGCTTATGGTTTTTATACCACAAATTTACTTCCCAGTGGAATGATCCTTCGTTTCTATCCATGCTTACCAATGAGTGGTATAGCAGAAATGTGGAGCCTCAGTCTGATGCGGCGCTCTTCTTTTTATATGGAAACGGCAGGGTTCTGCTGCTGGCCCTGATGAATCTATATCATTTTCTCATCTTTCTAGGGGCTGGCATATGGGGAATAGGGTATCTTAAAAAATGGAAATTGGAAACTTCCTACCTTGTTTTAAATATATTCGGCGGGGTCATGTTTCACATGATATGGGAGGCAAAATCCAGATATGTATTACTTTACTTTATTTTACTATTGCCCCTGGCAGCAAGCGGCTATATAAGCCTCTTCCACAGGCTGCAAAAACTATCTATGAAAGCGGTATCGCAGGCATAGCCTGCGGATAATGCGGAAGGAGAAAAATAATCTATGAAAGCTTTGGAAAAATGGATACAAAAAGCAGTGACTATCAAGAATCTGGCAATTTTTTTAACCATAATCTATTGCCTTAGCATATTGCCGGTTCTTTGGGTGGCAAAATACAATTTTCCCGGCGCAGATGATTACACAAACGGTCTTAGATGTTATCAGGCATGGAATACCACACATTCCCTGTTGGCCGTTCTCAAAGAAGCCATCGGAAGAACCGTATTTGAATATACCAGCTGGCGGGGGTGCTTTACCTCAAGCTTTCTTTCCGCATTGCCTCCAAGCGTCTGGGGCGAGCGCTGGTATGGGATGACAACGCTTATCATCATTCTTTCCTTAACAGCCTCCATCCTGTATTTTGTGTTTTGTCTTCTGAATATAGTTTTTAAGGCGGACAAATATAGCTGTCTTAGTATATCCATGATGATTCTTATTCTGCTGGTGCAATGTCTGCGTCCGGGTGAGCGGACGGAATTATTATATTGGTATAGCGGAGCCATAAATTATGCATTCATTTTCTCGCTGGAATTATTTTTTCTCGGCGCCCTGATCAAGGCCGCATGTAACAAGGATAAAAATACAATCCGGCATCTTATACCGGTATCTGTCCTGGGCTTTTTCGTAGGAGCCGGGAATCAAATGTCCTCCTTAAATGCGCTGATAATCGTTTTTACGGTAATCTTTTTTATAACAATCTTTAAGAAATGGAAAGAATATGGCAGATTGATGATACCTATCGGATTTTGCATCATAGGAGCCGCCTTAAGCTATGCAGCCCCCGGGAACTGGGTAAGGGCGCAGTCATCCAATATGATGTCGCCCGTAAAGGCGATTTTGGTTTCTTTTTATTGTTGTCTTGACTTAAGCGCATCAAAGTGGATTACCTGGCCGGTTATTCTTTTGATGGCTGCCATGATTCCTGTTTTTTGGAATATTGCCCAAAAAGTGGATTTTAAATTCCCCTGTCCAATATTTCCGTTAATATATGGATACTGTCTTACATCAGCCATGTTTACTCCCTCGCTCTTTTCACTTGGAAACATTGCGGCGGGAAGGATTCAGGGCCTGACCTATTGGGTTTTTATATTAATGTTGGCATTGTGTGTTGGCTATGTAACCGGATGGGCGCAAAAAAAATTTCAAAAAAATGAGCGGTCAGCAGAACTGCATTCACATAGTCTGTCTTTGGATTCCAGCTGTTGGGTGCTTTACTGTATAGGGCTTTTGGGCTTTTCATCTATTATTACAGTTATTCCGGAGCCTTCTTATTATACGGTCACTTCCGCCATCAGGGATATGATGAATGGATCGGCCGCCGGCTATGGGCAGGAAATGGAAAGCCGTGTTGAAATTTACAAAAATGGAGCCGGCCAGGAAATTGTGGTAGATCCATTGAAAAACTATCCTGAATTGTTATTTTTTAATGATATTTCGGGCGACACAGAAGACTGGATCAATTTGGGCGTTGCAAAGTATTACGGTCTTGATTCGGTTTCAATAAAGTAAGGAAATACGCCATGAAAAGCACAAGTAAAAAAATTATTATTATATTACTGTCCGTTTCTTTTCTGACTATATTTTTGAATTACAATACAATCACAGAAAAAATAGCCAATAGAATTGTGGGGATTAAAATTTCTTCTGCGGAAAAAATTGAAAATCTCCTCAAAGGAAAAAATCCGGAATTGATTTCTGCGGAAATCTTTTTTAACGATAAGCAGGCGGCTTATGACAAAGAAAGCAATACCATTTATATACCGCAAAATTTGGATAAAAATTCCCGGCAGGGAAAACTAAAAGCAAAATCCGGACAATTGTATCTGTTGGACGATGATTTTCTGGCATCAAAAAGCGATGCTGTTTCGAGCGGACATATCTTTCAGCTATATCTTATAGGCGAAAATACATATAACGTTTATAATTTGATTTTTACCGGAATGCCGATTATGAATATCAGGCTTTCGGATAAAAAGCCGCAGAATGAAGAAATTGGAGCGGAAGGCGCTCTGGATGTGATAGATCCCTATCGTCTTGAAGATTCCATAAAAAATATTCCATGTACTTATGCCTTGCGGGGTGCTTCTGCAAAAAGTTATGAAAAGTCAAGTTATAAATTGAAATTAAACAATCATAAAAAATCGCTTCTTGGAATGCGTAAAGATGACGATTGGATTTTGAATGCCCTGTATGATGATTCCGGCTTGATCCATAATAAGCTTTCTTATGCGGTTTGGAGAGAAATTGCCAAAAGCAACAACGTCAAAAATGATGAAGGAACCACTCAGGAATATATCGAATTATTTATAGATGACGAATATCTGGGGGTTTATGGATTGACCGAGCGTATTGACGCGAAAGAATTGTCCTTAACAGATAGAGATTTTTTATACAAATGCCGGTCAACCAGAATCCCTGAAGAACATAATTATACAAATGAAATGACCGATAATATGTCCCCAATCTTTATTTTAAAGTATCCTAAAGAAGATTCCCACGAAAATTGGGAACCGTTAAAAGCATGGGTTAATCTGTTCTGCAAAGATGAATTAACCTCATATGAGGAAGGAACCGTGCTTCTCAACATGGAAAACGCAATTGATTATAACCTCTTTTGCCTATTAATATGCGGCACAGATAATATGCGTAAAAATATCTATTTTATAGCAGAGTGCCAGGAAGACGGAGCGTTTTCTTTTAAGAAGGTTCCCTGGGATTTAAACGCAACCTGGGGCAATCCATGGATAGAGGATCCGGAATGTAACTTTTCAAAATATAACCCCAAATTAATTGAAGAGGTAGATGCATGGTGTACGGACATTGATATTTTGTATTATTATAATGAAGTTGAGGTGTCCAAAATTTTGTTGGATCGGTGGCAGGAATTAAGACAGACTGTTTTGACAAAAGAGCGCCTTTACGAAATCCTCAACGAACAGTTTGGTTATTTGCACTTATCAGGCGCTTATCATCGAAATTATGAGCGATGGCCCCATGGAGCGGAATATTGGAAGGATGAATTTATCTATCAATATATCGACGGAAGATTAAATTTTTTAGACAATTACTTTGAACAACTTTATTTTGACAGTCTTGAGCCAGATATTTATATGGGAACAGATTATACGGAAGAATTTAATGCCAAGTATTATTGGCAGACAAACAAAGAAACTTTAGAGGAATTATATTCCTACGACAAAGCTCTGTTGCTGGAACACTATGCGCTATACGGAAAGCCCTTTGAACTTGAGGCAAAAAAGCCCGGAACATAACACATTACCTGACAGACAATTGAACAGGGAAGGGAAGAAAAGATGGTTGTCATCAGCCATCTTTTATCCTTTGTGCAATCATACTGTCCATACAGTGTTTATGAGGCGTACCCCCGCTGCCACAGTCAAATATCTCTTCCCGGCAGGTATGAAGCAGCCAGTCATGATAATATCCAAATAATTCCCCCGAACGCCAAGGATATTTGTCCTCGTCCTTCGTACTGTCCGGCGCAGGCGCTATAAAAGGCTTTTGGACAAATACATTTAGCACGTTTATTCCTTTATCCTCCGTATGTGATTTATAGTTATCGCAAAATTCTTTCCGCATGGCCTGGGGGAGAATATGAATCACTCCGCTGCTAAATATTATGTCATAATTCCTGTCAGGACAATAGTCAAAAATATCAGCCTTAAAAAAATTCACTTCAACTTTATTGTATTCCGCAAGTCTTTTGGCCTTTTCAATTCCCTGCGCCGATATGTCAAACGCACTCACCTCGTATCCGCATTTTGCCAGAAAAATAGCGTCCTTCCCCTCCCCGCATCCAATATCCAACACCCGATACGGCCTTATCGGCGGCAAAATTTTCATAAACTCATAACAAATGCTGTTTGGCACAAGTCCCCAATAATAGTCTTTTATGTTATAACGCCTGTCGTAATCTGTTGCCGCACTTTTATAACCAAGCAGCGCATCGACCGTCGTATGAAGTATTGCGGCCAGTTTCGGGAGCATCTCTATATCAGGCTTTGCAACATTGTTCTCCCATTTTGAAACTGCCTGAAAAGATATGTCCACCGACTGGGCTAACTGGTTTTGCGTAAGCCCTAATTCTTTGCGCCTTTTACTGATTACCTCTCCTACTTTTAAATGCTCCATCTCTACCGCCCTTTTCTTTGCTTATTTTCTTATTTCTGTGGTTAACCTGTAACGTCTCCATCTTAATATAATCAGGGAAATGCCACAATAACAAAAAAAGAGAATAAAGCGCCTTTTCTCACCTGACGGTTGAATTTCATAGCGGCTCTTAACCCTTGCCGGCCTATTGGCGGTAATATTGCCAGGGCCGCCTGCTTGCACCGGTTCGGTCTTGCTAAACCGTTACTTGCAAAATCCTTGTAGGAGCCTTTGACATTGGGACTTTTCGCCCTTGTATCATGAGCCGGCTAAAAATCCACAACAATGTGACTTCGTCACAGAATCAATCTTTTTTTCCCCTGTATAATAAAGAAAAAACAAAAGGAGTATTACCATGGCAAAAAGGAAAGCGGCTGTCAGTATCCGGGAATGTGTCGCCTGCGGATGCTGCATAAAGGTTTGTCCACGAAATGCAATCACCGTTCCCAATGGCATTCATGCGGTTATCGACAGGGAATTATGTGTCGGATGCGGTAAATGCGTGAAAGAATGCCCTGCAAGCATTATTTCATTGGAGGTGACAGAATTATGAAGAAAAAAAAGAAATGGTACGATTATCTTTGGGTTGCCTCCCTTACCTACCTCATCTTAGGGTTTTTTAATATCCTCTTTGCATGGCTGGGTCTTTTGTGCTTTTTTATCCCCCTTGCCATAGCGGTTATAAAGGGAAATAAGGCATACTGCAACAAATATTGCGGCAGAGGCCAGCTGTTTTCCTTAATTGGAGGCAGAGTCGGGCTGTCGCGAAAAAAAGATATTCCTGGCTGGATGAAATCAGGCTATTTCCGATATGGATTTTTGATATTCTTTTTTACAATGTTCTTTCTTATGCTGTGGAACACCTGGCTGGTCTTTTCCGGGGCAAAAAATCTCGGCACCGTAGTAACGCTGCTGTGGACATTCAAACTCCCCTGGCATTGGGCTTATCATGGCACCCTGTTCTCCGACGGCGTAGCCCAGTTTGCTTTCGGTTTCTATAGCGTAATGCTTACCTCCACCATATTGGGATTCTTTACCATGATCTTATTTAAGCCTCGTTCCTGGTGTGTATACTGTCCCATGGGGACAATGACACAACTTATATGCAAGCTTCACCACGCAAAAGATCCTTATGTCAGTAAAAGCGAGACCGCGTCGCCAAAACAGTAAGCTAAAGCTAAAGGGCTAATTCCCGCAGGCGTTTCTTATCAAGGATTGTAATACCTCCTCTTGAAACCTCTACAATCCCTTCACCGGCAAAATATTTCAGCATTCTGGATACCACTTCACGGGCAGAACCCATATAACGGGCAATCTGTCCGTGTGTCAGCGCAATGATATCAGAACCCGTCCTGGCCGATTCATCGGAAAGGAAAATCGCCAGACGTTTATCCATACTCATAAACAAAACCTGCTGCATCACCCACATCACATCTGAAAAACGGCTCACCGCAGTCTCCAGCGCAAATATACGTATGTCCGGATTCCGCTGCGATACCGCCGCAAAAGCAGGCCCGCTGATCACGCAGCACCGGCTGTCCTGCTCTGCGTCTACAAATACCTCAAATGTGATGGCATCCAGCACACAGGAAGCAGACAGCATACACAAGTCGCCTTTATGCAGGCGGTAAAGGGTGATTTCTTTTCCCTCGTCCGACATCATATATAGCCGCAGACTTCCCGAACGGACAAGGATCACACCGGAACATTCGCTGCCGTCATGAATATTCTTGCCCTTAGGATAAACAATACTATAAGAATTCCGGCAGATATATTCCCTGTCCGCATCCGATATCTTCTCCCAGAAAGGAAAAATTTCCCTGTAAATAGTTTCAAATATGATTTCCGACATTTTCTCTCCGTCATCCTTTCCTTCTTTCAGATTTCCCTGTCTATATTTTATTATCTTGTTTTTGCTAAAGCAAGAAAACCTTTATGAATTTTTTATCATCTCTTTTTCCCTTTTGGCTGTAAAAGTTAGCCGCCCGGCTGGTTTTGGCGCTAAACTTAATGACATTGGCCATGAATAGTAATGCCCGGCTCATTGCTGGCGGGAATCAGTAAAAATACACTTGACAGAAATAAATTTAAACGATATAGTAAAAAAAGATTGAATTTTAGGAGGATTGTGCATGTTAAGTGTGATTGTAACGGAGAAAATTGCAAAATAAATATTGCAAGGGTATTTTAGCTTCAGGCTAAAAGTGCGCCCATTACCGGCTATCGTACGTCGGTATTTTCGCCTTACAATTGCTTAATATTGTGGTATACAGGAATAGAAATGATATAAGCATGGCTCTATGGCCATGTTTTTTGTTGAAAATTCTTTCTATATAAATGATAGCTCAACAGACCATGGTATTCTACGCTTCCGGGCGGCCATGGTCTTTTTGATACAGTATTCGTTTCGTAAGGCGGTATGAAACTATCTGTTAACGTAGTATAAGAGTTTGTGTAACTATGAAGGCGAAGGCTGATATAGTTACGCATTTGTACCGGAGACATGAACTTAAGCTTGCGGGCTTCGCAAAGAGTGCTCCGGAACGGAGGTAAAAATGAATACGGAAAAGCAAATAGAGTTTGACAAAATAAAAGAAATATGGATGAATCACGCCACGACTCAGTGGGCAAAGGAAAAAATCAAGGAAAAAACCTTCTGTCTTAATGAAGGCAAATTGAAAAAGCAGCTAAAAGACACCACCAACAGCCGGGATTTCATAGAAAAGTTTGGCACGCCGCCCCTGCAGAGTCTCACGGAAATAAAAGAAATTATCACCATTGCCGAAACGGGAGACTGCCTTACCCCCTACCAGCTTGAACGTGTGGAGAACGTTTTGGTTATGACCGGCCGCCTGAAAAAATATCTTCTGAGAGGCAAAATATTCGATAATCCGTTATCGTATTATGAAGAAAATCTGAATGCCGTAGAAGAGCTTATGGAGGAAATCAGCCGTCAAATCAGAAACGGCGCCGTAGATGACTATGCGTCAAAGGTTCTTAGCCAGCTTCGAAGTCAAATCGTAAAGTGTGAAGAACAGATGCGGCAAAAGGCTGACCAGATTATGCGCGCCAACAAGGAAAGTATGGCCGACCACTACTCCACTTTGCGAAATGGCAGAGTCTGCATTCCGGTGAAAAAGGAGTATAAGCACAAAATCCCCGGCAATGTGATTGATAAATCAGCTACCGGAAACACGTTATTCATTGAGCCGGCAGGCGTTGCAAAGTATTATGATGAACTGCAATTGCTTAAAATAGAGGAAGAAAATGAAGTATACCGCATTTTATATAGCCTGACGGCTATTGTCTCATCCTCCGCCCCGGCTCTTAATGATAATATAGCCGTAATTGAAAAATTAGATTTTATCTTTTCCAAAGGGAAATTAAGCATCGACCTGGGCGGCGTAGAACCGGCTATTAATACAAAGCGAACAATCCTTCTAAAGGACGCCAGACATCCGCTGATGGATCCAAAGATAAATATTCCCCTGCAATTTGAAACCGGCGGAGCTGTCCGCGGAATTATCATAACAGGACCAAACACCGGTGGAAAAACCGTAGCCATAAAAACGGTCATGCTAAACTGCATGATGGCCCAATGCGGATTGCATGTTACCTGCCGGGAAGCCGATATTTGCATGAGCAGTACCTATCTTTGCGACATTGGGGACAATCAGAATATTGCGGAAAATCTTTCAACCTTTTCCGCTCATATCAAAAATGTGCTGGAAGTGCTCTCCCTGGCGGATGAAAATTCTCTGGTAATTATGGATGAGCTTGGCTCCGGGACAGACCCCGCGGAGGGTATGGGAATTGCCATCGCCATATTAGAAGAACTGAAAAAAATCGGCTGTCTTTTCCTTGTCACGACACATTATCCGGAGATCAAGGAATATGCGTTAAAAACGCCTGAACTTATGAACGCCAGGATGACCTTTGACAGGCAAACCCTTCTGCCAACCTATCAGATGGTCATCGGACAGGCCGGGGAAAGCTGCGCTTTTTATATTGCAGATAAGCTTGGCATGCCAAATGAAATGTTAAAAACCGCTATCAGGGCTTCCTATGGGGAAAATGCGATTAAGGATTACCGCTTCCAAAAGGAAGATACGGTAATGGGAAAGAGAAAATCTTCTAAAATAACAATGGAAAAGAAGGAAAAAAGAGGCTCAAATCTCAGCACAAAATATAAGCTTGGGGACAGCGTTATGGTTTATCCTGACAAAAAAATTGGTATTGTATGTGAGCCCATCAATGAAAAAGGGATCTTAAGGGTACAGCTGCCCGGCAAAAAAATATGGATCAATTATAAGCGTGTTAAACTGCATGTGGCGGCAACGGAATTATACCCGGAGGATTATGATTTTTCGATTGTATTTGATACAGTTGCAAACAGAAAAATCAGGCACAATATGGAAAGAAAATACACGGAAGAAACAATCAGGTATGAAAAATAAAAATCATATGGTAAAATAAGACTATAAAAAATTAAACAGAGGTGATAAATCATGTCCAATGCAACAAAGACGGCTCTGGAAGCGTCCCTGAAAAATCTTTTGCTGCATAAGAAAATTGATAAAATTACAATCAGTGATTTGACAAACGACTGCGGCATCAGTCGGATGGCGTTTTATTATCATTTCAAGGATATTTATGACTTGGCGGAATGGGTGTGCATCGAGGATGGAAAGCGCGCTTTGCAGGGTAAAAAGACTTATGATACATGGCAGGAAGGAATGCTCCAGGTTTTTGAAGCGGTGCTGGAAAGTAAGCCTTTTATCCAAAATGTATACCACAGCATCAGCCGGGAGAAAATTGAAAACTATCTTTACAAGCTTACTTTTGACCTGATCTCGGACGTGGTTGAGGAAAAATGCGTGGACACTCAGTTAGCCCCCCAGGACAAAACGTTTATTGCGGAATTTTACAAATTCGGCTTTGTGGGAATTATGCTTGGCTGGATTGACCGTGGAATGAAGGACGACTATCACGAAATTGTGAAACGGCTGAGTATTACCCTTCATGGAAATATCACCCATTCAATTTCCAATTTTGAGCAGGTTCAAAAGCCGTAAATACTCAATTTTTTATCAAAACAGGCGGAATGATAAATTTTTAATCATTCCGCCTGTTTTGTAAATGGAAATAGTTGTCACAAGATAATATGATAGGTTCATGAAAACAAACACGGTCTCCTTTGGAGGCCGGATATTGTAAAAATCAAAGTCCCGCACCAGCCGGCAAGTATTCAAATCAACCCATGGTTTGTTTTACTCACAATTGCCCGGCCCGTGCCCACGGGAATCAAAAGAAAGGTGGAGAAACATATGTCAGGTAAAAAAGGATTAGGACTGGGAGTAGCAATTGCAGCAGGCGCAGGTATCGCAGCCGTTGCGGCGCAAAATCACAAAAAGGCGGAGAAAACGGCAACTCAAAAAAAGAAAGACGCCTTAAGGCAGGAATATCGTAATACGGAAAGAGACAAACAACAGAAAAACAGCAAAGGAATTTATTACACAAACGGTAATTACGAAGCCTTTGCACGGCCCAGAAAGCCGGAAGGCGTGGATGAAAAGAACGCCTATCTGGTGGGCAGCGGATTGGCTTCCCTTGCAGCGGCCTGCTTTCTGGTGCGTGACGGACAGATGCCCGGCTCCCACATTCATATTTTAGAGGCAATGGACATTGCTGGCGGCGCATGCGACGGAATCTACGACGCAACCAGAGGTTATGTGATGCGCGGCGGACGCGAGATGGAAAATCATTTTGAATGTCTGTGGGATTTGTTCCGCAGTATCCCCTCTCTGGAAACCCCCGGCGTATCCGTTTTGGATGAATACTACTGGCTGAACAAGGAAGACCCCAATTATTCCTTGTGCCGCGCTACCGTAAACCGCGGGGAGGATGCACACACGGACGGCAAGTTTAATTTAAGTCAAAAAGGCTGCATGGAAATTATGAAGCTGTTTATGACCAAAGACGAAGATTTGTACGACAAGACCATTGAGGACGTCTTCGACGAGGAAGTATTCGGCTCCACCTTCTGGCTTTACTGGCGGACAATGTTTGCTTTTGAAAACTGGCACAGCGCTTTGGAAATGAAGCTGTATTTCCAGAGATTTATCCATCATATTGCAGGGCTGCCGGATTTCAGCGCGCTGAAATTTACCAAATACAACCAATATGAATCCCTGATTCTTCCCATGCAGAAATATCTGGAGGATGCGGGCGTTGACTTCCAGTTTAACACGGAAGTGACCAACGTAATCTTTGAAATTGAAAATGGCAAGAAGGTGGCAAAGGCGATTGAGTGCCGGGTAAAAGGCATTGAAAAGGGCATCAGCCTTACGGAAAACGACCTTGTATTCGTCACCAACGGAAGCTGTACGGAGGGAACCGTATACGGCGATCAGCACCATGCGCCTAACGGAGACGCAGAGGTACGCACCAGCGGATGTTGGAGCCTTTGGAAAAATATTGCAAAACAGGATCCTGCTTTCGGGCATCCGGAAAAGTTCTGTTCCGATATTTCCAAGACCAACTGGGAGTCCGCTACCGTCACCACTTTGGATGATAAGATTCTTCCTTACATCACCAATATCTGCAAGCGCGACCCGAAAAGCGGCCGCGTAGTGACCGGCGGTATCGTAAGCTGTCAGGATTCCAAGTGGCTTATGAGCTGGACCATCAACAGGCAGGGGCAGTTTAAAGAGCAGGATAAGGATAAGGTATGCGTTTGGGTATATGGGCTGTTTACGGATGTTCCCGGGGACTTTATCAAGAAACCCATGCGCGAATGCACCGGTATGGAAATTACCCAGGAATGGCTCTATCATTTAGGCGTGCCTGTGGAGGAAATTCCTGACTTAGCGGAGCACAGCGCAGTCTGCGTGCCCACTATGATGCCTTATATCACGGCGTTCTTTATGCCCAGGACAAAGGGCGACCGCCCTGACGTAATTCCCGACGGCTGTGTCAACTTTGCCTTTTTGGGACAGTTTACGGAAACCCCAAGGGATACCGTTTTTACAACCGAGTATTCCGTGAGAACCGCTATGGAAGCTGTCTACGGACTTCTCGGCGTGGACCGAGGCGTGCCGGAGGTTTGGGCCAGCGTTTACGATATCAGGGAACTGTTAGAGAGCAGCGTAAAGCTTATGGACGGCAAATCTCCTCTGGAAATTGAGCTGCCAGGGCCTTTAAACGCTTTGAAAAAACCGATTCTTCATGTTGTAAAAGGGACTGTGGTGGAGAAGCTTCTGCGCGACCATAATGTGTTAAAAGAAGGCATGATTTAAAAGACCATGTCATAAGGATACTACTAATCCTGATAAACCGGAACCAAAATTTTACCATTTTACGAAAGATTTTGTTTCTAAGCGACTAAGGAAAGTCTTGAGATAACCTGCGCATTTGATTTGTCCGAATTTCTCATTTATAATGCGGAGCGTCATATAAACCGGTTTATGAATAACAGGGGGACTGTCAGGCGACAGTCCCCTAAAATTATCGCAAAATTCTATTTCTCAGGTTATATTTTTAACCCAACGATATTTTTTGTAATGCACATATACCACCGGAAGCTTAATAATCTCATCCAGGTTCAGCACAAAATATACCATAAGCACAGGAAGCTTTAAGACAAACGCGCACAGGCATCCTAAGGGAATTGTGACGCACCACAGCGTGACGGCGTCGCATATAAGGCCAAATTTCGAATCCCCTCCCGCCGGAAAAATTCCGCCAATCGTCATGCAGTTAATTGATTTCCCTGCAAGATAATAAGAACACATAAACAGCATTCCTCTTAAATATCCCTTCGCCCCGGGCGTCATATCCAAAAGCCCCGTAATCGCAGGGGAGATCGCCAGCAGAAATATTCCCGTCAAAATCCCGCATACTATGGAAGCCTTCGTAAGCGTCCTCCCAGCTTCTTTCGCCCTGTCAAACCGATCCGCCCCAAGCTCATTTCCCACGATGATACTCCCAGCGCCTCCAAATCCAATGCACAGGCAAACCGCCAGATTTTTGGAAATATTGGCAATACTGTTTGCCGCTACCGCGTCAGTCCCAAGATGCCCCATAATCACCGAGTACATGGTAAAGCCGCCGCCCCATATCAGTTCATTTAACAGAACCGGCCAAACCTTTTCCCAAAAGCGCTCTTTCAAATCCCCGCTGGTTTTCCATAACCGTATTTCCAGCTCTTTCCTCTTTACCGCTGTGTAGATGATACACCAGACCGCCTGAATCCCGGTGGCAAGCACCGTTGCAATGGCCGCTCCCCGGATTCCCATGGCCGGGACGCCAAACAATCCGAAAATAAACACCGCATTGAACACAATATTCAGCACTACCGTCGTGCTGCTGATCGCCGTGCTCAGATTCACCGCATTACAATTTTTCATGAAGGTGAGATATACCTGCGAGACGGCGGAGAGCAGATAGGAAAGCCCCACAAATCGCAAATACTCGCTTCCCATTTTAACCAGCTCCGGCTCATTTGTAAAAAATCCCATAATGCCTTCGGAGAAAAAAGCGGTTCCCAGCCAAAACAGGATGGCAGTCAGACCGGAAATCCTGAAAACCAGGCCAAACACATTGGAGATTCCGTCAAAATCCTTTTTCCCATAGTATTGTGCCGTAAACATGTTTTCTCCAATGACAAAGGCGGCTATAAACAGGTTGAATACAAAGGTCACCTGTGAAGCCAGCGAAACCGCCGCCATGGAATTCTGGCTTAATTTCCCCAGCATTACCGCATCGCTTGCCCCTACCAGCGCAAGCATAAACTGCTGAAAGGCTATGGGCCCAACCAGGCGCATCATTTTCTTTTTTAGTGATTCGGTCTCTTTCATGACTTTTCCCTCATTTCCACACCGTCTTTGCGTGAGATGGAGCGCTTTTAAGTGCTTTTCCATGTCCGCATCCGGTTTTAGCGAAAATACATTCCTACTGCTTTCGATTCCATCCTATCAGATTCCCGCCCTCCGCTCATTCACTATTTCTTATATTTATATAACAATCTTCCAAACCGGACAGGGGCTGGTCATTCTTTTGAAAAATGACACTCTCCGTCCTCCCTGTATCCCAGCTTCCCGTATACGATTTGGGCCGCTCTGTTGTCTTTTCCGGTGAGCAGCCCCCACTCATGGGCATGATAATGCTCGGTTACGAACTTTTCCCCAAACTTTATCATTTTGCTGGCAATCCCTTTTCTTCTGTATGCCTGCGCCACATAAACCTCCGTAATCTCCGGCATATATTCCTCATAGCAGAATGACTTTTTCAGCTGGATACAGACGAATCCTGTAATCGCCCCGTCCTCCTCATCCACTACAACAATCTCCTGCTTATTGTTTAAAAGGGAATTTTCTATGTATGCACAGGACGCCCCCGCTCCGTTAAATTCAATGTTCAAAAGTTCTAATTGAGGAGCGTCCTCTCCTTTTGCCAAACGTACCATAAACTGTCCTTTCAAATTCATTTTCATATTGCCGATTCCATAATCCATGGCCTTTTTTCAGTTAAATATCCCACAGCTTGCCGCGCTATAAGTTTGATGCCCGGTCAGCTTGCCGTGAGGTATTTGACTTATTTTTTCCCATAAAAGGCTTCAATCGCCCGTGCAAAAAACTCCGAAGCCCCCTCTCCATACTTTTCATCCGTCATCGGCCTGATCTTTTCGTTGCGGTAGTATTGCGCCTGCGCCAGCATGAATCCTTTTTCCTCTTTTATCTGTGAGAATTGTTTCATGACAAAACCATATTCCCCGACAATCTCTTTTACTTCAAAAGAATCCACGGTGCAATCCCGTTTGGCAATTAATTTTTGCAGAATTGCCTCGAACCGTTTGTTGTAGCTTTCCGCAACTTCCTTGCTGATGGGATTTCGGGCGACAGATAAAAATTTATCTTTCCCGCCATACCACTCAACTACCTTTGCATAGCCTTTCTGCATTTTTTCGGAAGATACAACTTCCATATAATGTTCTTTCCATTGTTCGATGCTTCCAAATTCTTTTATTGCAATGTTTCTCATGTTCTCCGGCATATGCTCCACCATAGTCCGGAACATTTCCTCAATCTCCGTTTTACCAAAAACCGCAAAATCCATTTTGTTTTCTCCTTTCAGAATGTCGTCAATGCTGGCAATCAGGCGTTCCATACGCTCTTTTTTTGCTGTCAGCATTTTCCTCTGCATTTGTAAAATCTGGTTCCTGTCAAGAGCCGGGTTCGCCATAATCGCTTTGATTTCCTTCAAAGGAATATCAAACTCACGGAAGAACAACACTTGCTGTAATGTTTCCAGCGCTTTATCGTCATAAAGCCGGTATCCCGCTTCACTTTTGCCAGTCGGCTTTAACAGCCCGATTTCATCATAATAGTGGAGCGTGCGCACGCTGATACCTGTTAAATTTGATACTTCTTTTACCGTCCTCATAGCTATCGGCCTCCTGTTCTTGATATATTCACTTTAACCCATGACGTTCCGTGAGGGTCAACAGGTAATTTTATTTTCCGGCAAGCCTTTACTCTATTATACAAGCAAGATAATGGTAGTGAAATATCGGATACCAATTTTCTTTTGAATAATACACAAACGTAACTATTCGGCCTACGGCTTCATAGTTACTGAATACAGCCATTAAAAGTTCGCCTACGGCGAAGGGCCGTATTCACTCTCGGCGGAATATATGCGTTCTCACGGACTTTGCAGCAAATGCAAAGTCCTGGGCTGAATAGTTACACACAAACACTGTATGCTCCATAACAGTTGTAGGAAAAGCTGAAATATAGTATTATATTTTTAAAACATTTTGTAAAATTTGAAAAGTATGGAGGATTACTATGGAACGTTTTTATTCAAATACCTTATGTAGAGGGCTGCGTCTGCTCTATTTTCAGGCGGATCCTTCTTTGTTTGCCGAGGGCGTACAACTTTTGGAAAAAGCGGTTGCGGACGAGGAACCTCACGCCTTTTATTTTCTGGCCAGATGTTACGGCTGGGGGGACGGCAATGTGGCGGAAAATGAAAAGAAAGCCAAAAAGCTGTCAAAACGCGGCATTGAGCTGGGCAGTTCTCTTTGTGTGCTGGGTGCGGACCGCATGGATATTTTAAAAGGCGATATCAAAAATGCCATGAAAGGAACCCTTAAGGACGCTTTTGACGACGTCATGGCAATGGCACAAAGCGGCGAGCCCATGGCCCAGTACGCTATTGGTCTTTTTTATTTCTGGGGCGATATGTATCTTAATTTTCAAAAACCCGCAAAGGAAAATTTCTCAAAATGTGAAAAAGAAAACGCCGCCCAGGCCCTGAAATGGTTCCGCCTCTCATCAGCCCAGGGCTGTCTCCCCTCCTTCCGCAACGCCTTCAACAGTGTGCGCAACGGTGTAAACGGCGTGACGAAAGACCTTGAGGAAGCCCTGCGCTGGGCTGAAACCATGGACGGTAAGGTGGATATGCGGGATTACTACCATTCCTTTATCCTGGAATATCAGAAGTTAAAACGCTATGACGATGCAATCCGCTGGTGCGAACGGGGCGTTCGGGACGGCGTAAGCGTCTGTGCCGTTAATCTGGGGCTGGTATACTTATACGGCGACAGGGGAGCCGATGCGGATTATGAGAAAGCATTGCAGCTTTTCAACAAAGCGGCGCTGGCCGGTGACGAATACGGCAGTTATAACGCCGGCCGGTGCTATTACCACGGCTGGGGCTGCGCGGCAGATTACAACGAAGCTTTCCGCCTTTTCGACCAATCTTACCGGGGCGGCCACCAGGCTGTAAAATCTTATCTTGCACAGTGTTATTTCTATGGGCGGGGAACCCTGGTTAACTATGAAATGGCTGTCCGCATGATGAATATGCTTATAAATGAAAACCAGAATTATCCCAAAGAATTGATGGGCTACTGCTGTCTCTACGGTCAGGGCATCGCCACGGATATGGTTCGCGGAAAGCGTCTCCTTGAAGAGGCCGCACAGGAAAACAACGGACAGGCCTGGATGTTCCTTGGAGATATGTATGACAAAGGGGTAGGGGTGGCTGAAAATATTCCCATGGCTGTCTCCTGCTACCAAAAAGCCGCCGATAAAAAAGTTGCGGGAGCCGGCGAAGCTCTGGGACGTTATAAAAAGACGTTGTTGGGGAAATGGAAGCGGCGTTAAATCAGATAACTGTTAAACGCCGAACTGTTATCGTGAAATTTCAATCCATGTAAATGTATTAGCAGGTCAGGGGCGTGAAGCTTGGGAACTATTCGGAAATAACTTGTGAATAGTTCTTCACGCCCCTGCACGTTATTGCAGTAGGACGATTCGCCAAAGGTGACGGCGCCTGTTTTCTTAACGCTATTTTTCCTAAAGCGTATTTACCGGCGGATAACAGGTATGGCCCTTACAGACATAAAAGGTTGTGCGGTTATTCACCAGCGGATAAGCTTTGCTTTCTTCCTTTATCACCACATCGGCTAAGAAAGGAAGCTTCTTTTTTATCTTTTCCAAATCGGAAGCTTCTTTTAAAACAACCGTAATATGCTCCGGCGGATTATCGCTAAGCAGACCGGCAATCAAAAACATACCGTATCCGGCCGGATAATCTTTCGCCTTAGTGTTCATATAATGAATCTGTTTTTGTGAAAGCTCCCCGTACTCTTCCTTCCCGGTCAGCCGGTGCAGCCTTACCAGATTGTAAGTCATAATGGAATTTCCGCTTGGAACCGCACCGTCATAAGTTTCCTTCGGATTCATAAAAAGCTCCGTACTGCCCAAATCGGAAAGATAAAATCCTCCCGTTTCCTTATCAAAAAACCGCCTTACCGCCTCGCTGCAAAACCGCTCCGCCTTTTCCAGATACGCCTTATGAAGGGTGGCATGATAAAGACCGATTAGGGCCGCCACATAAAACCCATAATCATCCAAAAAACCATTTTCCGAACGCTTTCCTTTGCGATAGCTTGTGTAAAGCGTTAAGCCCTCCGAGAGATTTTTTTCGATAAACATCTGCCCGGCGGCGGCCGCCTTAAGATACTCTTCCTTTTGCGTAACATGATAAAGCATGGAAAGCGCCGCTATCATCATGGAATTCCAGGACGTTAAAATCTTATCGTCAAGATGCAGCTTTGAGCGTTTCTGCCGGTAGTCGTACAGTATTTGTATTTCTCCGCTAAAATCCGTCTCCGGATCATTGCTCTTTAAAAGATTGGGAATATTGACGCCCTCAAAGTTGCCCTCCGCACTGATATCAAGTGCGCCTGCAAAGGCTCTCCCTCTTTCTTCCCCTAAAATATCTAAAATTTCCGACAATGTAAAGGTATAATATTTTCCCTCCACCCCTTCGCTGTCCGCGTCCTGGGCGCTGTAAAATCCTCTCTCTTTCCCGGTTTCCTTAGAGGTCATTTCTCGAAAAATATACTGCGCCGTTTTTTCGGCGGTGTCTAAATATACGCGTTTTTTCGTTATTGCGTAAACCGATGTATACGCCGCTATCAATAACGCGTTGTCATAGAGCATTTTTTCAAAATGGGGCGCGAGAAAATACCTGTCTGTGGAATATCGGGAAAAGCCATAACCAATCTGGTCAAATAAACCGCCTTTCCGCATTTGCACAAGGGTTTTTTCAACCATATTCAGTATGTCCCCGCTGCTTCTGTTTTCCCTATGCTCCATATACGCTTTGTTCGCTTTGTACTCTTTATTCTCCCTGTTCTTTTTAACCTCTTTCTTTTTTTTGCTGTCTCTGCTTTCTTCCTTCTCCTCGTCCTTTTCCTTTAACGCCGCATACAATGTCAGAAATAGTAAATTGTGGGGCGTTGGAAATTTAGGGGCGTCTCCAAATCCTCCGTATTTGCTGTCAAAGCTGTCAAAAAACATCCGAACCGCCTTTGCCGGCAGCCCTTTGCCGCTTTCTTCTTTGTGGACGGATTTCGAATTTTTCAAATATCCGATAATCTGCTTTGCCGAAGATAAAATTTCCTCGCGGTCATTTTTCCACTGATTTGCAATTGCATCCAGCAAATCGCCAAATCCCGGCATTCCATACCGCGGCTTAACAGGGAAATAGGTACCTGCAAAAAAGGGCTTTTTATCCCATGTAATGAAAATGCTCATGGGCCAGCCCCCGTTTCCGGTAAATGCCTGGCACACGGACATATAAACGCTGTCAATATCCGGCCGCTCCTCCCTGTCAACCTTTATGGAAATAAACTCTCTGTTGAGGATTTCGGCCACCTTTTCGTCTTCAAAGCTTTCATGGGCCATAACGTGGCACCAGTGGCAGGTACTGTAACCAATACTTAAAAATATAGGTTTATCTTCTGTCTTTGCTTTTTCAAACGCCTCTTTGCACCACGGATACCAGTCTACAGGATTTTCCGCATGCTGTAAAAGATATGGGCTTGTCTCATTTTTCAGGTGATTGCTCATTTTTTATCCCATTTCTGCGCTGCTTTGTTGCGCAAAGCCATGTATGGCTTACGAGTTTGTGTTTACTCTATTATTCTGCCCATTTTCATCCCTAATATCAGGTTTTGAAGTTATTTATACAAAAAAACTAGCCTCCGATCATTACGCCAATATTTCCGTGGAGCATAACTCGTATGATGCCGCAAACAATCAAATGCAGCGGATAGTAAAGATAAAAAAACCACTTCATCCCCCGCCATTTTCCCCTCTCCCCATTATAGTTTTTCAAAAGCGGGATCGTAAGCGCCACAAACAATTGAATGAAACCATATATCCTGTTAATAAACAGGATATAAATAAGGGCATAAAGGGCCGCCCAAAACATCATCCACTCCATTTGTTTCTTAAAGTTGCCCCGGTTCGTTCCTATATAAACAATTGCCATAACCGCAATACAACTCCAGTCCGAGCAAAAGGTAATAAGGCAGATCACTATCAGCAATACCGTTTTTGTCCCTTCTTTCAGTTCACCATTGTTCACAATCATAAGCGCTGCCAGCCCCCAGGCCAGGGACCAGATAACACTTGTCTGGTTAAAAATACTTGTCTGAAAAGGGATGAATGGGATACCAAAAGCAAAATTGTACGCAAAATGGGAAATAAAGGCGAACAAAAATAATCTTGCGGCATATTTTTTCCTGTCATGGGTATAGTGATAACCCTCCGCAATGAAAAACCACATAATAGGGGCCGTCAATCTGCCAATAATATGGCATAAAAGAATCCACCACTGTGTTGGATAATTGGGAAATACCACCGATATCACATGATCAATTGTCATGGCAATAATGGCAATGACTTTCAACTGATTGGAATTTAGCCCTTTTTTCTTTTGAACCTGCTCCATATTTATACCCCCTCATACCGCATACCGCAAGCCGTGCTTGCGGTACTGCCACCAATAAGTAGTTTGCCGCATGCCACCGGCAAAGCCCATTGACATATATCGCAAACTTTCCTCCCTATTAAAACTAGTACAGTATTGCTGAAATTCACCATTATTTCTGCAAGGCCGTACTAATTTTACTTTTCCTTAGGGGGCTTTCTTCCATACCCCGCTATCACTGCCGCCGCCAGTATTGCCAGCATACACAGAGAATAATAATTTACAAAAGGCACCGACCCGGGCGCAACTGCTGCCTCTTCTCCAAATGCCGCCGTCAGCTGCGCAGGGATCACGCAGTGCACCGTCCAGGGCGCCAGAAAACAGAATACGCAGCCGGTACAGTCCATCAGATTTGCCCGGCGGTACCGGTTCACCCCCGCCTTTTCTCCGATTTCATTGATCAAATCGCCCAGGGCCACAATCGCCACCGAAATAACCCCTGTCACCATGCTCAGAATCCCCACTGACAATACAATGGTTGCCTCTGTGCTCCGCTCCTTTTTGGAAAGACGTCCGAGAAGCGCTCCCACATCCTCAAAAAATCCACTGCATTCCAGCACGCCTAAAAGGGCAAATACCCCTATCAGCATTGCCACGGTACCTGCTGTCCCCGTAATAGCTTCTATGATGGCCCCTGATACGGAAAACCCTCCGGGAAAGGCAATCAAGTCTCCCACCGAATAAATTCCAAAAACAAGCCCGGCGGCGATGCCTGCTAAAATTCCCCATGCCAGAGCGGTGATCAAATGCTTCCGCATCACGCAAAGGGCTATGATCACCACCGGCACCACCAGCATGACAAGGCTCACCGGATTAACCGCCCCCTCAGATCCTTCCATTGGCAAAACACCGTTTGTGGTTTTGGAAAAAAGCATAAACAAAATAAGCGCTCCCACAGCCGCCGGCAGACTGTAGCGTGTCCTGGTTTTCACCACAGTTCCCAAATCCGCATGCTGTGTTGCGGAGGATGCGATGGTGGTATCCGAAATCGGTCCCAAGTTGTCGCCAAATGCCGCCCCCGACACAATAGCGCCTATCATAAATTCCGGCGCTGCGCCTGCCATCACCCCCACGGGAAATAAAATCGGAATCACAACAAAATAAGTACCAACCGAGGTTCCCGTGGCAAAGGCCAAAAGGCAGGTAATCAAAAAGGTTGCCGCCACAAAAAGCCTGCCTGTAAACCCTGCCGCCACCACATACGCCGCAATTGTCTGCACCACTCCGCTGGCGGAAATCAGTTTGCCTGAAACTGCTGCTAATATTACAGCCAGTACAATCACGGCAAACATCGGCTTGCTCAGGCCATGCACCAGGGCTTCCCCATACGCCTTTTCATTCTTTGCAAACAAAACGCCGCTCACCAACGCTGCAAAAAACGCCAGAACATACCCGTTCACATTAGACTGGCTCATGGCCGCCCACAAAATCATTGCCGCCGCAACCAAAAGCGGCGCCAGACTTCCAACTTTTCCAAAACGAAATTCTATTCTTTGTGCCTTCCGGTCCATCTTTACCCTCCATTCAACCGCATTTTTTCTGTCTTTCCAGTATAGCATTCAAGTGCCCTTGCGTCCACTATCTTGCACCAATGTTTTTACAATCGGGCGGGGGATTTTCACATATCTGCCAGCCGCACACGCTTTGCGGATAGAAATTCGGTCGTCACCACGCTTTCGCTCAGCGCAATGTTTCCTGCTGTCCGGGAAAATAATGACAGTTTTTTCTGTCCGGGATCTGGCGGCATGGGCATGGAAAAAGGGCTTATAAGGCCCTTTTTCCGTTACATAATTTATGTATTATGATCTCTTTTATTGAAATATCTTAATACTAAAATATTTTCATACTTCCCGACATGCCGCTTTGCGGCACAAACAATGTGTGAAGAATGACGTCAACGCATTATCTTAATAATTTTCCGCATGTACTTCAAAATAGCTCCGGGGATGATTGCAGGTGGGGCATACCTCCGGCGCCTTGGTTCCCACGACAATATGCCCGCAGTTGCGGCACTCCCACACCTTCACCTCGCTCTTTTCAAATACGGCGGCGCTCTCTACGTTCTTTAGCAAAGCCCGGTATCTTTCCTCGTGATGCTTCTCGATTTCTCCCACAAGTCTGAATTTAGCGGCAAGCTCCGGGAAGCCTTCTTCCTCCGCCGTCCTGGCGAAATTCTCATACATATCTGTCCATTCGAAATTTTCACCCTCGGCGGCAGCCGCAAGGTTTTCCTTCGTATCGCCTATTCCCTTAAGCTCCTTAAACCACATCTTTGCATGTTCTTTTTCATTTTCCGCGGTTTTCAAAAATAGCCCTGCAATCTGCTCATATCCTTCCTTTTTTGCCACGGATGCAAAATAGGTATATTTGTTTCTTGCCTGTGATTCCCCTGCAAATGCCGCTTCCAGGTTCTTTTCTGTCTGTGTTCCCGCATACTTTGTTTCCGCCATGTTCTTTTCCTCCTTCATGGTATTAAATGATATATTTTGGCTTGCATCCGCCGCCGGATGGCCGGCTTCCCTCTTACTTGCAAAACCGGAGGACATGAATGCTTCGCCTGCATGTACAATGTTTGTATGTTCCGATATTTCTTCGTTAATTGTGCAAAGGTCGCTGACGGAAAGGCCGTGAATATCCTCGTTTCCGGTAATCCTTGCAAATGTTTTCAGTTCCTCCGCGCTGCATTTAAGATAATTCTCCACCCGCTTTGCCGCCGCATCAATGTTAAGCCTTGCCCGCAGCTTTTCGTCCTGGGTTGCCACTCCCACCGGGCACATTCCGCTGCCGCAGATACGGTATTGCTGGCAGGCCGCCGCCACCATAGCCGCCGAGGCAACGGCCACCGCGTCCGCGCCCATTGCAATGGCTTTTGCAAAGTCGGAGGAAACCCGCAGCCCTCCTGTGATGACCAGGTCAATATCCGAACCAACCAAATCAAGATATTTTCTTGCCCGGTAAAGGGCATATATTGTAGGCACGCTGGTGGAATCCCTTATGATAGCGGGGGAAGCGCCCGTTGCGCCGCCCCGTCCGTCTATGGTGATGAAGTCGGGCTGTGCATACACGCAAAATTCCAAATCCCGCTCAATACGTCCGGCGGCAATTTTAATGCCGATGGGCCTGCCCTCGCTGCGCATGCGCAGCTCGCTAACCAGCTTCTTTAAATCCTCCGCACTGTTTATACCGGGAAATCTTGACGGGCTGATGACGTCCTGCCCCATAGGCTTATTACGGATTTTCGCAATTTCAGGGGTTACCTTGCCTCCCGGCAGATGGCCGCCCATTCCGGGTTTTGTCCCCTGGCCGATTTTGATTTCTATGGCGTCCGAGGTCTTTAGGTTTTCATCCGTAACGCTGTATAAATTGGGCACATATTCAAAGATGTATTTGTATGCCGCTTCCTTCTCCCCGGGAAGGATACCGCCCTCGCCGCTGCACATTGCCGTTCCCGCCGCCGCGCTTCCCCTTGCCATGGCAATCTTGGTTTCCCTGGAAAGGGCGCCAAAAGACATGTGGGAAATGTAAACCGGCATGTCGAGCGTCATAGGCTTTTTGGCATGTTTTCCGATAATCGTCTTTAGGGACACCTTTGCATGCTCGTCAAGCGGCATTGGATTTAGCTGGGCGCCAAGTATAAGTACATCGTCCCAATTGGGCATTTTCATCTGTGTGCCCATAGCCTCAATCGCCGATTTACCGGTAACGGCCATCTCATGGATTTCCCGCATATACCGGTAATTGCCATCCATCTTTCGCGTTTCCTTTGGATAATTTAAATCCAACCCCGGCGAACCATTATCAGCATTGCCGAAAGATGACTTTTCGTCAAATCCGGGCCTAGATCTTTCGTCCTTTTCAGTTTCCATCACCTTAAATTTCTCCGGCGGCTGTTTGCAGACAGGACACTGCGTCAATTCGGAAAAGGGCCTGCCTGCTTTTTCCTCATCATACACATATCCGCAAATACTGCATTTGTAGACCATGATAACTACCTCCTTTTCTTAACATAAGGCCAGTTCCTTAAGCCTGCTGACCGCTGTTTTTTTCTCTGCACTTTGGACAAACATAAAATACCTTTAAATCATAGGATAAAATGCCTTCTCCCAGCTGTCTCTCCAGATCTTTGGTCAGATCCTCCAGTTTTACGTCTGATAATGCGCCGCACATTTTACATACCAGGTGGTCGTGCTTCTGCATTTTATCGTAGCGGTCGGGAGCGCCTTCTATCGACAGCTTCCGTATCAGCCCCTCCTGATACAGCGCATTCAGATTGTTGTATACCGTTGCCAGAACCACTTTGGGTTCAATTTTTTTCAATTCCAGAAAAAGCTGCTCCGCGCTCATATGCTCCCCGGACCGGTTGATCAGCTCCAATATCAGTTTTGCATACTTTGTCACTTTTTCACCGCCTTTTCCATTTTAGAATTATTCTAATTATAATACCTTTGGCAAATTTTGTCGATACTCCATTTGTATTTTCCATTCGATTATTGTATCTATTCAGCTTTCGGCTTCATAGTTACTGATTATTTTCTCAGTTTTTTAACCCGGCCCAGCATCCAAAACAATACTGCGCCGAGCAAGTCTCCCAGACCGTTGTTTATAAAATATCGTATCTCAAATATATCCTTCCATACGTAATCTCTTGTAATCAGATTGGTAACATAATTACCTATAAGAGCCAGCAGAAAAAGAACGGCGCCGCAATCCCAGAGATTCCATTTCAGGAATGTCCTTATCAGCACCGGAATCCAGACGGCTCCCAGCCAAAAAAGCATGATGGGATAACCGTAGCGAAAAATCCAAATCGTCCCTGTGTCCATAAGATAATATAAACTAATCTGAATAGCGGTCAGCAGGCAAAATGTGCCCACGCTAATCACGCCCATGAGGGCGAAGCCCTTATTTTTTTTGCAGGTCAAAGCGGTATATGCGAAAGCGTCCGAAAAAAGTACGGCGCAGTCAACTATCAGGGACCAGGTAATTTTCTTGTTTACCGCCAAATCTACAATCATGCAGATAAGAATGGAAAGAACGCTAAGCCCGCACAGGCCATAAAATAAAAACATGCGTTTTGTTTTATTCAAAAATCTTTTTACATCTCCCACCTCTGAGGGCCGCTTTTCCTCTTCCAGGTGAAATGTCATTCTACGGTAAATTTCATTGCAGTCCGCGCAATGCTCCAAATGCCGCCTGATGCTCTCTTTCGAAACGTCACTTGCCATTTTGTCCACATAAAGAGGAAGTAAATCCCTTACAATCTCACACTCTAATTCTCTGTCCATTTTTTCAATCCTTTCATCAATTTTTGTTTTCCCCTGTAATAAGTTACTCTGGCCCAGTTTTCTGTTTTTCCCATGATATCTGCAATTTCTGAAAACTGTAAATCGCCTGTAAGTCGTAGATACATGACTTCTCTTGTCATATCATCTAAATTGTGCATAAGCCGGAAGACTTCTATCTGCTCCATGCGGTTTAAACATTGGCTTTCAACATTTTCTGCCGAAGGTATGGTATCGTCTAACTCTACGGTTTTGTGTCTGCTTCTTTTTTCAAGCTCCTTATGCCACAGATTTTTGGCAATCTGACATAACCAGACCGACACCTTGCAGTCGCCCCTGAACCTTTCAATGCCTTTGACCGCCTGAAAAAAAGTCTCCTGGGTCAGCTCCTCGGCAAGTCTGGTATCCTGGGTTAAACCGCATAAATATTTATATATCATTGTTGCATTTTTCCGGTATATTTCGTCAATGTCCGTCTTCTTCATCTCTTGCACCTCTATTATTAGTTCTTTCAAAGCGCAATTTGTTACAAACAAATTTCTTTTTTTAAAAAAAGACAGCGCCTCCTAAGAAGCCTGTCTTCCTTTCTCATTCCAATTTTTTCAAATACGAAGCACAATAGTACTAGTACTGCGTCCTCAGAAATTTGCACAGAAATTATGAGTACGTAGTACTAGAAAAGCGCCTGCTCAAATACCTTAAGCAGCTGTTCCTGGTGAAAAGGCTTGTCCACAAAGCCCTTTGCGCCAATGGCTTTCGCCTTCTCATAAGTATCTTCATATGCCAGAGATGAGACTACCACAATCCTTGCATCCGGGTGCTTTTTTAAAATACACTCAGCCGCCTCTAATCCGTCCATCCCCTGCATGATAATATCCATGGTCACCAAATCGGGTTTCACTTGGTCGTACTGTGCAATGGCATCCTCTCCACTTCTGCAAAATGCTGCGATCTCATAATCCGTACCTGCCAAAACATCCTCCAGCTGAACCCGTACCAACCGTGAATCGTCTACCACCATAACTCGTTTGCTCATTTTGCCACGCTCCTTTCGTCAGTTTTCACCCTTTCTTTTCTTCCTTCTTTCATTCCACACTCCCGCAAGGAGATCGGCCAGATCCCAGAGGATTATGTTTGATTCCGTAAAGAATCCTCATCCCCATCGGAAAAAGGCACATGGTGAATCAGCTGGGCGCCTTCACAGTACTCATCCGAATATGTAAGCATAAACTGGATTTCACGCCCCTCAGGCTCATAGCGTCCGTGATAAAACACCGGCGGGCTAAAATGAGCGGGAATCTGTGTCGCTTTATACATCGCCCCGGCTATTTTGCCGCAAAGCACATTAAAATATTCTTTGGTAAACTCCTCCAAATCTTCGGCACTGACCGATTCCTCATGAAAGGAATTGCAAGCCATACGGGACAAAAGACCGGTGTCGGCGCACAGGGTCAGGCTGGTATGGAATCCTTTGTCAAAAGTAATCTCAACCGTACAAAGATCCTCCCCCGGCGACTGGTTTTTCTGATGCAGACGTACGCCTGCGGTACGTTCCGTCACATCCTGAACCGCCTGATCCAGTATCTGCGCAAGCTCTTCTTTTGCCAAAGCAGTATTCATCTTTTGTCTCCTCTCTCCACCGCATTTTCAATTTTTTCACCGTTAAAAACCTGGCGAAGTCTTTTATGGAGTTCTTCGGATTGAAAAGGCTTCAATATGTAACCGCAAATTCCCAGCTTGGCAATCTCCATAATCGTATCCTTTTCCTCCACGCCGGAAAGCATAATCACCGGAATATCCGCCCTGTCCCGCATTGCGCGTATCTCCCGGAGTGTCTCAATACCGTCCATAGGCGCCATCTTAACATCCAGCAAAATAAGATCCGGTTTCTCCATCTCCAGGTATTTCAGCGCCCGCGCCCCTGAATTGACCGTAATTACATCATAATCATCGCGCAGGGTACTCGAAATCCTGGTCAAGGCAATTGCCGTATCGTCAACTGCTAAAATACGCTTTTTGGAATTTCCACCTGTTGTTTGAATCATATATTTTCTTCCTCCTTTTCCAGTATGCCGACAAGCTGCCCTAACAGCTCTTCCGCATTATCATCCTCATATAATTTTAACTGCTCCCGTATCTGTAAAAAACGTTCCTGCAAATCTTTCGCAAGTTCATGAAGCAGTATCGTCTCCACTTCCTGCAAACACTCCTGGGAGCGGAAATGCTTCAAATTCTCTAAAGCTTCCACGGTTTTATCCTTAAGCTCCTGTAACGGCAGGGCGGGAAGTTTTTCTTTAGAGCCATTTTTCTGTCCGTACTCCTCCAGGAATCCTTCAATATTTGTAAGAAGGGTCTCATATTCCCCCATCAGCAACGGGAACTGCTCAAGGATAAATTCTCTGTTTCCCTGTGCTGCGGCGCTTTCATGCGCATATGCCATATTTGAGACATTTATTGCCCCGATATTGGCAGACGCGCTTTTCAGCCCATGCACCTCTATCTGATAACGCATAATATCTGATTCCACAAGCTCACAAAGAAGCTTTGTTTTGCGTTTACCGTCTGCGCAATACAGTTCCAGCAAATCCACAAATCCGGCTTCATCGCCGGAATAATACTGCATTGCAGCATTCATATCCACTCCGTCTATCGCAAATTCCTCCGGATTAAGCGGCCTGGCTTCTTCCTGGTTAGCGCTTTGCCTGTATTTTTCCGGCACCCACCGAAGCAAAAGCCGGTTCAGCTCTTTCCTGTCAAGAGGTTTGGCAATAAAATCCTGGAAACCATGTTCCAGAAAAAGTTCCCGCATTCCCTCCATCGCATTGGCGGTCAATGCCACTATGACAGGGGCGGAGCCATTTTCACCGCAGTCCGTACGAATAATCGTTGTTGCTTCAATGCCATCCATACCAGGCATCATATGATCCATAAAGATAATATCATACCGATTCTCACGTACCAGCTCGATCGCCTCCGGCCCATTTTCCGCCTCGGTCAAATCAAACGCATAATTTTTCAAAAAGCCCCTGGCCACCTTGCGGTTAATCACGTTATCATCCACAATAAGCACTTTAACCCCCGGCGCGGTAAACATATCCGTAATTTTCTGTTCTGACTGAGGGGCCTGTGGCATCTCAGAAACCGGCCGATGATCTATGATCACCTGTGGAATCGTGATTGTGACGATCGTCCCTTTGCCGTAAGTACTCTCCACCTGGATGTTGCCCTCCATCAGCTCCACTAAATGCTTTACAATCGCAAGCCCCAGTCCGGTGCCCTCCGCACTTCGGTTTCTCTTAGAATCCACCTGCCGGAAATCCTCAAATATTTTTTCAAGATCCTCCTGCCGAATGCCGCAGCCGGTATCCTCCACATGGAAAATAAGCAGTTCCTCATTTTCATTCTTTCCGGGCTTTCCGGTAATATATGTACGCACATATCCTTTCTTTGTAAATTTTATGGCATTACTGAGAATGTTAATCAGAATCTGCTTAATTCTTCCGTCATCCCCTCTGTACCGGCAGGGAATCGTTTCGTCGCACTCATACTTAAGAATCAATCCCCGCTGGGAAGCGGCCATATCCATCATTCCAATGATCTCGTCCGCAACTACTTTGATGTAATAATTCACATTCACCAGTTCCATTTTGCCTGCCTCTACCTTGGACAGATCCAGAATATCATTGATGATTGCCAGCAGATTTTTTGCCGCGGACTGCACATCCTTGGCATAAGCGCAGATTTCGGTATCGTCACTTTCTTCCATAATAATATCGTTCATTCCAATGATGGCATTCATTGGGGTACGTATCTCATGAGACATATTGGCAAGAAATTCACTTTTGGCAATACTTGCCTTCTCCGCCTGACGCCGCACACGCTTAATCTCATTGATATAAGCTTTTATATCCGTCATATCGAGAATCAAAATAACGCTGCCCTGTATCCTGCCGTTTTCATCTATAATATGCTTGCTGTGGCTTTCATAATGCTGGCCATTAAGGGAAAAACTCCAGGGAACATCCTCTTTTAGCATTTCCTCCTGAAACTCCTCCACTACCCTGATATTCTCCCCTAATTTGTGAGCAGGCAGGCAGGTAAAGATGTCTGCCGCCGCTCTGTTATAGCTCACCAGCCGGTCATGGCCGTCCAGCGCGATTACGCCGTCGCCCATACTTTCCAAAACCTTCTCCGCCGCCAGATGACGGAAATCATAATTGCGGCGGCTCCAGATTACAATAACCACCAGGGCCATGGATATGGCCAGCGTCACCGGCGTAAGATCAAATACGTTGGCGAACTTACATACATAGGCGATTAACACAATCACCGGCAAAGTGGAAATTAACAGAATCGTAAAGTACTGGCGGTTGACCTGCTTATCTGTGCGTTCACGTACGGCACGGAGCAATGTGTACATGCAAAGAGCGTAGGGCACAATAATACGGCTGATCAAAAAGAACACATACAGCGGGCCATAGGAGATATCCACATGATAAAAACCATTCGCATCCGCAACCCACTTTACTTCCCGATAAAAAAGACCATATCTGTCAAAAAACACCGTAAATAGGGAAAGAAGGCCGATTACGCCAATAACTCTTAAAACCGTTTTCGGCGGGGTGACACAACAATAAATGTAAATAAACCAGCAATAGCATAGGGGCACGAAAGTGGAACCTACATTTTCCACAATCACTGCCGTCATGGCCGCCTCCACGGTAGGCGCCAGCAGCTCCTGCAGATACCCCACATTCTGTACCAGCGAGCCGCACATAATAAGAATCAGCAGCTTCTGCTCTTTTGCCCCCTCTCCGTTAAGCAAGAGAAGCAGGGCTATCATTATCAGACCTATACCAAAGCACTCCAATAAAATGACAAGATTTACCATATGAATCCCCATTCCGGCCGGCAGCCCACAGATTCAGGCCAGGCGCAAATTTCTAATTGTTCCATCTATTGCCCATTCAAACAATAAGGAAAGCTTCTTGTCATGTATAATGAACAAAGTTCATTATCCTATATCACAAGGCTGCTTATGACTTTATCTCCCCTCATAATTTTGCGGATATTCAATGCTAAAAATACAATATTACACTTTTGAAACTATGTCAAGAAATAGTCTTACTATCTGCTTTGCGCTGCGTTGCCGTCCGCTCTTAAAGCAGTTCCTTTTTGGGGAATGAATAATTGCCTCATATCTGCTTTTTCTAAGTTAAGCAGCTTTACTTTTCTGTCAATCCCCCCTGCATATCCGGTCAGACTTCCCTTTGCCCCTACGACTCTGTGACATGGGATAATAATAGAAATTTTGTTATGCCCTACGGCTCCCCCTACAGCCTGCGCGGACATGCTTGACAGTCCCCGCCTTTTTGCCATTAATTTTGCTATTTCTCCATAAGTCATGGTTTTACCGTACGGGATCGTGCGCAAAATCTCCCATACCGCAACCCGAAAAGGCGAACCGGTCACATGAAGCGGCGGCATAAAATCCGGCTCCCTGCCGGAAAAATATATTGTAAGATAGCGCTTCACATCCTCAAAAACCGGAAGTTCTTTTTCTTCATGATAAGGGTCAAGATCAGCGGCGTAATACTTGGCTTTGTCAAACCAAAGCCCTGTCAGCCCTATGTCGTCCGCCGCAAGAAGAATGCCCCCCATCGGAGACTCATAATGATTTGTATACTGCATTTCGTTCCCCCGTATTTATTCTTCCATCTGCTGGTTTTTTGTAAACTTTCCTTTATTATTATAATAGCAAAAAAGGACTTTGACCATATTGGCAAAGCCGATTGTTATTCAAAAGCTGATGGAGATGTTGACTGAGATTTTATGAAAAATAGTTCAAGAAGATGGGGATGTCGCGAAACGGCAGATTCATACAATATATAGCGGCATACGCCAGATGTTTGCCATATATTGTACACTAGCCAAGTTTTGCAACAGCCCCATTCAATTGGCTAAATACCGGTTAATAATTCTTATGCCCGCCTGCGTTGAAAAAGAAATTCACCGCTAAAATTGGCGCCGCAACTAATTCAATCTGCATTTTGGAGGGAACAACTTTATAGGTATTTTCTTTGTAGATTCCTTCCGTTTTTTCTGTCAAAAGTCTCTGCCAGGAGTCAAAGAACCGGCTGTCCCTAAACATTTCACCATGAAAAACAACTCTCTGGACGTCAAGCAATTGAATGGCGAAAGCAACCGCCCGGGCAAAAATATCCTGCGCCTTCTCTAATACCTCGTAAGCCCCCTGATCCCCGGAATAAGCCGCCTCCAAAAACATGGAAAATGTCACCTTTGAAAAATCCCCCTTTGTCTGATGATACAATAGCGGCGTTCTCTCTTTTCCAAATTGTTCGCCAAGGCTTACCATCATGCCGTCCTGCGAAGCTATCGTGTCAAGGCAGCCGCGCTTTCCGCAATGGCATTGTCTCCCATTGGGCTCCACCGTATAATGGGCTATACCCGCCGAGAGATTTCGGTCCCCGTCATAAAACCGTCCGTCCAGAACAAGAGCCGCCCCCATCGTGGCCTCATTGCGTATAAACAGCATATTCTGCATTTTGGGATCGCGTTTTAGAAATGCATATGCATTGGCAAAGCTTCTCACATTGTTTGCAACAACAACGGGAAATGAAAATTCCTGGCGCAGCATTTTGACAATCGGAACATTCCTTTCTTCCCAAAGCCCGTCGCTGTCTAAAATAATCCCGTTGGCACAGTCAACGACGCCGCAGATGATGATGCCAAGCCCCACTATGTAATCTTCCAAAAAGCCATGCGATTCTATCACCCGCTTCATTTTCCTGCAGACATTGTCTGAAAAATACCGGGGCGTCAGTTCGTCCGGAAGTACAAAAGTCTCTTCGCAAATCCTCTCCCCATACAGGTTAACGGCTGTAAACTTCACCTCTCCCTTGCCAAGCGCAAGCCCTAATGCAATATATTTCTCGTGGCTGATTTCCACTAGCACCTCTCTTCTCCCTGCCGCGCCTGCATTGGGAATGCTGATCCCTTCCGCAAGAATACATTCATGTATCAGTTCATTAATGATAACCGTAATTGTCGCTGATGTCAGCTTTAAACGCGCGGCGATCTGCTTGCGCGACATAGCCCCGGACTCGTGCAGCAAACGCAAAATAGCGCTTCTATTAGAGATCTTGACGTCGGACATATTCGTTCCACATAACATTCTTTCCATTCCTTTCACATTAATTTATGTATGATTCGCACTATATTAAGTATATTGTAGATTGCAAAAATTTCCAATACAAATTTCGCTATTCCTTGATTCCCTGTGAAGCAATGCCGGCCACAAAATGCTTTTGTAAAACGAAAAAGAAAAGGATCACCGGCACCGAGCACAATACGCCCCCCGCCATCTGATGGGGAAACCGGTTTGCAAAATAATCCGCAAGGGTGGAAAGCCCGGACACTACCGGCATCTTATCGCGATCGCGGATAACGATTAACGGCCACATCATATCCTTCCATGTTGTCAGGCCGGAAAGGATTGCAAGGGAAACCACAGGCGCTTTTAATACCGGCAGAATGATGGTTGCATATATTCTGAAATATCCGCACCCGTCAACCATAGCGGCTTCGTCTAACTCCTTTGGAACCGACAGGATGAACTGGCGCATCAAAAACACTGAGAATACCGAAAAAAGTCTTATGATCCACAGTGCGGTACGGGTATTGGTCAGCCCCACTGCCGCAAGCGTATTATACCGCGGAATAATAAATATCTGCTCCGGTATCATCATAATGGAAAGGCACAGCATAAACAAAACTTCTTTTCCCGGAAAGCGCAGCCGTGCAAACGAGTATGCGGCAAGGGATCCTAAAAATACCTGTCCGATAATTGAAACGGCAACCGAAAGAAAGGAGTTTATAAACCATTTTAAAACCGGAAATACCCCCAATATCTCCCGGTAATTTGTCAGAATCCATTTTTCAGGGAGAATCCTAAGCGGTATCCTCGTGGCGTCCTCAAATGTCTTGAAGGAAGTCAGAAGCATCCATAAAAACGGAACAACCATCACCGCCACGGCAATGAGAAGCACAAAATAAACTATCCATTTTCCTTTTTTCATTCCCCAATCCTCCTATGCGTAAAAGACCCATTTTTTCTGCAGCCTGTTTTGAATTAATGTTACGATGAGAATGACGATAAACAAACACACTGAAATTGCGGAACCATAGCCCTCATTAAACTCGCCCCGAAATGTCAGATCGTAAAAATATCTCACCACCGTCCTTGAGGCGTCAATCGCCGGTGACGCCGTATTATACTGAGTTGAGGGAATGAGCATATAAACAATTTCAAATTCCTTAAACATGGAAATCACCGCCAGCGTTAATACAAAATACACCGTCGGCGTCAGCAAAGGCAGCGTGATATAGAAAAACTGCCTGATGCTCCCCGCTCCATCTACCTTTGCCGCCTCATAATAGGTAGTTGATATGTTCTGCAGACCGGCTAAAATTACAATAACCTGATAACCAATAGCCGCCCAAATAATGACTACCGCGCAGGAAATCAGCGTATAGCGTTCATCCGTCAGCCATGCTATTTCCTCCAGGCCAAATGCCCGAAAGATGTTATTGATTATTCCATATCTTGTATTTAACAGCCACCGCCAGGTAAGGGCGATTGCCGAAGGAGCGGTTACCAATGGGAAAAATATCAGCGTCCTGAAAAGCCCTTTGCCCCGAATCCGGCTGTTGAGCATAACCGCCAACAAGATGGAAATGATCAAAATACATGGAACGCAAATTAAAACATAGATAACCGTGTTGCCAAGAGATTGCAGAAAGTCACTGTCATGTAAAATTTTTACATAGTTGTCTAGTCCAATGAACCGTCCTTCCCGCAGAGCCCTCCGGTCCGTCAGGCTGATCCAGATATTATTAAAAAATGCATAAAAATGAAAAACTCCCAGTCCGAGAAATAATGGCAGAATAAACAAATATCCGCTCACAATCTCTTTTCTTCTTCTTTGACTCAGTCCATATCCTTTCATAAAAAACTCCATTCCGCCGTCAGGCTGACTATAAAGGCAATGCCCAAAGCGGCAAAAGCCGCCGGAATATTTGCCGACGGCCTCCGCCCACCTTTTATGTAATTTAGTTACCCAGCTCTTCCGAAATCAAATCATTCATAGCCGTTTCCAGATTTGCAAGCCCCTCTTCCGCACTTATTTCGCCGCTAAATACCGGAATAAGATTCGGACTGATTTGTCCCAGGCAGGAATAATTGCACAACGGCACATCCCAAACGGTCACCACCTTGTCCGCCTCCTGGGCGTACACCTGTGCATAATCATGGGCGCTTTTCCATGCCTCAACGGCATTTACGTTTGTTGGCAAATGCCATTCTATTTCCGCATAGGCATTTACCGCATCCTGATCTGTGGTATACCATTTCATAAAATCCCACGCAGCGTCAAACTTTTCCGTTCCGCTGTTGATTACGATATTGTTCATCGTGACCGTAGAAAGATAATTGGTTCCCGAAGTGGGCCCGTTGGGGAAAGCAATGTAATCAAGGGTATCCTTTACGGCAGTTCCCTCAAAAAGTCCATTGGCTCCCGGATCAGGACAAATGATAACCATACCTGCCAAACCGGATATAAAAAGGGAAGTAGCGCTGGTTTCCACAAGCGTATCATAATCAGCCTGGGCTCCGCTTGCCACCATCCTTTGAACCATTTCAAGCATCTCAACCGATTCCGGCGAATTAAGCGCACATCCGGTAACATCCTCGTTATAGAGCTTTGCCCCGTTACAGGTGAGCAAAAGAAGGGTACCGTGGGCGGGTTCATTGATGGCAAGGGCGGATGCAAATTCGCTGCCGCCTTCCGCTTTAATTTTGGCGTTCAGTTCCTCCGCAATTGCCTCGTAATCCGTCCAGCTCCAGTTTTCCTTCGGATAAGATACCCCATATTTATCGAAAATGGCCTTATTGTAACATATTGCGTAGGAATCCGTATAGCAGGGAAGTCCATAAAGCTTGTCCCCCACATAATTCTGCTTCAGCGGATACTCCAAAAAGACGCCTAAATCCATGTTCTCCTTTTCCACCTGATCCTGCAGCTCTGCCAGCATATTGGCGTTGCCCCAAAGACGTGTCTGCAGCCCCGCCCAAAGAACATCCGGGCCTTCCGACGTCCCCAGCACGGCATTCATCAAAGTGCCGTACTCTGAGAGGGGCGTTACCTGTAAGGTCACATGGACTTTATTCTGTGCGGCATTGTACAAATCCACCATCTTCTGCATTTCATTTTCCATGGCCCATGTTGCAAAGGTGATCTCTACCATTTCCTCCTTTGTATCTGTCAAAGCGGAATCCTCTTTCATTTCCGTATCGGCATTCCCGTTTCCGGAAGTATCCGAGGGCGTCGTTTTATCGTTTCCTCCACAGGCAGTCAAAGAAAACAATAACGTAAGCGCCAAAAATATAGATAAAATTCGTTTCATCTTAAATCCTCCTTCGTTTAAAATCCAAATTACCTTTTCGTTCCGGAAAAAGCGTAAAAATCAACTTCATCTGCCGCAAAGTCAATCATAAACTTTTCCGCAAATACTTTAACCTCCTCCTCCACCGTTCGAAGAGGTACTGAAAAATGTGTCGCCCTCCTTTGATGCACCGCATTTAACCGCTCCCTTCCAATGGAATGTGCAACTACTACCCTTCCATTTGGCCGTAAAACTTTCGCCAGATGCAAAACCAGCTTTTCCTTATCCTGAAAGTGGGGATAGGCATTGTGCAGGATCACCACATCGAAATCTTTTTGGGCAAAAGCGTAAAAATCCCCGCTGATAAAACATGCCGTTGTCCCTGCATACTTCTCACGGGCATGTGTAATCATCTTTTCCGACAGATCCAGACCTATAACATTGGGAGTCACCGCAAGAAGATATTCGGTCAACACCCCTGTGCCGCAAGCCAGATCCAATATGGTATCTCCCCTGCAAAGACCGGATAATGCAACAATCCGTTTTAAGTTCTCCCTTTTGCAATGATTAGCTATGTCCCATCTGTCCGCCGCATTATCAAAATAGCTTCTTAATTCCTCCATGGATGCATCCATGTATCTGTTTCCTCCTTACTGTCCGATAAGATCATCTGCCCGGCTTACTTTCCACAAAAATCAATAGAATGCAATATCGGGACTTTTTTCTTCTTCCTTTTGATGTATTGTTTCCGGATCTATCGCCTTTCCGTCAACAACATGCCAGCCCAAAAGCGCCTGTGGCGGATCAACCAGTTTCATGGTCAACGCCCCCGTAGGACAGGTCTCCACGCAGCAGCCGCATCCCATACAGGAAGATTCATTGACAAAAAGCGCTTCATCGCCATAATCACGGTCAAATTTCTTATGAATTGCATCAAACATGCAGCGCTTATGATAGCAGAGGCCGCAGTCAATACACTTATCCGGATCCAGAACCGCACGGAATCTGGACTTGTTGTATATTTCCTGATAATGGTATTTACCCCCGGTTGCCGTAATATGGCGCATGGCGGAACAGGTATTGACATTACAGCTGCACAATATTGTTCCGACATCTTTCAAATCCAGCGTATGCGCCACAACATGGACATGGGGAATTTTCTTGCCGGATTTTTGTATATAGTCAAACATCTCCTCAAACGTAATCTCCTTGCCAAGATTATGGGCAATCATAAAATCAGCGGTTTCATCCGCAGAAATACAGACATGATCATCCTGTCCCAGTTCCGGATAACGCGTCCGGCATGCGCACTGGTTCTGCGTAAGTTTGGTTTTGCTTTTAAGAATCTCCTTGTAATTTTCCACCGGAAGCAGATTCGGACAGTCTTTGACAGAATCATAGCGGGGACAAATCTGATTTAATCCGTGGATCCCCTGCTTCATGAAATCGTGCATCGTCTCTTCGATACATGCGGCAAAATCATACTCGTGGAACATAGCAACGCCTTTATAGTAAGCAGGGCCGTTTCTCTTCATCCAGTCAGGATTGTTCTGTAAGTCCGCCCACAAAGCGCCCCCCGGCGTTACAATAGGCTCGCCCGTTGTCTTATCATAAAAAATATCGCCGCTGAAATAGCGTTCCTCCAATTGTTTGCGCACAAATTCCTTATCCATACCCAGCTTCTTAATCAGCTCATCGGAAACCATGTGATCCCCTAAATCCGGCGTCCAGTCCGGATCAGGCAAGGCAAGCAGAATTCTGACACACTCAGGACTCATTTTGTGTGCAAGAAGCCACGGCATGTACCGGGGATTTTTGATCCGGGGTTCAATTCTGCGGGCCAGTTCCATATAAATGGGATCAATTTCCTTATGAAAGATCGCATTAATCTCATCCAGCATTTCCGGCTTTGTGTTCGTATAATCCGTCCTCATATTATTCCTCCATTCTTGCCATCAGCCCTCAAATTTAGGCCCAGGCACAAATTCGTTGTGTATTATCACAAATCTGAATGAAGAATGCCTGCTTTGCAAAGCATTCTTCTGAGTGTGAAGATAGCTTGCTTTGCAAGCTTTAAAAGTTCTTAGATGGCGTTTTTTGACAACTTAGAACTTTTCTTCACACTACTTTTCATCCCTTTCCGCATCCGGTTTTGGGGGATGATATCCAAGCAAGCTCTCCGGCGGATCCACAAGTTTCATGGTCAACGCCCCTGTGGGACAGGTCTCCACACAGCAGCCGCATCCCATACACTGTGTTTCATTAACGCACCTTCCATGTATCCCTTTGTCTATGTAATATTTGTTTTGAATGGCGTCAAACATACAGCGCGATTTCTCACATAGGCCGCAGTCAATACATTTATCCAAATCAATCTCGGCCCTGAACCTTGATTTGGTGTAATAATTCCAGGGCTTTTGTGTGCTCCCATATTTATGCATATTTGAAAGCACTCCACAGGCGGTCACATTACAATTACACAAAACATTAGAATATGACACAATTTTCGTATTTGTTTCATCCATCATGTCGTTATTCCGCGCAGTGTGTACAAAGGGCGCCTTTTTCCCGGCTTTCTGAATGATATCAAAGACTTCTTTCCAGGAGTACTGACGTGAAAATCCCATATCGATCAACAGTTTTGCCGCTTCGTTCGCTTCTACACAGACAAATGGGTCCTTTTCCTCAGGATGACGGAAACGGCAAGGGCATTCTATCATCGTCAGCAATTCGCAAGTCTGCAATATCGTCTTATAATTTTCAATCGGCAGCAATTCCGGAAAGTCTTTCACCGCATCATAGCGGGGAATAATTCTCCCGCCGGAAGGATTGACCCAATCCGGATTCCCCAGCCTGGACGCCTCCGTTGCTTTTTCCATCCTTGGGGCTAGTTCATCTTCTAAAAACATCTGCAATACAATATAATATGCCCGTCCGTTACGCTCCCGCCAGACCGGGCTGTGCTGCAGATCCATCCACTGTACCGGATCAGCGCGGACCACCGGCCCTATTTCATGATTTGTCATAACATCAGCGCTGAAAAAACGGTCCAAAATCAGCGCGTCAACATCATATTTATCCATTCCGACTTTTTCCGCAAAAGCCTTGGAAACCTTTAATTCCCCTATCTCAGGCGTCCAATCCTTATCCGGAAGCGCATCTATCACACGGGCTTCCTTTGGGGACATTTTATGGGCCAGCATCCACGGCACATAGCGCGACTGGGGATGATCATTTAAGATCTTTTTGGCAATGGAAAAATACACTTCGTCCAGCTCTTTTTTCAGTATTTGGTTTACCTGCTCTTTGATTTCTTGTTCCATATGTCACTCTCCTTTCGATTTTTGCTTATTCTCCGGTATACTTTTATGTATCCCCTCCCTCCTGCGTCTTTGACTCTGCTTCGAAATCAGAATCAGCCCCCGCGGCAGGCAACGGGCCATCAAGCTTGCAACGCTGTAAAGCGGCGGGGTATGTGCCCCTCGGCATTCGCAAAATGTCTGTGAGACGCTTTGTGTCTCTATGGGCAGCCCCTTGGCTTCGAGCGCGCGGGAATCAAAATACGCAATTGATTAATAAGATAAGTTAATTATTTAGACGTCTTTTAATGCATATTTGAGTAAGGATTATAATGCATTTAATTAACTTTTTAAATTAATTTATTAAATAATAGCACACCTTGCTTTGAAAAGCAACCTATAAATCTATCCAAATATACCAACTTTTGTCTTCTTTGTTATTATTCACGGCCCATGGGCCGTGAATAGCAAGCTAAAATACATTGTTATACCTGCTGTGCTTCATTTATCCGTCTGAGCACTTTACATGGGTTTCCTGCTGCAACGCAATTGTCCGGAATATCTTTTGTTACCACACTGCCCGCCCCTATAACAGACCCATTTCCAATGGTTACGCCGGGAAGGATGATAGCACCTCCTCCGATCCAACAGCCGTCCCCAATTTTTACGGGCAAAGCATATGTCCGGCAAAAATACTCCCCACTTTCAGGGCTCCAATCAGGGGTGAGCCGTTCGGAAAGTTCAACAGGATGAGCCGCCGTATAAATCTGCACATTTGATGCAATCAAAACATGATTGCCGATTTCTATTTTATTGCAATCCACAAATGTACAGTTCATATTGATGGAAACATTGTTTCCTATGTATGTGTTACACCCATAGTCGCATAAGAACGGCGTCCCTACCGACACGTTCGTGCCCGTACTCCCAAACAGACATCCTAAAATTTCTGTTTTTTCCTCTTTACATTCATAGGGGAGATTGTTGTATCTGGCAAGCAATTCCCTTGCTTTCTTTTTATATGCTAAAAATATTTTGTCATGACAGTTATAATTCAATCCCGCCATACATTTTTCCAGTTCAGTCACATCCTGCCCTCCTTTACCATCTAATCTTTGCCGGTAGATGCATACGTGCATGCTTTCATTGTAAACATACGCCATACCGACGGCGCTTCCAAATTATTTATGCTATTTCTCACCCAAAACCTTTATCAAATCCAGCGGCTTTTCAAGATAGTAGTTTGCCTGTATCGATTTTGTATGACTTCCCCAAACCGCCAATGCAAAATCAACACCTGCGTTTTTGGCGCATATTCCGTCATATTTGCTGTCGCCAACATAAAGTATTTCATTTTGATTTGCGCCCGCCAATTTCATATATTTAAGCAAGGGTTCCGGCATAGGCTTATGTTCGGCGGTGTCGTCGGCGCAAATGACCGTATTAAAGTATTGATAGATCTTATGCGGAATAAAATCTTTCTCATATTCTTCTCTTGTTCTGGAAGTGACAATTCCCATTCCATAGCCTGATTCGGACAGTGCCTTTAGCAACTCCAAAATTCCGCTAAATACTGTTACGGTTTCATTGTATTTACACATATTTTGGTTCCATAAATCCAAAGCGGAAGATATATCTTCTACCGGAAATTTTTTTAAAGCGTCTTCTCCCGTAATGCCCAGTGCAAAATTCAGTTTTTCAATCGGTACGCTTTCGCCGCATAAAGTCTTTAAAGTTTCCTGAAAGGAATAAAGAACTGCATGCTCCGTATCAATCAAAGTTCCGTCAATGTCAAAAACGATTTGTTTATACTTCACTTTTTCCTCCTTCATCATAGATGCTTAAGCATGATTCCCCGTCTCCCAACACTATCCTGTCCGCTGTGTTAGGAACAAAACCCGCTTATCGTCTTCTGATAACCCTACAATATATTTGCTTAAATATCTTTTACCACTTTACATACCGCCTTTTGTCCCAGATATTATATAGTACCCGGGATATTTTTTCAATTTAAGTCCTCAATATCAAAACTTTCCGTTTTCAAATCACAATAATGTCTGCCCTTTATTGCAGTAAATTTTAATACACAGTAATCCGGGTCAGTTACGCCCTGTTTATAATACATTGTATCCCCGGTACACCAAATTTCTTGCTTTGTTTTATCGTCCTGCAAGACTTCCATTGTACCGGTCAGCATAATGCCCTCATATTTAAAGCGTCCCTTGCTGAAAAAATAAATACTTGCCTTTGGATTTTTTATAAACTGTTGGGAGCGCATAGCGGACGTATTCGTTGAATAATAAAAACAATTTCCCTCAATCTTGCGTGGTACAAACATTGCTTTTATATTGGGGAAACCTTCTTCATCCACGGAAGCAATAAATGACACCTTTTGTTTTTTGATAAATTCAATCATTTGTCCTCTTGTCTTCATTGGAAATTATCCTCCTCCTGAAATTATTAGTTTGTATGTAGCTTTTCAATCAAGGTTTCAAGTATTCTGGCAAGATATTGTTCAAATTGTCTTTGCTCTTCTTCTGAAAAGCCTTGATAAAATAATACATTCATCTTTTGAGATACCATTTCATATTTTTCCTGCAAAGATTTTGCATACTCTGTGAGTGACACAATCATTTGTCGGCGGTTGTGTGGGTTAATATTTCTTTCTACAATTCCCTTATTTACCATTCCATTTATTACAACAGATACGGTATTTTTTGCAAGAGAGGTCTTTTCACTTATTTCACTAATCGTAAGATTATCTGTTTTCCATAGAATGAATAATATTCGTCCCTGCCCACCACTTATTTCAATACCATTTTCAAATAGTAATCTTTCAAAAATCCTGTCTTGAAGTTGTTTAATTTGTGTAATATAAAATCCGCCCTTTGTTTCCAAATACATCGCCTCAATTCTTATTAGAACATTTCCATATAGAACAATTATACTTAATAAGCTTTGTAAAATCAATCTCTAAATTGAAACGTTTCCAAGTATCTCAACTTTAATTATGAAACTTAATTATGAAACTTTTTATTCTAAAGAAAAAGTCACGGTAACATCCCCACTTCCCAGAGCATCCTCCCAACCGTTCAAATCGTCAATATGTCCCAATCTTGTATAGCTCCAGGAATTGGATCCGTAGAAAATAACGATCTGATTTCCATTATATAAGACAATATCCCCGGCCTGTGTCGTGATCCGGCTGTTACAGGCAGGAAGGCCTGTTCCCAGAGGACCTGCCTTTTCAAAGCCGGAATAGTCGCTCATCCGAATCACTACAGGACTCTCCCGCATCATTTCCACCAGAGCGGACACGGCTTCATTCTCTTCCAGTGTCGCTGAAAATACCACATCACCAACCTGCACATTCATATTTGCCACTTTATTTTCCTCCGTACTATTCTGAATATCTGTTTCTGCCGTATCCGTTTCATTCCTCTCGGTTTCCCGCATAGCTCCGCATCTTTTCTTGACACTCACTACATTCTTTATCGTGAATGGAAATAATACCGCCACATTTTGGACAAGTATATTTTTCTTTCTGTTGTTTCATGAAGCAACCCAAACCATGTTTCCGAACAAAATAACTGTTCTCCATAAGGCTTGCCTGATACCGCTCGTTATAGCTCTTTTCAAGATTTTTAATCAGCCTGCAAGGATATTCGGAACAATCAAAGCAATAGGACAGGGCTTTTTCCTTGATGCAGTCCTTGATTTTACATTTACGGCAATGCTCAGGCTTCCCTTTATCGTCAACTAAACAACCGGCACAAGGTTTTTTATGATAACAATGCTTATAGCAGACCTTACAATTCATTCCACAAGGGGCAAACATACTCATATCAATATTTGCTTTAGGCATTTTCATAAGATTTTGTCCCTTTCTATGATTCCTGATTTGTTATTTTGATATTTCAATTGATTCTAACATACACCCCTATTTTTCTCAATAAAATTTGGAAGCCCTACTTGGCAAGATGGCAAAAAGATACCATTGCTTGCTGTGGAGTTTTTGATTTCACTATAAATCCGCGCACATAAAATAGTAAATATTTATATATAATCTGTTTTCATAATTGAAAGCTATTGAATTTTATGATAGGATTTTTTTAGATTTTTTATCTAAAATGGGCAATAAGGAGCGAAACCACCCTGCGGGTATACCCGAATACCCCAAAACAGGGCAAACAGGAGGAAATATGGAAATACGGGTACTTCAATACTTTCTTGCCATCGCAAGAGAACAGAGCATCATACGGGCTGCCGAGTCCCTTCATCTCTCACAGCCTA
>CAJUKV010000005.1 GCA_910587305.1 uncultured Lachnospiraceae bacterium | reverse complement strand
TTTCTGCGAGGTGAACAAAGTTCACCTTTGCTTTATTGCGCATATCAAGTTTGTGGATGCAGCGCAGACACAAACTTGTGAGTGAAAGATTGGAAATCTTTCACTCTTCCCGACATGCCGCCTTGCGGCACAAACAATATGGGAAGAATGACCGTCAGGGCATTCTTCTGAGTGTGAAGATAGCTTGCTTTGCAAGCTTTAGTTGTTCTTAGGCGGCGTTTTCTGACGCCTTAGAACTTCTCTTCACACTTTCCTCCCTACTGCCGCTTTGCGGCATCAGAATATAACGCTCCCTCTCACGGAAAAACTGTTTCCGAACCATATCCAATTTATTAAAGCTGTTTTCAGCGAAGGGGCGGATTGGGCCTGGCAAATTCCGGACATATTACCCAACGATAACCTTACTGCCCGCGTAGGAAAAATCCTCCGCCGAATTATGGCCGTTAAATGCCAGCGCAAGGGTTATGGGGCCGATTCGCCCCAGATACATGGTGAGGGTGACAATCAACTTGCCTGCCGGTTTCAGCGCCCCGGTCAGCCCTCTTGACAATCCCACCGTTGCAATCGCCGACGTCATCTCATACAGGGTATCCAGAAAATTACTGTTCTGAACCGCTAAGAGCGCAACCGTGAGCGCCAGCAGCACCGAAAGGCTGAAAGTGACAATTGCAACGCATCTTCTTATGGTCTCGTCCGCAATTTTTCTGTGCATGATGCACACATCTTTTTTTCCGCTGATGTTTGCAAACATGGAGACAAATAACAGGACAATGGTCACCGTCTTAACGCCTCCCGCCGTCCCTGCCGGCGAACCCCCAATAAACATAAGCACCAGATATACCAGCGCCGAGGCCGGCCTGAAAGCCTCCTGGCTGATGGTAGCAAACCCGGCCGTCCGCAAAGTCACCGACTGAAACAGCGCCGCCATCACTTTTTGCCCCCATCCCATTTTTCCCAGAGTGTCCGGATTATTGTATTCAAATAGAAGAGTCAATGCGGCGCCTGTCACAATCAGGAAAAAAGTGGAAACAAGAACAATCTTTGCCTGCAGATTCATTTTCCGTACATATGTATTACCGTTTTTATTTTTGTGAGGGCGCGCCACCCTCATAATCTCCCAATAAACCGGAAAGCCAAGGCCGCTGACAATAATCAGAAAAACAGTGACCAGATTCACTATGATATTGTCCGCATATTTACAAAAACTGTTTCCTCCTAAAAGGTCAATCCCCGCATTGCAGAAAGCCGACACCGCATGGAAAACGCTGTACCAGATTCCCTTTATTCCATATTCCGGAATAAATACAAAGGCATAGCCCACGGCGCCTATCCCTTCCAGCGTAAGGGTAACCTTTAAAATACGCATTGTCAGCCGCACCAGCCCCGATAAGGTGTCCAGATTATAAGCGTTTTGAATCACCATTCTGTCCGCCAAAGTAATCCTTTGACGGAACAGACATAGTATCAGCGTTGTAAAAGTTACAATTCCCAGCCCTCCAAATTGAATTAAAAACAGCAGTATCACCTGCCCGAAAACGGAAAAAGTCTGCCCAATGTTGACAGTTGACAATCCTGTAACACAGACGCTGGACATGGCGACAAACAAAGCGTCAAAAAAATCAAGTTCGCATCCCGGCTTTAAGCTGATTGGAAGTAAAAGACCTATTGTACCAGTCACGGCTCCTAAAAAAAATCCCAGCATAATAATCCCGGTTGTGGTATGCCTGTGCTTTTTCATTCTAACCTCCATGATTCCGCTCTGCGGAATCACAAATCCTGATGAAGAATGCTCGCCTTTTAAGGCGTTTTTCCAAGGCATTCTTCTAAGTGTGAAGACAGCTTGCTTTGCAAGCTTTAAAAGTTCTTAGGCGGCGTTTTTTGACGCCTTAGAACTTTTCTTCACACTAACCCCCATATTTGCTACGGCCCGCCAATCGGGGCGCAGACGCAAATCTATGCCAGATATTCCAGCACGGAAGTGACCGCATTGGCTCCGTCGGCCGCCGCCGTAATAATCTGCCGCAGCTTTTTCCTCCGCACATCGCCCGCTGCAAAGATTCCCGGCGTGCCGGTAACGCAGTCCTCTCCTGCCGTCAGATATCCTTTTTCGTCGCAGTCCGCCACATCCTGCAGCGCGTCGCTTGAGGGAATAATTCCTACGGCCACGAAAACGCCGTCCACCGTAAGGCGCTCCTTTTTGCCTGTCTTTACATTTTCCACAACAAGCCCCTGCACCTTCTCTTCCCCTTCGATTTCCCGGGCAACGGTATCCCAGAGGATTTCTACATTGGGCAGCGCCATCATCTCTTTTTGCAGAATCGCCGCCGCGCGCAGTTCATCCCGCCTGTGAATCAGGTACACCTTCTCACAGCCTCTCGCCAGAAAAATAGCGTCCTCCACCGCAACGTCGCCGCCTCCTATCACTGCCGTCACTCCTCCCCGGAAAAAAGCGCCGTCGCAGGTGGCGCAGTAGGATACGCCTTTCCCGGAAAAAGCTTCTTCACCCGGTATGTTCAGCTTTGCATGAGTAGCACCCATGGCGGCTATCACTGTTTTTGTCTCAATTTCTTCCTGCTCCGTAATAACGGCAAAGCCCCTGTTTTCCGCCTCCGCCGCTTCCTTTATGGTGGTTATGGAGGCCGCCTGCATTTCGCCGGTTTGCCTTCCGCCTGCGCCGACTTTCTTAAGCTCCCTCACGCCAACAACCGCCGCTTCCTTAAATTCACATCCCAATTTATCCGCATGTTCCCGAAACTTCATGCCAAGGTCAAACCCGTTTATCCCCGGAAGTCCCGGATAATTATCCACTTCGTAAGTGTTCAGCACCTGGCCGCCGCTCATGGGGCTCTTTTCTAACGTCACGGCGTTAAGCCCCGCCCTTTTCGCATAGATAGAAGCGGACAGCCCTGCCGGGCCGGAACCAATTATAACGACATCATACATCCTTATATACACCTTTCTCATTCATGTTAAATTTATTTTTTCTATTTTATTTATTTATAATTCATTTACCGTCTCTTATCACACCAGTCAAAAGCTTCACTCCCAAACGAAGGCCGCCCTTGCATAAGCCGCAGAGCTGTTGTCAGTCTTTCAGCAAACCAATCGGCACCGTGCGACAAGCAACAGGCTCGCAAACTGTTGCCCCCGTGAGTCTGTTATTAGCCTGCTGTCAGCCTGCTATTAGTCTGCTGTCAGCAGTATCCCCCGTCCATGGTAATGATCTGACCGGTCAAATAAGACGGCGCATTGACCAGCATCCGTATCATTTCCCCTGCCTCCTCAGGGCTTCCCAGTCTGTCCGCAGGAATTTCTTCCCGCAGAGCCTCCATCTCTTCTTTGGAAAAACATGCGTTCATGCTGGTATCTATCACGCCAAAGGCCACGGCGTTGACCTGCACATTGCTGGGCGCAAGCTCTTTTGCAAGGGCGCGGGTAAAGCTGTTTACCCCTCCCTTGGACGCGCTGTAAGCCACTTCCATGGACGCTCCCGCATTTCCCCAAATAGAAGATACATTGATGATTTTCCCTTCCCTGCGCCGCACCATCTGGGGTACCACAAGCCGGCAGGTATAGAACAGGGCGTTTAAATTGGTGTCTATCACCTGCCGCCACTGCTTTATGGACATGTCCGTTAAAAGCCCTACAAAGGAAATGGCCGCATTGTTTACAAGCACATGAATCTCTCCCGCCTGTTTCATCATTGTCTCCACCTGGGACGCATCCGATACATCACACAGAGCCGTTTCACAATGAATATGATATGCTTTTTCCAAATCTGCCGCCACATCTTTGACAGCTTGGCCGGAGGACTTACATATAAGAAATAAGTCGTAGCCTTCCTGCGCAAGGGCTCTCGCCGCCGCCGCCCCGATTCCCCTTGAGGCTCCCGTAATCATCGCTTTCTTTTTCATATGCGCCATTCCTAAATAAGGTTCCTGATTCCATCGCAGATTCTTCCGGCAACTTTGGGATTGTTCATCGTATAGATATGAACGCCGTCCACATCATTGGCAATCAAATCCACAATCTGGTTAATGGCATAGGCCATCCCCGCGTCTAAGAGAGCCTCTTTGTTGTCTTCGTACTTTTTCAAAATTCTCCTGAATTTCTTAGGCAGCGACGCTCCGCACAGGTTTACCATTCTTTCAATGTTCGCCTTGTTTGTCACCGGCATAATTCCGGCCTCAACGGGCACGCTGATACCGGCAATCCGGGTTTTTTCATAAAAACGATAAAACGCTTTATTGTCAAAAAACAACTGTGACACCAGATGGGTCACGCCTGCGTCCACCTTTCTTTTCAGGTTATGAATATCGGTGATGGCGTCCTTTGCTTCCAGATGGGTTTCCGGATAGCAGGCTCCGCTGATATGGAAATCCCCCTGGCTTTTGATAAATTCCACCAGCTCGTTGGCATATTGAAAATCATGCTTCACCGGAATATTGGGGTTCACGTCCCCTCTGAGCGCAAGCACATTTTCAATGCCCGCGGCTTCAAGCTGCCTTAGCAGTTCGCTGATTTCTTCCTTAGTATAATGAAGACAGGTCAGATGCACAATGGGCTCCACGCCATATGTATTTTTAATTTTCTTCGCAATTTCCACCGTCTGATTGTCCACCGTGCTCCCTCCGGCGCCAAAGGTAACGCTTATGAAATCGGGATGCAAATCGCAAAGCCTCTCCAGTGTGGCGTCGATATTTTTCAGCGCTTCCTCCTTCTTGGGGGGAAATATCTCAAAGGATAAAACCGGCTTCCCTATTTTCTTTTTTGCTTCAAATATTTCCGTAACTTTCATCTTTTCCTCATTTCTGCCAGGTGAACGAAGTTCACCTTTGCTTTATTTGCTCATATCAAGTTTGTGAATGCGGCGCAGACACAAACTTGTAAGTGAAAGGTTGAAAATCTTTCGCTCTTCCCTCATTTCTGCGGTTTCCGTCCGCATATTAAATTTAAATCATTACAGGCAGTCTGACCCTGCTTATTATACTTGATTTTCTCTGAATTTTCCAGTCTACAGCAAATCAAAAAAATCTAATTGTCCATCTTTCCATGATTTTTGCTCCGCCTGCCGAATCACATCTTCTTCGGATACCTCACCGATAAGCAGTGGAGAGGCCGGGTTATGCAACCGACTGTTATTTAATACCGTATCCCTGTCATAGTTTGCATAACAGTATAAGCAGCCATGGAGACAGGTGTTATATGCCCCAATATCCGCTCCCAGCAGGCAGGAACACTCGCTGCGCGCCGTTTTTTTCTTAGGCGCATTCAGCCTGCATCCCAACGCCTTTTCAAGCACAGCCTTTGACATGCATCCGTCCGCATCCACATTTTCCCGGACCAGCTCTGCGCTTTCACAGCACAAATGGATTTGCAGTCCCCACTCCTTTGCGATTTCGGAAAATGAATCTATGATTTTTTCCTGCTCCTTCTTTGTAACCGGAAGGACGCCCTGAAAATTTCGTTTTGTTTTTTCGTATAAATCAATAAAACTTACCACACACTGCTCCGTATAGCCCGAAAGCGCCCTCGCCATTTTGCCAAACTGCTCTATGTGATAATCCGCCGTATACCGCCGGGAGATAAAAACCGGATCGTACCGCCAGCTTATCCGCCCTTTTCCAACCTTTTCCGAAAGAATCTTAAAGTATCTGATAATCTGCTCTTTGTCAGGCACATGAGGCTCAATCTCCTTACCGTATGGGGTGATGGTCACAAACCAAAACATTTCAAATGCCGAGAGCTCCGAAAAACGTGCAAACATGGGAGAGGGATTTTTCGTGCAAAACACCATAACGTCTATCACTTCCGGGCATAACAGGTATTTGGCAATTTGCGTTGGGTAATAGGGATTGCGGGAAAGCACATAGCCTTCCCTGATGCGGTTATAAAACCAGTCGCTGTAAAAAGCCGGTATATCCGTCCTGCTGCCTGTATTCAAAATCATTTCAATAACGCCGTCCTTTCTTCATTTCAAGAAAGAATAACACATACTATCATTACGGTCCGCCGGCGAAAACCAGCGGACCGTAAATTTACCTGCTTCCTTTAGCCCATGCTTTTTTCCTGGAGCAAGCCCGTGATATCTCCGGGCGTTGAAATGGAATTTAAAATTTTATCCATTTCGTCCTTTGACTTTGCGTCCTTGCACCTTAAAATGATTTCTTCCTTCTCCGCCTCGCTTAAGCTTTCATAATTCTGCCTGGCTCTGTCATCCATCATTAGTCCCATGCCAAATCCAAGAGGCAGGTTTGAAAATCCATTGCTTATCATGCATCCTCACCTCCAGGATTAGTATGAGGACGCAGAATCTCTTTTATGCGCTTATAAAATTTGTAAATATTGGACAAAAAACTATTCCGCCTATATTTTTCTCCAATAACCAACCTGACGCAAATTAATTTCTCTGACAGTTTCCGGATCCACCTTATAGTTTCTCTCCATATCCATCAGGCCGTTCACTTCCTGCTGCACGTCCGTAACCTGCGTATAGCAGTAACCGCAGACATAAGGAATTTCTTTTATTGCAGTTGTTATTTTATCAAAGCGCCTGATAAAATCATCTTTTGTGTTTACTTTATCGCCATAACCCCAGCCTGCGCCTTCGTCAAAGGCAATTCCCCCGAACTCGCTGATGATAACAGGCTGTCCTTTATACGCATACCCCTTTGCCATAGCCGACTTAAAGCAGCAGTGGTATACCTCGGATGAAAGAATTTCTTCCTTCAAATTTCCGTAGCGATTTTTCAAAACTTCCCCCGCTTCTTCATAGTCATGTAAAGTAATAACATCTGAAATGGTATGTTCCCATCCATCGTTCACGATAACCGGACGGTAAGAGTCTATGCTTTTTGTCAGATGATAGATTGCCTCCGTAAAATGCTGCTGGGGACGTTTGGTCTTTATCTGACTGACGCCCCAGGATTCGTTAAAGGGCGTCCATGTGATGATACAGGGATGGTTATAATTCTGATTGACAATCTCCATCCACTCTCTGGTAAATTCACAGACCGCATAATCGGAAAAATCATAAGCGGCCGCCATTTCGCTCCACACCAGCATTCCCTTTACATCACACCAGTACAGAAATCTTTCATCCTCCGTTTTCTGATGCTTTCTAAGGCCGTTGTATCCCAGCGCATGAATTTTGTCAATATCTTCTATTAAAGCCTCCTCGCTTGGGGGCGTCAAATGGGAATCCTTCCAATATCCCTGGTCTAAAATCAGTCTCTGATAAAGAGGGCTTCCATTTAAAAGAATATTGTTCCCGTCAATCCGGATTTCCCGCATAGCAAAATAGGATTCAATTTCATCCATTACCTCACTACCCTTTATTAACCGGAAGGAAATATCGTACAGGTTTGCCTCCTGTGGGCTCCATGTTTTGACCGTCCATGCATAACTGCTGTTCTTTTTCGCCACATCTATTTTTGCGCATGTGTGCTCTGACACAATTGCCGTACAAATTCTATTGATAAACTCTCCGTCAAAGGTAACCGTTGCCTCCACGCAAAGGCTGCCGTCCCACATACTCTCCGGCGCATCCACCTGATATTCTATATCCAGGCACGCGTCCTCAATAACCGGTGTCATTTTTACATTTTTCAGGCTGACCTTTGGCACATACTCTGTCCACACACTTTTCCAGATTCCCGTAGTCTGTACATACCAACACTGATAGCTGTCCTTTTGCCAGCGCTGCTTTCCTCTGGGTTGCTGCATGTCAAAGGAATCCTCCACCTTCACAACAAGCAGATTTTCTCCCTCCTTCACCAGGTCGGTGATATCAAAGGAAAACCTTGCATAGCCGCCTCTGTGGCTGCCTGCCATCCGGCCGTTCACCCACAGGGTCGTCAGAAAATCGCTTCCCTCAAAGTGAATCACCAAATTTTCTTTTAAAAGCCGCTCTCCCTCTACCCGTATCTGCTTTCCGTACCAGATATAATCGTGGCGGCTCTCGTCCTGAATACCGCTCAGCTTGGTTTCGTAGGTAAATGGAACCTGTATTTTATGGGTTCCCTGAAAGCCCTCGTACCACTTTTCCTTCTCTCCTATATTGGCGTCATCGAACCGAAATTCCCACTCGCCGTTTAAATTCTCCCAGTTATTTCTCACAAACTGCGGACGCGGATAATCTTTTACATAACATTTCATGTGTTATCATTCCTCTTACTTTCCTGATTATTTCTGTTTCCTTTCTGTCGTTCCGGTCATTTATCTATCCTGGTACAGCGTTGCCTCCTTCCTCCGCCTTGTCCTGACACAAATATCAGGCACTGTTTTTCACCGTTATTCAGGCAATGCTGTACCGGAGCGTATTTGAAAATTGCTCTAGATTGCCGAAAGCGCCTGGGATAAGTCCGCAATCAAATCTTCTTTATCCTCAAGTCCGCAGGAAATCCGGATGAGCCCTGCCGGAACGCCTGCCGCAAGGAGCTGTTCCTCTGTCATCTGCCTGTGAGTTGTGGTCGCAGGATTTAAGCAGCATGTCCTTGCGTCCGCCACGTGGGTTTCGATTGCGGCCAGCTTTAAATGCTTCATAAAGGTTTCCGCTGCGCTTCGTCCGCCCTTAAGTTCAAAGGACACCACGCCGCACCCGCCATTTGGCATATACTTTTTCGCAATCTCATAATATTTATCTCCCTCAAGTCCCGGATAATTCACATAAGATACCTGAGGTTGCCTGTTCAAAAACTCCGCCACGGCCTGTCCGTTTTCCACATGGCGGGGCATTCTCACATGCAGGGACTCAAGACCAAGGTTCAAAATATAAGCGCTTTGAGGGGACTGCACACACCCAAGGTCGCGCATCAGCTGGGAAGTACATTTCGTGATAAAAGCCCCTTCTTTTCCAAATTTTTCGGCATAGGTAATGCCGTGATAGGATTCGTCCGGCGTGCACAGCCCCGGGAACTTGTCCTTATGGGCCATCCAGTCAAATTTACCTGCGTCAACAATCGCGCCTCCCACAGCCGCTCCGTGTCCGTCCATATATTTGGTGGTGGAATGGGTGACAATATCCGCTCCCCATTCGATGGGCCGGCAGTTAACGGGCGTTGGGAAGGTATTGTCCACAATCAGGGGAACGCCGTGCTCATGGGCCGCTTTTGCAAATTTCTCAATATCCAGCACGGTAAGCGCCGGATTGGCGATAGACTCGCCGAATACCGCCCTGGTATTTTCCCTGAACGCCGCATTCAGCTCCTCCGGCGTGCAATCCGGTGAGACGAAGGTGGTTTCAATCCCCATTTTCGCCATCGTCACGGAAATCAGGTTAAAGGTTCCCCCATAAATAGACGAGGAAGACACGATATGGCTTCCGCACTCGCATATATTAAAAAGCGCAAAGAAGTTAGCGGCCTGCCCCGAGGATGTGAGCATGGCGGCAGCGCCGCCCTCTAATTCCGCTATTTTGGCCGCCACGTAATCGTTGGTGGGATTTTGCAGTCTTGAATAAAAATATCCGGACGCCTCCAAATCAAAAAGCTTTCCCATATCCTCACTTGTTTCATATTTAAATGTGGTGGACTGAATAATCGGTATTTGGCGCGGCTGCCCGTTTCCCGGGATGTAACCGGCCTGTACACATTTTGTATTTATTTTATAATCGCTCAATGAAATCCTTCCTTTCTATCCGAAGCTTTCCCGCTTCGCCCGGGTATCTTCCGTTCATTCCCGTGAGCAATGACTCAAGCGAATGCGAATGGAACCGAGGGTTCCGTATCCATCTTGACGAATGCCGCGAGGGGTACTATGTGTTGGTGGCGCATGTTCGGCACGGGCCGAAGCGGAGCGTAGACCAAATACCAACACTTCGAAGATGTGTTGCACTTTGCTGCGTTGCAAGTTTGACGCACGTCTGCTTGCCGGGGGTATGCTACGCTTTTTGATTTATTTTCATGGTGAGGCCTATTCTTTTTTTAGCCACATCTACTGTCAGCACTTGCACGTCCACAATGTCCCCCACGCGCACCGCCTCAAGGGGATGTTTGATGAAGCGGTCGGTAATCTGGGAAATGTGAACCAGCCCGTCCTGATGGACGCCGATGTCCACAAACACGCCGAAATCAATTACATTGCGGACGGTTCCCTTTAAAATCATGCCCGATTTCAAATCCTTCATATCCAGTACGTCGCTTCGAAGGATCGGCGCCGGCATATTTTCCCTTGGGTCTCTGGAGGGCTTTTCCAGCTCTTTTAAAATGTCCGTGAGGGTAATTTCCCCAATGCCAAGCTCCTGCGCCATCTGCTGTTTATTTTTAATCTTTTTCTCCAAAGTGCCAATCACTGTGGTTCCGGTGGTATCGCCGGCCGCTGCCTGACCTGCTTTTCCTTTCTCTTTCACAGGTTCCGGGGAAGGCATTGCCATATCGCCCATGGCCGCCGCCAAAGCCTTTCCCATGGCGGTGTTGGTGTTGCGTATCACAATCCGCTGCTGCTTTGCCCTTGTTTCTCTTGCAGGCGCGGGCGCTTCCTTTTTCACACTGCCCATGCCTTTTGCTGCACTTTTTGCCGCCTGTTTCTGGGCAAGGCGCACGTCCTCCATGGTAAGCCCCATCTTGTCTAACAGCTTCAAAGCCGCCTCATAGGATTCAGGGTGGACGCTGGTGGCGTCTAAAGGATTGTCCCCGTCCAAAATACGGAGGAAACCGGCGCTCTGCTCATACGCTTTCGGCCCTAATTTCGGCACCTTAAGAAGCTGCGCCCTGTTTAAAAAGCGTCCGTTCTTTTCCCGGTAGTCCACAATATTTTTTGCAATGGTCTTGGAAATACCCGAAATATATCCTAAAAGAGAAGCGGAAGCGGTGTTTAAATCCACGCCGACCTTGTTTACGCAGTCCTCCACCACGCCTCCAAGAGCCTCCCCTAGCTTTTTCTGGTTCATGTCGTGCTGATACTGCCCTACGCCGATGGACTTGGGGTCAATCTTTACAAGCTCCGCTAAAGGATCCTGCAGCCTTCTTGCGATGGAGGCCGCGCTTCTTTGTCCCACGTCAAAATTGGGGAACTCCTCCGTAGCAAGCTTGCTTGCGGAGTAAACCGAAGCCCCCGCCTCGTTTACAATCACATACTGAACAGGGCTGTTAAGCTCCTTTAAAAGCTCCACAATTACCTGTTCCGATTCCCTTGAAGCGGTACCGTTTCCCACACTGATCAAAGAAACGCCATATTTCTTAATAATCTTTTTCAGCTCCGCTTTGGATTCTTCCACCTTATTCTGTGGCGCCGTAGGATAAATCACCTTGGTGTCCAGCACCTTTCCCGTGGCGTCCACCACCGCCAGCTTACAGCCGGTACGAAAAGCCGGATCCCAGCCCAGTACCACCTTTCCTGTAATCGGCGGCTGCATCAAGAGCTGTTCCAGATTTTTCCCAAAGACACTGATCGCGCCGTCCTCCGCCTTTTCCGTCAAATCATTTCTGATTTCACGCTCGATAGCGGGCGCAATCAGCCTGTCGTAGGCGTCCTCTATCACTTCCCGCAAAACCGGGGTTGTAAATTCATTCTCGCAGGTTACCGTCTTTTTGGCAAGAAAGGTCAGGATTCTCTCCACGGGCGCAACGATTTTTACGTTCAGGAACTTTTCATTTTCCCCTCTGTTTAAGGCCAGCACGCGGTGTCCCGCCACTTTCTTAAGAGGCTCCTCATAGGTGTAGTACATTTCGTAAACGCTCTGGGCTTTCTCATCCTTCGCCGCGCTGGTAAGCGTCCCTTCTTCCATGGTAATATTGCGGATATACATACGGTAATCCGCTTCATCAGAAATCATTTCCGCAATGATATCCCTGGCTCCCTGCAAAGCTTCTTTTACATCCTTTACTTCCTTTTCCTCGCTGACATACTTTTCCGCCTCCGTCTCAAGAGGGGCTTTCGCATCCTGTTTCAAAATATATTCCGCCAGACCTTCCAGACCTTTTTCCTTTGCCACGCTGGCCCTTGTTTTTCTCTTTGGCCTGTAAGGACGGTATAAGTCCTCTACCACCACCAGCGTTTCCGCGGCTAAAATCTTATCCTTCAGCTCGTCCGTCAGCTTACCCTGTTCCTCTATACTCCCGATTACCTGCTCTTTCTTTTCCTCCAGATTGCGCAGATAATTAAGTCTCTCATAAAGATCCCGCAGCACTTCGTCATTTAAAGAACCTGTGGCTTCCTTGCGGTAACGTGAAATAAAGGGAATCGTATTTCCCTCGTCAATCAGCTTTACGGCCGCTTCCACCTGCCACTTTTCCACTTTAAGTTCTTCTTTCAACTTCTGTAAAATATCCATGTTTGCACCTCCTGCATACCGCAAGCTGTGTTTGCGGTACTGCCATTGATAAAGAGTTTGGATGTTTACTTCCAAACTTTCCCATCCTCATAATTTGATTCTATTGCCCTTTTCAAAGAAAGGTTTTACCTGAAAATCAGCGACTCCGCCTTACAGCCGGCCGCTGTGCCAGCTCTTATTTATTATAGTAATAAGTGCGCACTTTTTCAAGAAAGATTTGTTTTTCGGAAAAATATCTTGCTTTCCTTTAGTAACCAATATTAATATAATAATATGATAAGATGTAAAGGGAGCTCTGATAAGGAACGGAGGAAAGGTTATGGCGGAGGTTATGACAGATAACCAATTTAAGACGATTCTTGAGATGGTGGATATGATCTTGTGCTAACCCAAAGAAAGTGCTACTATATTACTGTAATAATTTAGATGGAACAGCCCCCTGTCCGCCAAAATACGGCAAGCGGAACTTGCGGCGGTTTGGCGCATCTTTACCGTTACAAATATATATGAGTAAAAGGTGAAAATCCATGGAATATCAATCAAACAATAATCCCTATATACAGCCGGGCAATAGCCCTTATCCCGGTAATCAGATGCAGCCTATTAGAAACCCCGGACGGGCGATGGCAACTGCTTCCATGATTTTGGGAATCGTCAGTATTTTCAGTATGCTGACCGTTTATATCCCTGTTATTTGTGGCAGCCTTGCCATTGTTTTGGCTATTCTCTCTAAAGGATATGGGAAAAAAATGCTTGCAGGCGCCAAGGTTGGCGTTGGAACCGGTATTGGCGGAATCGTGCTTATTTTCTCTGTCGTCGGTTCTTTAGTCGGCATGATTTTATCCTTAAACCGGGATGATCTTATATCCTTTGGCAGACAAATGGATCAGCAGTTTGAACGCCAGACGGGGCAGGAGCTTGAGGATATTTTAGGGCAGTCCTATGAAGATATTATGGCGCAATATGCTGAAATCATGGGCAAATAATGTCCGGGTATCTTTTTTCCGCCTTTCGATTACCGTATAAATAGTAAATATGATAGAAACCAAATGACTTACGCCGCAGTGCGGCATGTATGAAAGCAGGAAAGGACTTAGGGGTATGATTACAGGCGTTTATAACAACATGAATACATATGCAAACGGATATGCGGCAGGTATCGGCCGCACAGGGCAGACAGGCGCTGTGTCTGAAGCCGGAAAGGTGATTGCCAATCCGGGCGAATCCACAAAAGTTTCTCCCGGCAGGAAATCCTCTCCCGCCGAGTGTGAAACCTGTAAAAACCGCAAATATCAGGACGGCTCCGACGAAATGGTTTCCTTTAAATCGGCGGCGCATATTTCCCCTGAGGCTTCCGCTTCCCGTGTCAGAGCCCACGAGCAGGAGCATGTAAGCAATGCTTTCCGCGATGCGGCAAAAAATAACGGCAAGGTGATTGCCGCTAATGTCTCCCTGAAAACGTCCATCTGCCCGGAATGCGGGCGCAGCTATGTGGCCGGCGGAACCACCGCAACGAAAATACAATATTCCAACGAGGACAATCCGTATATGAAGAACCGTAAGGCTCTGGATGCTCTTTCGTTCCTTGGCGGCAATCTGGATTTGGCCGTATAAGAAAAAAACGCGGCCTGCGCCAAATATAAAAGTCGTCCTATGGCCGTCTTTTATGCGCATCCATCCGGCGCATTGTCCCCGGGATTAAAAAAATTTGAATTGTACCTTATCTTGACTTAAAAAGGTGCAGGAATTGGAGATTTTATGAATCAATATTTATCTTCTGCCAGTCTTAAGTCTCTGGCAAAAGGACAACTGCTTGGAAAATATGGAACTGTAATCGGCGCTTATCTGCTTCATTTTCTCTGTCTTATACCCATCGGTATAGGGATTACGTTGTTTACCGCCACCGATACCATTTTAGGCATACTTTTCTATTGCATTGTACTGTTCCTTTTTGGCCTTCTTTCCGGTTATTTCATTGCGGGAGAAGCCTATATTTACCTAAAAATTGCCTGTAATCAGACTCCTTTCGTAAGCGACCTGTTTCACTTCTTCCGGGGAGATACGGTAAAACTTTTTCAAATACAGGCTGTTTTAACCATTGTTGATATACTTTGTTCCCTGCCATCCCTGCTCCTTAGCAATCATATCAACCAGTCTTTATTATCCTTTGACGTATCTGCGGCGGCGCAGGGCGCTTTGCCTGTAAACGCTTCGCTGTTTTTGATATATATCATACTGTACCTTGCAGGCACGATTATCAATTTTTATGTACATTCCCTGTTGTTTTCACAGGTGTTTTACCTTATGCTGGACTTTCCCGAATACACGGCTCCCGAATTGCTTAAAAAAAGCGCCCGCCTTATGAAAGGCAGCATAGGAAGGCTTTTATATATCTCTTTATCCTTTGTTCCGCTGATTATTTTAGGGGCGTTTTCTTTCGGCATAGCATTTCTTTGGATTCTTCCATATATGGAGGCTGTTTATGCTAATTTTTACCTGGATTTAATCAGGAAACAGTCAAATGCTGCCGTACCAGGCGAACAAGCTTATTAAGTAAGAATATTTCACTTAAATTTTTATAATTTTTAAGGAGGTAAGTTATGACACCATTAGAGCGCAGGGCGGCCGGTCTGCCCTATGTGTACAATGACAGCGCCATTATTGATGAACAATACGGCTATCAGGATGAACTGGCACAATATAACCGGACACTCCCTTCGGAGCATGAGAAGAGAAAGCAGATACTTTCACGCATTATGGCCGAAGACTGCACCATTGATACTCCGGTTCATGCAAACTGGGGACTTCACAATGTCCATTTCGGAAATCATATTTATTGCAATGCTATGGTATCCTTTGTAGATGATGCGGATATTTATATTGGAGATTATTGTATGATTGGGCCGGGCACCGTATTTGCTACTGCCGGACACCCTGTCCACCCCCGGCTTCGGGAACTGAGATATGTATATAATCTGCCCATTCATGTAGGAAAAAATGTATGGATCGGATCGGGCGTACAGATTATGCCTGGGATTACCATTGGCGACAACAGCGTAATTGGCGGCGGTTCTGTCGTTACAAAAGACATTCCCGCAAACGTAATTGCCGTAGGCAATCCATGCCATGTATTACGGGAGATAGGAGAAGATGACCGCAAATACTATTACAGGGATTATGAATTGGACTTTGATCCCGATTCTGATCAACTTCCATAAATCGTAAAACAGCGTCTTATCCCCAAAGCGTGTTAGAAAATGCTTTGTCAGATAAGACGCTGCTTTTTATAGTTATAAATATTTATTGTTCATTTTAGCTGTAAATTTAAACTTTCAAATTTATCCATTTTAAATAAGCATTTATAAACGGATCAAGGGCTCCGTCCATCACGGCATCCGTATTTCCTGTTTCCTCGTTGGTCCTGTGATCCTTCACCATAGTGTAAGGCTGCATCACATAAGAACGGATCTGATTTCCCCAGCCAATCTCTTTCACTTCTCCGCGAATATCCGAAAGCTTCTCCGCATTGGCCTCTTTTTTCAGCAAATACAGCCTTGCTTTCAGCATTTGCATGGCCTTATCCTTGTTCTGGAACTGGGAGCGTTCGTTCTGGCACTGCACCACAATGCCCGTAGGGATATGGGTGATACGGATAGCGGAGGACGTCTTGTTGATATGCTGACCTCCTGCGCCGCTGCTTCGGTACGTATCGATGCGCAGGTCTTCCTCGTTGATCTCCACATCCACATCCTCCTCAATATCCGGCATAACATCCAATGATACAAAGGAAGTCTGGCGCTTGCCCTGAGCATTAAAAGGAGAGATTCGAACCAGCCTGTGCACGCCCTTTTCCGATTTCAGATAGCCGTAGGCATTGGTTCCGTTTACCTGAAAGGTCACTGATTTAATTCCGGCCTCATCGCCGTCCAGATAATCCAATACCTCCACGGTAAACCCTTTGCGCTCCGCCCATCTGGTATACATGCGGTAAAGCATGGAGCACCAGTCGCAGCTCTCCGTGCCACCTGCGCCTGCGTTCAGCTTCAAAATAGCATTGTAGCCGTCATACTCCTCCGAAAGCAATGTACTGATACGGATATCCTCAAAAGCCTTGATAAATTCGTCAAGCTCTGTCCGGATATCGGCCGCTAGCTGGGCGTCTTCTTCCTCATACCCCATCTCAATCAGCGTTTCGATATCCTCATACTGGCTTTCAAGCCCCTGTATGGTTTCCACCGTATCCTTTAAATTTTTTAGTTCCTTCATTTTCTTGTTAGAGCGTTCCGGATCATCCCAAAATCCGGGAGCCTCCATTTCCCGCTCCAGCTCTTCTATTTTCTTTGACTTATTTGCTAAGTCAAAGTGAATCCCTCACTTCCGCTAAAGGGCTCTTGTAAGTCTGCAGCTCAGATTTCATCTGATCCAATTCTACCACCTTGCGTCACCTCTTTCTTTATTTTATTTTCCCCCTACCCCCATGTTGCCGCTCCGCGGCAACACAAATCTCAATGAAGAATGCCTGTTTTTCAAGGTATCCTTCTAAGTGTGAAGATAGCTTGCTTTGCAAACTTTAAAAGTTCTTAGATGGCGTTTTTTGACATCTTAGAACTTTTCTTCACACTAACCCCCATGTTGCCGCTCTGCGGCAACACAAATCTTGATGAAGAATGCCTGTTTTTCAAGGCATTCTTCTGAGTGTGAAGTTTTAATTGTTCTTAGGCGGCGTTTTTTGACGCCTTAGAACTTTTCTTCACACTATTTTCTGCCGCAGCACTGCTTATATTTCTTTCCGCTGCCGCACGGACAGGGATCGTTCGGGTAAATCTTGGCACTCTCACGCCGTACCGGCCCTTTGGCCACGGAATCGTCCTTATTGGTGCCGGTCACCTTGGCAACCTGCTCCCTCTCCACCTTCTGCTCCACCCTTACATGGAACAGAACGCGTATGGTTTCCTCACGGATATTCTGGGTCATCTCGTCGAACATTTCATAACCACTAAGCTTATATTCCACAAGGGGATCTCTCTGCCCATAAGCCTGCAGGCCGACGCCCTGGCGGAGCTGCTCCATATCGTCAATGTGATCCATCCATTTTCTGTCAATCACTTTCAGGAGGATTACACGCTCTAACTCACGAATTGCCTCGGGCTCCGGGAATTCCGCCTCCTTTGCCTCATAAAGCTTAACCGCCTCCTCCTTCAATTGATGTTTCAAAGCGTTTTTCTTAGGCGTGTTGATACGTCCACGGTTAATGGGCCTTAACGGTATGGTCGGAAGAAGCAGGGTATTTAATTCTTCCAGGTTCCAGTCGTCATAATCCGTATCATCCCCAATTACAATATCCACGGCATTTTCCGTAATATCCGTTATCATTTTGTAAATGGCGTCCCGCATGCTCTCACCGTCTAACACACGGCGCCTTTCCTCGTAAATAATCTCCCTTTGCTCGTTCATCACCTGATCGTACTCAAGCAGGTTTTTACGAATGCCAAAGTTGTTGTTCTCTATCTTCTTCTGTGCGGATTCGATGGCATTGCTGAGCGTCTTATGCTCAATCTCCTGATTTTCGGGAATTCCCAGCGCATTAAACATGGTAATCATCCGCTCGGAGCCAAAAAGACGCATCAAATCATCTTCCAGGGAAATATAAAACTTGGACTCGCCCGGATCTCCCTGACGGCCGGAACGACCGCGCAGCTGGTTGTCAATACGCCTGGATTCATGACGCTCCGTACCAATAATTTTAAGGCCTCCGGCCTGCCTTGCCGCATCATCAAGCTTAATATCCGTACCACGGCCCGCCATGTTGGTGGCGATGGTAACGGATCCATGAATACCTGCATCCGCCACAATTTCAGCCTCCAGCTCGTGAAACTTGGCGTTTAAGACCTTGTGGGTAATCCCCTGCTTGGTAAGCAGCCTGCTAAGTTCCTCCGACGCCTCAATGGTAATGGTACCCACCAGCACGGGCTGGCCTTTTGCGTGGGATTCCTTCACCGCCTCCACAATGGCATGGAGCTTTTCTTTTCTGGTCTTATAAACCGCGTCCTGATGATCTTTCCTGGCAACCGGTCTGTTAGTGGGTATCTCTATTACGTCCATCCCGTAAATATCACGGAACTCTCTCTCCTCTGTGAGCGCGGTACCTGTCATACCTGCTTTTTTGTCAAATTTATTAAAAAAGTTCTGGAAAGTGATGGTTGCAAGAGTCTTGCTCTCCCGCTTCACCTTCACATGCTCTTTCGCCTCAATGGCCTGATGAAGCCCGTCCGAATAACGCCGCCCTGGCATAATACGTCCGGTAAACTCGTCTACAATCAGCACCTGATCGTCCTTTACCACATAATCCTGATCCCTGAACATTAGGTTGTTGGCCCGGAGAGCTAAGGTAATATTGTGCTGGATTTCAATGTTTTCCGGGTCCGCAAGGTTTTCAATCTGGAAGAATTTTTCCACCTTATCAACACCCTGAGCGGTAAGGTTCACAATCTTGTCCTTTTCATTGACAATGAAATCGCCGGTCTCCTCGCGCTCCACGCCCATAATGGCGTCCATCTTGCTTAAGTCTTCCATATCCTCGCCACGCTTCATCTGCTTGGCTAAAATATCGCACACTTCGTACAGCTTCGTAGATTTACCACTTTGACCGGATATAATAAGGGGCGTCCTTGCCTCGTCAATCAGCACCGAGTCCACCTCGTCAATGATGGCATAATGCAGGCCCCGAAGAACAAGCTGAGCCTTATAGATAACCATATTATCGCGCAGGTAATCAAATCCCAGCTCATTGTTTGTCACATAGGTGATATCGCAGCCGTAGGCTTCCCGTCTCTCATCGGCTTTCATGCTGTTGAGCACTACCCCTACGGTAAGCCCTAAAAATTTATGAACCTCTCCCATCCATTCCGCATCACGCTTTGCAAGGTAATCATTGACGGTAACAATGTGTACCCCTTTCCCCTCCAAAGCATTCAGATAAGCCGGCAAGGTAGCCACCAGCGTCTTTCCTTCACCGGTTTTCATCTCCGAGATACGTCCCTGATGGAGAATAATGCCTCCAATCAGCTGAACCCGGTAATGCTCCATATTCAGCACCCTTTTCGCTGCCTCCCGCACTACCGCAAAGGCCTCCGGCAAAATATCGTCTAAGGTTTCGCCTTCTTTCAGCCGCTTCTTAAATTCTTCTGTCTTTCCCGTAAGCTCCGTATCCGATAAAGCCTGCATGGAAGGCCGCAGGTTTTCAATCGCCTGCACCGTTTCTTCGATACGCTTTAATTCTCTTTCACTGTGAGTGCCAAATACTTTTTGGAATAAATTCATTTTAATACCCCCTGCATACAATAGGCAACGCCTATTGTCATATATCGCAAGCTATGCCTGCGATACTGCTACCGATAAATAGTTTGAAAGGAACTTTCAAACTTATACCCCTTGCATGCCGCGAGCGCAGCCTACGGTACTGCACCGATAGAAAGTTTGGATGTTTTACTTCCAAACCAATCCCTCATCTTGCCAGATGCCCTCAAATTGGGGCGTCAGGCGCAAATCTGTCACTTATTGTTCAAAACTGCAAATTTTATTGTAACAGATTTGTAATTTATATTCAACTATTCAAATATTATCATTTTATAAAAAACTATTTTCATATAGCACGCAGTTATTAAGGAAGAAAGATTTTAACAATGGTTGTTTTTTTAAGATAGTGGGGTAGAATATAAGTAATGATAAAATATCAATAAAGAGTGGACCCCTATGATACGGATTAGGCCTGTTTCAGATTTAAGAAATAAGTTTCCTGATATTGAGAAAATTGTAAATGAAGGCGAACCGGTATATCTGACAAAAAATGGATATGGAACAATGGTAGTGCTCAGTCCGGATGCCTATTCCAAACTGACGGACGGTGTGGAAGCCGCATTTTAATAAAGCAGATAGACTTGCGACGGAAAATGATGCCCGGATGAGCCATAAGGAAGTCTTTGGAAATCTTCGGAGGAAAATAAATTAAGGTTGCCCGGAAATGGATTGAATTTGGCAGGAGCCTGATAGGAGAATCTTATGGGAATTATGGTATGCGGATTAAATGGCACGGGAAAAAGCACACTTGGAAAAGCTCTTGCAGAGAAAATGCACTTTCATTTTATAGACAATGAAGATTTGTATTTCCCCAAATCGAATCCTGATTATGTTTATGCCTCTCCCCGCACCGGAGAGGAAGTCCAAAAACTTTTGCTTCAGGAAATAAAAGCGCATGAAAACTTTGTTTTTGCTTCCGTAAAAGGCGATTACGGGGACGCTGTTTATTCCTTTTTTCAGTATGCCGTACTCATTCATGTTCCAAGGGATATCCGCCTTCAGCGGGTTAAAAACCGGTCCTTTCAAAAATTTGGCAATAGGATGTTACCTGGCGGAGATTTATATGAGCAGGAAGAAAATTTCTTTCGTCTTGTCAAATCCCGGCCTGAAAATACCGTTGAAGAATGGGTAAAGGCTTGTAGCTGTCCGGTTATCCGAGTTGATGGAACAAAACCTGTTGAAGAAAATACGGACTTTATTATAAAGCATATTCAAAATATTCGGGTGGCACAATGACCACCCGACACATTTTTTCATCCCTTTTTATTTCTATATCTCATTCCCAGGAAACTGCGGAATCCCTGCAAAGCCTTTCGCTAAATCCTCATCGGAAGGAATATAATCCGTCATTTCCCCATTGTGGAAGCGCTCGTATGCCATCATATCAAAGTACCCTGTTCCCGTAAGGCCAAAGAGGATTGTCTTTTCCTCCCCCGTCTCCTTACACTTTAACGCTTCGTCTATGGCAACTTTGATTGCATGAGAGCTTTCCGGCGCAGGTAAAATACCTTCTACCCTTGCGAACTGCTCCGCCGCCTTAAATACGGCGGTCTGTTCCACGCTGACAGCCTCCATATAACCGTCCGCATACAGCTGGGAAAGTACGGAGCTCATGCCGTGATAGCGAAGGCCCCCCGCATGGTTGGGCGCCGGGATAAAGCCGCTGCCTAAGGTGTACATTTTTGCAAGTGGACACACTTTTCCGGTATCACAGAAATCATACACATATTTTCCTCTGGTAAGGCTTGGGCATGAGGCAGGTTCAACCGCTATAAAGCGATAGTCCGCTTCTCCACGCAGTTTTTCTCCCATAAAGGGTGATATCAAGCCGCCCAGATTGGAGCCGCCGCCCGCACAGCCTATGATTAAATCCGGCTTAATCCCGTATTTATCCATGGCAATCTTGCTCTCTAAACCAATCACCGACTGATGCAGCAAAACCTGTGTCAGCACGGAGCCCAGCACATAGCGGTAACCTTCCTGGGTGGTTGCCGCCTCCACCGCTTCCGATATGGCACAGCCAAGGCTGCCCGTGGTACCGGGGAACTCCTCCAAAATCTTGCGTCCCACATTGGTGGTGTCTGAGGGGGAGGGGGTAACATTTGCCCCGTAAGTCCGCATAACCTCTCTGCGGAAAGGCTTTTGCTCATAAGAGCATTTCACCATATAAACCTGACAGTCCAGGCCAAGATAAGCGCACGCCATGGAAAGCGCCGTTCCCCACTGTCCCGCTCCTGTCTCCGTGGTGACGCCCTTAAGTCCCTGGTTTTTTGCATAATACGCCTGGGCAATAGCGGAATTTAATTTATGGCTGCCGCTTGTGTTATTACCTTCAAATTTGTAATAGATTTTTGCCGGGGTCTTAAGCTTCTCCTCCAGGCAATATGCTCGCACCAAAGGCGACGGACGGTACATTTTATAAAAGCTTTTAATCTCATCCGGAATTTTAAAATAAGGGGTTGTGTCGTCTAACTCCTGTCTGCACAATTCCTCACAGAAAATGCCGCTCATTTCCTCAATGGTCAATGGCTTTAAGGTTCCCGGGTTAAGAAGGGGCGCCGGTTTATTTTTCATATCCGCACGCACATTGTACCAGCTGTCAGGCATCTCATGTTCTTCCAGATAAATTTTGTAAGGGATTTCTTTGCTCATTGCTTTCACTCTCCATTCCGCGCCTTTTGCGCTTTCTCTTTTTTACCGCTTGTTAACGGTATATATGCATCCGCAGCACATTGTCTGCGGAAAGCAGTTCGTCTATCCGGTCTTATTTCAATTTCCAGATATCCCTGTTATACTCTGCTATGGTTCTGTCGGATGAAAAGAACCCTGACTTTGCAATATTGACAAGCATCATCTTTTTCCACTTCTGACGGTCTTCATAATCCGCAAAGGCTTTATCCTTAACCGCAATGTAATCCTCCAAATCAAGCAGGGTCATAAACCAGTCTTTGTTTAACAGCTCCTTATAAAGACGCTCTAAGTTCTCCTTATGGCCTGCTGCCAAAGCCTGTTCTCCAATGATAAAATCAACCGCTTCTTTTATAACAGGGCTCTTTTTATAGTAATCCTCAGAGACATAATCCCCTTTCTCATAGTGTTCAATAACCGCCTCGGATTTTTCTCCGAAAATATAAATGTTATCATCTCCTACCAGCTCATGGATTTCCACATTCGCGCCGTCCGAGGTTCCTAAGGTCACCGCTCCGTTTAACATAAACTTCATGTTTCCGGTTCCGGACGCTTCCTTGGAGGCTAAGGAAATCTGCTCCGATATATCGCAGGCGGGAATCAGCTTTTCCGCATAGCTTACGTTGTAATTTTCCACCATGACCACCTTCATGTAGGGGTTCACCTCAGGATCGTTATTTACAATCTCCTGGAGAACCAAAATCAGGTGGATAATATCCTGGGCAATTACATAAGCAGGAGCCGCCTTTGCGCCAAAGATAAAGGTAAGGGGTCTTACAGGCTTTTTACCGGCCTTAATTTCCAGATACTTATGAATGATATAAAGGGCGTTCATCTGCTGCCGTTTGTACTCGTGAAGTCTCTTAATCTGAATGTCAAAGATTGATTCCGGATCTAAGGTGATCCCCTCCGCTTTTTGAATGTAATCGACCAGCTCCTTCTTACGGTTCATCTTAATTTCACCCAGACGGTCAAGCACCTTTGGCTCATCCTGATATTCCAGCAGCTTTTCAAGCTTACTTGCATCCTTTTTAAAACTGTCCCCTATGGTGTCCGCAAGGAAATGACTTAGCTCACGGTTACAGCTGCCAAGCCATCTTCTAAAAGTGATGCCGTTGGTCTTATTGTTAAATTTCTCAGGATAGATCTTATAGAAGGCATTTAACTCCGTATCCTTCAGAATTTCCGTATGAATAGCCGCCACGCCGTTTACGGAGAATCCGTAATGGATGTCAATGTGAGCCATGTGCACTCTGCCGTCCCCGTCAATGATCTGCACCTTAGGATCTTTATATTTTTGGGCAACTCTCTTATCAAGCTCCTTAATATAAGGAACAAGCTGGGGAACCACCTTTTCCAGATAAGCAAGAGGCCATTTTTCCAAAGCTTCCGCCAGAATCGTATGATTGGTGTAAGCGCAGGTTTTTTCCACCACCCCGATTGCCTCATCCATGGTAAAAGCCTTCTCTTCCACCAAAATACGAATCAGCTCAGGGATAATCATGGTGGGATGGGTATCGTTTATCTGAATCACCGCATGGTCATACATTTTGCGCAGATCATATTTCTTTTCCTTCATCTCGCGCAGGATCAGCTGGGCCGCATTGCACACCATAAAATACTGCTGGTATATACGCAGCAAATGTCCCGCCTCATCAGAATCATCCGGATACAAAAACAGCGTGAGGTTCTTTTCAATATCTTCTTTATCAAAGTCAATGCCGTCCTTGACAATGCTTTCGTCTACGGATTCAATATCAAACAGACGCAGCTTATTCACGCCGCTGTGATAGCCCACCGTATCAATATTATAAAGACGGGAGGTTACCTTTCTTTTGCCAAAATATACGTCAAAAGTAACGTCTGTCTTTGTAAGCCAAGAATTTTCCTCTATCCAGTCATTCTTTTCCGCATTCTGCAGTCTGTCCCTGAATACCTGCTTAAAAAGACCAAAATGATAATTCAGTCCAATCCCTTCCCCCGGGAAACCAAGTGTGGCAATAGAATCCAAAAAGCATGCGGCCAGTCTTCCAAGTCCGCCGTTTCCAAGAGAAGGCTCCGGCTCAATCTCCTCGATCACCGCAAGATTTTTCCCTTTGCTTTTCAGGAATTCTTCCACCCTGTGATAAATCCTTAAGTTAATTAAATTGTTGGACAGCAGCTTTCCAATCAGAAATTCGGCGGAAATGTAATATACCTTCTTTTCCCCCTCGTTTTCATCCGACACTGCCATCAGCCGCTTTACATACACCAGCAGCACATAATAGGTCTCCGTATCCGTAAGAGCCGATACGCTTTTGCCAAACATCTGATCTGCAATTTCCTCCAGCTGCTGCTCCATGTTAAGGACTAACACATCCTTTTGTAAGTTCGTCTGCTTTGTCATAATCTTCCTCCATTTTGAAATACTTTATACTCCTGAATCATGTTCTTACGAAATGCGCAGCCTGTGCGCATTCCTGGGTCATAAATCATTGTCATTAAGTTTAGCGCCCGGCCTCCGCAGCCGTTAACTTAATGATATTGGACAAAATAGTAACTTTGATTTCAAACACATGTTATAAATAACAGTATAAACCTGTCAGCAGATAATATCCATATATTTCATTCTTGCAAGGCTATAGGCCGTCTCTACTCTCCGTCCCTTCCCCCCGTTCATCAGTCTTTGCAGCTCTTCCATGGCCGCAGCCGATATCTCCGCAAAGTTCTGGCGCACCGTATTCATTTGTTTGCCCACATATCCCATCAGGATAATACCGTCAAAACCGCAGACAGGCCTGAAAATGTCCATCTCCGTTAAAGCCTTCATAGCGCCGATTGCCATCAAATCCGACGCGCATACCACCACATCATTATCCTGCCCATATTTTAAGGTAATATTGCGGGAGAGCAGCTCCGAAAAGTTCCCCTCGCAGATCAGCATGGTAAGGCCCATCTCCTTTGAAAGTTCTTCCATGCCAAGGAGTCTTTCATCCGTCACATATCCGTTTCTTTTGCCGGTAATATATAATACCTTTTTACAGTTATTTTCCTCTATGGTTTTCCTGGCCACATCATACTGGGCCCTCAGATGGTCAATTCCCACGCTGGAAGTGTTCTCGTTTACAATAGGGGCGTCGATTAAGACACATTTAAACTGACCGCTGTCAATCAGTTCATGGAGCGCCGTATCCTCCTTGGTCAGTCCATAAATAATAATGCCTGTAATACTCTGGGATTTTAAATATCTTGTCATTTCCTCCAAGGTCCTGTTTTGAAACATGGAAAAGAATAAAGTAATAACGTCTAAATTAAGCTCCATAGCCTCGTTAATGGCGCCCTGTATATACTGCAAATCTATTTCGCCAATTACCATGGTTTTTTTGCTTAAATTCACAAGCAGCGCCACCCGTCCGGCCTGCTTGGAGGAAAGTGCGGCGGCCACGGAATTAGGGAGAAAGTTCAGATCCTCCACCGCTTTGTTCACCTTTTCTTTTGTTTCCTCGCTGACATTTGGATAATGATTCAAAACCTTAGAAACCGTGGAGATTGCCACCCCCGCATGTCTTGCCACATCTTTAATTGATACCATATAGCGCCTCCGGTTTCCCTTTTGGAAATATCTCTGTAAAAATTTTCCTATGGAAAACGATTTCCCATCTATGATAATAGATAAACCTGAAAAATGCAAGAATAAATTGTGTTTCCCATGCCATCTATATTATAATGTAATTAGTCAGAAGGATAACAGGGTTGGAAGTAAACTTCCAAACTAATGCAAAAATAAAGCAAAGGTGAACTTTGCTCACCTGGCAGAAATGAGGAGAACTATGAAATTTACATCAGGATATTGGTTGGTAAGAAAAGAAATAACACCCCTCTATGCAGTAGAATATGCAGATCACCGGATTTCGGGAAGCGAATTAACCGTCTATGCCCCGGAAAAACACATTACAGGGCGGGGCGACTGCCTCAACATAGGTATGCTTACCGTCCGGCTCAGCAGTCCCATGGAGGATGTAATTAAGGTTTCCATCACCCATTTTCAGGGAGAACCCTATATGGGCCCATTTTTCCAGGTAACCGAAAACGGGCCTGAGGTTTCCATCTCCGAAACAGATACGGAAATTATTTATGAGAGCGGCCATACCCGGGCTATTGTAGATAAACGGCCGGGCAGCTGGGGCATTCGCTTTTTTGACGGGCAGCGCCTTCTAACCGACACCGGCTTTCGCAATATGGCCCGCATGAAAAACAATGAAACAGGCAAGTCTTATATGGTGGAACAGCTCTCCCTTGACATTGACGAATATGTTTACGGGCTGGGCGAACGCTTCACTCCTTTTGTAAAAAACGGCCAGATTGTGGATATGTGGAACGAGGACGGCGGCACTGCCAGCGAGATTTCCTATAAAAATATTCCTTTTTATATCACCAACAAAGGCTACGGCGTTTTGGTGGACAGCGCGGGCGATGTCTCCTATGAGATTGCCAGCGAAAAAGTTGAGCGGGTGCAGTTTTCCGTGGAGGGCGAGCGGATGGATTACTACTTTATAAACGGCTCCACCCCGAAGGGCACAATTGCAAAATATGCACAGCTGACCGGAAAGCCCGCCCTTCCCCCCGCCTGGTCTTTTGGGCTGTGGCTTACCACATCCTTCACTACAGATTATGATGAGGAAACCACCTCCGGTTTTATAGACGGAATGGCCGACCGGGATATTCCTTTACATGTTTTTCATTTTGACTGTTACTGGATGGACGCCTACGAGTGGTGCAATTTCACCTGGGATCCCAAAACCTTCCCGGATCCTGCCGGAATGTTAAAGCGTTACCACGATAAGGGACTGAAAATCTGCGTATGGATTAATCCTTATATTGGCCAGAAATCCCCTCTCTTTGAGGAGGCCATGGCGGGGGGCTACCTTTTAAAGAAAGTGGGCGGCGGCGTATGGCAGACCGATATGTGGCAGGCCGGAATGGGCCTTGTGGATTTCACAAATCCCGACGCCGTCATCTGGTATCAGGAAAAATTGAAAACCCTTTTGGATATGGGTGTGGACTGCTTCAAGACGGATTTTGGCGAAAGAATCCCCGTCAAGGATATCGTATATTTTGACGGTTCCGACCCTGTAAAAATGCACAATTACTATACCTTCCTTTATAATCAGTGTGTCTTTGCGCTTTTGGAGCGTGAAAGGGGGCGCGGGGAAGCCGTACTGTTTGCCCGTTCCGCCACCACAGGGGGTCAGCAGTTCCCTGCCCATTGGGGCGGCGACTGCTCCGCTTCCTATCCTTCCATGGCGGAAACCCTGCGCGGCGGCCTTTCCCTTGCCTGCGCCGGCTTTGGTTTCTGGAGCCATGATATGGGCGGTTTCGAGCAGACCGCTCCTGCGGACGTGTACAAACGCTGGTGCCAGTTTGGGCTTTTAAGCTCCCACAGCCGTCTCCACGGCTCCTCCTCCTACCGGGTACCATGGCTTTTTGACCAGGAAGCCTGCGACGTGCTGCGCAAGTTTGTCAAGCTCAAATGCGCCCTGATGCCTTATCTCTACCGCCAGGCGGTGATAGCCCATGAAGAAGGCATCCCCATGCTGCGCCCCATGTTTGTGGAATTTCCGTTTGACCATGCCTGCGATACCCTGGACAGGCAGTATATGCTGGGCGATTCCCTTCTCGTAGCGCCTGTTTTCCGGTCAGGCGGACAGGTGGAATACTACCTGCCAAAGGGCGACTGGTATAACCTTCTCACCGGGCGGACTGTTACGGGCGGCATGTGGCAAAAAGAAACCCATGATTTTCTCACTCTGCCCCTGCTTGTAAAACCGGGAACCATCCTCGCCACCGGCCGGGAAAATACCCATCCCGATTACGATTTTTCCTGTAATCCCCACCTGCTCCTCTACCTGCCGGAAGACGGCATGAGCGCCGAAACCACGGTGACAGATCAGCTGGGAAACAGCAAAATGCATGTGGAAGCGCTGCGGAAAGGAAATACCATTGATTTGCGCATAACAGGCGGGGATGCTTCCGTCAGCTGGGAAGTGTTGGGGGCGGATTTGGAAGTTACTCTTTGTCAGTAAAAGAATGGACTAAAAACCCCGCGGCTAAGCTACGGGGTTTTTGCTTTCCTCCTCATTTCGATCACTCAACATGCTCTATTTAATAATTGTACGATATCATTGATACTATAAACATTGACTTCAGGAAACTATATGATATAATAGTAGTATCAATGATACCATATTAAGAAATGATATTATTGGCGCATTACATAATGCGTATACATGAGAGGAGGAATGCTATGGCAAAGTACCGAAAAACAAAAGATGAAGTAAACCGGTTTTTAGAAGATGTTAAAGCTATCATTCTCAAGGGAACCAACCTGCAAATAAATAACAAACCGTGGAAAGGTAACAGAGTTAACAAGACATTGACATACATGGCGGAAACCGGAATCAGTCTGGAAGATATTAAGAATGTAGTCTATGAACTGAAGCTTCCCAATTATAGCTATACCGCAGATGAGACAAATGCATATTTTAAAGAAGAACAAGTCTGGATATTTGGAATTACTAAAAATATGGTTGATAAAGAGGAAGACCTGTATATTAAATTGAAGATTAGAGTGTTTGAGAATAAATTTTTACTGATTATGTCGTTCCATCCGGAAGAACCCGGAGTTTATAACAAGAAGTTGGAATTTCCCTATAAAGCATAACGATATAAGTTAAGTATATACTAAAATTGAAAATGATTCATACCTGTTTGGCAGGCTACCCCTGCCAAAAGTAGATATAAATAAAATACATACCCGGAGAATAGAAATTGATAAAAGGAAAGAAAAAGAAGAAAGGAGCGTTAAAATGGAAGATAACAAAATCTGCTTTGAATGTGGAGCCAAAAATAATTATGAGTTTAAAGACACTATCCGAGTATATGAAGGAGACGGTTATAGTTTTGAAATTTTGGTGAATATCCCATTTTGTAGGAAATGTGGCGCTCCCATATACGATGAAAAACTTGAGAATGAAATAGCGCAAAAAGCAAACAAAAAAATACGGGAGCAGCGCAAACTCATAACCCGTGAAGAAATATTGGAGATTTTAGAATCTTACAATATCAGCCAAAAATTCTTAAGTAAATTATTAGGATGGGGAGAAATAACCCTTACGAGATACATTAACGGAAACTATACCCCTAATATTACAAACAGCAACAGGCTGAAGGAGTTAAAAAACCCATATATATTTCAGAAATTATTATCTGAATACGGGGAAAAGCACACGGAAGAAAACGAAAGAAAATTATTAAAAAAGGCGCAAGACCAACTAAATAATAAAATAGAAATGCTAAGCGTCAGTCAAGGCAGAATTATTTCTGTGGTCAATTGGTTTTTGGCGCAGTCTTCGGAAGAAACGCCCATCACCCATCTGGCTTTACAAAAATTATTATATTTTACCCAAAGCTGGAGCATGGCTCTAATAGGTAGTGAGATATTTCATGATGATTGTCAGGCATGGGCGCATGGAGCTGTTTATCCTAAGGTGTATGATTTGTTTAAACGATTCCGCTATATGCCATTGCCTAAAGTCTACCGGACAGCCGCATTTGATGAAAAAGAGTTAAAAGTGCTGGATATGGTGAAACAATACTATTTCGATATTTACAGTGCCAAAGCATTGGAAAAAATATGCCATAAAGAAGAACCCTATCAAAAAGCGCGGGAGGGATGTTCGGAAGGAGAGACCTGCAATACAATTATTCAAAAAAAGGATATTGCATCATATTACAATCACATTTCCCGGCAATATGATATCGGATTTTCTAATATGATTAACGTTAAAAAATATCTCAATCTGATTTTAAATTGATTTCATAAGGAACGGAAACGTGCGCCGACAGGCGCACGGCAAAGACCTCGGAGCATGTGAGCTGAGTAACACACACTCCGGGGTCTTCATAAAAGTCACAAATTCTTACAAAAACAATCTTAAGCCCTTGCCTTTGCCTTGCGCTCTTCCAGTTCTTTGACATACTGAGGATTCTTTGTCTCCACATCCAAAAACCAGATATCAACCAGCAGCACAAGCGCCACTACCAGGGGACCAAACTTAAAGAATCCGTTAATACCGGAAACCGTGCTTGCCGCCTGGGTTGCAGCCGCGCCGTCATAACCGATTGCGGTAAGGATAAAGCCAAATACGGCCGTTAAAGCGCCCTGTCCTACCTTAGCGCCTACGGAGCTTGCGGAGAACAATACGGACTGAACGCGTGTGCCGGTTTTCCACTCGCCGTAATCAATACAATCTCCGATAAGCGCGCCCGCCATACCCATTGCAAAGCCCATGCCGATACCACGAACCAAAGCGGTAGCAAACAAAATCGGCACCGTATTAGGCGCAACAATGAATACAATCTGCGCAATCACCATTAGAACCGTACCAAATAAAACCATCTGACGCTTGGTAAACTTTTTCAGCAGGAACGGACATACCACGCACAGCACAACACCGGGCATGTTAGAGCATGCAACGAAAGTTCCCATAAGTCCCATATTTCCCATTACAGAATTTAAGTAATAAACGGAAACGGACAGGTTGAAGGTTAAAATAAAGTTTGCACACAGGTTTACGACAAACGCCATCCACCAGTATTTGTTTACAACCGCGCGTTTCACACCCTGAATAATATTTTCAGGAGGAGCTTCATTGTCAACCCGCTCTTTCACTATAAGAATATTGAGGGCAAGCGGGATAAGGCCGATAATGCCGAATACCAGAATAGACTTAATCCACGCGCCCTGGGACTGCTGTCCGCCAAAGAAGTTCACCATGGGCAGCATAACGCTTGCCATGATTGTCTGGGTAAGGGCGGCAAAAAGCATTTTGAAAATCAACATCTGGGAACGATCCTCAGAGTTGTTGGTAACATAAGATGCCAGAGTACCATGGGCCATCGTCACATAGGTGTAAAGTACTGTGTTAAATAAGTTATATGTAACAAAAATATAAGCCACACGTACGGCAACCGTCGAATCCGGCACCGTAAACACCAGCACAACGGAAGCAATCATGGGAAGCGTCCATTTCAGTAAAACAGGAATACAGTGGCCGCCTTTCGATTTGTGGGTGTCAATCAACTGACCTGCAATCAAATCGGAAACACCGTCGAAAAGCTTGGAAATCATGATGACGGTACCAATCAGGGCCGCATTCATCAAAATGACATCCGTGTAGAAAAACAAAACATAAGAGCTGAACAACGTATACATGGCGTTCAAACCCACATCGCCGGAGCCGTATATAATTTTCTCCAGCATACTGATTTTATTAGAATCTTTTGACATACTAATCCTCCATTCTTACCGGCAACCCATAAATTTGGGCGCAAGCACAAATTTTTATGTGAAGAAAAGTTCTTAAGCGGCGTTTTTTGACACCTTAGGACTTTTCTTCGCACTATCTCCTCCATTTCCGCCCTCCCTCATAAGGGCCCGGGCATAAGTTTTCTCAGCTTTTTCTTAACAGCGGACATTTCGCGGGGCGTGCCGTCCGTTGTTTTGATGCTTAATTAAATATATTTATAAGTGCGGATATTTAAAACTGTTTTCCGCACAAATGAATACCAAAATACAGCAATTTTAATCACAATCTCATGCCTTCAGGCATCTTTTTATAAAACCGTCCACAATATCCAAAACCTCGTTTGTCCAGAACTCCGGGCCGCCGTGGTTAGCGCCTTTTATCAGATAAAGCGCTACGTCCTTGCCACACTTTTTCATCTGCCGGTACAAAACCGCGCTGCCCTCACAGTTTACAATTAAATCCTTGGTACCGTGAAGAATGATCGTCGGCGGAATAACGCTCTCTTCGGTAATGTTACATTCCACGGAAAGCTTTCTTTTAAGTTCCATATTATCCCGCAAATCCACATGTCCCATAACCATTCCCTCCGGGCTGTCCGCCTGACAGTGGAGCAGCTGCGTAGGATTGGAGTCCTCGGCCATAACGCTGGTGCTGCCGTAATAATTAACAATTCCTTTAACCTCTGCCGAAACGCCGGGGAAAAGGTTGTTCTCCACATCATCATGGATCATGCCTGTAAACATTGCCGTATGGCCGCCGGAGGAATCTCCCGAAACAATTATCTGTTCCGGATCAATGTGATATTGTTCCGCATTCACGCGTAAAAAGCGGATGGCATTTCTTGTATCCATAATCTGTGCCGGGAAGGGAGCAATCCCTGAATGACGGTATTCCACCACTGCCACTACATATCCCCGTTCGGCAAGTTTTGACACCCTGGGAAGCTGTGCGTAAACATCCTGAGGCATCCACGCGGACCCTTGCACAAACACAACACATGGGCAAACCATTTCCGGCTGATTGCGTGTTAAAGGCGCCAAAATCTGCAAATGAAGCTTCACGCCGTCCATATCGGCATACTCTACATTAGGGATATATATCGCTCCCATCTCATCTCCTGTGGTTGCAATCACCTGAGCCCCTTCCACTTCCTCCGTAAATTCAGGAAACTCCTCATAAGTCCACTCTTTAACTTCCATATAAAACCTCCGTTCCCGCACTTTTTATAAGGACTGCTGCGTTTTGCAACATCCCTCTGCCGCCCATAAATAGTCCGCAAGTGCCGCAAAAATTTGTATTTAGCGTCTTTATTATATAAAATGCGGCAAATTTCGCCTATCAGTTCACATGAAAAAGAATATTAAATGATTTCCTTTGTAAATTAAAACACGATTTGTTTTACCCTTTGGCAAAACAAATCGTGATAAAAAGATATTCAAATCGTGATTATTATTTTTTTTCAATCAGGATAAGCCGCACCTCATGTTCATCTAACACGGTAGACGCAACCCACTCTTTCTCCTCCGTCACATACAAAGGATCGTAATGAACATGAAAAGTACTGACATTTTTCAGATAATCTATCTGCTGCCTGCCCCTGAACTCAGGGGCGCCAAGACTCATCCACAGATCATAGCTGCTTCCATGCTCACGGGAAATAGAAAAACTCCGCTTCAAATAAGCGCCTTCCGGAATATCCTTCAAATACAGCTGAAAGCTTCTTGTGCCCTTCTGCTCAAAACCATAATAACGGTCTACGGTACGCTGCTCCTCCACGGAAACCGCATGGCTGGTGCGATTTGCCATATCATAATGGCAATAATGATAAAGCACAATCTGAAACCTTTTATAATCCTTAGAACGGGTAATCAGATAGCCCTCCCCCTTTGCCACAACCACGCTCTTTTCCTGTTCTAACATGGTTAAAAGCTGACAGGCATAATAACCGGCTTTCGCAATGCCGTTATAGGTAACCATTCCATAGCCCCCGTGGTACAGGCTGGAATGAATCACACGGCGCTCCGAATGATCCGTCAGATGGGTATAGGCGATGCCTGAGACGCCGTCGCAGTTTTCCAGCATATTTTTCATAATAAACGCCGACTTAAAACAGGTGTCATTTCCCAAATCATTTTGCCAGATCGTAGAATTCCATTCTGTTATATATAAAGGGATATCCCCCAGGCCATATTTGTTTAGAACCTTTTTACACAGGGCTATTTCATGTCTTAAAATATCAGGGTCACGGCTCACAGGAGCCGGTTCATCCGCCATACCGCTTTCATTGACGGAAATATTATCTTCCGCCTCCATTCTCGAAACCCCCGAATAGTCACAGCTAAAGCATTGAAAACCAAAGGCGTTTGGCAGACAGCCCTGCCGGATGCAATACGCCAAAAGCTCCTCTAATACCTGTGTTCCGTCCGCTGACAAAAATCCGGTATCTAAACCAAAACCAAAAAAAAGCGCATCCGGCAAAAACTTGCGCACACTTCTACAGGTCCTTTCATAATAAGCCAGATATTCCCCGGCGGAAAATACGCCGTAAGAAATATACACCGCATTAATTGGCGAAAACCGCCACTGCCGCACTTTCTCATAGCCAAACCTTTCCAGCAGATGCCTCATGATACTTTCCACTAAAAGCTGCCATTTATCCAAATTTTCAGGGGTATCAGGCACATTGACACAGGATGTTCCAAACACATTTTTCGCGCTCGCCACCAGCTTAGAAGGGGTGTAACCAAATTCAAAAAAGGGGGTAAGGCCAAGGTCTAAAATTTCATCCATGACCATGTCCAGATAGGTAAAGCTAAACCACGGACTGCCATCCGCATATTCATGATATACATCCATAGAATCGTCCAGTATTCCGTGAAAACGGATATACCGAAAGCCAATCTCCCTGTTTGTGCGCAGGATAACCTCCTGCAAAGTACCGTTCATCAGCGAATCCGCCCATCCGATATTGATGGTATCATTATGGCATAAGGAAAGCTCTCCCTTATTCTCCAAAAGGCTTGCATGAATATAAGCGGGCTTCTGCTGCTTCTTATCTAAAGGCCGCACCGCCTCCTCCGCCGCCGTATATTTCAGCAGACTCATATAGGCGCTAACGTTGATCGCCGTCATTTCCTGTGAAGGCTTAATTGCAAAAGAAGCCTCCGCCTTCTTACCGCCGTTTTTCTTGCGATAAGCCCCCGGCGTTTCATTATATTCCTCCCGGAAATTTAAAATCATTGTATTTACATTGGAAAATCCACAGGAAAATGCAATATCCGTTATGCTGTCCTTACTATTAGATAACAGATACGCCACTCTGTTTATTCGAAGCTTCCTCAGATAATCGGAAAATGGAAGCCCCATCTGCTTTTGAAATTCTCTCGAAAGATAGCTTTTGGAAAGATATACCCTGTCCGCAACATCCTGCATGGTGATGTTTTCAGCAAAATGTACGCTTAAATACGTCAACACCTCCTGCATCCGATCCGCCTCCTTATACATCGAAAGGGAGTTAGGGCCTGAAACTTCAAACTGCGCCTTCAATATGGCAAGCAGGCCAAAAAGCTGGCTCAGCACGTAAAGACGTTGGGAATCGGAATCAATGACACAATATTTAAAAAGCATCGCCAGCCTTACCCGGATCAGATTAAGATAATCCGCACACTTTGGCGCAGACTTGCTGGAGCAGGAAATCCGTCCAAGTCCTGATTGCCTGAAAATATCCTGAGAAATATAACCGGATAAAGTATGGCACCCGGCCTCCCTATATAGCTCATGATGTTCATAGGGATTCAGCACAATAAAATCCTCAGCTTCCAGCACATAATTGTACCCCGAACCAATAATGGCTATCCGTCCGGTTAACACATATAAGATTTCCATTTCACTGTGGAAATGGGGAATTGATGTATTGCAGTCAGACTCAAAACGAATTCCTTCCATCTCTACCCCCTGCATATCGCTCACGTGCCAGGCACCCGCGGGTTCTGACAGTCTTCCTATGGCGCTTATGTACAGTCCAATAAGGAAGGTTTTCCCCCTGCTCTCGCGGCCCGCACGTCACTTTAACGGCATTTATCTCTTCACGGGTCCGTACATTAAAAGAAAAGGACCATGCATTTGTGCATGATCCCAATAAGCAAAATACTATTTTTCCCGCATCTGTTTTATATTTTCATCAGCCCATACGACTCTGTTGCGGCCAAACTTTTTCGCATCATACAACATGGCATCTGCAATTTTCAGGTAAAAATCATATGATTTATCCTCCTGTGGTACTATGGTAACGCCGCCAACGCTAATCGTAACCCACTTGGCCACCTCAGGATTATGTGGGATATGTAGATCCTCCACTGCCTGCCGTATCGTTTTCAGGTATTCAAATGCCTTTTCCGAATTATCTCCCATCAAAAACGCTACAAATTCTTCTCCGCCATAACGGGCAAAAAAATCTGTGGTACGTTTCAAATGGGAAGAAATTTCCCTTGCAACAGCCGTAATAACCTTATCTCCTGCCGGGTGTCCAAAAGTATCGTTATATAACTTAAAACGATCAATATCAAACATACAGATGGAAAACGGAACCTGAAGCCTTGTAGCTTCCTTCCATTTAGAAATACTACGCTGATCATGCTGTCTTCTGTTTGCAACGCCGGTCAGCTGATCCGTTTGCGACTGGTATTCAATCTGTTTACGGTAATTGTATAATTTGATATGTGTGTTTACTCTGGCCTTTACAATCAAATGATTAAACGGCTTAACGATATAATCAACCGCGCCTAAAATAAGCCCTTTTTGTTCACTCTCCACATCAGAAAGACTGGTAATCAAAATGACCGGAACACTTTGGGTGATAATCTCCTCCTGTAATTTTTTAAGCAGAGTAAAACCATCCATTCCCGGCATAACCACGTCTAATAAAATCAGAGAGAAACTGCCGATATGCGCCTGACGCAATCCTTCCTCAGGCGTCTGTGCAATCGTAATATCATACTCATCGCCCAGAATATCCTTTAAATGAGTAGCCTGCAGAAGACTGTCGTCAACAATCAAGATTTTCTCCATAGCTTTTTTACTCCTTGTTCATCTCTTTTCACTATTGTTTCCGTATTCTACCGTCAGAATTACCTGGCTCGCAACTATACAGTTACTTCTAAAATTATACTCTACTACAATCCTGTTTACAATCACTTTTTCTCACAAATTGTTGCACGGTCTGTCCTGCAAAGCATACTAATTTTAACAAAAAGAAGCAAAACATGGAAAAAAACACTTTGAATTTAGAGAAAAGCTCTTCCTTTTATGCTAAGATTTAAAAAATAATAAATCTTTACATATTCTAAATAAATAGGAAGGAACAACGTTTATGGGAAAATGGACAGTACAACAGGTAATTGATAAAATTCTTCTTGATATGTGCGGCGGTCCTAAAGTCAGTCCTACATGCGACATTATTTCAATCGGAAGCCCTGACAGCGAGGTTACCGGAGTGGCCACCACTTTTATGGCTACTTTTGACGTAATAAAAGAGGCGGTGAAACAGGGGAAAAACTTCATTATTACCCATGAACCCACATGGTTTAACGGAATGGATCAAACCGATTGGTGTGAAAATGACAGTATCTATCTGGCCAAGAAAAAATATCTGGAAGAGAACGGAGTAACCATTTGGCGTCTGCATGATCATATGCATATGGGCTCGGAGATCGATTATATTTACGAAGGTCTGATTGAAGAATTAGGATGGCGGGATTATCTGCAAAAGGATGAACCCCAGCCATGGATCTATGAGATACCAAAGACCACCCTCCGGGCGCTCTCAGATGAATTTAAGAAAATTTTTCATATGGGTACCATTCAGATCATCGGTTCCCCGGACATGGAAGTGAAAAGAGTAGGCATTCTGGTAGGGGGCGGAAGTTTGGGACTTGGCGTTGAAGTGATGCCGATGCAGGTCATGGAGCGGGATCGGCTGGATTTAATGGTGGTTGGCGATATCACCGAATGGACCATCTGCGCTTACTTAAACGATGCTTACCAGATGGGCTTTAATAAAGGAATGCTTACGTTAGGCCATGAACGCAGCGAAGAATTTGGCATGAAATATATGGAAAAGTGGCTGAAAGAAAGATTTACGGATTTCCCCATCAGCTTTATTGACGCCAAAGAGCCTTTTCAGTATCTGTAAAAAATTTGATTTCCCGTTAGCTTACGACAGAATTTTTAACTCAGGGACAGCGCCCGGAAAATATTTTCCGGCGCTGTCTTTTTTATGCACAGGCCCGTGCGGAGGAAGTATGCCGCCAGAGCGGCGCACGAGCCGTCATACCCGCCTGAAAAGGCGGATTCCTTTGATTAAACCGCCCGCCTGCAGATATCGTCAATCCAGGTAAACAATTCCTCCAAATCATAGTCCCCCGCATGCGGCGTATCCCAGGGAGAATGATAATCCACATCAAAGCCGCAGTTTCTCAGCTTAAGCGTGAGCATGGCCGAAATGGAAAGGGATGTGTCCCTGTCCCGTTCCCCGTGCCGGATTCTAAAGTGCTTTGCCTTGACCGCTCCTTCTTCCTCAACATAATACATGGGATTCATCATTTTAATTGTCATCTCATCCGCCATACTTCCCCCTGTAAGGCTGTTATCCCTGCTGTACTTCGTAAAGTGCCTGCAGTTTGTGGTCTCATTGCCAAACAAGTCGTTTTCGGGGCTGTCCATCGTAAGGTCGTCAAAGGCAGGCGCTGTTTTCATCCGCGTAATATCCCTTACATAATTTTCAAAATCCATATCCGCCGCTTTCCCTTTTTCCACGGACAGCCATGTCTTTTCCGACAAATCCTTTCCTTTGTCAAGGGCTCTTTGTGCGGAGGCAAGCACAAGTTTTTTCAGATATTCCTTAAAGCTGCCCTCCCCCTTTTCATCCAGCGTCAGGGGATTTCCCGCTTCATCCCGCAGTTTCAGACTATTTAAATAGAAGGGGAACAGCGCCGCTTCTTCCCCGGAAGCTTTTATCTGCACATCATTCATCTGTCCGTCTACCGGCGTAAAGGAAGGCCGTCCTCCCTCGTTCATCCGCATGTTCATTCTATGATAGTCGTTGACTTTCTGAAACTGCCACTCGTAGGCCATATCCGCATGATCAAGGTTGATAATCGGACAATAGCAGGAGGCGCCAAAAATATCGTCCCTCTCCTTCGCCGCCCCAAGGGCTTCAAGATAAGGCTCGTAATCGGCATGGTTGCCTGTGGTTCCCATGAGCGAGGAAAGGGCTCCTCCCGCGCTGGTTCCGTTTGTGATGATTTTGTCCTTATCTCCCGGAAGCTCCCCTGCAAAATGGCGCAGATACCGGACAGCCGCTTTGTAATCCACGATACAGGCAGGCGCCTTTCCATTATAAAGCCCCTTTTCATCCTTCTGCACCCGTCCCCTAATCGCGGGAACCGCCACCACATAGCCGTGGACGAGAGCCTTAAAAATGGCGTTTGGCTTATCCGGCTCAAATTTGCCATAGCCCGGTTCCTCCAAATCTCCCGGCATATATCCCCCCACATAATTGGGCATAAAGATGGGCGCGCTGTCAATCCCATATCCGTTTATCCGGCCCCCTTCATAATAAATTTCAGGCGCAAAAATATGCATCTGCTGGTACGGCGGATTTACCGGCTTATCCACATAAACCAGATTTAAAAACGCCCGATACCGAAGAGTTTCCTCTCCCAGCCTAAGTTCCTTTATCACATAATGATTTTTGTCAAAATTCATGTTAATTAATCCCCCGTTCCTGCCAATAGCCCTCAAATTGGGGCCGGGCACAAATTTATTGTCTGTTCCTCCCTTATTGCGGCGCCCGGCTAGGCCGGCCTGCCGCATGCAAAGTTTCAGCCATATCCTTCACGGCCGAAAGCACCTCGGCAATCTGTTCCTTCGTAATATCATCCACATGAAAGCCGCCCGTGCAGACCGTCACTTTATTTTCTCTTTTCGCCATTTCCTCCGCCATATATCTGCATATGGCCTCATCCTTATGTCCTGTCAGATTCAGCACGGAGGATGTGGCGGCGATATCTTTGCCGCCTGCAAGGGAGGGCCTTGGAACTGCAAGAACCACACACCCCACATGAGGTTTTGTGCCCCCTGTCAGCAATAAATGCAAGTCCTCCCCCACCTCCGTTATTTGTAGTGTCAGCTCTCCAAAAGAAAGCGATTTCGTTATAGTCCGCTCCATCTTCGGTACTCCTTCGCCTCTATTCCAAAAGGTTCAAGCAGCTTAGCCGCCATATGATAAACCATATCCTCAATCTCCTTTGGGTGATGATAAAAAGTCATCATCAGCGGAATTATCCTCACATCAGGCAGCTTTGAAAGCTCATAAAGATTTCGCAGATGGACAGCGCTTAAAGGCGCCTCCCTTACCCCAAGGGCCAGCGTCCTGTGCTCCTTGATTGTCACATCCGCCGCACGAAGGAGCAGATTGTCCGTATAACCGCTGCAAATTCCGGCCGCCGTTTTCATACTACAGGGCACAATCACCATACCTTCCGTCTTAAAGGTTCCGCTGGCAGGCCCCGCCCCCATTTCATCCGGAGAAAAAACATAATCCGCATATTTTTCATATTCCTCCGGCCTCTTTCCCATCTCATGGACAAGGGTTAATTTGGCGTTGTCGCTCATAATCAGACAGGACGCAAAGTCCGCATCACCGGAAATGATTCGAAGGCACGCCTCCAGCACCGGAAAACCGCTGGCCCCCGAAGCGCCCAGGATGATTTTCTTTCTCCCCATAACCATTTCCCTCCTTCATCCCATGCTCTGTTGCCACCCTATCGCCACCTTGTTGTCAAAATAATGCTTTTTAACGTGTGCAGATTGAAACCTGTCCACTCAACAAAGTCCTTTTGGGTTTACAAACTCCGCCCACTTTTCGCCATCCACTTCCATGAAAGCCGCCCGCTTAAACCGCTCCTTCTGATCAAAGGGAACCGTACAGTCAAAAATCGCCTTGCAGGCAACCCCTCTTGCCCTGATGTGCCCGGAATACTCCGGCCCGTTGGAAGGGTCCAGCGGATGGCACTGCACCCCAGGAATGGGTATCATATCCAAATCCGCCTGAAATCTGGTAGTCATTGCCCACATCACATCCTTCATATCAAAGCAGTCCACATCTTCATCCACCAGAAAAACATGCTTTAATTCCGCGAACGCGCTAAAGGCTAAGAGCGCAGCCTGCCGCTGCCTTCCCTCATCCGAGGGAACCGACTTTTTAAACTGCATAACCGCAATATATTTTCCCCCTCCCGAGGAAGCGCAGTAAACATTTAACAGCTTGCCCGGCATGGCCTTTTCCACCATTCCAAGGATACTTGCCTCCGTGGGGATCCCCGCCATAGACACATGCTCCTCGCTGGGGCCTATGCAGATCTGCATAACAGGATTCTTGCGCGTGGTCACCGCCTTTACCTTAATCACCGGAAGGCTTCCGTTGGCCGGGCCACAGTATCCCGGAAATTCCGGCATCGCCTTCCCCGTATTGGAATTTTGGTCTTCCCGCACTCTCACGCCGGGAAGGATTTCTCCTTCAATCACATATTCCGCATTGGCGATCGCTTTTTCCTGAATCGTAAGGCACTTAACCAGCTCCACCGGCTTTTTGCGGATAGCCCCCGCTATCTGCAGCTCGTCAAAACCAAGAGGCGTAGTGGGAGGCTCAAAGCAGGAAGCGATTTCAATGGCGGGGTCTACCCCTATACTGATGGAAACAGGCAGCGCCTTCCCCGCCTCCTCCGCCTTTTGCCTGAAATAGTCGATATGGCGCACGCCCGGCTGCAAAAAAATGGAAATTTCATCCTTAGACTGCAGACACATCCGATGGATTGTCACGTCGGATTCGCCCGTCTCCGGATTCGATGCATAACACATCCCCAAGGTTATATAAGGCCCCGCATCCTCCGGCGTATTGGTGGGCGCAGGCAAAAGCTTCCTGATATCAAACCCTTCCTCCCCGGCCAGATGCACCACTTCCTGACACCTTGCCTTTTCATTTGGTATCACAATTGGCGCAACAGGATTTTTCACACAGTCCTTTAGCAAAAATCCAAGCCTGTCAGGCTCACAGCCAAGGAGCATCCCAACCCTTGCCCTGCTTGCAAGAAGCCCAACGGCCACCTTTGCCCCCGGATGCCCTTTTACATTATGAAACAACATAGCCGGCCCTTCCTTAGTAGGCCTTGCCACAGTCCCCCCGGCCCCCACATGCCGGTAAACCCCCGCAATCTCCGCCATAGGATCCACTTCAATATCCGTCTCTATCAGCTGTCCTTCCCTCTCCCGAAGAAATTCCAACGCAGTTCTCAAATCTTCAATTCCCTTTTCCATTCTGACCTCCTGCCCCAAATAACCCGGAAACAAAATTACCCATTTCCCGTCCGGACGTCCTTCTGCCTAACCAATGACATTAAGTTTAGCACCTAAACCAGCCGGGGGGAAAATAAAATTCTTAAGGAGCCCCTTAAAAAGCGTCGGCACTTGGTGAGGTATTTCACGAACCTAGTGTCCGCTACGCTTTTTACGGAGCGAAAGCGCGGCGACGGAGAATTTTATTTTCCTCCCGGCGTCCGCAGTCGTAAACCTAATGACATTGTCTGCTAAACTTATTCCGCTCTGGCTTCCTTCCTCTTATTAGCCGCAATCGCTCTCCTCTTAATCTGAAACGCGTCAAACCACATCACCAAAAGCATGATAGACCCCTTTGCAATATACTGATAATAAGTATTCAGTCCCGCAAGCTGCATCCCGTTTGCAAGAAGCCCCATAATCAAAACACCGGCAATACAGTTGGCAATCTTGCCGTCGCCGCCCCGGACGGACACACCGCCCACAAGAACGCCTGTCATAATCGTGATCTCCGTGCCTGCCGCCGTGCTTGCCGCTGCCGCTCCCACCCTTGAAGTCAGGATAAGTGCTCCAAGCCCGCAGAAAAATCCCGCCACACAGCCAATCACATATTTCATCCTTTTTACATTGATGCCTGCCAGCCGCGCCGCCGCCTCATTTCCTCCAAGCGCAAAGACATACCGTCCAAAATAAGTACGGCTCATGACAAAGCTCATTAACACACCGAACACAATCATAAGAATGGTCGCCCAGGTCAGGCTGGGATGGAGAATCGTTCCCTGTCCTAAAATTTTAAAAGAATCCGGCAGCCCGGAAATGGTCTTTGAATTGGTAATGACATAGGCAATTCCCTGATACACAGTGCTAAGACCAATGGAAATAAAAATCCTCGGCAGCTGCAGGAGCTGTTCCAACAAGGTTCCAAGGGCTCCGAAAAGAATGCTGATTGCAATGGTAACCAGAAAAGCCGCCGGAATCGGCACGCCCCACATAGTTACCAGAAGTGCGCAGATAACGCCGCAGATACTCATCTGATAACCCACCGCCATATCGAGCCCCCCTGACATCATAATCAGCGCAATGCCATAGGTACTAATGATAATGTAGGCGTTCTGATTTAAAATATTTAAAATGTTTGTAATTGTAAAAAAGTTTCTGCTGGTAAAAGAAAAAATGATACAGATAAACACCAGCAGCACCCAGGCTAAGTTTCTTCTGCCAAAATCAACTATTTTTGCCATATAATTTCTTATCTCCTTTCCGATACACACGAAGAAAAACTTTATATGCCGGAGGCAAGTTCAAGCACTCTGTCCTGACTGAACGAATCCTTTAAAAGCTCTCCGCTGACCTTTCCCTCATGGAGCACTACAATTCGGTCACTCATCCCAAGCAGTTCCTCCATCTCCGAGGATATCATCAGGATGGACTTTCCTTCTCCCACAAGCTGATTCATCAGTTTATAAATCTCCTGCTTTGCCCCAACGTCTATGCCTCTTGTGGGCTCGTCAAAAATCAAAATATCATTGTCCGCCGCCAGCACTTTTGCCACAACCACTTTCTGCTGGTTGCCCCCGGACAAGTTCTTTACCTCCTGCTTTACGCTTGGGGTTTTGATTGCCAGCGTTTCCACATATGTATTAGTGAGCCTGTCGGCCTCCTTAAAGTTTACCACCCCGAATTTACTGATTCTGCGCATACTCATAATGGGAATGTTCCACTCAATGGTGTAGTTTAAGAACACCCCTTCCAACTTCCGATCCTCCGGCACAAGCCCAATGCCCATTTCCACGCCGTCCGCCGCCGAGGAAGCCTTCAGGCGCTTTCCTTTGATGATAATTTCGCCGCTCTCCGGCTTTACGTCTCCGCAGAGCATTTTGGCAAGCTCCGTTCTTCCCGCCCCTACAAGCCCGGCAAGTCCTAAAATTTCCCCCTTTTTCAGGAAAAGATTGATATGGAAATCGCCGTTTCCCGTGAGATCCTTTACCTCAAGCACAGGCTCGCCAAAGGCCGCATTCCTTTCGGGGAATTTCTCCGTCAGCTCTCTGCCAATCATATATTTAATCAAATCCTTCTTGGTAATATCCGCAACATTCCTTGTCACCACATACTGTCCGTCCCGAAAAACCGTAACCCTGTCGCACAGCTCAAAGAGCTCCTCCAACCGGTGGCTGATGTAGATAACCGCCACTCCCTTCTCCTTAAGCCTTCTGACAATGCGAAACATATTTTTTACCTCCGCCATGGGAATAGAAGCGGAAGGCTCATCCATAATCAGCACCTTACAGTTTTTTACAACCGCTTTTGCAATCTCCACAATCTGCATCTGTGCGGTGGAAAGCATCTGCACCTGCGTATGTACGTCTATTTTTACCCCGAGATCTGCCATAATCTCTTCGGCCCTTACCTTCATCTCCTTAAAATCAGGCATCATCTTATTGCCGCCCACCTTATCCCCAAGGAAAATATTTTCCATAATACTTAAGGAAGGGACAAGATTAAGCTCCTGATATACAACCCCGATACCTGCTTCTTTCGCTATGGAGGGATTCAGACTGTCATACGATTTTCCGTCAATGATGATTGTACCGCTATCCGGCGTAATCGCCCCTGCAATGGTTTTAATCACGGTGGACTTGCCCGCACCGTTTTCTCCAATCAGCGCAAGGATTTCTCCCTTTTCCACATCAAAAGAAACATTATCAAGAGCCACAACACCAGGATATGTTTTGGTCACATTTTTAACTTCCAGCACTTTCGCCATAAACATCCTGCCTTTCTGTTATGAAAGGGGCTGTTATAAAGCCCGCTTCCCTATGCAGCGGTTATTTTACAACAGTCCCTTCTTCTAAACCCGCCCGGCATACCAGCACAGTTATGCCAGCCGATTACCAGTCATCTCTTATTCTGGAAAATACTCTGAGATAGTCTCCGGCGTAATCATAATGCATTCTTCTGAGTAAACCTTGTCCTTCACCCGTTCGGACCAGGTTCCATCCATCAGGTAATAGCATGTCATAGGGGTTCCTTCCCCAAGCATTACCGTACCGCGCAAAACGGAAGCCCCTTCGGCGGACTCCTTTACCTTATTCCTGATAAACTCGGCGGTATCCACCGTAAATACTGCAAATTCCTCACTGTTGATGGAAGAATCTTTCATAACCGCCTCGTTTGCACCCTGTCCCTGGTCTGTGCCGTAGGTCAAAATCACCTTAAGGTCCGGGTTATTCATCAGCATCATCTCCGCATAGGTCTGGCCTGCCGCCGCGCCCTCTGCCTGTGTGGTCTCGTGCTCCTCCACAATCTTTGCCTTGGAGGTAAAGTTCTCGATTTCCCGAAGTCCGTCGCATCTTGCAACAGCATCCTCATTTTCCGAGTTGGTCAGAAGTCCTACCTCAATAGAGCCGTCCTCCGCGTCAGGGAAAGTGGCGTCAATCCATTCCGCCGCCATCTTGGCTTCCGTAACGCCGGATTCTTTCTGGCTGATGCTGATACACACGTCATAAGCGTCTTTGTTGTCTAAAACCGTACCGATTACGATGATAAACGCGCCGCCTTCCCTTGCCTTAATCAGGGAATCGCTGATGGACGATGCGTCCACAACAAAGCAGATGATATAATCCATTCCCATGGATACGAAGTTTTCCACCGTCTGAATCTGTGTCTGGGCGTTGCCGTTTGCATCCGCCACGGAATATTCCATACCGTGCTCCGTAAAGTACGCTTCCATCTGATTGGACATATCCGTAAAAAATTCCGACGACATCATCAGCGCGGAAAATCCTACCTTTTTGCCGGTAAGGTCAGCTCCCCCTGACGCGTTTTCCACTGCCTTAGCAGCATCCTGCGCCGCTTCTTCCCCTTCGCTCTCAGCAGGCTGTTCCTCCGGCTGTGCTTCCGGCACGTCCGCCTCGTCCGCAGGCTCCGTCCGAACTTCCTCCGCCTCATCCGAAGCCCCTGTCTGCGCCCCGGCGGAATTGCCGCAGGCCATAAGGCTTAAAGTGAGTCCAAAAGCCAACAATACCGCAACGATCTTTTTTGTCATTTTCCTTTCCTCCCTTTCACTTTGGAATTTTGCTTAAATGTTACTTAAACTATAACGTTTTTTTGCTCCTGTGAAAGGTGGAAAAAAATATCATAAGGTGTCTATTTTTGCACTTTTTCCATTCTGGCTATAGATAATGACTTTGCACTCCGGCCTCATGCTCTCCAGCGTCTTGGAAAAGTACACCACTTTGATCTTTCTTTTTACGAGGCTCGTCAAATAATCGCGCAGCTTACCTGCCTGCGCAAAGCCCACATCATAATAAGGAAATTCAAGAAAAATTACGGAAGGGCGCAGTATGGCAAGTCTTTCAATAGAAAGAATTTTTCTCTGCAGCCCCGTGAGATTTCCGATATCCGACTCCCCCCTGGGAATATATCCAAGATCATAAAAAATTTCTTCCATTTTCCGCTGTATTCTGCGGTTTATAACGGGTATGCCTTCGCAATTGACTCTTTTTGACGCAATAATCGTAAGGTTTTGTCCCAGGCTCAAATCCTCAAAGAGCATATCCTGGCTGCTTCCCGGAACAACAGCCACCCCCTTAAAATATCCGACTCCCTCCTTGGGCAGCCGGCAGCCTAAAACGTCCTCCCATACCCCGGGATTGTTTTCCCGAAGGCAGGATAAGTATTCCCAGAAGCTGTGCTGGGTATCCCATTCATAGTCATAAAGTCCTATAAGACGCCTTTCCGCCTCCCCTGGCTGTCCCTGCCGCGCAAAAAAACTGCCGTATTTTAGCTGGCCCAAAACAGCGTCCGGTATCTCCCGTGTCCATTCCTTCACCGCCCGCCCAAGATACAAAAGCTGAATGCGGCTGGCATATTCCGCAAGAACGGAATAATTGCCGGACACTATCAAAAAGGAAACTCCTTCCCCGTTCATTTTCCGTATGGTGTCTCCAAGCCTGCGCGCCTGTTTTCCTTCCGCCACTTCCCCGCTGATGTTCACCACCACCAGCTTGGCATGCAAAAGCTTTGCCTTAAGAAGGCCAAGCATCCGCCTGTCCGTTTTCGTAAGATCAGACAGGGCATCATCCGCCTTTATGGCGATTTCCTCCGCGTCAAAGATTTCCTGCACCTGCCTGACCGTCTTCTTTTGGGAAAAAAGATGGTAAAATGGCTTCATGGGAGAAATCGCCTGGGCCACAGTATCTTTCCCCACATAGTTGTCCTTAAGAGAAGCCTCATAAATACCCTCCCTGGCGGCACAGGCGGCGTTATAATGCCCGATATTCCGTTCCCGTACAAAAATCCGGCCCGCATCGGGTTTCCTGTTTCCGGTAACCACATCGCACAGACAGTCCGATGATTTATCCGAAACACACTGTATATACAGGATATCCCCCTGATAAATACTGATATCATAATCTTCCAGCCGGTAATCGCATTTGATTTTTTCCGCACGAAACAGTTCCTTCATGCAAATCCCCCGTTTTTTATCGTATCTGTTCTTCGTACCTGACTCTTGTAAAATCGTCCACTATGGGCATCAAAACTTCCACATCCGTCCCCACATTCTCCATGGAGCGGTACCTGACGCCATATTCCTCCCCAAAGGTCATTTTCATGCGGGCATTTACATTAGAGACTGCAATCCCGCTGTGGTTATCCCGCTTTTTCCCTGCAAGAAGCATCCCCTCCATCTGTCGGTTCAGCTTATCAAGCTGTTCTATATCCATCCCTGCTCCGTTATCCGAGACCGTAAGAACCATCTTCTTTTCCGTGGCGATACACCGGATTTTCAAAAGTCCTTTTCTGTTTACCTTTTCAAGCCCATGAATCATTGCGTTTTCCACAAGGGGCTGCAGGGTCATTCTGGGAAGGTAATACTCGTAAACCTCGTCCCCCTCTATCTCGATTTCCATATCAAAACGGTCCTCAAATCGATATTTCTGAATATAGTAATAATCCCTGATATGGCTGATTTCTTCCCGAAGCTTTACAAGGCTCTCGTCGCAGCTGATACAGTAACGAAAAAACCTGGAAAGCACCTCTGTCATAGACGCAATCTCACGATTTCCGTCGAGAAGGGCGCGCCCTCTGATGCTGTCCAGGGTATTGTAAAGGAAGTGGGGGTTAATCTGGCTCTGCAGGGTATAGAGCTCAACCCTTTTTTTCATCATTTCCAACTTCCGGTTTTCTTCTTCATTCCAGTAAACATTTTTTTCTTTTCCCGCATTCTTCTTTTTGTTCTCCGCAATCAGGAATCTCATAATATTTTTCTGCCTGCAGGCCAAAAAAAGAACCGCGCACCAAATCCCGAAAGCCGCCGGCAAAAAGAGTTTCCACAGGGAAAATTCCGGTACAAAAATAAGGCTGAGGATTCCGCAAACCGTCAAAATCATTTCTATCCAGGATAAAACAACAACCGCTTTCATACTCCCCTCCATGCCGCGACTCAAATCGGAATGAAGAATGCCTGTTTTTAAAGGCATTCTTCTGAGTGTAAAGCTTTAAAAGTTCTTAGATGGCGTTTTTTGACATCTTAGAACTTTTCTTCACACTACCCCCCATGATTCCGCCCTGCAAAATCACAAATCCATCGCTCACACCTAACCATAAATTTTCCGGTATTCCGAAGGCTTGATGCCCTTCATCTTCTTATACAGTTTGGAATAATATTTCTCATCCGGATATCCCACCGCCCCGGCAATCTCCTTGATAGAAAGCGCAGTCTCCGACAGCAGCTTTTCCGATTCCTCTAACCTGACCTGGGTGAGAAAATCGTTAAAGCCAATTCCCATTTCTTCCTTAAACAGCCTGCTTAAATAAGTTACGGACACATTTCCGGCCTTAGCCACATCCGACTGGGAAATCGGCTGCGCATAATTTTTTCTGATATAATAGACAGCCTCCATAATAGGCTTTCCCAGCTTTTCCTTCGACTTCTTGCGTTCCCCTTCCACATACGCATCCAGCGCCCGGTAAATCTTCTTGGCAAGCTGGGGAAAAGTTCTCGCCTCCAGATAACAATAATTCAGCTTCTCGCGAAGCTGCCCGTTTTCGTCCTCAATATTTTCCCCCACAGCGTCCGTTATCCTGAAATAAACATCCGCCATAATTCCGGGATAGCAATTTCCATAAAGCCCGCAGCGTTCTGAAAAATTCCGAAATACGTATCCCAGCTCCTCCCGTCTTAGATACTTCAAACAGTTAATCATTTCGGCAAGATCTTCGGAAGATAAAATTTCCGTATCCTCGACTCTTTTAAGCCCTGCAATCTGGGAATAATCCAAAACCCCGTTTTGCATGGTTATGAGCCTGCCCCACTCGGCGGACTGGGCTTCGAAATAAGCCTCCTTCAAATCGCAAATGTGCTCCTTTATGCTGCTGACGCCCAGGTTCAGATACATCTCTCCATAGATTTCGCTCAAGTCGCGGACGCTGTAATACAGCGCGGATACGCTTTCCCTGACCTGCTTTTTGTGCTCCGGCGCAAAGTTGAGCGTTACAATGCACCCAAGATAGCTGACATGATAATAGTAGAGCGCATACTCCCCAAAGTACCGGTCAATCCTGCGCTCCATTTCCTCCTCTAAGAGAGAATAATGGCGCGTGAGCAGGCTGGCTATATTGCTGCACATAAACACCATCATAAAGCATCCCTCGGAAAATCCTGTGTGATACTCCTTGTTGCACAGCTCTACGGAGCGGAGATTTTCCTGCATTCGCTCCTTCCGCTCCGGGTAATTCCAAAATATAAAGTCCTCCCAGAAGTGAGTCATTTTTTCCCGGTTCTGCTTTGCCCGTATGGCTTCCAGCTCCTGCCGGTTCTCCCTGTTTTCCCTGCTCCGTTCAATCTCCCTGCACGCCTTTTCCAGCGTCTTATTCAGCTGTTCTTCGTCAATGGGCTTGAGCAGATAATCAATCACATTAAGGGCGACAGCGCTTCTTGCATATTCAAAATGACGATAACCGCTGATTAAAATAAAATGGCTTTCTATCTGTTCCTCCCTGGTGATGCGAATCAGCTCAAGGCCGTCAAGATCCGGCATTTTGATATCGGACAACACCAAATCCGGCCTGTGCCTTCTGATACTTTCAAGGGCGGAAATCCCGTCATGGCATTCATCCACAATCTCAATGCCGTATTTCTCCCAGTTTCCCAAAAGCCGTATCAAGTCTATAATCTTAGGTTCGTCATCTGCAATAATCGCCTTCTTTAAAAGCATATCTCTCCATCCTTTTAAAGGCTCCGCCAAAGCCTTCCTGCAAACGAAACAGTCGTCTCCCGTCTTTATTTCGCATACTCCGCCAGCTCATACACCCTTTCTTTCGTCAGCTCCGCCGCCTTTTGCGCTTCTATCAAAGGCTGCATACTGCCTCCCTCATTTCCCTTGCCGGCAGCTAAAACCTGAGCGTCCTTATCGGCAATCCATTCCCTTTCCTCTTTCCTTAAGGCTTCCTTATCCGCCTCACCTAACTCCGACATCAGCATTCCCCACACCGTATTTAAAGTATCGTCCCAGTTTTTCAAAATCTCCGCTCCTGCCAGATTCATATCCGTTTGGGTCGCGGCCGCCTGAAGCTCGGCCTGCAGCTCCTCATCCCTCTCCTCGCTATAAGAAATTTCCGCCGCAATCCTTTCGGAAAGACTTTTTTCCTCGTAGAAACCACTGGAAAATCCATTCTGCTCCGCTATATTATAGAGGCCGTAAAAAGGCAGCTCCGTTTCCGAGACGGCCTCCATATAGTAATATCCCACCCATTGCCTGTATTCTTCCGGAAGGCTGTCAATCCTTGCGCCGGGAAGATACAAATAAAATTCCTCCCCGCCGTCTATCCCGTAGGCGGTAGAATAAATATAAAGGGTTTCATCTATGATTTCCTCCTGGTCAGGCTGTTTCTCAAAATCAATATCGGTTAAGCGCATTTTATAAGTAAAGTCATCTACCTTTTCCAGATTTTCAAATTTCCCTGTAAAATCACTGTAATATAAAGTTCCGCCGGGATAGCCGTCCCCCGTATCTCCCATGTCCGCATCCTGATAATGTCCCTTAAAGGAGCCGTCACTATCAATGGAAAGCTCCGTATACCAGCCGCCCGCGCCGCTGCTGAAATAAAAAGCCCAGCCGGAGAGCTTTTCAAAGCCAAATTCCGTCTCTCCTTTTGCTTCTCCCTCCCCGGAAGAATCTTTTGGGGATTGGCTTCCTATGGAATCTTCCGCCGCCGAACCTTCTTTTGAAGATGCATTATCTGTGGACGTTTTTTCTGCAGATGCATCCGCTATAGACACATCTTCTTTAGACGCATCCCCTATGGATGTATCCTCTATGGATGTATTTTCCGCAATTGGTTCGGTGATAGTAAGATTGGGCTGGCTTTCTTCTCCCTTTCCACAAGCTGACACATATGTCAATGACAAAATTGAAATTGCCAAAACGATTGTTTTTTTCATTTATAAAATCCCCCATTTTACTTTATCCTGCTTTACGGCAATACAAATCTATGAGAAATCAGTGCAGAAACTGACGCAGCACTTTCATCAGCAGCTTGATATCTATTGGCTTGGCAATATGGGCATTCATACCGCTTTTAAGCGCTCTTTGCCTGTCTTCCTCCATGGCATTCGCCGTCATGGCGATGATAGGCATGTTCTTCACATCTCTGCGGCCCATCGCCCGGATCGCCTTCGTCGCCTCGTATCCGTTCATGACAGGCATCTGCACATCCATCAGCACCACATCGTAGTAGCCCTCCTCTGACCTCTCCACCATAGCAACCGCATCGGTCCCGTCAGGCGCCGATTCCACCAAAAAGCCCGCTTCCTCAAGGATTACCCCTGCAATCTCTCTGTTCAGCTCATTATCCTCCACCAGTAGGACACGCCTGCCGCCGAAATCGGTCTGCGTCCACACGGCTGTCCTTTCCGTCTGATCCCCTTCGCCGATACGGTTTGCCAAAAGGAGCGCCGCCTTTAAATCGGACATAAACAACGGCTTGGCACAAAATGCCGTGATTCCCGCCGCTTTTGCCTCCTCCTCAATATCCGTCCAGTCGTAGGCGGTGAGAATGATAATGGACGCGTCTTCTCCCACAGCCCTGCGGATCCTTCTTGCGGTCTCGATCCCGCTGGTTTCCGGCATCTGCCAGTCAATGATATATGTATGGTAGGGATCTCCCTCCTCATGGGCTGCCTTGGCGCGATAGACCGCGTCCCTGCCAGACGTGGTCCATTCGGATTGCATACCCATACTCTTTAACATTTTGCTCACACTGTCACAGACATTAAAATCATCATCCACCACCAGAGAGCGGAGCCCTTTTAACTCTTTGATCTGTTGGGCGCTTTTTTTCACATCCTGAAGCTGCAGTGAAAGTTTTACCGTGAAGGTGCTGCCTTTTCCGATTTCACTCTCCACAAGGATCTCCCCGCCCATCATATCGATAATGCTTTTCGTGATTGCCATACCAAGACCGGCGCCTTGTATGCCGCTCTTTGTGGCGGTCGTCTCTCTCTCGAAAGGCTCAAAAATATGCTTCACAAACTCCTGTGACATGCCGATGCCATTGTCTTTTACAATGAAGACATAGTCCCCCCATCCATGCCTGAAGGTGGTGTTCTGGATAATGCGGAAACTTACTGTCCCGCCCGCCGGCGTGTATTTGACGGCATTCCCCATCAGATTGATAAAAATCTGGTTCAGTTTCAGCGGATCCGCGATCACGTCCTCGTTAACCACATCAAAGGTATCGATAAACATCTCCAACTGCTTGGCTTTCATCTGCGGCTGAATGATATTTACCAGATTATGCATCAGTTCAGGAATATTACACTCCTGGTTATGGATCTGCAGCTTTCCGCTCTCAATGCGGCTCATATCCAGAATATCGTTAATCAGTCCCAGCAGATGATTACTGGATGAGAGAATCTTCTGCAGACAATCCCTCACTTGATCCGTGCGATCCATATGGCTCGCCGCAATGGTGGCAAAACCGATAATTGCGTTCATAGGCGTACGAATGTCGTGGCTCATATTCGATAAGAAGGTGGTCTTTGCCTGATTGGCGTGTTGTGCCTGGAACAGGGCGTCCTGCAAAATCCGCGTCTGCTCACACTGCTTTTTAACCTGCTCCGTGACATTCTGGCGGACATATAGTACCCTGGCAGGCGCTCCATCCCTCCGTTCCAGACAAACCACAATCAAATTTTCCCATTCCTCCTTGCCCTTACGAGAGACGTGGCACTCATGGATAAGGGAGTCCTCCGTCCTTAAGTTTGCCCTGAGAGTATCGCTTCGGACGAAATCGCAGAACGCCTTTTTTTCTTCCTCCCCTATAATATCCTCCGCGTGGAGCTTTATCACTTCACTGTAAACGCCCTCCGACGGGATATTGGCATTTAGCGGGTCCGTGCCGGCCAGATAGGAATAGCGGTTCTCATCCAGATCCACTACCAGATAGCGGGAGGCAAACAGGATGTTCACGCCCTGCAGCACGTCGCTGATAAACTTATTTTCTTTCTCCAGCTCCCTGCGGCGTTTTCCCTCACGTACCACCAGAAAAGCAATGTATATCACAAACAGGCAAAGCAGGCAAATCTCCAGCATCACCCCCGCCATGTTCGCCCTTTTCACCATTCCCTGGGTAATATTTTTGGGGAATGCCTGTACAAGGACATACTGATGGCCAGGCAGATCCACCACACTGATGTTGTCCGTCTGGCATCCCTCCTCGCAAAGAAGAGCGATTTCACCGCCGTCCGTAAACACAGTCCGCGCCATCCCGGCAGTTTCCTTGTCTATGATCCCTTCCCTGGTCAGGGTATCTAACAAGTCTTCCTCATAGACCTTGCCGTCTGAGCTGGCGATCACCTTGCCGTCCTGGGTGCAGAGAAATACATCCGCTTTCTCGCCAAAGTAGCTGACGGAGAGCATATCCCGCAGATACTCCTCCGCAAAGTAGAGTCCCAGAAACATTCCCTCCTGCTCCCCGTTCATATATACAGGGGCGTAAAACACCAACATGGGTTTCCCGGTGAGCCTGGACTTATCCACGTTCTCAAGGCCGCTCTCCCCACGCATGCCACGAATAAAATACTCTCTGTCCGAGCTGTCGTTGGTCCCCCCGTCAGACGCCAGGTTAACGCCCTGGGCATTGGTAAATCTTATAGCGTCGAAAGTCGTATTCTCCTCCATCTCTTTCAGGATTTGTGTATCAATCTCCAAATCATTTGTCCCCGTGGTAACCAGATAGGCGCTGTTCTGAATCCGTTGCAGCGCGTTGTCAAATTCGCTTTCGATGCGCTCAGCCGTCTGACTGGCGCAGTCCTCCGCATAGATTTTATTCTGTTCCTGAATGCGGGCCCTGTTCTGTGTAGTATAAATAAAAAATAAAATAAGTACGGCAATTAAAATAAGGAATGCATATATAATTGACTGCCATGTTTTGTTTTCCTGTTTCATTTGACTTTACGCAAGATTCTTGCGCCCTCCCTCCTCCTTTTTAAAAATCAACACCCCAGCCGCAAGCAACGGGGCGTCAAGCTTGCTGCGCGGCAGCGAGGTATGTAACCCTGGCAGCATTCGCCAAATATTAAGCTGCTGCCTGGCTCATTGCTCCCGGGAATCAATTCGGGATACGCCTCATTTCTATTAGCTCCAGAAGGTATAAGTTCCCGGAGCAACTTCTATTTTCTTATCCTCAATTTGAATCACTGCCGGCACAGCCGTCTCGATTTCATAGCGTATGCCATCCGATGTGCAAATCCATTTGGAAGCAATCCTTCCACTTCTTGTATCAATAGAAGCCTCCAGCCATTTTAGTCTTCTATCCGCCATCGGCTTTATCAGCACCCTGGAAAAACCGGGATATTCCTCCAGGGGCCGGATACCCGCCGCCTTTTCGTATACCCAATCTGCCACCGAACCGTAAGCATAATGGTTAAAGGAGTTCATATCTTTACTCCAGAAATCGCCATTTTCCATAATACCGTCCCAGTGCTCCCAAATGGTTGTAGCCCCCTGCTTTACGGAAAACAGCCATGAAGGATATTCTTTTCTGAGAAATAAAGTATAGGCAAGATCCGAATGACCATATTCGCTCAACACATGCAAAATATAGGGCGTCCCTACAAACCCTGTTTTAATCTGACCGCCGTCTCTTTTGATCATCTCTGCAAGATCGTCCGCCGTCTTTTGCAAATCCTTTGCCAGCCCGAAATGAACTGCCAGAATGTGCTCCGTCTGGGTAAGATATTCCGGATAGGTTTCCCGGAATGCCTTTACGATATTTCCATAGAGCCGTTCATACTCCGCCCCGTCCTTTCCCAAGACCTTCGCCGCCTTTATGAGCAGCTGTGTTGAACGCGCGTAAAATGCCGTTGCTATAAATTCCTCTCTGCTTGAACCCTTATAACTGCCCGAAGGCGCGTCTAGCCCAAGCCAGTCTCCAAAATGTACTCCGCCTGCCCAAAGGTAAGGAACCATTGTGGCCCCCGTGATGTAGTCCACCCACTTTTTCATGCAGTCAAACTGGTCTTCCAAAATCTGCTTATTGCCATAGGTCAGATAAATCTGCCACGGACAGATAACCGCCGCGTCCCCCCATGCCGCGCTGGATTCTCCCCCCGGCAGGCAGTCCGGGATCACATGGCCTACGCCGCCGTCTTTTCTTTGATCGGCCGCCATATCATGAAGCCATTTTGTAAAAAATTTTTCCACATCATAATTGTAGCTGGCAGTCTTTACGAATACCTGGGCGTCCCCTGTCCAGCCTAAACGCTCGTCACGCTGGGGACAGTCCGTAGGAATGTCCAGGAAATTCCCCTTTTGCCCCCAGAAAATATTGGAAAACAGCTGATTTAAATCCGGGTCCGAGCAGTTAAGGCGTCCCGTCTTTTTTAAATTGGAGCAGACCACAACCGCCGTGAACTGTTCCGGCTTTGGTTCCCCCGGAAATTCTTCCAGTTTCAGATACCGGAAACCAAAAAAAGTCAGCACAGGATGATAAGTCTGTTTGCCTTCTTTACAAATATATTGAATTTCCGCCTTTGCATCCCGGTAATTGTCCCGATAAAAATTGCCCTCTTTGTCCAGCATTTCCCCATGAAAAATACGAATCCGCTCTCCGGCCTTTGCATCCACGCAAAACTCCACATATCCGGTGATTTCCTGTCCAAAGTCAACCACCCTTTCCCCGGCAGGGGTTTCAAAAACCGACTTTGCGCCAATCCTTTCTATCTCCCGGATTTCTTCCCCTTCCTGCATGATCAGATTATCCGTGGGCCAGCCGGCCTCTTTCACCACATGATCCCAGTCAGTAGTCCGAAAGGCCGCGTCATAATGCTCTCCATCATATATTTCCGAAAATCTGACCGCGCTCTCCCCATACTCCCATGTCTCGTCCGATGCCAGTACTTCCTGATTGCCATCTTCATAAGTCAGATGAAGCTCGCCCCACAGACCGCAGGGCTGCTCCACCTTGTTTTTCTTTTCCTCAGATTCCACAAATCCCGGCATTGGAGAACGCATCCAGCCTCTCCCTACCGTCACGGTCAAAATGTTCTCCTCCCGTATCAACTCCGTAATATCATAGCGCTGCACCTGCAGCCTTTTTTCGTAAGACGTCCAGCCCGGTGCAAGCACATATCCGCTGACCCGCTTTCCATTTATCCTTGCTTCGTACACCCCACGGGCAGTTAAAAATAGCGCCGCCTCCTTTAAGGGCTTTCTTAACTTCCATTCCTTCTTAAATACCGGACAGACATCGCCTAAGTCTTTTGCGGGCCGTACCCAATTTGCTTTAAACTCCATTTTTATACCCCCTGTATACCGCAAGCTTTGCTTGCGGTACTGCCATCAATAAAGAGTTTGGAAGTTTACTTCCAAACTTATACCTCCTGCATACCCCCAAGCCGTGCTTGTGGTACTGCCATCAATAAGTAATTTGAAAGGAACTTTCAAACTTACCCTCCGTTCTTCCGGGTTTTAAGACAGCTTGCTTTGCAAGCCATTTTTTATCCCATGGAGTAATCATAACACATTTTTTTCATTAAGAAAATGTGCAAAATCTATTTTAAAATGGCAAAGATTTCATGATACTTTTAAAGCCAATCCTTACTTAAAGCGGGCAATTATGACCGCCATGACCCGGGTCAGTAAGGAATCTGCTTTTCAGGCCTAAATCATCCGAAAGCGGCAGCTGCGACCTCTTCCGAACAGGAAGGTTCCTTTGGTTAAAAAAAACATCAAACGCCGACTCCCTTCGCCAATCGGCTTATTGCATAAACAAACGCTGACACGCTTCGCGAGCCAGCTTATTGTAATAAAAAAATAAGACGGCATACGCCGCCTTACTTTTATCCATATTTTATTTATTGCAAATTACTCTGTAACCCGAGCGTTACTTCTACTGTCTTTGACTGGTATCCTAAAGGGCTCCCCTGCATAATGGTAAGCGTTACGGTGCTGCCCGCCTCGCAATAATCAAGGTAATCCCGCAGCTCCATCATGGAGGTTATCTCTTCATCATCAATGGCTACAATGATATCGCCTCTCACCAGGCCGGCCTCGTCCGCTCCGGAACCTTCCGTAACAGATGAAACATATACCCCTCTGGGCGCATCGTAAAGCTGTGAATATTCAGAGGCCACATCAAGACCTGTAATGCCAAGATATCCTTTCTTTTCCTCGTCCACCTTAAGTTTCGTTTCCCTGGTCATCAGTTTTTCTATAATAGGCTCCGCGTCGGAAATGGGAATTGCATACCCCATGCCTTCTACCGCATTACCCCCGATTTTGTTGGAAGTAATGCCTATCACCTCGCCTTTCATGTTAAGGAGCGCACCTCCTGAATTGCCAGGGTTAATTGCCGCATTGGTCTGGATAAAGGTGTTGATCTCCGTATCCTCCTGAGTATCGGTTTGAACTGTGGAGGCCGCAATAGGCCGGTCAAGGGCGCTGACCACCCCTGTGGTAACCGATTGTCCATATCCCAGCGCATTCCCTATGGCAATTACCGGCTCTCCTAAACTGAGCGCATCCGAATTTCCCATTCTTGCAATGGAAATCTGTTCCATCGTATCGCTGCTGATATCGCTGAGCTGTACCGCAATCACTGCAAGGTCTTTATCGGCATCCATGCCCTTAATCTGTGCCTGGGCCTGAGAACCGTCCACAAACTGCACCGTCAACTCTTCCGGAGATTCTACCACATGGTAATTGCTTACCAAAAGTAATTCCGTATCATTTTGTCCTACAATAATGCCGGAGCCGGAGCCGTTTCCTTCCTGGCTGTATTCCTGTCCCCAAAAGCTCATCCTTTCAATATATCTTTTGTTTACGGAAACAACCGAAGGCATAACCTCTTTTACTACTTCGGTAACATCGGTAACCGTATTTTGCACCATCTGCGTCTCATTGACCTGATAGGAACTTTCCGCTTTCGCCGTATTGTCTTCCTCCGGCCGGGTTTGGACTTTTGTCTGCGCATCTTTTGACGCTTCCTCCGCTTCCCTGCTCTGCTCAATTCCCGCTTTGTCCTTTAAGAAATCTGTTGCCGTATCTACTGCCTGGAATCCCAGCCCTGCAAAGATACCAAAGGACAATCCGCATAAAACGCCTACTGCCACCTTTTTTCCTAAACCGGAGCCGCTTTTTTTCTCCTTGTGCGGCTTACCGGAATTGCCCGGTCCGTATTCCTCACGGTGAAATCCGTCTGCGCCACTAAAGCTGGCGCCTGACCCATAATGATAAGTATCGTTGCTCTGCTGACTGTAATTTACATCATTTCCATTTTGATTTCCGTCATTGTAGTTGTTTGGATAATTATTCTCGTACATAACACTTTACCCCTTTCTATTCTTCTTTCCGGCGGCTTTCTTTTGCCTGCTTCTTATAAATTTCCTCTTGCCGCACTGAAAAATTTTTTGTCCTTTTACAGAGGTCCTCCATGCTTCCAATAGCCCGCAAATTGGGGCGCCAAGCATAAATTTGTCTGTGAAAAATTTATTTTTCACAGTACCGGCTCCGAACCATTTAAGTTGTTATAGCGGTTCTGATTTGCCGTACCGTTTTCTTTTATGCTCTTAAGTATATAAAGTAATTGTGTTCAAATTGTGACAAAAATTTGATAAAAGTGTTATCATTTAATTCTCCAGTATTCTTTGTTCATGGAAAAAGCTTTTACAAGACTTTCCGGAAGCCTTTTATATCTTTTTCCCAAAAAATATCCTGTATATTTGCATCCGCTTTGCCAAAACAGCTTTATGATAAGCCATGGTTTTCCGGTTTTTAGCAAGTAAGGGCATGCCCTTTTCACCATACGCGCCCCCTCCGACTCCGTTGCAACTCCTGAAAAAATCTTCGGGTACTGGGCATGGGAAACGCCAAGGTCAAAATACCTGTGAAACTGATCTAACCCGCTGTAATTATGGGAATGCTCCACCCTGGCATCCGCTTCGTAGGCAATCAGATATCCCGCATCGATCAATCCCCTTGCATAAATCATATCTTCATTAAATATGGTATGTCCGGTAAATCCCCCAAGCTCCTCAAAAATATCCCTTCTGTAGGCCGCACAGACATTGGAGGCAAAAAACGCTTTGATTCCCATATTCTTTAAATTTTTCGCAGATTTCATGCAGGATGTCTCCGGGTAATTGAAAGAACGGGCATAGCACTCTAAAAAGCCGCATTCTTTGTCCGGAAGCTGCCTTGCATATGCCATTCCCACCTTTGGATTTACAAAATGGGACATAAGATGCTCCACCAACTGTTCGTCTCCCGGCACAGCGTCATCCGTCATCATAATAAAGTACGGCGCTTTCGACAGTGATACCCCAAAATTTCTCGTTCCGCCATGATCGAACTCTTCCTTCTTTATATGGTACAGCGTAACCTTTTTATACCTCTCCTGAAAATCCATTCCCTGTATAAACCAGTCAAAATATTGCTTTTCCGTATTAATTAATATGATTCTCTGAACCGCCAAAGTCTGCTGCATCAGACTGTCTAAAAGAGCCAAAAGCTTTTTTGTCGGCTTGTAAACCGGAATAATCACATCCACTTCCAACATATGAACCTCCCTATGTAGGCTTGTGTGCCAAAAAGGGCCAGCTTTACGTTGGCCCTCTTTCACAATTTGCTATTTTATATACTGATTGGTGTCAGCTGCAATCTTTTCACTATAGGACAATACTTCTTCCGAAGGAGAATAATCTTCATCCTCAAACAGGAAATCATGAAGCCACTGCACATTATCCGAAAGAGAAACCGGCACAACGCAGCTGCCTTTAGATCCAACTGTTCCTGTGGCGCGCATGCTCTCCTCCGGGAAACCTCCCTGCGCTACTACCTCATACCTGCTGGCCTCGCCTAACAAATCCAGAATTTCATCCAAATCCAGGGACGTATAAACCTCGCTGAACACATCATTGGCAATCTGATTGATTGTTGCGGGGGAAGCGGTTTTTACCTTTTCCGCAATAGCCAAAAGTACCGTTCTCTGTCTCTGGGTACGCTGGAAATCATCGCCCACATAACGGATTCTACAATAAGCCGTTGCCTGAAGTCCGTTTAAGGTCTGTCTGCCCGACGTGGTAACCGGAATATAATCCTTACCGGCGTCCGCCTTAAAGGTCTTGCCGTCAAGGGTTGTACCCACCATACTGATCTGATAATTGTTCAAATGGCTGATTTCCGCCTCTGTCACATCAATCTCCACGCCGCCTAAAGCGTCGATGGTATCTGCCAGACCTTCAAAACCAACCGTAATAAAGTCGGTAATATTCATATCCAGATTCATGTTCAGCATGTTGATTGCCTGCATAGGGCCGCCCTTTGCGTAGGCGCTGTTACACTTATTATAAGAATCATTGCTCAAATTTAAATAGGTGTCGCGGTAGACGCTGACCAGCTTACAATCCCCCGTATCCAAATTAATGGAGGCAATCATGATGGTATCGCTTCGCGTATTTTTGGTGAGAGCTCCCTTCGTGGAGTCAACGCCAAACAGCGCAATATTCCGGTAGCCCTTCATGCTGCTTGTGGCCACGCTTTCTTCCACCTTTGGATTGATTACAATGTCTTCCTTGGGCAGGTCTACTTTTCCCACCTTCTCTATCTTAAGAACACTGTAGAGCACAACCACCATAATAAGCAGGACAAAAATCTCTACAATAAACAAAAGGATCTTGCTTCGCTTACTCTTACCTTTCTTCTTTTTCTTCGCAGAAGAATGAGGTTTTTTCTTTTTATGCTTTACAGGCTCCGGCTCTTCGTACTTTACCTTACGCCTCACCGGTTCCGGCTCATCCTCATATCTTACCTTGCGTCTTACAGGCTCCGGTTCGTCCTCATACCTTACCTTACGCCTTACAGGTTCGTCCTCCTCGTATCTTACCGGCTTTTTATTAACAGGTTTTTTATTTGTGGGCTTTTTGTTAACAGACGATTTATCAACGGGCCGCCTGTTAGCAGGTCTCCTGGGTTCTGTTGTCATATCATCACTCTCTCCCTTTTACTTGTTTCTTTGGAATCCTTTGGGCTTTATCATCCGTGATTCACTCATAAAACATTATTTTGACACAAAAATGCCAAATTAGCAAGGCTTTGCCCCCTTTTTTAATCTATCCTTAAGATTTGTAAATTTTCACTTTTATATACGGAAATTTTATTCGGAAGAAAAAAATATCTTATAGCGGCTGTCTTACAATGGCTGTCAATATGCATTTTTATTGATGAATCCTTTAAAGATTGTAAGGAACATAATCTTAAAATCCAAAGACATGGTCCAGTTTTCAATGTAAAACAGGTCATGCTCTATCCTTTTTCTGATGGAGGTATCCCCCCTGTACCCATTAATCTGCGCCCAGCCCGTAAGCCCCGGCCGCACCTGATGCTTAATCATATAACGGGGAATCTCCTCCCGGAACTTTTCCACAAACTGGGGACGCTCCGGCCTTGGCCCCACCAGCGACATTTCCCCGGCCAAAATATTAAACAGCTGAGGCAACTCGTCTAAGCTGGTGTGGCGCAGGAAACGCCCTATCTTCGTAACCCGGGGGTCGTCCTTTACCGTCCACGCCTTCTGTTCCGCCTGAGCTTTTTGTATTTCCATGGTTCTGAATTTGTACATTTTAAAAGTTTTATTGTGAAGTCCTACCCTCTCCTGCTTAAAAATAATCGGTCCTCTGCTTGTAAGCTTCACCGCAAGGGCAACTATCAGCATAATGGGAGAAAACAAAATGATGCCTGTGGCCGAACCGACAATATCCACCGCCCGCTTACAAACCCAGTTCAGGGTGTTGGTAAGGGGAACGTAGCGAATGTTAATCACCGGCAGTCCCATTAAGTCCTCTGTGTAGGGCTGGCTGGGCACTAAGGAATTGTAGTCGGGAATAAATTTTGTGTGGACGCCGGATTTTTCGCACAAATCCACAATATTTTCCAGCCTGTCATAATCCTTAAGGGCAAGGGTAATCGCTATCTCGTCCAGCTTATTTTCCGGGAGAATATATTTAATGTTTTCAATCCGGCCTACCACCTTGACGCCCTTATAAACCGTACCGCTTGGAACCCTGTCGTCCAGTATCCCTCTCACCACATAGCCCCACTGGGGGTTTGCGTTGATTCTGGTGATATATTCCTCGGCCGCCCTTGAGTATCCCACCAACAACATATATTTTAAATTGTAACCCTTTCTCCTGAAATAAAGGAGCATATTTCGTATAAGGGTCCGGCATACAATGGTAAAGACAACGTTAATCGCAAAAAAAGCTCCCATCATAAACCGCGAGAAGTCAGGCTGCTTGATCATGTAAAGAACTACGATAAAGATGACAATGCCTACCGTGTTGGCTTTTAATGTGCCTTCAATCTCGTATTTTCGCCTGGTCGCGCGCTTGGGAGCGTACATGTTAAAGAAATAATATAAAACAATATATTCAGGCACAACAAAATAGAGGAAACTAAAATAGGTCCTCATATCCAGTGCGCCTGCACCCGGTTCCGTATCGGCAAAAACGGTGCAGAACTTAATATACCATGCAAGCAAGTAGGAGACCGCTACTACAGCAGCATCCACCAACAAGTGCAATCTGTTGAAATACTTTTGATTGTCCTTTATCATATCCTGCTACCTTCTTGCAGATATTCTACAATATTATCTCAAAAAGTACAACTTAAAATGTTACTTTTCATGTTGTGAGTGGCTAACCGTCCGCTTCTACACGAGTAGAAATTCAGTCGTCACCGCGCTTTCGCTCTATAAAAACGCAGCAGACGCTAGGTTCGAAAAAACCTCACCAAGCGCTGGCGTTTTTATAAGGGTTACTCCTTGAATTTCTACTCGTGTAGAAGCTACGTTTTTGGCTACCTAATGATAAAGTAATTGGAGCGCATGGGAAAATAAATCCCACAAACATTTTATCGTTTAATCATCAAAAAATAATTCAAATATTATATTATCATGACAGCCGTTATCATAATATTCTCCGCACTATATTAAACCATAGCTGCCCTTGTATTCGAAAATAGTTTTTTAAGTTTTTGAAAGAAAACCTGACTTTCTTTTCCCTTCCTGTTTTAGAAAGGGAAAGGGAGAAGCCTTTTAGGATGCCCTTGAGATAAATTTTCCCCATGCCTTTACGGGTGAAAAAAAGCCATTTTATTAAATAGCCTGGTATGAGGAAGGGGAGATTGAGGAGTATTTGGAAAAGGGGCATGTTTTTGTAAATCAGGTAAATGCTGTTTCTGGCGGAAAGTCGGACTTTAAATGGGTTGTGTTTAGAGCCGCTGACCGCGCTTCCGGCATGATATACTTCCGCCTCGGGCGCATATATATTATGATAACCATAAATGTTTGCACGATACCCTAAATCAATATCCTCCAGGTAAGCAAAATGATTTTCGTCAAAATAACCAATGTTATCAAAAAGTTTTCGCCTGTACAGGGCTGCGCCTGCGCAGGCGGAAAAAATACGGCCTGTTTTGTTAAAGGAAGTTCTGTCCTTATCCTTTCCTCTCGCATAGGCCCACCCCAAAGCACAATAAAAATCTCCGGCTCCGTCCAGCTTATCGGGCGCGTGAAGGTTAATCATTTTTGCCGCCGCGGAAAAAGCCCCCGGATCATTTTCCAAAGCCTTCTCTAATTCCGTTACCATCCGTCCGTCCGCCACGGTATCGTTGTTAAGAAGCAGTACATACTCCGTATCCGCCGCCTTTATCCCGGCGTTAACCGCCGCGCTGAATCCTTTATTCTCCGCAAATTCCATAAGCCTGACCTTTGGATACTTTTCTTTCACCAGCTCGAGACTTCCATCCTCAGAGTGATTATCCACCACGATAATTTCAGGAACTGACACCCCTTTATATAAGGAAGCAATGCAATCATCTATATATTTTATTCCGTTATAATTTGGTATAACAACCGTTGTTTTTGCTATAACATCCATTTTTTACGACTTATCTCTTTTCTGTTTTTACAACTCTGCCGAATAGAAATATAACTTTAATAAAATCATGATACCTTCAAAAGGCCGCCAATGTCAACATCCGTAAATAAAAATTTTGAGCCGGACAATCATGCCTGATTGCGGCATTTCTCGTTTTGTGTCGTGTTACATTATCAGCATTTTTGATAGCGTATAGGCGAAAGGAGGAAAAGAGATGGATACGAAAAAAATAGGAAAATTTCTTAAGGAGCTGCGTAAGGAAAAAGGTCTTACACAGGAACAGCTTGCGGAAATTCTTTCCGTATCGGGGAGAACTATTTCCCGGTGGGAAACAGGAACTAATATGCCGGAATTAAGTATCCTTATTCAAACGGCAGAGTTTTACAACGTGGAAGTAAAAGAAATTTTAGATGGGGAAAGGAAAAGCGGGAATATGGAAAAAGAATTGAAAGAAACATTATCTAAAGTGGCGGATTATAACAAATTGGAAAAAGAAAAGATAACAAAGGCCGGAAATATCGCATTTAGTATGGCATTTGTTGTCTGCGCGGCAATGATAGTCATTCAGTTGCTTATGACAGGAGAATTAAGGATTGTTGCCGGTGAAACGGTTGTTTTGCTTGTCGGCGGGGTGATTTATATTGGTATAATGACTTATAATGGGATTTGGGAAACGGGTTTCGGATTCAAAAGTACGCCATCTACAGATGCAGTAACAGCGGTGATATGCGCCGGAGTATTTGCGGCAGTGCTGGCAATTTGTTATATCAGATTAGGCATGGCAATGCCTCAGGCGGTTCATAATGCGCTTATCTTTTTTGCAGGAATTGCAATAGTGGGGTTTGGAGTGTTGAGAATGCTGGCTTATTTGAGTCATAAAAGAAAAGGTAAAATATGACAGGCAATGAACCTGCATGGATGAATAGAGTAACAGCCTGCGGATAGCAGGCTGTTTCCAACACAAACCGCCCTATACTCTTACTTGCTCTCCGTCATGGCAGGATCCCACACAATCCGGTACCCCTGCTCTCTGACTTTCTCGCAGAACCGTCTGCTCAAATCCACAAAATCAATATTACCATTCAAACACCCGCTCCAGTCAAATCTCCCGGTCCCGGGATGCTGCAAATAGGGCAGTCCAATCATTTCCTCCAAAATCGTTTCCGCGGCCCGGGATACCTTCATGCAGCGGATATCCACCATCTCGGCCTCCTGCTGTAAGACCGCCCTGTGCATGTAGCCGCTAAACTCTTTGTGGAGCCCCATGTACAAAGGTTTGCCGTCAGCCGTATAAATTCCCCCGGTAATTCTGTTTTTCTTATCTAACAGCCTGCCCCCTACCACTGCCACATCCGGCCTGTTAGAGAGAAGATCCGGCTGGTAATCCACCCTGTAAAAGCCAAGGTGCCTTAAATGGGATACCACACCCTTAAGCCCCCTGCTTCTTAAGAAATCCTCCAAAGCCCTTTTACCCGCATCATAGGCGTACTGCTTGCTGGCCGGATTTACTGCGGTGGACTGGCTATGGCTTCTCCAATGGTATAATACCTTTGGAATGTGGGCTACCGGCAAATCTACCTTTTTTGTGGGCCGCCTCCCCTTCCCTAACAGTGCGCTTATCACCCGAAGGGCCATATCATAATCCTGGGCTCCGTCGCAAACGCTTCTAAAGCCAAGCTCCTGCATCAATTGACGTTTTATTACCATAAAATGACAGATGTAATTATTTGTAAGGAGCAAATCCAAGTTCAAATCCGGCTTTTGATTTAATTCGGAATAAGCGCTCTGCTTTTCATCACACTTGTCCTCATCCGAGTATAACATCTGTAATGTAATATCTTTTGCTTCATACTCCGCAATACATGACGCCATTTCATAAAGCGCGTCCGGCGTAAGCACGTCGTCATGGTCTAACAGTCCCGCATAGTCTCCCGTGGCATACATAAGCGCCTGATTGGTGTTGGCCGAAATTCCCGCGTTTTGTTTCAGGCGTCTGTACAGAATCCTCTTATCCTGATAGGTCTCCACCACCCGTTCCACCCGATTGGATTCGCTGGCGTCCGCCAAAATCAGTTCAAAATTGCCGTAGGTCTGGTTAAGGGCAGAATCCAGCATAGCTCTTAAATATTTCTCTTTTGTCTCAAAGGCCGGCACCAGGATACTGAACTTCACCGAAAACTTTTCTCCTTCCTTCTCCTGCCTTTTTAACTCTGTGTCGCTTAAGGGCTTATAAGTATAGTCGTCCGCCATTTCCATCTGCATACGTTCCTTCATGGCATAATAGGTCTTTCGTATTCCATTTTTTTTCACATAATGAATGGTTTTTTTTAAGTTACTGCCCTTTATGGTTTTGCCCATTCCGTTCCCCTTTACACGCTTCCCCACATGCCGCTTTACGGCACAAACAATGCATAAATTATTTTTTCTAAGGCGGTGTCTTCTTCCGCCTTAGAAAATCTTCATCTCGTTTACACGCTTTATAGTATTCCCTCATACAGCCACTTACAAGCCGTTATAAAATATAAGCCGTTATATTTTGAAAAATCGCCCTGCAAAAAACAGGGCGATTTTCAGATTCGGATACAGCGCCGAATCCCGGCTATTTACAGGCTGTTCTTACAGATAAGATTTCAGCGCCTCTGTCAGTTTTTCCACTTTATCCTGAGCATCCGCAAGGCTGGTTCCCTTTACGCCCATGTAGAACTTAATCTTAGGCTCCGTTCCGGAAGGACGCGCGCAGCACCAGGAATCGTTGGTGAGGTCAAAATACAGAACGTTGGACTGAGGCAGTCCGGTAGGACCCTCTTCTCCGGTAATCAAATTCTTTGTCACGCCCCTGTCGTAATCTCTGAATTCCTTCACGGTAAGCTCGCCAAAATTCTTAGGCGGATTTTCCCTTAATTTGTCCATCATCTCCGCAATCTGCTTGGAACCGTCAATTCCCTTTAAGGTGATTGCGTACTGGGTCTCCTTAAAGTATCCATATTTTTCATAAAGCTTTAACATCTGATCCCATACGGTGATACCGTTTTTCTTACACCATGCGGCCATTTCGCAAAGACACATTACCGCCACAACCGCGTCTTTATCCCTTGCATGTGTGCCTGCCAGACAGCCGTAGCTTTCTTCTAAGCCGAATACATAATTGTTTGAGCCGCTTTGTTCAAATAATTTAATCTGCTCGCCAATATATTTAAAGCCGGTGAGCACTTCGATGAATTTAACATTATAATCCTTTGCAATAGCGGCCGCCATGTTTGTCGTAACGATGGTGGTTACAAGCGCAGGATTCTCCGGCATGGTATTGGTAGCCGTTCTTTCTCTTAAAATGTACTCCGCAATCAGCATACCGGACATATTTCCCGTAAAAGGTATGTACTCGCCGCTCTTTGTGTCCAGAGCGTAAATGCCAAGTCTGTCCGCATCCGGGTCCGTTGCAAGCACGATATCCGCATTCTTTTCTTTTGCCAGCGCAAGGGCCAGTGTAAACGCTTTCGGATCTTCCGGATTGGGATAATCCAGTGTGGTAAAGTCGGGATCCGGCAATTCCTGCTCAGGCACTACATAAACGTTCTTAAAGCCAAGCTCTGAGAGGATTCTCCTTACAGGCACGTTTCCTGTTCCATGGAAAGGAGAGTATACGATCTTAATATCGTCAGCCACTTCCTGAATGATTTCAGGATGGATAATCTGTTTCTTCAGTTCCACCATGTAAGCGTCGTCAATTTCTTTTCCAATTACCTGATAAAGGCCGGCCGCCTTAGCCTCATCCTTATCCATGGTCTTAACTTCATGATAGTCCGTTACCTTTTTCACCTCGGCAATGATTTCCTTGTCTCTTGGAGCCGCAACCTGTGCGCCGTCCTCCCAGTATGCCTTATATCCGTTGTACTCCGGCGGGTTGTGGCTTGCCGTAATCACAATACCGGAAATGCAGTGAAGTGTGCGCAGTGCAAAGGAAAGCTCCGGCGTAGGGCGAAGCGCGTCAAACACGTAAGCCTTAATGCCGTTGGCCGCAAGGCAGAGAGCCGCCTCGTCCGCAAATTCGGGGGACATTCTTCTGGAATCATAAGCGATAGCAACGCCTTTATCTTTTCCGCCCTGTGCGATAATATAATTGGCAAGTCCCTGGGTTGCCTTCCTGACCGTATAAATATTCATGCGGTTGGTACCTGCACCAATTACGCCCCTGAGTCCGCCCGTACCAAACTCCAGTTCCTTATAGAAACGATCTTCTATTTCCTTCTCATTTTCGGCAATTCCTCTAAGCTCCTCTTTGGTCTTCTCATCAAAGTAATCATCTTGAAGCCAGAAGTTGTACTGTTCTTTGTAACTCATTTTTTTAACCCTCCTGTTTATTTTATTTCGGGACAGGCTCCGTGGTCCCCCACAACCCTATGACAGCCTTCATTTCCCAAATTTTTATTACGTAACTTTATTCTATCACAGTATTGTTATATTTTCAAAGCAAAGTCGCTTCTATCCAGGGAAAAATTGGGATTATAGTAAGGATCCCCCTTTGCAAGCGCCTCCTTCCACTTTTCCCTGAACTGTTCCGATTCCCGGTTGTAGCGCGCGGCCCTCTCACCGCCATCGTCTAGTCCTCTGGACACAGATTCAAAATGGTACAGTTCTGCAAAAGGGGTAAATACATTCAAATATCCCTTTTCCCGAAGCTTTAAACAGAAATCTATATCATTTAAGGAAACCGCAAAGGATTCCTCCAATCCTCCCACCTCATCAAAAAGCGCCTTTTTCACCAGAAGGCAGGCTCCCGTCACGGCGGAAACATTCTGCGCATAACACAGCCTCCCCATGTAGCCCAAATTATCCCTGTGCTGCCCATAATGGCTGTGGCCCGCCGTCCTGTGGGCTCCAAGTCCCAGCACCACCCCCGCATGCTGAATGGTTTTGTCCCCATAATATAGCTTGGCTCCCACTGCGCCCACGTCCTCCCGCTGGGCATACATCAGCATTTCCTCTATCCAATTTACCGTGATAACCTGAACATCATTATTTAAGAGCAGAAGATAGTCTCCCCCGGCATGGGCCGCCCCCAGATTATTTACCGCCGAATAGTTGAAATCTCCCTCATAATTTACCACTTTTATCTTATCATTTTCTTTAAGCTCCTCATAGTATGCGAAGGTTCCGTCCTCCACACTGTTATTTTCTATCACGATGATCTCAAAATTTTCATAAGTGGACTTCTCTAATATGGAAGAAATGCAGCGTCTTAAATCCGATGCATGATCCTTATTGGCAATGAGGATTGATATTTTCGGGCTTCCTATAATCTGATACCGGATTTTAAAAATGGTTTCAAAGGCTCTGGTGGAGGTAATCTGAAAATGTTCAAACCCGTGCCTTCTTAAATGATCCGCCACCGCCCCCTTCGCCGACTCTATGGCGTAAGGCTTCGCTTCAATGTTAGACGCTACGCTGTCCGGATGGCTCCGCCAATAATATAGAAGCTTTGGAACATGTTCCACTTTCTTTGCCCGGTCGGTGAGGCGCAAAATCATATCGTGATCCTGGCTTCCGTCAAAACGGGAGCGGAACAGCTCCGTGCCGTCCAAAAGTTCTCTGGCAAACACGCTGAAATGACAGATGTAATTGTTTGCCCGGAGATTGTCAATCGCATAGTCGGGCTTAAAGTGCATGGTAAGCATCTTATTGATATCGCCGCTTTTAAAGGTGGTTTCATCGCAATAGATGTAATCTGCCTCTTTTTCGTTTATCACCTTCACATACTCATACAGCGCGTTGGGGTGAAGAATATCGTCATGGTCAAAAAGGCCGATATATTCCCCGGTAGCCATCTCAAGGCACTGATTGGTGTTGCCGGAAATCCCCTGGTTGCGCTTAAGCTTCCGGTAGCGGATGACGGGGCCAATCTCCTGCGCATCCGGTAAGGAGGACTCATAGCTCTTTGCCACGCTTTCTTTCATCGTACGCGCTTTCTCCTCGTACTCCCTTACCACCTTTTCCACATAAGCGTGGCTCTCGTCCGATCCGTCCGCCAGACACAATTCCCAGTTTACATAAGTCTGGTTGAAAACAGACTCTATCATTTCTCTTAAAAATTCCTCCGGCGTATTATATAAGGGAACTAATATGCTCACTTTTACCATTTTAGGAAAAATATGTTCCCTGCGCCGCCTTGTCTCTTCTTCTGTGGGAAAGCTCTTTGTCCCGTAATTTTCCTTCGCCCTGCGCTCGATTTCCTTATACTTTATTTTTCCAAGGACGCCTCGAAGACTGCCGCAATTTTTCAGCCTGTTCTTTTGACGTATGATAAAATGCATACACCTGCGCAGGGGCGCCGACATTTTCCACAAGGGATTTTCTTTGATCCTGTTCAGTTTAAAAGTAAGCTCGTCGCACTTAGCCTCCAAATCGGCCACCCGGCCCGCAAGGTCGGCATTTCGAAGATGCTCTTTTTCATACTCGCTGCGGTAATCCATCTCTCCTTCTTCGGCAACATCCCGCGTTTTCACACCCCTTGGTATATATTTTGTTTCATCTTCCATTTTTCCTCCATCCCGGAGCGTTTTAATACATTTCTTCACGCTAACCCCAATCCTGATGAAGAATGCCTGTTTTCCAAGGTATTCTTCTGAGTGTGAAGATAGCTTGCTTTGCAAGCTTTAAAAGTTCTTAGATGGCGTTTTTTGACATCTTAGAACTTTTCTTCACACTAACCCCCATGTTGCCGCTCTGCGGCAACACAAATCTTGATGAAGAATGCCTGTTTTTCAAGGCATTCTTCTGAGTGTGAAGTTTTAATTGTTCTTAGGCGGCGTTTTTTGACGCCTTAGAACTTTTCTTCACACTACTACCTCCAGCACCCAATTGCTCCAATTAACCAGTTTTTGCGTGGAGCATTTGTCCTCCGCCAGCATCCCAAGCCGATACACTCCCTCCGGTATTTGCCCCCGGCGCATTCTGGCCACAAATCCTGTCAGCTCCACGTTCACCTGATCTTTTAAGTTATCCTTAATGTCTTTTCGATATCTGCTTTCAACCGCCAGGCTCCATATTTTTTGGCTGTCAGAATTTTTCAACAACAACTTTTTTTTGTAACAAGCGTTATCAGACCCAATGATAAAGGAATATCCCTGGAAATAATACCCCATATCCTCCTGCCTGCCCTTAATCCTTCCCTTTTTGGGCAGCCCGCCGTATCGCCATTTATAAATATCCATGGCGCATTCCATTCCCACCACAAGGCACTTATCCTCCCTTGCCCTTTGAACCGTCCTGTCCAGGGGAACAGGTTCGGACCATGGCATATCAAGTGTTACCTGATAATGAAAGGCCGGAAGGTACTCTGTCTGCAACATATCTGTCACAAGGCCCGGGTTATAAAAAGGATCTTTCCCATAAAGCTCTCCGTGCCTGTCATAGAGAATATCTCTTTCCCGTATAAGACGCCGCTGCTTTTCGGGAGAATCTCCATCCTTTCCTCTGCTCAGGGACTCATGATGGAAAAAGGTTACGTCATTTCTTACGATATTATAATATCCCATCTCATGAATGGTATAGCAAAGGTCAACATCATTAAAAGCCACTGCCAGCTCTTCGCAAAATCCACCTGCTTTGTCAAAAACATCTTTAGAAAGCATCAGACATGCACCTGTAACGGCCAGCATATTATGAACGCCTCTGTTCATGCCAAAATAATGAATCTCTTCATCATGTAAAAACTGCAGTTTATGGGCGGGCCCCACCCGCAAATTTGTAATACCCGCGTGCTGGATGACGTCAGAATCAGGATAGAGGAGCTTTGCCCCCACCGCCCCTGCATAAGGAAGAACCGCCTTCTCCGCCATCAAATCCATCCAGTTTGACTGAATAATTTCCATATCGTCATTTAAAAACAACAGTATTTTTCCCCTGGCATTCGCCGCGCCTAAATTGCACATCCCCGAAAAATTAAAGGGCATGGGATGATATACATAGGTACACCCCTCAAAGTAAAGCGCAGTCTTTTTCTCCGGCCGCATTTGATTCAAACGAAAAACTTCTTCCGTAATCCTTTTTTTGTTTTCCTCCCTACTGCCGTTATCCACCAAAATAATTTCAAAGGAAAGTTCTGACCTTGTTTTTTGAAAAAGCGAATTTATACAATGAAATAACACTTCCGGGTTATCTTTAGAAGGAATAATAATCGATACCATATCCTCGCAGCTTTTTTTTGTGTGACCCTCATAAACCACAGGAAGTTTTAAGTTTTGTATCTGTTCATATCCATTTGCTATGCTGTGAAATAACACGTGTCTGATATGATATACCACAGCCGCTGATAACTCATGTCCTTTAGAAAAAGCCTTATGCGCCTTTAACATTTCATAAAAAAGCAGGTACAACAGTTCTCCGGCTTCATATGCCGTTCCTCCACAACCATTTCCCTGCTCCTTTTCCAATATTCCCTTTTCTTTACAACGGATATATGTTTCCTTCAGCGCCTTAGTCCGCACTGCCACAAGTCCGCCAAAATAAAAGCAGGACAGAAAACGGTCGGGAGACCAGTCCGGTTTAAACCAGGGTTTTTCTCTCACACCGCCTTTCAAAACATCCTCATCACCATAAGCCAGGACAATTTTTTCATTTTCCCGAAAAATTTTATCTATCAGCGGGTAAGAAATTCGGTTGCATTCTCCAGGATAAAACGTAATCAAAATAACCTCTGCAATGCTATTCTTTAAGTGATATTCAATATCATGACAAAACTCATTCGCAAAAATGGACATTTGGATTTTTCCGCCCTGTTCCGGATTTCTTTTATCTAAAATCTTAATCCATTGACACTGTTCGTTGTCCTGTATATGGCGACTGTTCTCCTCCCCTGGCACTCCATTTCTCTCTGCATTTTTTCCGTCATTTTCTTTTCTAATCCCTTCATTTTTAAAGATTTTAGAGTCATTTGCCAGAAATTTTACATCAATATTCTCAATATGTTCTTCAACTACTACTTTTTTTTCCTGTCCTTCTATCCAGCTATTGTAAGTCAAATTTTTAGCAGCGACCTCATTTTCATAAACCTTATGCTGTTTATTTAACAATATCTGTTTCAAGCCTTGTTTCAGAGAAGCCACCTTCTATTTCCTCCTTCTATCCTTCTTAAGCTGTTCCCAATTTCCTTTTAGAAGAATTTTTTAATAGCACCCATTACGTCCAACGCCATATCCGATGGTACAGGCGTTATCTCCATTTTAACGGAAAGTATGTTTTCACCTGTCATGGGAAGGGCGGATACCCTTACTGTGATATTAGGATCCTGTGTATCAAAGACATAACTGCCCGCTTTTATAGCTTTGCCGTTCGTCTCCACATACCTTTTATGGAGAGGGATGGCCTTGTCGTTTAAACTAAGCTCCTCGATTTTCACCATACAAGAACGGTCTGCCGGATCTATTCTTAAAGCCTTCACACTTCCGTCAAAAGGAATTTCAACTGCTATTTTATAGTCGTCTAAATAAATATCCGGGATATAATGAGAATCCTCCTCCTGAAATCCTTCTCCCCTGTCATAATAAAGCTGTATTCGCTGGTTTAAGATTTCCTTTGTATGTAACTCCATCAGCTTCATAGGGCTCACGCAGCAATTGCCCATGTCAACCCGAAGCTCTCCCATGGATTTCCTCTTTCCCGTCACCTGCTTTTGGAACCTTTTTTCTTTCGTCCGATATTCTTCGGCCGCCTGCTCGCTGATTCCCAGCCTGCCCATTAGCATTTCCAGGTTTAGCTTATTGCGCTTTTCCTCCGCCAGCACATAACAGTATAATGCCCGAAAGGCAATCTCCGGCGCAGGTACTTTTTCTTCCACCGTCCATTCATAATCAATCACGGTCCATTTATCGCCGTCCACCAGTATATTGGCAAAAACCAGGTCATAATCCGTCACCGGCATATCTTCCCCATAAGATATCAGTTCATAATATCTGTCAAAAAGGCGATAAAATTCATCCATATCATCTCTTTCGAGACATTGGTCCAAAAGCTCCTCTAAGGAAACGCCTTTCTCATGGGGAAATTCCGCATAGCCTTTTTTCTCCGATATCTTACATGGATTAATACGCAGTCCGCTGCCATGATAGCGCTCCTTCAATAATTTGCAGAACCGCTCCATCTTTTTTATATGCTCGAAGGCGCTTTCATTTAAGGGAACTTTCCGCACAACCCTGCCCTTGGGGATATCTAAAATCTCTGTACGCAGAGCATATTCCACAGCCCGATCGTTTGAATATTTTACATAAGAAGTATCAAATTTTTCCCCAATCACTGCCAGGTAAGAATTAGAAAAAATATCAAATAAACCGTCTTCCATTATGCTGTCAAAAACATATTTCTCATGAAAAAGCTCCAGTCTGTCCCGATCAAAATTACGCAAATTATCCGTTAGTTCCCCCCGGCTTGGCAGCCTTTTATCGGAAAAAATCATGGTGGGAAATTTATAATCCGGATAAGGGTAATAAAAAGAATACTCCGAAAGACCACAACTATTGAAAATTTTTTCCAACCCCTGACGGGTAAAAGTACGGGCGCTCCCCCCTTCCGGATATCCCTCAAGGCCGCTAAAATAGGTTCCCAGATGGTCCTCCTTACAGCCTGCCCAATATTTTAAGCCGAATTTATTTTCTATGGCAATGATAATATGGCCGTCCTTTTTGATATGCTTTTTGATAATTTTAAAGAAATCTTCATAAGGCGTATCCGTATGAATATAAGACTGTCCATATTCAAAAGCGCCTATCATACAAATATAATCATAATCCTCCGACAGCGAAGGTTCAATATCACTGAAATTTCCCACATAAATTTCAATATTATCTTTATCGTGGTTCCGGTAAGCATTAATATGACTTCTCTTAGCGGACAAATCCACACAGGTCACGCTCCCCGCTTTTTCCGCCAGCTTCTCCGTGATTGCGCCGCATCCCGATCCAATTTCAAGCACCTTATCTTTACGGCCAATGGGCAGCCAGTCCACAATGTTCCCTCTAAGAGGCGATAAATGATATAAAACCGGCCAGCTTTTCTTTCTTTCTATTATAGCGGGATATTCTACCCGGGATGCATCCTTCACAATTGCCAGTATTTCATCTTCTATATTTCCGTCGCTGTACAAATCTTTTCCTGAATAATACTTGTAATTTAAAATCACATCCCCTATTTTTTCAGGAAGCCTGTTAAGCACCTCGTCTTCCTTCAAATGTACAGGCGTCGGTCTTTCTTTTACTTCACTCATGAAATACTTCCTTTCCACAATACATAAACTTTTCAGAAGAATCGCTGTAAGGCGATTCTTTGAGAGATGATTTGGATTTTCTTAGGCGGCGTTTTTTGACACCTTAGAACTTTTCTTCACACTGGTCCATAACCGTAATCTTTGAATTTGTGTCGTAATATCCCACCGTATCTTTATCCGAAATCACCGTCAAGTCCATTACGTCATAAAGTCTGTGATACACTTTAAAATCTTCATTTTCATAGCCGGTAACCCCAAGGGAAAGGAGGTATTCTCCCCCCTGCAGATCAAGTCTCTGGGTAAAAGCAATGTGTTTCACGCTCCCTGCTTTCACCGAGTCTAAAAAAGCCTTCTCCACCATGGTATTGGTTCCCGTAATTTCCACACCCTTGATATTTTTAATGGTAAAGGCAAAAATAGGCTCACTGATATCCTCCACAAAACGCACCCTCATATGTATGCTGCACTCCCCGCCTTTCAAAATTGCGCTGCACTTGCGTCCTGCCTCATCTTTGATAAAATAATCTTCAATAACAGCCGCTTTTGTTCCATACTCCAGCAATTCCGGATTCTTTACCGTGTCGGAATTTTCCATGCCAAAGCTCCCTGAAACAGAGCCCTCCGCCTCAGATGCGCCCTCTCCTGCCTTTGCTGCCGCCGCTTTGATATCCTTATCTTCTAAAAGTCCTTCATGCCCTTCTCCCGGGACAGGATACTGACCTACCAGCACCTGCTTATAGGCGTCTATCATTTCTTTGGGAGTGCCTTCGCCCAGTTTTACACCTTGATTTAATAACACCACCCTGTCGCAGTATTTGCTGATACTGCTCAGGTCGTGACTTACAAACACTATGGTTTTCCCCATATTTTTAAATTCTTCAAATTTATGGTAGCATTTAGCCTGAAAAAAAACATCCCCTACGGACAGGGCTTCGTCCACAATCAATATTTCCGGATCAATATTAATGGCCACTGCAAATGCAAGCCTTACAAACATACCGCTTGAGTAAGTCTTAACAGGCTGGTAGACATAGTCTCCAATGTCTGCAAAATTTAGAATTTCATTCATTCTGGCGTCAATTTCTTTTTTGGAAAATCCAATCATAGTGCCATTTAAATAAACGTTTTCAATCCCATTATATTCCATGTTAAAGCCCGCGCCCAGCTCAAGCAGCGCTGAAATTCGCCCATTCACTTCTACAGATCCGTTTGAGGGATTAAGAACACCTGTTATTATTTTGAGAATCGTAGATTTCCCGGAACCGTTTGTGCCGATGATCCCTACCGTTTCCCCCTGGCGAATGGTTAAGTCCACCCCTTTAAGGGCATAGTGCTCCTTATAGCGCTTTTTCCTTGCCAGCCCCAGCGCCTCTTTGAGTCTGTCCGAAGGCTTATCATAGAGCTTGTATGCTTTTTCCAGTCCTTTTACCTGTATGGCAACGTTCTTTTCTTCCATTTATTATACTCCCTGCATCCAACAGGCAGAGCCTGTTGTCATATACAGCAGGCAAAACCTGTTGTCATGTGCAATAGGCAGAGCCTGTTGTCATGTACAATAAGTAAAACCTGTTGTCATGTGCGATAAGCATAGCCTGTTGTCATGTGCGATAAGCATAGCCTGTTGTCATATACCGTAAGCATAGCTTTCGGTACTGCACTGCCGCCATCAAACATTATCTCTTTATAGCACATCTGCAAAATGTACCTTCAATCGTTTGAAAATCAATGACCCTATGCAAAATAAGGTTACCGTAAAAATCCAGAAATAGGTGGAGGAATAAAAATGCTCAAAAAACCACTCGTCGCCATATATGGCGTTCCGATAGCCGTTTACAATATAAACCAGCGGATTTAGCTTAAAAAGAGTGATAATCTTGGGATTATTGAGCATATCAATGTTCCAGAGAATAGGCGTTGCCCACATACCTACCTGCAGTCCAATGTTGATAATCTGGGCCAAATCCCTGAAAAATACCACAACCGCACAGGTACAATAGCTCATGGCCAGCACCAGCACAAACAAACAAAAGCTGTAATACACAATTTGAAGCGTATAAATATTGGGATAATACCCATAAAATACGGCCACAACCAAAAGAACCGCCACAAAAAACACATGAATGAAGGTAGCCGCAATCAGTTTAATAATAGGTAGAATACTGATATTAAATACTACTTTTTTTACCAGATAGCTGTACTCCAAAAGCGCGCTGGTTCCATTCGTAATCGCCTCCGAAAAGTAAAACCAAGGCACAAGTCCCGCTGTGAGATACAAAACATACGGTACCTCAACGCCGCTGGCCACAAGCTGACTTCTGGTCTGAAACACCTTATCAAACACAATCCAATACATAACAACCGTTACCACCGGCTGTACCAACGCCCACAAAAAGCCCAGATAAGAACCGGCATAACGTTTCTTAAAATCATTTTTAGAGAGCTTCCATATAAGCTCCCTGCTTTGAAATAATTCCTTCGGGATAATAAACATCCTGTCATAATACAACCCAAAAATAATACACGCAAGCGCAAGCAGCGCGCAGGCGCAATACTTCTTTAAATTTTCCGTATGTTGATCAGGCGCTAAAGGGTTATAATGGGTAAGCACCATAACCGCCACCAAAAAGCAAAGCCCATAGAAAATTCCAATCCCTACCGGCTTTGGCAGCTTCTTGAAACAAAAGCCCTTTTTTTCTTTCACGCTAACTCCCATCTGCCCGCTAAAGCAGGCACGCAAATTATCCGTTCTTTTTGCTTTCCGTATATTCTTTCAGGCCGCCCCACTTTTTATCCTTATCCGACATGATAAGCTCTGTTCCCGGTAAAATGGGCCACGCAACGCCTATATCCGGATCGTCAAACCTGATACCGCCCTCGTCGTTGGGATGGTAAAAGTCCGTGCATTTATAAGCAAACTCCGCATAATCCGAAAGCACCAAAAAGCCATGGGCGAAATTCTTTGGAACAAAAAACTGCTTTTTGTTCTCCGCCGAAAGAACAACGCCATGCCATTTTCCATAAGTTACCGATCCGGGCCTTAAATCTACCGCCACATCAAAAACTTCCCCGGATATCACTCTCGCCAGCTTATCCTGCGGAAATTGAATCTGAAAATGCAGGCCCCGGAGGACATTCTTAACCGAGGAAGACTGGTTATCCTGCACAAATATCTGGTCTATGCCGGCCTCCTTATAGTCATTATAATGATACGTTTCCACAAAATATCCGCGCTCATCCCCGAAAACCGTGGGGGTAATTACCTTTAGCCCCTCAATCTCACATGTTTCCACCGTTATCTTACCCATTTTACTGCTAAACTCCTTTCGCAAAATTCTTTATCAAAAAGCAGACGTCTTTCGCAAATTCCCCTATCCCCAGGCATACGCCACTCACAAATTCTTTTATCCTACGGCCATATACCCTCAAAATTCCTTTATTCCAATCCCAGGGCCCATATGCCGTTAAATGTGTATTACGCCGTAATAAATCCGCCTTCTTATAATCCGTCCGCAACCTCTTTCATGTACTGCCCGTAGTTTGTTTTCATCAGAGGCTCCGCCAATTTCAGAAGCTGCTCTCTGTCAATAAACCCTCTCTTATACGCAATTTCCTCAATACAAGAAATATATAGTCCCTGGCGTTTTTGGAAAGCCGCCACAAAATCCGCCGCGTCAAGCAATGAATCGTGATTCCCCGTATCAAGCCAGGCAAACCCCCGCCCTAATGTCTCCACATACAAGTCTCCCATTTTCAGGTACTCATTGTTGATGCTGGTGATTTCAATTTCTCCCCTGGCGGAGGGCTTTACATTAGCCGCAATCTCCACCACGCGGTTGTCATAGAAATATAAGCCCGGCACGGCATAATTGCTTTTGGGCTTCTTTGGTTTTTCTTCAATGGAGATAGCCTTTCCCGTCTTGTCAAACTCAACCACTCCATACTCCCTCGGGTCGCGCACATAATAGCCAAATATGGTCGCTCCCTTTTCCCTGGCCGCCACTTCCCTTAAAACCCTTGAAAAACTCTGTCCATAAAAAATATTATCGCCAAGCACAAGCGCCACGCTGTCCTTCCCGATAAAATCCGCCCCGATAATAAACGCGTCCGCAAGCCCTCTGGGCTTTTCCTGCACGGCATAGGAAAACTTCATGCCAAGCTGGCTTCCATCCTCCAAAAGCTCCTTAAAAACAGGCAAATCCCTGGGGGTGGAAATAATAAGCACCTCCCTGATTCCTGCCAGCATCAGGGTTGATAAAGGATAATAAATCATGGGTTTATCATAGACCGGCATAATCTGCTTGCTCACTGCCTTTGTCAGAGGATAAAGCCTTGTCCCGGCTCCCCCTGCCAGAATAATTCCCTTCATAATCGGATACCTCCAAAAAAATCGTTCTTACAAATACGCATAATTTGATTAAGTATACCATAAAAAGGGAGCGATTGTAAATCACTCCCATCCACTGTTTAGCGGTTCTTGTACATATCCTCATAATATTTCTGGTAATCGCCGCTGGTAACGTTTTTCATCCACTCTTCATTGGCAAAGAACCACTCGATTGTGCGTCTGATGCCCTCTTTGAACATGGTTTCCGGCTCCCATCCAATCTCCGCCTTAATCTTATCCGGCGCAATAGCGTATCTTCTGTCATGGCCTTTCCGGTCTTCCACATAGGTGATTAAATCCTCATTGATAAATTCTTTTCTGGGATCTCCCTCCGGCAGCATCTCCTGAAGGGTGTCTAAAATGATATGGATAATCTCAATATTCTGCTTTTCGTTATGTCCGCCCACATTGTAGGTCTCAAAGAGTCTGCCCTTTTCCTGAACCATATCAATGGCTTTCGCGTGATCCTCCACGTAAAGCCAGTCGCGCACATTCTTTCCATCCCCGTAAACAGGCAGTTTCTTTCCATGGAGCGCATTATTGATGATAAGCGGAATCAGCTTTTCGGGGAACTGGTAAGGCCCGTAGTTGTTGGAGCAGTTGGTAATGTTGGCGGGGAACTTATACGTGTCCATGTAAGCCTTCACAAGCATGTCCGCGCTTGCTTTGCTGGCGGAATAAGGGCTGTGGGGCGCATAGGGCGTCGTTTCATAGAAATACCCTCCGTCCTCGGTAAGAGAACCATACACTTCATCCGTTGATACATGCAGAAATTTCTTGTCCGGCTTAAACGTGCCGTCCTCATTTTCCCATGCCGCCTTTGCGCAGTTGAGCATAACCGCGGTTCCCAAAACATTCGTCTGCACAAATATTTCCGGCGTTTTGATGCTTCGGTCTACATGGGACTCCGCCGCAAAATGCACCACTCTGTCAATGTCATTTTCAGCAAAGATTTTTGTGATCGCTTCCTTATCGCAGATATCCGCTTTTACAAAGGTGTAGTTATCCCGTCCCTCCAGCTCTTTTAAATTTTCGAGATTTCCCGCATAGGTAAGGGCGTCCACATTGATAATCCTGATCTCGTCTCCATATTTTTTAAACATGTAGTGAATGTAATTTGAGCCGATAAAGCCCGCTCCTCCGGTTACCAAATAAGTTCTCATGTACAAATCCTCCATTCCCGCCGTCGCCCCGAAATTGGGGCAAGCGCTAATTTACCGTTAGAAACTCATTGCTTTTATAATCAATCCGTCTTTCTTTTATCCTTCCTTATAGCCAACATTCTGTTTGCCTGTTCCGCTTTATTGACTTATCCCTGCAGTGCCGGATTCGTCAGGGCATTTCCAACTTAATATCCCATATAGCTGATGTTCATATCAACGTTTCCTTTGATACCGGTCACGCTTCCCTTTGAGGAATACTGCCACATATCATACTTTGTTCTGTTGTAGCTGGGCGCCGCCGCGTACTGGGCAAGCCAGATTTTGTATCCGCCTAAGCTTGGCGCGTCTATGTGAGAGTTTAACCAGGTTTTATTTGCATAAACGCCCGCCTTATATCCGGAATTTTGTATGGTCTGGCAAAAAGCTTTGCATACCGCCGTCCTTGCGGATGGGCTGATGGCGTCTGCCCGGCCGTTGCTGGCCTCCACGTCCAAAAATACGGGATAGCTAAGGCCATAGCCCTTGACTAATCCAAGCACCATGGAGGCTTCTTCCACGGCCTCCACTTCATTCACGGCCTGGGTAAAGAAATAAACGCCTACCTTAAGGCCCGCCTTGGAGGCCCCCTGGATATTGCTTCTGAACATGGGATCTTCAATCAAAGCCCCTGTTGAAGAACCTCTGTAGCCGCAGCGGATAATCACAAAAGAAACGCCGCTGTTTTTTACCGCATTCCAGTCTATATTTCCATTCCACTTGGATACGTCTATCCCCATATGGCCCGAACCGGTATTTAAAGAGCCGTCGCTGTTAAAATTATATTTGGCTCCCTGGATAACCTGCTCCCCCGTCACCTTATCGCCATTCTTATCAAAGAAATAGGTTACGCCGTCTATCACCTGCCATCCGGTATATTTGTACTCGCCGCCGGTTTTGCTGACAAGACGGTAAAATTCTTTTGCCGTGTAGTAATCCGCATACTTGGCCTCTCTAAAGCGTCCATCGGAATCTTTGATATAAAGGGTTTCGCCTTTGGTGGTTTTTAATACACTCTTAGTATCATTTTTAGGGTCGCCCGGCGAAGCCGTCGGCGTTGCGGAAGGCGTTGCCGTAGGACTTGCCGTTGGGGTCGGTGTTGCCGTTGCCGTCGGCGCAGCCGTAGGGCTTGCCGTTGGCAGTACCGTGGGCGTAGGGGTTGCCGGGGGCTGGGGCGTTGGCGTTGACACTGCGGGCGGCTGGGTAGGCGGCGCTGTCGTGGCCTCCGGCGCCTTAGTAGGCTCCGGCGTAGACGCAGGGGTAGGGGTTGGCTCCTCCGGCTCTTTCGTAGGTTCCGGCGTTGGGGTTGGCTCCTGTGGGGTTGCCGTCGCTTCCGGCTCGGGTGTTTCTTCAGGCGCCGGGGTTGGCGTCCCTTCCACCTGTGTATCTCCGGTAAGCAGCCTGAATCCTATTGACGCCACCTTCCCCGGGTCCGCAATCTCCTTTGCCTCCACCTTCTCATAGCTCTCTTCTTTTGTTTCCGTTCCTTCAATCAACGTTTTGGTGGATTCCACCCACTCTACCGTATCCGTATTTGTGGATTCCACCACAGTCTGATTCACCTTGGTGTCCTCCGCCGCCGCATTTACCTGAGATTCTGTCTTCACCTCGTCGGATACGTCCACCTTTTTATACTCAATGGTGTCCTTTACCGTGACGGACATCTGCTCAGTGGTAATAGAATATGTGCCGTCGGAATCAGGCGCCACAATCTTAACCTTATATTTGCCTGCTTCTATACCGGTTTGGTAGATGATGCCGTCTTTGTCATCGTCCGCCGCCGTGTAAGTCCCTCCCGAAGGCTTTGTGATTTCCACTTTAAAATTTAAGTTTGGAATAAGCTTTCCTGTTTTTTTGTTAATAAATTTAATTTTGAGATCCTTTTGAATAGAGGTCAGATTCATGGTAACCTCTGTTTTTCCTTCAGGCTCATTTTCTTCTTCCTGATCGCTCTCTTCCTCCGGTTCCTCCATTTCCATGGTGGCTGCCAGATATTTTGCAGTCTGGGCGTCAGCAACCGCAACAAGCCCACTCTCGCCAATCACAGAAATGTCCTCCATCCCCACTCCGATTTCCGCAAAAGCTTCTATCTGAGACTGATTACTTTTGGCAGTCAAAAAGAGGGTGCTTGTGACCACAACAACGATGAGAACCGCAACGCCGGTAAGTGCAACCACATGATCCACCACCGACATATTCCTCAGCTTATATATAACCTTTGCCGCCACTCCCTCAGGGATCTCGTCATCTTCATAATCATACTCGTAATCTTCTTCGTCCTCGTAGTCCGAATCATATTCGTAATCTAGATCCTCATAGTCTCCGTCGTAATCTTCCTCCTCATAGTACTCTCCCCCGTCCGTCTCGTAGTCTTCGTCTTCATAATCTGTCTCATATTCTTCCTCGCTATAATATTCTTCCTCTCCATAGCCTTCGGAATCATCTTCTATCTCGTAATCTTCCTTTTCGTAGTAATCCTCGTCCTCATAATCCCCGGATTGGTCTTCTGTTTCGGAATCTTCATCCTCGTAGTACTCTTCCTCCTCATAGACTGCGGCTTCCTCCTCTGTTTCATACTCTGCATACTCTTCCTCATCGTAGCCTTCTTCGCCGTAATCTTCTTCCTCAAAGTCCTCCGAATTTTCCTCGGTCTCAAAATATTCTTCGTCGTACTCTTCTTCGTCCTCATAGCCTTCAAAATCGTCTTCTATCTCATAATCCTCTAAATCTTCTTCATAGCCTTCGGACTCTTCCTCTATCTCATAATCCTCTTCGTAATCTGTCTCATCCTCCTCATAATCTTCTTCCTCGTAGTATTCCTCTTCATATTCCCCGTCTTCGTAGTCTTCCTCGTAATACTCTTCCTCATAATCCATCCGGCTTTTTTTTGAACCGGCTTTTCCTCTCCTGCCCCTCTTTCCGCCTCCTAATCCATGTAAAAATTTACCCATTTATGTAAACCCTCCACTTTAATATTTTCGTAATATTTTTCCTTAATCAATTTCCCGCTATTATAACATTTATCATAACTGAGCACAATCATTTTGTATTTTTAACTATAAAAAAACCTTAATATTTGGATTTCTGACAGTTAACATAACTTTTTAGCATTTTATGTCAACAAAATCTCAAGACAAGTTACCTATAAGTTATTGACTTTATCTACAATACCGTTAAACTAAAAATGAGCTTACAATTATGCTTGTTTCAAGAAAAGGGGAATTTTATATGATGTACATGCATTTCTGCAAACCTTGTCACCGCATTTTTATGTTGAACGGGCATAAAATGATATGCCCAAAATGCAGCAATCCATTGACCGAACTCCAAATTTCTTATCTGGATTATGTTGAGATGGATATGGAAGAACGGGAAGCTTTCAAACGTGCCTGTGATGATGAATCCCAAATAGGCAAGTTTAAAGCTACATACCGTATGTACAAATACAGCAAATGGTACAAAGAGCTCCAGGCACAAAACGAGGCTAATCTTCCAATTACCACACTATTAGCTGCAATCGTCCGGCAAAACGCCAGCAACTTTACCACACCTCAGGCACATTAATACCAGGCATCCACAATAAATTTGTGGGACAAAAAAAGCGATCAGGGAACCAGGAAATCTCCTGGTTCTTTGATTTTTACAATAAGCTGCCCCAAAGCGCGGCTGCGCTTATTTCACAAAAGGGAAGTTTTAAGAGCGCGCCGGCCCTTCGTTTCCCCATAGCCACCATACCGAAGATTTTAGTCTACCTGTAGTAAACAAAAATTCCGCCCAAAATTACCGCCATTCCAAGAAGCTTTCTTTTGGTTATCCTTTCCTTAAAGAACAGATAGCTTAACAGCATCACCACCACATATCCAAGGGATTCTATCACAGGAACATTGGAAAAGTCCAGTCCTCTGTAGGAAAACACTGTCAGGAACATAGACAAAAACATCATTCCATATCCGCAAATCACATAAAAATTTAAGTATTCCCGAATAGGAGAGCCATAGGTTTTTGCAGCGCTCTTTTTTAAAAGAATCTGTGCAAAAGAGGCTATAAGCACTGAAAACAGTAAAATCAATATGGAAACGTTCATCCCTGTTTCCCCTCCTCCCCATTTAAAATAAAAATACCAATCATCACAAGAAAAATACCGGCCCCTTTCCACAATGTAATCTGTTCATGGAAAAGGAAAATACTCCACAGCAAAGTCCAAAGCAGTGTAACCGCCTTATTGGCATAGGCCACGGACAACTCAAATTTTTTAATCACCTGCTGCCACAAAAGCGCATACACGCCAAGTATCAAAACATCCAGCCCATAGAGAAAAATAAATTCCGGACTAAACAGCTCTTTTCCGGATGCAAATTTTGAAACCACACTGGATATGCTATATATAAAAAACACCGCCTGCAGCATAAAAATTTCTTTCCATCTGAAACTCTTTTGCATATTTTTCCTCATTTCCGCGAGGTGAACGAAGTTCACCTTTGCTTTATTTGCGCACATCAAGTTTGTGGATACAGCGCAGACACAAACTTGTGAGTGAAAGGTCAAAAATCTTTCACTCTTCCCGGCATGCCGCTTTGCGGCACAAACAATGTGTGAAGCTTTAGTTGTTCTTAGGCAGCGTTTTCTGACGCCTTGAAACTTTCCTTTACACTAAATTGCATTTTATCATAACTACTGTAAATCGTATATTAAATTTTTATGAATTTATAGATTTTTCCGGAAAATGATAGTAGAATAACAAAGAATTACTTTGCCCGTCGGCAAGAATGGGGGAATACCATGAGTGGAAATAAAAATATAGATGAGCCAAAGATAAAGCATCCTCATCCCGGACACATTGCTTTAAACTTAAATAAAATTGAAGAAGAAACAATCCAGGCTTTAGACGAAAGCGAGGACTCAGGCGAAGGCAATGCTTTCATTGAAGACGAAGCTATCGAAGACTTAGACGAGAGTGGGGGCTCAGGCGAAGGCGAAGTTTTCTTCGAAGACGAAACTATCGAAGACTTAGAGGAAGGCGGGGACTCAGGCGAAGGCGATGCTTTCATTGAAGACGGAAACACGGATATGGACAAAAACTTAGATGATTCTGACCTGCCGGACGACATAGAATATATGGAAAGCGAGGAAGATATCGAATTTCTTGACGATTTCGATCCGCCAAAAAAGAAACCCATCCGGAAAAACGCTAATCTTCACATAAATATGCATATTCTTCTGGTCACTGTCATTTTGCTGATTGCGGTAGTATCCGTCTACCGGCTGAATAAGTGGAACAAAGGCAGCTCTTTAGATGATGATACCCCGGACGTTGATCCTTCCCAATTTGATGTGGAGACTTTGGACATGCTTATCCCCATGGACTCCTCCTTGTTGGAAGGCAGGGAGGATGACGGCGTAACCACTATCTTATGCCTGGGCAACAATCCCTTCACGGACGACCATGACGAAAGCAGTCTTGCCTCACAGATTGCCCAAAAGACAAATGCAACCGTCTATGACTGCGCATTCCCGGATTCCTCCGTTGCCTGCAAATATCCCGTGTATAACCCGGAATATACCAGAGATCAATTTAACTTTTACTATGTGGTGGAATGTTTTCGAAACAATGAATTTACGGCCATCTCCTCTATCGCCAATGATGATCCGGATCCCAGATATGCAAATACGGTGGAGGTTATGAAGACGGTGGACATGGACAAGGTGGATGTGATTGTCATTATGTATGACAGCACCGACTATAACAGGGGCACCGTTGCGGACAACCCGAACAATCCTTACGATGTGACCGCCTACACCGGCGGCCTGCGCACCACCATCAACAACATCAAAAGCACCTGGCCCTATATCCGCATCCTTGTAATGTCCCACACCTACGCGCAGTACATGGATGACGACGGCGAGCTGTATAACGGCACCTTAAAAGATATCGGCAACGGCACCCTGCATCACTATCTGCTGATGGAGGCCAACGCCGCCATGGACTGCGGCGTGTCCTTTATCGACAATTATTTTGGAACCATCAACGAAGATAACTACGAACAGTATATGTCCAATTATATGCATTACAATGACGCGGGACGTGAAAAGTTAGCGGAGCGGGTTGCGGACGTTATCAATAATCATATGGGCATTGTTAGTTCCAGCAAAACGGAACAGTAATTGTCCGTTAAATGGGAAAATTTAACGCTGTCACGCCTGTTCAAATTTTTTAGCAGGGGAACTGCCATGATAAAGGAAAGCAGCGTCCCCTGCCGGCGGGCTCGTTGCCCGCGGAAATAGACATGTGTGTCAACCATGCCGGATTTCCTCTTTCCATGCCGCAATCTTTCCTGCTGCCGGAATACCTGTCACTAAGATACAATACATTTATACCCCCGCATACCGCAAGCTGTGCCTGGGGTGCTGCCACCAGTCAAAGGCCCTCGCGGCATTCGTAAAAACAGGGTTCCCCTATTTGCGCGAGAGCAGTTCCACAAAGTCAAATTCTTCCACTATCTTTCGCATGTGCAAAAGGTATTCCTCTATCTTTTTTCCTTCTTCCCCTTCCTTTGCCACCAGACATTCCCCGGATGCAAAGCACTCCGTCATGTAACGGTTGTACTTGGGATGATAATGGCTGTAATCCGCATAATGATTTAAATCGCAGATAATTTCCTCTCTGTCCGGGAAAAAATAAAGTTTCACATTTTCATAGGCGTTCAGCCTGTCCGCGATATACCGGTACTCCGCCAGTGTCGCCTCCAAATGATTTTCCCTAAGAACATCGTTCCAGAACAAAATACTGTAAGGCGGGAAAAACACCACAAATTCCGTCTCCGGATTATTTTCGATATAAGGGCAGATATTGACCGCAAGGTTTTTTTCCACAGATGCAAGATAGGCGTCGGGCGCGGTCTCTTCCGCTACCTGTTCGGGGGAAACATAATTGTGCAGCACCCACTGCTCACTGTAATATTCCTCCGTCCACCAGCTTGCATATACGTTTGATAAATCCGTTGGATCCGGATCCGCCATAGGACGCAGAATATAGTTCAAAACCACATCCTTATTGAGCAGATATTTGATATCGTTAAAATAATTATCATCATACAAATATTCCGGAACAGGATATTTCGTCTCGTCCACGCCGCCCGTATAAGTAATCACATCCACTCCCAGAAAAACCTTTTTGACCGGCTTTTTAACGCGCTTTTCAGCCTTATGGCCATCCCTGTAATCATTTTCAGGCGTATCGCCGGCATAAGAATTACCGTCAAAAATAATTTTCATAATATTGTCCTGATCCTTTGGGAAAGCTCCGCTGTAGCTGAGTTTGATCGTGTTTAAACCCATCAGCTCTTTAAACCAGGAAGTCTGAAAATTAACCGTCATGGAAGACCCAAGAATTACGCTGTCATATTCCATATGCGCCGCCATCCCCGGATTTTGCGACAGCTGGTTGTCTATCAAATAAGGAAATCCCTTTAGCGGACTGTGATAATGAAAAAAAGGATCCACATACACAACCAGCGCCGCCACCAAAGCGCACGCGGCGAGTGCCAGGGAAAGGGTAAGGACAATCCCCCTCTTAAAAGAGTTTTTCCCCTTTTCTCCACTATGAAATTTTCGATAAAAAAAATTATGATTTTTATTTCCCATACTGTTGCTTCCCACAGTTCTACCGCGTTCTCCCTTTTGCGCTCTTTAAATCTTATGCTCTTAAATCTTATACTCTTTATGTTTCGTGCTCTTTAAATTTCGCATTCTTTAAAACTTGCACCCTTTGAATCTATTACTCTTTCAATTTTACAATCTTTGAATTTCACGCTCATTGAATTTCGCACTCTTTATACTTCACAATCTTTGAGTCTCGCGCTCATTGAATTTCGTGCCTTTTGAACCTCGCGCTCTTATCATCCCATGCACGACGTTGGCCTCGGCGCCCATTCAGTTAAGCCTACTTTAAGCCGACAATTGACAAGCGTCAAAAATTCACATACAGGAAGGAACTGACGCCGGAAAAAGAAAGAACACACCACACCAACAAAACAGCCATAATCACGCTGTTTGCTACGCCGGGTTTTGCCTTTTTCGAGATAGCAAGCGCGTTTTTTCCGAAAAACACCAGCAAAAGCCCCCCTGTCACAATCACCGCCATCAAAATATAATGGGCGTTTTGCCAGCGGTCCAGTCCAAGAACCTTAATCACATACCAAAACTCATCCAAATTAAAGCTTCCCGCCAAATCCCAGCTCACTCTGCCAAACTGAAAGCTAATGATTCTTTTAATAAGCTCCACGGCCTCCCTTACGGAAGACGCCCTGAAAAAAATCCATGCCACATTCACATAAAGAAACGTCAAAAACACTTTTAGGACGCGCCCGGATACCTGCCATAACCTTTTATAGCATACGCTATCTTTCGTATCATTTTGTACGCTATTTTTCACAAAACCATTCTCCGACCGAACACCTTTTTCCGCCTGAACGCCATCCCTCGACCGAACACCGTTTCTCCCCTGAACGCCATTCCCCGCCTCAACGCTATTCCCCATCCGGACGCCGTTCCCTGTCCGGTTTCTCATCCGGCCGCCATCTCTCCCGTCTATGCTCCTGTCCTGCCACATCCGGGTGAGCACGTAAAGCGCCCCGTGCATCATTCCCCACACAACAAACTGTAACCCCACGCCGTGCCAGATTCCGCTTACCAGAAATACCAGCAGGTAATTGCAATAAGTCCTGCCCTTCCCCTTTCGGTTCCCCCCAAGAGGGATGTAAAGATATTTTGTGAAAAATCTGGTCAGGGTAATATGCCACCCCTTCCAAAATTCAATGATATTTGCCGCCTTATAAGGGGAGTCAAAATTAACCGGCAGATCAAATCCAAGCATTCCCGCTATCCCCATCGCCATATCGCAATATCCGCCGAAGTCAAAATAAAGCTGAAGGGTGTAGGAAAGCATCACAATGATCCCATCCCACGTATTTAAACCGGACAGATTGGCATAGCCAAAGTCCGCCGCTTTTCCAAAGGTATCCGCAAGCAAAACCTTTTTGGACAGTCCCAGAACAAACAGGTAAAAACTTTTGTAAATTTTCTCCCAGGACACCCTTGTGTCCCTTTTTTCAAACTGCGGTAACATTTCCCCCGGCAATGCAATCGGCCCCTGCATGATTTTAGGGAAAAAGCTTACATAAAGGCCGTAGGAAAGGATAGGAACCTTATGTAATTTTCCTCCGTATGCTTCCATCAGAAAAGCAATCTGGGTAAAGGTAAAAAAACTGATGCCCAAAGGCAGCGCGCTGACGCCTTTCGCATACTTAAAGTAAATAAGCGCTCCTAAGTTGATAATAAGCCCTGCGGCCAGCCACAGTTTTTTTCTCTTTGTCCGTTCCATGAGCAGAAAGATTCCATAATTCAACGCCATGCTGCCCACCAAAACCGGTAAGAAAGAAGGGCGCATCCACCCGTAGAAAACAAGGGACGCCGCCAGCAAAAGTCCGTTTGCAATCCTTACCTGATAAGGCTCCCATAAAGAGCTATGCCATATTTTTTTAAGAAAGCCATATCCCGCCAAAACAAGCGGAAAAAACAAAAACACAAAATCATATGAATTAAAAAGCATTCTTTCCCATCCTCACACTAAGGAACCCTCTTGCCGGCAGCCCTATGAAAAATTATTCTTCATAATAATCCCGCCACCCATTCACAATCTCCATAGTAACCGGATCTTCATAAATCAGATACCCGTCAATTTCATCCAAAAGCGTCAAACCGCAGTCCGTGGGATTTTGCTTTGTCTGCCGCTCTTTTGACAGAATAATATACTGACAGTATTCCTCCCTGGTTGCTTTAAGCAGCTCCTCCATATCCACCACCTCCGGCTTTTCCATTGCCTCGTAAACCGCATTGTAATAATCCCATGCGTTCACCAGCATTTCCCTGCCGTAAGGCATGTTGATGGAGGCGTCATACTGCCTGACAAAATGAATCAGCTCTGAGGGCATAACCGCCGACACCCTGCTATGGTCGTCCTTTGCCCCAATCAAGTCGCATATCTTCACCACCGTATTCGGAATATGATAGAGATTCTCCGCCTTTGAAATATACGTTCCCTTATACACATAGCTGCCGCACAGCACCGTCAAGGCAGCTCCAACGATAAGCCCAATTCTTCTGTGCCGCTCAAAAAGACGGCAAATACCATAAACAAAAATAATCCCAAGGGGAATCGTCCACAAAATCCGGTAATAAGTCTCCCCGTCCAGTCCCATAGCCACAAACCCTTTTCTGCTTACCGGAAATAAGAACAAAGCCACCACGATAATTGGCGCATATACCAGCAAAATCCGGATGCTTTTATTCTTTTCCGTCACAAGCAGATAGACCCATGCAAGGGCGGACAACAAAAGCAGCAGTTTCAGTCCCGTATACAATTTTAAAATGACGAAACTTTCCATAAAAATTCCAAACATATATTTTCTCCCTGATACCTGCCGACGAGTCAGGTTTCAATTGCCAACATCATGACATTGCTTCAGTTACTGTAAAACAGCAACATAAAATTCATGTGAAATTAAGGAACAAAAATTCCATGGGTAAGCGATAGATAAAGCAGCACATAAATGCCTCCCGGCACGCAGCTAAAACCGGTTTTTATTAAAATGCCAAACCGCCTTTCCCTGATAGCAAATAAAAGCCCAAGGCCCACCGTCATCATACAGCTAAGCAGAATCGCAAGAGAGCTGCTCGCCCCTCCTGCCAGATTCAGACAGGCCAGCAAAATCCAAAATCCCTTTTCCCCAATCCCTTTATGCTCCGGCCATTTACTCCAATTCTCCTTGTTTTTCATTCCCTTTGGCGCTATCAAAATTTCATCGGCATTTCCTTTAGAAGCAAACAAGCATAAAAAGATCCACAGCACCGCCGGTATCACAAAATTACCTGCAAAGGATTTTCCCTGCCAGGTTCTCGTAAGGAAAAAAGTCTCCGTAGTATAAATCGATATATTTCCAAAAAGCTGCCAAAGGGCAATCAATATCATAAACACAGGCAGCAGCCTTTCTTTTCCATCTAAAAGAACTTTTCCAATCTGGTAATACAACACATAGGTCAGCGGTATCAAAATGAAAGGCGCAATGCTGTGGGCGACTATTGTGGCATGAATCCCGCACATTCTGCCAATATAAGCTTCCCACACGGGAAAAAGCGCAAGGGCATGCCGAACGTCCAAAGGCGCGCTTCTCCCCGTATAGGGATTGACACGGTATAAGGCGTCCATCTGCTGGGCAATCACCGCCTGAACGCCATAATAAGCATCGTCCCCGTCAAAAGACGCCCTGGTAAAGGACATATACATCTGAAATCCCACCAGTATCAGAAACAGTACCATCATAAACTTTTCTTCCGGGGAAGCTTCCCTTAGCCTGCCAAAACCCTCCGGGAAAAGAACTTGTCCCCTTTTTTTCTCCCAAAGCATAACCAATACCCCTGTCACGGACAACGCAAGGATGATAGGCGTAAACCATCTTACAAAAGTTGTAAATCCATGGTAAACCGTAAAGAGCACTACCGGAATACCCACAATTTCCAGCGCCACAAAGAAAAGAATATATCCCGCTGCAAACACTGCCCCCGCGCTCTTAAAACGCTCCTTGAACAGAGGCATAAAATTAAGTCCCATACAAAAGGGAACCGCCGCCAGCCAAAAAATTAAACCAAGTATTTTAATTACTATCATTTATTATACCCCCGCATGCGGCAGGCTTTGCCTGCCGTACCGCACCAATAAGTAGTTTAAAAGGAACTTGAATGAAAATGCAATCGTCTCCACGCTTTCACACTTCCCGACATGCCTCTTTGCGGCACAAACAATACATGAATTATTTCAGAAGAATCGCCCAAGGCGATTCTTCGAGAGATGACTTAGATTTTCTTAGGCGGCGTCCTTTGACGCCTTAGAAAATCTTCATCTCTTCTTCACACTTTTGCGCCTGAACAGATAGTAAGTAAATTCCTGTTCCCCCTGATGCCAGGGCTCCTCCCCCGCCAGCTCGTACTTCTCCCATATCACATCCGGATAGGAATCTCTCGCCAGCACATAGTCGGTCTGTCCTTCCTCAATGTACCTTTCCTGCTCCTTTAACACATCGTCAATTCCAAGGGTCTGTGTCTGAAACCATCTGCAGGTAGGCACAATGTCGCAGACCGTATACAGTCCCGCATCCAGGCATCCTATGTTGAGCAGGGTAGGCTCCGGGGTCTGTTCCACAATTTCTTTGAATTTATATAAGAAAATATCCTCTTTCTTTTCTTTCATATGGGGAAGATTCATCGAGTTACACAAAATAATTCCCATGCTGAGAGCTATCGCAATCCCTCCTGCCGCGCTCCTTACTTTTGCGTTTTTCTCCTTTTCGCGCCCGATTCGCCGCCCCAGCTCCTCGGCCATCCGTCCGAGCAGCCCGAATCCCAGCGCCGTAAATACGGACAGCGGAAGGGCATAATAGGGGAGCTCCGATCCTCCCACGTAAATTCCCAAAAATAAAAAGAAACATAAGGCAAGCAGGTTAAATCTCTCCAGCCACTTTTTCTTCCTGCCAAGCAAATCCCACGCCACGCCCGGGATAAGGAAAACAAAGTAAATCATATTTTTCCTTACCACCCAGTAGAAAAGCTTGCTTAACGTATACGCTCTCTCAAACAGACTCGGCCCCTCTCCGTTTAAATTGCTGTATACAAACACATTAATATAAACATACCCCCAATACCACTCATATAGCCCATGATGGATACCGAAATAAATCACCCAGGGAACAAAGGGGACCGCCATCCCCAACAGAAAAACGGCGCAGCCCTTTACCGCCTCCAAAAAATCCTTTTGCACCAGAAAGGAAAAGGCAACGCACATCATCCATGCAAAGAAAAATCCAAGGGAGGTGAATTTGATATTCGCCACCATACCTGCCAGCAGGCCGTTTATCAAAATAACCTTCCATTCCATCTTTTCTAAGGGGTATTTATTTTGAAAGTAATCCAGAGAAAAATACAGCCCCCAAATCAAAAAAGGCAGCATAACCTCCTCCGCGCTTCCTCCCCAGTAAAAGCTAAAGGAGCTCACCGTCACGGCAAGGACCAAAGGACTTAACAAAAGCGCCGTACCCCTCTTTACATAGAGCTGCAAGATCCGGCAAATGCCAAATAAATCAAAAGCAGCCAAAATCACTTCCATAAAAAACACGCCGATAAAGGTGGTATGGGATATGAGATAGGCAAGTCCGTAAAAGAAATAAAGGTACATCCCCTTCTGGTCAAACACGTCCCTGTAGGGCATCTTTCCGTGAAAAAGCGCCTTCCCCACGGAAAAATAACTGTTGGCGTCATTCCAGTCATTACAGGGATAGAGAAAAGAAGAGCGAGTGGCCAGCATCATAAATAAAAATGCCGACGCCGTCAGAAACAGCGCCTCCGACGCCTTACTATTCCCTGTGACAGCCTTTCTTTGCCGTTCATCCGCCATACCAATCCTCCATACTTCCAACAGCCCGCAAATTGGGGCCGGGGCACAAATTTGTGATTTATCTGATCCTCCGCCCCTGCTTAGCTTTCCAAACTTGTGTCAGAATTTTACATCCCGTATTATACCGTATTTTTTCCCTGTTCTCAAGTGACTATTCCCCTGTATTTACTTCCGGCGTCCGAAGACGTTAACTTATAATGGCACTGGCCGTCAATAGTAACTTTCTTACACCCCCCACATCTTTACCGCAGTTTTATTGATTGACGCAAAAATACCCTGCTGTTATAATTTTAATATCACTTTCCATTATTGCTTTCTCAAAAGAAAGCTCCCATTTATCACCAAAAGAAAAGGGGAATTTTATGATGCTTGAACAGATTAAAATCCTGAGAGAACTCACCCTGCCCGCCATACTTCTGCGCATATTTCTTTCTATGCTTTTCAGCGGAATTTTGGGATTTGAAAGAGAAAAAAAGCACCGCCCGGCGGGCTTTAGAACTTATATCATTGTTTGTTTAGGTTCCACCTTAGCCATGATGACCGGCATTTATATTTCCGCCCTGACGGGCTCCTCTGACCCTGCCCGGATTCCCGCCCAGGCTATCAGCGGCATTGGCTTTTTAGGCGCCGGCACCATCCTTGTCACCAAGCAAAACCGGGTCAGGGGCCTTACAACCGCCGCCGGCCTTTGGGCGGTTGCCTGCCTTGGCCTTTCTCTGGGAGCCGGATTTTACACCGGCGCCCTGATTTTCTTTACCGCCATCTGGGTTTCCATCTGGATTCTCCGCTCCGTCGACAATCGTTTGATCGACCGCTCCAAAACCGTTCATTTGTATGTGGAATTTACCAGGATGGAATATTTAAGCAAATTTCTTTCTCTTGCCAAAGAAAGAAACTGTGTTGTCAATAATCTGGAAATATCCCGGACGGAGGATGGTAAAAGGGATGCCTCCCTTTCCGCCACCATGACCATGCATTTTCACGAGGCGGTCGCCTATTCCCAGATTATTGAAACCTACGGCTGCCTTGAAGGCGTTATTTTCATGAAAAAATACGACTAATACAGGGCCTTACCAGCCTAAAGAATTCTCTTTAGCTTTTGTTTAAAGCTTCCTCCTGAAGCTTATCAAAAGCTGCCATGCATTCGTCCACGGTAGCGCCGTTTAAAAGCTCCCGCACGATCAGACAGGTATTCCCCCACTGCTCCACATTCATGCCGGCATTTGAGCCCAGCACATACATATTTTCATTGATCCGCTCGTTCAGCGGTTTCAGCGCATCAATGCATTCCACCTCCACATTTTTTGAAGGGGAAATCACTTTATTGGTCTGCGCATATAGTTGAAGCGCTTCGTCGGAAAGAATGATATCAAGGACTGCCAGCGTATCGTCCATGTGCTCAGCCCCCGTACAAATTGCGTATCCGGTCATGGATACCACCGGCATCTGTCCAAGCTCGCTGGGAAATCCGATAACCTGGAGATTAAAATCAAGCTTACCATAGGCGGTTTCTGAATTTGCGGCACTCCAGTATGCCATCACGATAGGCGTCCTTTGGGCCATAAAATCAGGACCTTCTCCCTCTATTGCCTCATAGGTATAGGCAGCTTCCGCGTCTATATAGCCTTTATCAATCAGCTCCTTTAAAAATTCAAAACCAGGGCGCATATAATCGCTGTATTTGGCTTCCCCCTTATTAAGAGCTTCAATCAGGGTCTCCGTATTGCCTCCATTGTAAAGGCGTGCATAAGCCTGCGCAAAGACAAAGTTTTCCAGCCACCAGCGGTTTGCGCCAATGGGCGTCTCAATGCCATTTTCCTTAAATACCCTGCAGCATTCCATAAATTCCTCGGGCGTATTCGGAAGGGCAAGATCGTACTGGTCAAACATATCCTTGTTTACAAACAAGCCGTGGGCCACTACCTCCTGGGGGATTGCCACAAGCTTACCGTCAACCGTGTTTGCGGTTTTTACCACCTCCCGCAGATTTTTTGCACTGTCAAGTACGGACAAATCCATGAGCTTATCTTCTGAGCCCAGCGCCTGAATGGTGTCCGGATTAAGGAGGTATAAATCATCCATATCATTGCGTACCCTGTCGAGGCTTACCTCATCGTAGGTCTTTTCCTGATAGTTCTCCGCAGTATAAGTTCTGTAACGGACGGTCAGGCCAAGCTCCTCCTCCGCCATCTCAATTGTCCGGTCAAAAGCGGTTCTTGCAATATTACTCGTATTGGGCTTTGATTTTTCCATAGGTCCAAACAGATTGACGATCTTTTTATCATCATTGCCATCAAAGACAATATTTTCACCGGTATTTGAGCTGCCGCAGGCGGTTAATGCCAGCGCCATAACCTCAATTATACAGGCCGTCATTAATTTGTTGTATTTGCCTTTTACTTTCCTTTTCATAATAATCCTCCATGCTGCCGACACCTGCAAATTTGGGCGTCAGCACAAATTTGGTCTGTCAAAAATTTATTTTTCACAGTGATCCTCCCTATATGTGACTCTGACAAAGATTGAAAGCATGCATTTATTTTGTCGTTATATATTCCCGAATGGTTTTCTTTAATATATCCATATCAATCGGTTTTGCTACATGTGCGTTCATGCCGGCGTTTAAAGCATCCTTTACATCTTCCGCAAAGGCGTTTGCCGTCATGGCAATAATCGGTATGCTCTTTGCATCAGGCCGGTTTAGCGAACGGATTTTCCGGGAGGCCTCGTAACCGTTCATAACCGGCATCTGTACATCCATCAAAATGGCGTCAAATTCTCCTTCCCTCGCCCGTTCAAACCTTTCTAATACCTTTTGTCCATCTCCTTCTATTTCGCAGGCTGCGCCTTCCATATCCAAAAGCTCCGACAGAATTTCCGCATTAATATCATTGTCCTCCGCCACAAGAAAATGTAGTCCGCTGATCACGGTTTTGTCATCTTCTGTCTTTGTTTTACTGTTATCCTGCGCCGGCCGCAAGCTAATAAGAGCCTCCTTAAATGCGGATACAAAAAACGGCGTCGCAAGGAACCCCACATTTTCCATCGGAGAGGCTTCGGTTTGTTCATCTTTACCGTCGCAGGAGGTAAGCAGCAGAATCGGAACCGTGACCGGTATAACCTCCCGGAGCTTTTTCATCATATCTCCGCCATCCATATCCGCCAGATTAAAATCCAGCAAGACCGCCTGGTAACCTGGCCCTCCATCTCCTGAATGACGGGCCATGTCCAAAGCTTTTTGACCGCTTAAGGCCGTATCCACGGATATACCGGTGCCCGACATAAGCGTATGGATGCTCCTGCAGACTTCCGGGTCGGTATCCGCCGCCAGAATACGGGTAATCCCACTGTCCTGCCAAAACTGTCTATCCGCCTGCTCAGTGGGTATGCGCAGCTCCAAATCAACCCTGAAAAGGGTCCCCTTATCGACTTCGCTGAAAACATCAATTGTCCCGCCCATCAGTTCCACAATATTTTTTGTAATCGCCATACCCAGACCGGCGCCCTGCACCTTGTTAGTGGTACTGTTTTCCGCTCTGGTGAACGCGTCGAAAATGGTCTTTAAGAATTCCGGCGTCATGCCGTATCCGTCGTCCTCCACCTCAATCCGAATGTGTTCATACTGGGCGGAGCGCTGCTTCTGCCCGATAATACGGAACCATATATTTCCCTTCTCAGGGGTATATTTTACGGAATTTGAGAGAAGATTAATCAATACCTGATTAATTCTGGTCTCGTCTCCAATCAAATATTCATGGTTGATGTCTATAACCGTAACATAGACGTTCTGTTCCTTTTTCCTTGCCATCGGGCGGATAATTGCATCCACCGAAGAGACAAGGTCATTTAATGTAAACTCCCCGATGGTAAGCACCATTTTTCCACTCTCGATTTTAGAGACGTCCAAAACATCATTGATAAGACTTAAAAGGTGTTGTCCTGATGCGGTAATTTTTTTCGTATATTCCCTTACCTTAACCGGATTATCAGCATCTTTGGACAGTAAAGTGGTAAATCCAAGGATGGCATTCATAGGCGTGCGGATATCGTGGGACATATTTGAAAGAAATGTTGTCTTGGAATTGCTTGCAATCTGCGCCGCATGCAATGCATCCGCCAATTGTTTGTTATAAATCTCCCTCTCCGCTTCCTGCTCCTTTCGTATTGCGTCCTGCTGTTTCCAACTGAAATAATATAAAACACAGCACAGGAAGAAGGCGATGAGCATCACAAGCACAACGATAAAAATACTCTGGTTTACGGAACGTCCTTCCTGCTGGATCGCTTCAATGGGCACATATCCAATCATATAAAACGTCCCGCCGTTTACCGCCCACATATAAATCAGAGAACTTTTCCCACGGATATCATGCTTAAACATGATATTGTTTCCGTCACCTATGGTTTTTGCAACCTCTTTTTGAATGGTTCCTTTCATGATATTGTTGGCACGGTAAAAGTCCGTCAGATTCAGATGGCCGGCGTCGCGCTCGCCCATCCCCGTAGGCTTTAATATAAGCCGCTCGCTCTTACTGTCCATAATATACAGCATAGCCTTCCCGTCATAAAGATTATCCGGAAGTATCATTTCAAAAGAGTCAAAAATATACTCGATATACAAAGTAGCAATTTTTTTATCGTCCTTCATGACAGGACATTTCATGGTATAGGCCCATGTTCCCATATCATTCAGATAAGATTGTGTGATCAACAGTTCGCCAACCTTTTTCCCTGTGGAAAAATCCAGGGTACTTTCCGAAAATATTTCCCCCGTATTGGAAATGCCTTCACTTTCCCCCTCCGGTACCAGGGATATCCTGGTAATCATCTGGTTTGTATTATAGGAACGGATAAATTCATAAGGGTCGTCTGAAACGGCAATTTCCCGGGCGATAAAATCCTGAAATTCCGCCTCTTTTATCAAGACAGCCTCTATCGTTCCTTTAACCAGGCCAAGGCTGTCCCTTAGGTTGTTAATCGCCGAATCAAACATCTCTGAGGATGTCTTTCTTGCCACTGAAAATACAATTGCCCCTAAAATACAAAAAACGAATATAATAGAAATAAGCAGAGAGCTTTTTATGTTTTTTCCTGACTTCTTTTTCATTGCAAACCCTATTCTTGAACTCTTGGTTGGAGATTTCGTTATTCTTCTCTATACATTCTTAATATATTGTATCAAACTTTGCTTTATCCGGCTACAAATTTTTACATCGCGCTGATTACACGCGTAACTATAAAGCCGAAGTCTGAATAATTACTTACACCCATGTAAATCAAAGGATACCCAAGGGCTGACGGGCAGCCGGCCCGTGAAAGATGAGTCTGCCGTTTTGCGACATCCCCCGCCGCGCGGCCCGTATACTGCCTTGGCAGCAAATTTCCGTATACGGGCCTGTACATAAAGCAGGCAGGAATCCTCAGATTCCTGCCTGCAAATATTTTTCAGATGTAACAGACGCCGGGACAATTTTTCATTCTTCCGCCGGTCTTTAAATCAAATCATACTTTACAACGTCCATCCTGACTTCCCCGTCTGCGCAGAAAGAAATGCCGTCCGCCGCTCTTTCCGTATACATGGTTGCCGTCATAACCTGTTCGCCGTCATTTACAAATATCTCCGCGCTGAACTGGTCTAATATCAGCCTCAGTTTCAGGCGGCCGTTCTCATGTTTTATCTTGCTTCTGCGCTGGTGGATCACCGCCCTCCTTGAGCCCGAGAACTTCCTGTCAATTTTAAGGACGCTCTCTTTTGGCCTGAAGCTTACGGAAGTCTGATACTGGGCGTTTTGGGCAAACCGAACGGAAAACTTATGGTAAACATTTTTCTCGTCCTCCGGCCATATGCTAAGCTCCATGTCCACCTTGCGCCCTTTTATACCTTCCAGGTTAACGGTGCCCGCAACCGGAACGGACTGGTATTCCACCCTTCCACTTCTCATATCCTCCAGCTCGCGGATTGGCTTCTGATAAAGCCTTCCGTTTTTGATGAAGATTTCTCTGGGCAGGCTCATCTGGCCAAACCATAAATGCTCCTGATCAGTATGTCCGCCGCAGGTATCCCAGTTCTGCATCCAGCCAATCATCACCCTGCGCCCGTCCGGGGTCAGAATCGTCTGGGGCGCATAAAAATCAATGCCATAGTCGATGGACTGGTTGTGCTGCTCCGTAAAGGTGTCCGTCTCCTCGTCGAAATCCCCTATCAGGCACAACGTTCCGTTTCCGTTATGGTATTCAAAGCCCTGAGGAAGCATATCCTGAGGACTGGTCAGCAGCACCGCTTTTCCGTCCAGCATAAAAAAGTCCGGGCATTCCCACATTTTCCCAAAACGGTTGTTGTTGGAAACCAGTATCTTCTTAAAGCGCCAGTGAAAACCGTCCTCACTGGTATAAAGCAAAATCTGCCCGCTGCCGTCCGCCGGGCGGCTTCCTATCACGCAGCAATAAGTCCCGTCCTCTTTTCTCCACATCTTGGGATCCCGGAAGTCAAACCGGCTGCTGCCCTCCGGCAGATCCTTTTCATCCAAAACCGGATTGTTCTCATATTTCTCATAATCCCGGCCGTCGCCAACTGCCAGGCACTGGGTCTGCACCTCGCAAAAGCCGCCGCTTTTCTGCCTTTCCTTGATCACCCCCGTGTACATCAAAAGCTGTCTTCCGTCCGGCAGCTCAATGGCGCTGCCCGAAAAGCATCCGTCCCTGTCATAATACTCATCCGGCGCAAGAGCAGCAGGCAAATACTCCCAGTGAAGGAGATCCTTGCTCACCGCATGTCCCCAGTGCATGGGGCCCCAGTGGGAATCGTAAGGGTGATACTGATAAAACATATGATATTCCCCTTTGTAATAAGAAAATCCGTTGGGGTCGTTTAACCATCCCGTCCGTGTGGACAGATGAAAATCCGGCCGGTCTTCTTTTTTGATAAATTTTTCCGAGGCTTCCTCGTATGTACGCGCTTCGCGCAGTGTCTGACTTGTCATATGAATAACCATGCTCCTTTCTACTCGGTCCGCAAATATATACCCTCAAGCACATATTTGTATATGAAAAATTTTTTTCATAATTTCCCATTTTTGCTACCCCCCATGTTGCCGCTCTGCGGCAGCACAAATATGTGGGGAGAATGCCTGTTTTTCAAGGCATTATTCTGAGTGTGAAGTTTTAATTGTTCTTAGGCGGCGTTTTTTGACGCCTTAGAACTTTTCTTCACACTACAGCCCATAAATTGGGATGAGCGCACATATTTATATATATAAAACAGTCTACAGGAAAAGCAGCGCGAATGCAAGTTAAACCATTACCTTTACATAGCCGTTAACTCTATTATCCACAAAATCCGCAATTACCGCTAAAAATTACGAATGCGATCTTTATTTCCATAACACGCCTCGCCGTAATGGTTATTTTCCCCAATCAACTATAGCCAAAAAAGGCCCTGTTTTCAAATCTTCTTCCAAACTGGACAAAAATTTTTATTTTTTCAGAGAAATAATTGTATCTTTTTCCATTTTTTTTGTTAAAAACCTATCATTTATCGGCATAATGATGTATAATTTCTTCATAAGGCAATAAAATAGGAGGATAATGTTATGGCAAAAGAAATGATTGCAATGCTTCTTGCCGGTGGTCAGGGATCCCGTCTCTATGCTTTAACCGAGAAGCTTGCAAAACCAGCAGTACCATTTGGCGGTAAATATCGCATCATTGATTTTCCGCTGTCAAATTGCGTCAATTCAGGAATTGATACTGTAGGTATTTTGACCCAGTATCAGCCTCTGGTACTGAATGAGTACATAGGAAACGGCCAGCCCTGGGATCTGGACCGTCTCTACGGCGGCGTGCATGTGCTGCCTCCCTACCAGAAGGCAAACGGTTCGGACTGGTACAAAGGCACGGCAAACGCGATTTATCAGAACATTTCGTTCATTGAACGCTACGATCCGAAATATGTTATCATTCTCTCCGGCGACCAGATCTGCAAGCAGGACTACAGCGACTTCCTGAAATTCCATAAGGAAAAGGACGCAGAATTCAGTGTGGCCGTTATGGAGGTTCCCTGGGAAGAAGCTCCCCGTTTCGGCCTGATGGTAGCGGATGAAAACGACAAGATCACCGAGTTCCAGGAAAAACCCAAGAATCCCAAATCCAACCTGGCATCCATGGGTATCTACATCTTTAACTGGGATATCTTAAAACAGTATCTGGAAGAGGACGAGGCCGATCCCAAATCTGCAAATGACTTTGGTAATAATATCATCCCCAACCTTTTACGGGACAGGCGCAGGATGTACGCTTATCACTTCAGCGGATACTGGAAGGATGTGGGAACCATTGCCTCCCTGTGGGAAGCAAATATGGAAGTTCTTGACCCTGAGCACAGCGGAATCAACCTGTTTGATGAGGACTGGAAGATTTACAGCCGCAACAGCGGTATGCCCGGCCATAAAATCAACGCAGGCGCCGTAGTGGAAAACTCCATGATCACTGACGGATGCCGCATCAAGGGCAACGTAAAGCATTCTATCCTGTTCGCAGGGGTCAGAGTGGACGAAGACGCCGTTATCGAGGACGCCGTTATTATGGGCGGTTCCGTTATCAAACGCGGCGCCGTAGTAAAGCACTGTATTGTAGCTGAGAATGTAACCATCGGCGAGAACGCCGTTGTGGGGGCAATGCCTTCCGGTGATAATAACGGTGTTGCAACCGTTGGCGCAGGTATCACAATTGGCGCAAACGCCATAATCGGTCCTGACGCTATGGTAAATAAAAATGTAGAAGGTGGTGAAGAGCAATGATGAATTCAAATACGAGTGCACTTGGTGTCATTTTCCCCAACAGTTATGATACGCTGATTCCGGAACTGGTTAATGTGCGGTTGATGGCTTCCATTCCCTTTGCCAGCCGTTACCGCCTTATCGACTTTATCTTATCCAGTATGGCAAACTGCGGCATTGACAACATTTCCGTTATGGTAAACAACAACTATCACTCCCTGATGGATCACCTTGATTCCGGTCGTGAATGGGATCTTGTCCGCAAAAACGGCGGATTAAATATTTTCCCTCCTTACGCGGAAAAGGAGTCCAAACGCTTTACGGGACGTGTGGTCGGTCTTGCCAGCATTTTGACCTTCTTAAAGGATCAAAAAGAAAAATATGTTGTCCTTGCGGATACAAATATCGTAGTCAACTTTGATTTCAACGCTATGATACAGGCCCATATAGACAGCGGAGCAGATGTTACCGTTGCTTATAACACCCAGGAGATCCCTGCAAGCCTTTTAAAGGCTCCCGGTACCGATCCAACTCTTTATTATACTTTTGATATTGAAGATGGCCGCATCACAAGGCTTTATGTAAACTCCAAGAAGGAAGGCATCCAAAACTGCTCCATGAATATTTATCTCCTTGACCGTGAGCTGTTAATTGACCTGGTTAACACAGCTTTCGTGCACGGAAAAGAATATTTTGAGCGCGATATTTTGCTTCCCCATATCAATAAGCTGAACGTACAAGCCTATAAATATGACAAATATATTGCGCGTATTTGTGATGTAAAGAGCTACTTTGATGAGAATATGAAGCTTTTAGACGATTATAATCTGGATTCCCTTTTCTCAGGCAATCCAATTTATACCAAGATCCGTGACGACAACCCTACCCGCTATATTCAGGATTCCAAAATCCAAAACGTAATGGTAGCCGACGGTTGCGTCATTGAAGGAGAAGTGGAAAACAGCGTTATCTTCCGTGGCGTAAAAATTGCTAAAGGCGCTAAAGTAAAAAATTGTATCTTAATGCAGGATACTGTTGTGGAACCAGGCGCTGAAATTGAATACCTCATCACAGATAAGAATGTTAAAATTTCAGCCGGAAAGGATATGAAGGGGACAGATACGCATCCCGTTTATATTTCCAAATATCAGGAAGTTTAATTATATGATCTTCCATTTTTATACCCCTTGCATACCGCAAGCCCTGCTTGCGGTACTGCTACCGATAAAGAATTTGGAAGTTTACTTCCAAACTTGATATCTATATAGTAATAGGCTGTCTTACAAAGTAGGACAGCCTATTGCTTTGAGCCTGGAAGATTTATAGATAATTAATTGTAAAATGTGCCTTCCCCTTCCTGTCCAGGTCCATAATAAGAAAGGAAGGTCTGCGCCCCTCCTGACGCGGATAGGTAAGGCTGCCCGGATTGACGGCGATAAGGTCTCCTTCTATCTCCACCACCGGCTTATGGGTATGCCCGTACATGACAATGTCTACCCCGCGCATCCTGGCTTCCTGCTTGATGGTCTCGTTGCCCATCGACACATAGTAGTTATGCCCATGGGTGAGCCAAACCTTGTAATGGCCGATTTGAAATTCTTTTTCTCTTGGAAGGTCTGAAAAAAAGTCATTGTTTCCCGTGACCATCTGAACAGGACACCCTGCGCTCTCCGCAATCAGGTATTCGCTGCCTTCAATATCGCCGCAGTGAATTACCATATCCACCGGCGCCACCCTCTCAAGCACCTTTATGTAATTATCATTTCTCCGATGCGTGTCGCTGACAATCAGCACCTTCATATACGTTTCTCCATCTTAATCCCCATCCCTACCGACAGCACACAAATTATAGGCATGCTAAGCATCCTGTATGCAAGCACAAATTTGTGGTTTGAAAAACTTATTTTGTCTATTGATAGTAATTCGCAAGGCACTCCCGCATTGCCCGCAGTGCTTTTCCTCTGTGGCTGATTGCATTTTTCTCCTCCGGGGTCAATTCCGCCGCACTTTTTTGATAGGATGGCACCACAAAAATGGGATCATATCCAAAGCCATTTTCCCCTTTTTCTTCATAGCCAATTCTACCCTCTATGGCCGCAGTCCGTATAAAATGATGGCCGTCCGGAAGAACACAGGCAATGGCGCAAACAAATCTGGCTGTCCGCCGCTCATCCGGCACGTCCTTAAGCCGTTCTATCAGATTGGCATTTTTCACATGATAAGAGGTATCCTCCCCCATATACCTGGCTGAATAAATTCCCGGCTCCTTATTTAAATAATCTACCTCCAGGCCTGAGTCATCCGCAAGCACAATAGCGCCTTTTATCCCGGCGGCAACGGCCCTTGCTTTGATGAGAGCATTTTCCTCAAAGTTCGTTCCATTTTCTTCTATCTCCGCACTCACGCCGGCTTCCTTCATGGAAACAATTTCCACCGGCTCGCCCTTTATCCTGAGATCTGATAAAATTTCCCTGATTTCTTTCATCTTACCTGCATTGCCCGTAGCAAAAACAATCTTTTGCATACTAATCCTCCCTATCTCCAACAACCTGCAAATTTGGGCCGGAACACAAATTTGTAATTAATCTAATCACCCATCCGTCTTTTTAATCTGTCTCTTCATAGACAGCCAAAATGGCATTGCAAATACCATCCGCAATTTTTTCCTGATAATCTTCTCTTCCCAGCAAAATGGCTTCCTGCTTATTGGTAAGGCATCCCACCTTCACCGCAGCCGCAGGTACGGTAATGCTCCTGATTGCATAATCTTCCTCCTGCGCCTTGCTAAGGCCCAGGGCTTTCCCCTTTATGCTGGTGACCACTTCCCGTTCCAGTATATCCGCCAGCTCCACACTGCCAAAACCCGGAATAAAGTAATCCTCATTATAAATCGCCGTAGCCCCATAAACACTGCTGTCCCTGTTTGCATCCACCTGTATCCGTATATACATATCCGCTTTGGTTTCATTAGCCAGTCTGACCCTGTCTTCCTCCGCAGGATTAGAATCGTCCATTCTGGTGTAATACACCTTCAAATCAGTTCCATCCAGCTTTTCTTTCACTTTTTTGGCAACTTGAAGATTGATTTCCTTCTCCGTAAGCTCATTTTCTTCATTTCCTATATTGGAACCTCCGCAAGCCGGATCGATTACCACAATCTTGTCATACATTTCCCTGGGACTAAAAAAGCTTATATATAAGTCATGGTTCTCTAAAATCGTGTGATACTCATAAACTCCCGTCATAGAAAAACGCAGCTTTACACCGCTTTCGTCCGCTTTGTCATTTTCCTCACACGTCCCCTTTTCCACCATGTCCAGATTTCCGGAAATCACATTGGAAGCATAAAAATCACTGTCCGCTCCGTCAACCAATATGCACAATTCCCGGTTCATATAAAAATTTTCCACCGCAATATCTTCCGCCTTGCATTCCGCCGGCAGAGGAATCCTCATATAACTGCTGTTGTTCTCGCCGGTTCCAAAAATAAGCTCCTGTCTTCCTCCCTCAGTCTCGCCGCGTCCATTTTCTTCCGGCGCTATGCTCCCTTCGGCATTTTCTTTTGCCCCTTCTTCCCCATCCGGCTCAGCCTGGTTTTCCTCGGGGTCTGCATTTTTCCCACCTGCGCCGGCTTCGTTCCCGCTTAAACCGGTCTTTTCCTCATCTTGGCCCGTCTCATTTTCTTCTGCCGCCATAGCAGTTTTCTCTTCCCCATCGCCTTCCGTGATTTGGCCTGTCAAAAGGCCGTCCCCATCCGGCCCGCTATCCGCTCCGGCGCCTTCTCCTGCTCCATTTTCCGTAACATCCGGTAAGGTGCTCCCAGACACTTCATCCTGAGCCACATCTGAAATTGTAATTGCTTTGTCACCGGACAAATAATAAATCAATCCCATTGCCGCCATAGAATACAGCACACTCCCGATGGCCGCCTTTTTCATTAAACTAAGCCGCATTTCTACTCCTGTAAATTCTTTTTCGGCGGTTTTGGGCCTGGGAACTGATAAAAATAAGTTTTCATCATCCCATTGTATATCTTCCTGTTTTTGGCTGCTTTCAGCCCCATGGCCTTTTCCGCCTGCTCAAAGGCCGTGATCAGATACATAGACCAGGAATCCAGAGCCCTGAATCTCTCGCCAATCGCTCCGTAAAGCTCAGGCAGTTTATTTTTTTCCTCTATCCTCTCTCCATAAGGAGGATTGCTTATGATAAATCCATATTTTTTACCGTGGCTTAAATCCCTCACATCCCGCCTTTGAAAGTGGATTAGATGCTCCACCCCCGCAAGCCTGGCGTTTTCTCTTGCAATAGACACCATAGCGTCGTCCACATCGTACCCCTGAATGTCCGTATAGGCATCCTCCACAATCTCCTCTCTGGCTTCATCAAGCACCCCGTACCATTCCTTTAAAGGTATCAGGTGGGGCCAGTTTTGCGCCGTAAAGCTCCTGTTCATGCCCGGCGCCATGTGGGCCGCCATCATAGCCGCTTCAATGGGAAAAGTCCCGCTGCCGCAAAAGGGATCCACCAAAATCCTATCTCCCTTCCATGGCGTCAGCATAATGAGCGCCGCCGCGAGATTTTCCGCAATGGGCGCTTTGGCCGTCAGCCTGCGGTATCCCCTTTTGTGTAAGGATTCTCCCGTGGTATCTATGGCCGCCGTAACCTCATCCTTCATCAAAAACACCCGAAGAGGAAATGACGCGCCGCTTTCCTGAAACCATTCTATATGGTAAACCTCCTTCATCCGCTCCACCATAGCTTTTTTCACCACGGACTGGATATCGGAGGGACTAAACAGCTTGCTTTTGACGCTGGCCGCCTTCGTCACCCAGAACTTTCCCTGCGCCGGAATGTATTCCTCCCAGGGGAGCCCCTTTATTCCCTGAAAAAGCTCCTCGTAACTTTCCGCATGGAAGCTTCCCACCTTAATTAAGATTCTCTCCGCAGTTCTCAAAAAAATATTCGCCCGGCACACCGCTTCGCCGTCGCCGGCGAAAGTGATCCTTCCATCCTCCACTTTGGTTACGTCGTATCCTAAATCTATAATTTCACGCTTGAGCACGGCTTCCAATCCAAAATGGCAGGGAGCTATCAGTTCATATCGTCTCATATTTTTTTCCTTTACTGGTTTGGCTAACGGTAAATACCGGGGATATTATAACACAACGCCTCTTTTTTGTCACAGGATTTATGATAATACATTCATATAATAAAACCCCTTACCGGATAAGCGCCGGAAGGGGTTGTGTTTTACCGCATTCTTTTTACTATTCTTTTATTTCATCAATATCTGTCAGATTCACACCTAAAACCGTCAGCAATGCTTTTAATGAAATATATTTCTTTTTCAATTCGGCATATGTTTTTAGAGCTTCTTCATCCTTTGCTATCTGCATAAAACGTTGTATTTCCCTGAAATCCTCTATAGTTGTTTTGGCAATTTCAGCATTATTTGGCATTATACCACCTCCCATTAACGGAAAACAGTTATCCGGATAAATTCAGTATACCATAACCAAAGTCCAAAGTCTATCAGCTGAATTTTCTTTTTCTCATAGACAGGCATATCCCCAAAGCCACGGCCGTAATCACTACCCAGCTGCTCATGGTAACCGTCCAGCCTGCTTTTTCCACCATAATTCCAATCGTAAAGGTGGACACTGCGCTGCCTATGTACGCCACGGAATTTAACAGTCCCGAAACCGCCGCCACACGTCCCTGCTTCTCAAAGTGAAGCGGTATCATATTCACATACAGCGTATTTACGGCCATCATGGAAGCCGTAATCACAGCGAACAATACCACTGCCAAAAACACATGATACTTTCCGAAAAACAACAGCAGAAGCAGCGAAACCAGCGCGCCTTCAAAGAAGATGACAGAGGTTCTGATTTCTTCCTCCGGATGCTTCCTGTCCGCATACCTGGCCATGTATGCTCCGCTTAAATTAATCAGCGGCAGAATCATGGTAACCAGCACGGAAAAAGAGTTTGTCACGTCAAAACAGTCATAAATATAAGTAGGCACCCACTGGGTAATGCCATCCTTCAAAACCCCATGAATCATAACCGGAAGAAGAATACCCGCCAGTCCGCTCCCCACAATCAGTGCCGGAAGTGAAACCTGCCTTCTACCATTTTCACCGGCTCCTTCCTTTCCGCCGGCCACCCTTTCATCTGTCTTTCTTTTTTCTGTCTTTTTCTTTTCCGAAAAAATTTCATTTTCCGAAAAATCAGGGCTCCTGTCCTGTAAGGCATTCTCCGCCGCCCTGTCCGGCTTAAGGAAACGCTCTACCGCGCCGTATCCGGCGCTCCACCCAAGGGCAATCAAAATCATAACGCCTGCCGCCAGGAAAAACGCCGCCTGCCAGGAAATCCATTTCATAGCGCAGGCTGAAAGAAAATACGAAGTCAATGTACCCACCGCCATACTGGAAGCAATATCAACGCTGCATTTTCTTTTCCTCTCTTCCGTATACTTCTCCGCAAAAATCCGGATAATAGGCGGCCATATCATAGACTGCATGTAGCCGTTTATCCCCCAAAGCACGGCCATGGCAGAAAAAATACGAACGCTCCCCATAAGCAGATTGGAAAGCCCGGAGCAAAACAGCCCGAAAAAAATCATATTCTGAGGCTTTAGTCTGTCCCCTAATATTCCATTGCACAGCTGCCCTATCCCATAGGCAAAAAAGTATACCATACTGATACTCCCTGCCTGTGAAAAGCTAAGAAGGCCTTCCTCAATAATAGAAGACATAACCGAGGAATAATTCAGCCTCCCAATATAAGAAGCAAAATAAACGCACCAACACAGAAGGAACAAAAAATTCCCCATTTTCTTATCTACCAGTTTCTTTTTCTCCATTTTAGCTAAAACTCCAGCGCCATTCCATCATAGGCAATGATAAATCCGTCTTTTCTTGTCTCAGCCTCTAACTCCTCATGCAGAAGATTCCCATTGTGGGAAAAATGAGTCAGCACAACCGGCGTACTTTGGCCGATACATTCCATTTTCCTTAACCGCTCCACCACACTACGGACTGCCTTAAGCCCCATATGCCCGCAGTCCATAGCCGGATTATTTCCCAGTGTGCAGTCTAAGCTCACACAGTCCAGCTTGATCCCTTCTAAGGCTTCCCACGTATCCTCAGGAAAAACGCCCGTGTCATTCGCAAACAAAAGACTCTTCCCCTCTCCATCCCGAATAAGATAAATCACACATTCCTCCTTCGGGTCATGTACCGCACGAAGGGGTGTAATCTCATACCCCGGAATCTGAAAAGGGCGAAATGCCAAAATTTCCTCAAATCCCACGCAATCCCGCATATTAGCCGAATCATCCTCCACTTCCAGCGTGCGTAAGAACATCCAGTGACACTTCTCATTTCCATACACCGTCATTTTCTTCAGATCTCCAAAATACGCATAAGGGAAAGCACGCAAAATTAAATCCGTAGAATAAAAGTGATCCGTATGAGAGTGGGTCAATATTACATGCCGTATTTCCGAAAAATCCAAATCATATTTCATCATGTGATAAAAAGTGTCCGGCCCAAAGTCCACCATTAACTTTCCATCAATCAGCGCCTGGGGACGGCTCCGATAGTTTTTCCCTTTCGCCTTCCTTGCCCTTTGGCAGTTCTCACAGCTGCAAAATAAAGCGGGCCATCCCTCCGCAGCGGCTGTTCCAAGATAATGCAGTTTCATACTTCCCTCATTTCTGCGCGGTTTCTTCTCCTATACATTCAAAAATCCCGGCTTGAACCGTTACTCCCTAAAGATTCGTGAAAACCGCGCATCCACAAATCTCGATGAAGAATGCCTGTTTTTCAAGGCATTCTTCACACTTCCCGACATGCCGCTTTGCGGCACAAACGATACATGAATTATTTCAAGATGACTTAGATTTTCTTAGGCGGCGTCCTTTGACGCCTTAGAAAATCTTCATCTCTTCTTCACACTTCCCGACATGCCGCCTTGCGGCACAAACAATGTTTGAAGAATGACCGTCAGGGCATTCTTCTGAGTGTGAAGTTTTAGTTGTTCTTAGGCGGCGTTTTCTGACGCCTTAGAACTTCTCTTCACACTTTACCCTTTTACGGCTCCGTTTACAAGTCCTCCCATAATCTGTTTTTGCAGGAAAACATACATCACCATAATCGGCAGCATAGCAAGTAAGAGCCCTGCAAAAATCAGAGAATAGTTTACCGTAGTCTGCGACTTAAAATTATAAATAAAAAGTGTGAGCGTATAGTTATCCGGCGTTTTGTTTAAGGCCAGCAAGGGCAGGAAAAAATCGTTCCAATACCACAGCCCGTCCATAATCAATACGGTGGCTGTCATTGGCTTGAGCAGCGGAAAAATGATTTTCCAATAAGTAAAAAGTGTCCCCGCCCCATCCATATAAGCGGATTCCTCTAACTCTCCCGGAACCCCATGAATGAAAGCTACATATAAGAATACACCTTCACAAACCGCACTTGCAATATAAACTACCGCAATGCCAGGCACATTGAGCATATTAAAATTTGACATTACCTGTACCAGGGGCATCATTTTTACCTGAAAAGGGACAAATATTCCAATCAGCAGAAAATAATATAAATACTTATAATACCGATTTTTGTCCATATTTCTGGCAATAGCATAGGAAACCAGCGGCACCACCAAAACCACCCCAAGACAGGAGACCACCGTAACAAAAACCGTGTTAATAACAGAATGCAGAAAACCTGACTTTTGAATTACCTCCTGAAAATTTCCCAGATAAAAAGAAGTCGGAAAGGAAAAAATACTTTTGGTCAGCTCTTCCGTCGGCTTAAATGCCGTAATGACTGCAAGATACATTGGAAAAATAATGAGCACGCAACCACACAGCAGAAAAATATATGTAAAAATACCAGGTTTTTTCTTCATGTCCGCCCTCCTTAATAGACTTTTTTCTTATTACTGATACTGGTCTGAATAAAGGAAATTGCACAGATCACTATCGTGAGTACCATTGCCTCCGCTATGGCATAGGAGAATTTTACTTCCTTAAATCCATGGCTGTAAATCAAAAATGCCAGGCTTTCCGTAGCGCCTCCCGGTCCTCCGTTTGTCAGCGCGACAATAATATCGTAAACTGTCAGCCCGCTCTTTACCTGCAAGATAACCACAACGGAAAGCACCGGAAGCAGGAAAGGCATGGTAATATACTTAAATTTCTGCCATCTGTTCGCCCCGTCTAACACCGCCGCCTCATAGAGATCCTCCGGGGCGGACTGCAGTCCCGCAAGCAGCATTACGGTAGCCATGGCCACCGCAAGCCATACATGGACGATAAGAACTCCATAGATTGCCGTAGATTTACTGGCCAGAATATTGGACGAGAGTGCGGAAATGTTCAGGGCCTTCCCTATCACAGGAACCGCACGATAGAAAATTTCATTAAAAATCAAACCCACAACCAACATTCCAAGTACCGCAGGGAAGAAAAAGATTCCCCGAAACGCAGACATGCAGCGAAGCTTACTATTATTAAAAATCAGCGCCAGAATAAGGCTCAGCCCCACAATTAAAATTACCGCCATCACGGTAAATTTGATGTTAAACTTCACCGCATTCTGGAAACGGCTGTTGGTAAACGCCGTAATGTAATTGGAAAATCCTATAAATTTATAGTCCTTTGACAGCCCGTTCCAATCGGTAAAGCTGTACATAATCCCAATTGCAATCGGGTAAATAAAAAATATACAATACAACACCGTAGCCGGTACGGTAAACAGAAACATGGACAGCGACTTCTCCGTTATCCTTTTCTTTTTTCCATTTTTCATTCTGGATACCCCCGTTATCCTCTTTTAATCAAGCAGGGACGATTTTCTCCCTACTCGCTGCGCGGCCCGCATGCTGCCTTGGCAGCAAATTTCCGTATGCGGGCCTGTGTATAAAAGATTCCCGCAAGGAAACCTTACGGGAATCCGAACTATGTTCTCACCAAACATACAGCCTGTGTATTTCTGACCATGGTAAGCAACTAACTATCCTTATTACTGGTTATAATAATCTTTACATATTCTGTCTGTTTCTGTGATTAAAGCATCAATATCTCCGTCACTGATCAGATTCTGCACATAAATTGTCCATTCCGTTCTCCATCCGGAGGGCCAGAAGTTAACCAGCGTAAGGAAGGTATTGTCTCCTACAATTTTCTCACTGATATCCTGAAGGGCCTTTATCTTGTAATCCACCCCTTCAATACAAGTGGGAGTTCCTTCATTGTCCGCCATAATCTGATAAATCTCAGGTCTTGACATAAATTCAATAAACGCTTCGCAAATTTCAGGATGTTCTGTTTCCACATAATAGCCAAGAGCAATATCTACATTAATCGGCAGGCTATATCCCCCATCCGGCTTGGGAATTGGAATCATTGTACAGTTTAAGTCAGCATTTCCGGCAAGGATATCCGCCATATAGAAGGTACCGCCAATGTACATAGGATAAACCCCATTACAGAAATCCGCTGTTCCCTGATCACGGCCGATTCCAAGAATGTCATCCGGCGCATATTTGGCCAGCTCCAAAAGTGCTTCCGAGAAAATACGCACCTGATTCTTATCCGCATCCGCAAAAGAGCCTTCTCCTTTTCCTACGGACTCACACACTGTTGCGAAGTCCTTATCTACAATTCCGATTAATCTTTCCGCAAACTGGGCAAGACTTCCTTTTCCGTCAAAAATGAGCGGTTTTTCCATACCCTTTGCCACAAAAGCATCCAGACATGCAATCAAATCATCCCAAGTTTCCGGCAGTTCCAATCCCGCTTCCTCAAACATATCAAGATTACAGTAAATTCCGTAAGAGCTAAGTCCATAGGGCATTGCATAAATCTTGCCGTCTTCATAGGTGGAATACTCAATAGCGCTTTTTGTAGCTCTGGAAAGAAAATCTTTTCCGCTTAAGTCAGCCAAAAGCCCGTCCTGCATAATCACCTGGTAACTAAATTCAGCCGGATAAATAGACATAATATCAGGCATATCATTGGTGGATACTCTGGTAAAGAACACTGTTTCCGCGTCAGATGGAGATACCACTTCTATTTCCACATTTGGGTGCTCCTCCTGGAATTTAGGAATAATTACATCATTATAAAGGCTTTCCGCTTCCACTTTCTGATTATAAAACTCCAATACAATTTTCTCGGAATCTGAAGAGTCGGATGTGTCCGCATCGGCTCCTGCATCCGTATTGCTTTCCGTTCCTCCCTGGCCGCTCCCTGTATCCTCACTGCTTTCCTTGCCGGAATTTCCGCATCCTGCAAGCGTTGATACCGCAAGTACCGCTGCCAACATCACGCTCAACCATTTTTTCTTCATTTCGTTTTCTCCTTTTCTTCTCCCTAAGAATGCTTTCTTGTTTCGTGGCTAAAGTATAACAAAATCAACCATCCTTTAAAATGCCCTGGTTTCCTGTTTCTTACCATTTTTTCCTGTGTTTTACTTTTCTTACTTTTATGTTATAATTTATTGCATAATTAATTAATAATTAAAGCTGGAATTAGCATTTTAATACATTTTGCACAAAAAGATGAACTCATGATAAAGGTAAAAAGGTTTACCATAAAAGTTTATTTACTATAAAGAGAAAGATATGGTTATTCATATGAAAAAATATACGCTTTCTTCCCTCCCTCATTTATTTCATCCAAACAAAAAAACGCCCCGCTTTTACCATATCAGCCGCAGGCTGCAGGTTCTTATGGTATTAGAAGTCTTTATGCTAATCTCTGCCTATCTGATGATTCTTTTTTTCTATGTGCAGAACTGCAGATTACAGCAAAACACCGCTATTTATAACTTAAACCACATCCTGCTGCTCCACACCAATTCCATTTTGGAGAAGCTCGATACCGCTTCAAGCTTTCCGCTGGCTCACATGCCGGAAAGGTATAACGACCCTCTGCTTCAATATCTCATCGGAGCGGATCATGCCCATATGACCAATCCTGATTTTTACAGGGTATTTTATAATCGGTGCGGCGAAGTTTTCATCCAGTTTCCTGAGGTGGAATCTCTTGTGCTGCTGGACGAAAAGGGAGAACTCATTGACAGTAAGTCCGTATACAATATCAGTCTCCCAAGAAAAGACCACAGCGCCGATTCCTGGTATGTCAAATGTCAGGAACTGGGAGGAAAAATTTATATCCTCAACAGCGAGGAAACCCTTTCCCTTGGTTTGCGAAAGACCCATCAGAACCTGCATGCTGCCAGAATACTGTACGATCACCTTACCCTAAAACCCTTCTGCATCACCTTGACCGGAATCCGTGCCGCAGATATTCCCATCACCTTTAACACGGATAAACTGTTTGATGAGCAGTTTTACGCCATCTACGATTCCACCGGTCAGAAAATTATTGGAAACCTGGATGATGCGTTGGAACAGGATATTCTGTTTGCATCCCGTCGTCAGGGAGATTATTCCTTCACGCGTGTACAGGAAGGGATAAAATATATCTACCATATCTCCTACACTATGAAATCCGGCGGTTCCTACAGTGTTATACGCACCCCCACAGGGCTTTTGCTTTATGAGCAGTTTCAAAAAGTTTTCGGCATACTGCTTGGCGGCCTGATTTTAATTTTACTCAACATCACCATATTTGTAGGCATAATCAGCAGCATCAACCGTCCCCTTGCCAGGCTTGTCAACATGTGCGAGGAGATTGGCCGGGGTAATTTCAGCGTTCGTGTCCCCTGTTCCCAGACAGATGAGCTATCCTACCTGACCCATTCCCTCAATAATATGTCTGAGCGTGTACAGCAGTTAATTGATGAGGTTTATGTGCGTACTTTGGCGGAACGCAACTTAGAGCTGCAGATGCTCCGTTCCCAAATTAACCCGCACTTCCTCTATAATACCCTTGAAAATATGCGTATGTCCGCCTATACCCATGGGTATATGGAACTGAGCGAAATGTGCCTTCTCCTGTCAAAGGTGCTTCGCTATGGCGTAACCAACCAGTCCGCCCTTGTCAGTATCCGGGAGGAATTAGAACATTTGCAGTATTATACCTCCCTGCTGCATTATTGTTTCCCCAGGCTTCAGGTTGATATTTTAATAGACAAAGCCCTTTACGAATACTGTATGATAAAAGTGATCTTCCAGCCTCTTGTGGAAAATTCAGCCAACCACGCAACAAAGGGGCTGCAGGATGCAATTCACATTCAGGTGTGGGGATATGAAGAAAAAAACGATTTGGTCTTTACAATCTCTGACAATGGACACGGCATGGAAAAACAATACCTGGAGGATTTAAGAGCCTCCCTTGACGACGAGGACAATACACGCTATGGAATAGGACTTAAAAATATTCATCGCCGTATCAGACTATATTATGGCAAAAACTACGGGCTTGTTATTAACAGTTCCCCCGGCAGGGGAACATCCGTCACCGTTCGCATACCCAAAACGCCTGCCCCACTTTTATCTCATACAAAGGAGGACTTTCATGGAATCTCAGACTCCCTTTAAACTTCTGCTGGTGGATGATGATAATCAAATTCTGCTGGGACTGGAAAAAATTATATCCAGCCATTTTTCCAGGGACGAGATACTCATTTTTACCTGTAAAAATGGACTCATGGCAACACAGCTCCTTACCAGCGAGCCAATCCACGCCGTTATCACAGATATCAAAATGCCTTTATACTCCGGAATAGACCTTTTAAAATTCATAAAAGAGCAAAAGCTTTCTTGTTCCACTATCGTCCTGAGCGGATATGACGATTTTAATCTGGTGAAAAACGCCATGCGTTTAGGCGCATCGGACTACCTGCTAAAGCCTGTGGATGAAGGCCTGCTAATTGGTATACTACGGGAATTAAAGAAAACCCAAAGTCAGCTTCCCGCCTTTTCCAAGCAGACCTATTCTCTTTCATCTATTTTAAAGATGCAGCAGCTTTTAGAGGCTCTTGTGGGCAATTCAAATACACAATTGCCCAACGCCTGCACTTTTGAGCAGGAGCACCACATTTCCGGCCGGACCTTTTGTCTGATGTGCTATGTGGACATTAAGCGGGCGCTGTACAGCAATTACTTAACCATGTTTCAGTTTATGACTGACCGTGTGGAATCTTTTTTGGGCAGTTCCCCTGAAATAGCGTTGTTGAAACCTACTGTCGTATATGGAAGGATTGATACCTATTGGATTTTTCTCCTGTTTTCAGATGAGGCATCCCTGGAACCCGAAAAAATTCTGGATCCCTTTCTGACCCTTTTAAACAAGGATCATTTTAAATACAGCTTTACTTCCGTCTGGTACACCTATGATCACATTTACCAGGCGGATGCCGACTGCCGAAAAGGATTTGAAAAATATTACTTTGATTTGCCTTATGCTGCACCGGAAAACTCCATAAGCCGGCAGTTTTTGTCAGACTGTATTGATGCGGCTGCGATTTCCGCAGCTTCCTACGACTATGCATCCACGATAAAAAATCTGGAGCATTGCTTTGCAGCATTCACCTTTTTACATCCTTCTATCGCAGAAGTAAAAAAGGAGATGAACCATTTTGTCTATTCCATTTTAAACAAAAATCCCGCTTTTATATCTGTTATCAGTACCAGTAAATTTACGGACTATGATCCTTTCGAGCATATTGAGAAATCCGAAAGCCTTTCCGCCTTACAAAAGCGCCTGTATTCTTGTATCAACTATCTGATTGGAGAATTAATACATAGCATGGAAAATAAGGACGACTATGTCATTCAAAAGGCAAAGGAATATATCCATAATAACTATCAGGATAATCTTACTTTAAATGATGTGGCTACCCATGTATTTTTAAGCGAGAATTATTTTTCAACGCTGTTCAGTCAAAAGACGGGGACTACTTTCCGAAACTATCTGCGAGGCTTTCGCATTGAGAAGGCTAAGGAACTGCTTACCACCACCAATCTGCGCATTTATGAAGTGGCCCAGCAGACAGGTTATACGGAGCACTCCCATTTTGTGAGGGCCTTCAAAGCTCTTACCGGACAAAGCCCGGGAGATTACCGCCAATCAAAAATATAAACATATGCTGTCAGGCTTTGCAAGTTAGCTTATGGAAATCAAACGCCGACAGGTTTCGCAAATCGGCTTATTGCATGAAAAGAGCCGGCCCATAGGCCGGCTCTTTCAAGAACATTTTCCAAATTTTCCAAATCCGATTAGAACTCGTTGTTCTTTTTGTTGTTGTCCTTGCAGTTAGAAGAGCTGTTCTTCTGGCTGTTCTGGCTATTCTGGCTGGATTTGTTTTCCTGATTCTGATTGTTCTGGTTCTGACTGTTCTGGTTGTTCTGATAATCATTCTTAGACATAATTTGTTTCCTCCTGATTCTTTAGGTTACATGAGTATTATTTTCCTTTTACAAATCTTTTATACCCTCAAAATATAGTACTTTAGTACTATATTTATCGCAATTCAAACAATTTGTTAAAATAACCTATAATGAATCGCTTCCGTTGTCTGTTTTGCACAATTTTATCAGCACTTCTGCCAGGACTTTGGCTCTATTTAACATTGCATAACTCAAAAATATACGCTATAATGTACGTGTAAGCAGGAAAACCCTTCAATTTCTGTTTACAACCCTTATATTAATTATTTATACTCCCCTGTAAAGCCTGCCTTATGACAGGCTTTACGATTTTTAAAGATCAAAGATTCGTGAAAATAAATTATGTCGGCGCCGCTATTTTTCATTTAATCTGTCAAACCATACCTTTGCTCGCCTTATCGCCTCCATACCCATTTGTCCACATCTTCTTCCCAGAACTTTCCCATATTTTAAAGCCTGTAGTCCATACTCTTCCGCCCTTTCTTTGGGGGTGGCTTTTTGCACGGACCGTTCAAAAGCATCTCCAATGCTTTTTCCAAGCAATCTTGGATTTCCAAGACTTGTAATAACTTCTTCCTCCCTTTGCCCTTTACGCATTTCCGTTTCGATATATTCCTGATAATAAGATATATGAGGCGCCGCCTGTCTGCTTCCCATTCTTCCATTTAAAGTTCTTTGAAGTTCCGTTAAAAATTCCTGCTTTGTCACACCAGTCCTCCTGTTCCTTTCTTAACCTGTGAATTTGTGCCGGGCTGACAAAACAATTTCGCCCTAATTAAAGCTTATCTGTCCCCTGCCCTTCCTCCAGCCTTTTCCTGTATTCTTCCGGATTTTTCAGTAAATTCATCATTGTGCCAAAGGCAAGCATTGCCATCTTTTCCTTATTGCAGGTTCTTGAATTTTTCCCCGTATCTTTAATCAGATTGTACCGGTTCATCTGCCAGACATATAAATCGCAAAGGGAATACCCGCACACCTTCATTTCGTCTAAAAACGTGTGATGCTCTATATAATATGTAAGCTCCTTATAGAGCTGCCTGTTGGCTAAAATGTTCATCCACATTTCATCCGCCCATTCCCGCGACAGCTCCGCATAATCACATATTTCATAAAAAGCCTGGCATACCTTTATTTTTGTAGCGTCGTATAAAATCCCCTGCATAAAACCACTTCCTTTTCTCCCTGTTTTCCGTCACCTTGCAAACGCAGGTTAAAAAATCCATTCCGCTTTTTAGAGCAGCGGCGCTAAAAGTCTGGAAGTTCTTCCTATTATCTTTTGATACAAAGGCAGTTTATGGTAATAGTCCAATGTGACTTCCTGACATTTCAAAATCGTAGCCTGAAAATCTTCCTCAACCTTTGCAACCACGGAGCTATCATAAAAATATGCCCCGCACTCAAAATGATGATAAAAGCTTCTGTAATCCAAATTGATTGTGCCAACCGTGGCGCAGATATCGTCCGAAACAAAAACCTTGGCATGCACGAATCCGGGCGTATATTCGTATACCTTTATCCCCGCCTCCAAAAGCACCGGATAAAAAGTCCTTGCAATATAATATATCACCTTTTTATCCGGAATATGGGGTAAAATCATAGACACCTCCACCCCCCTTGCGGCCGCATAACGCATACAATCCAGAAACTCCCTGTCAATGATAAAATATGGCGTCATAATGTGCACATATTTAGAGGCGCTATTAAAGATAGAGGCATAAACCGTTTTCCCCACTTCGTTGCTCCTGGTGGGCGTTTCCCCATAAGGAATCACAAACCCATCCGAGACAGGAGGCTTTTCAAAAGTGACATTTTTCAGGTATTTCTCGTATTCTCCATCCGCCTTTTCCGAGGCATTCCACAATTGAAGAAACATCACCGTAAAGCTGCGCACCGCATCTCCCGTGATTTTTACGGATACATCCTTCCAATGGCCAAACCTGACCACCTCGTTAATATATTCATCCGCAAGGTTTACGCCGCCCGTAAAAGCGACCTTCCCATCAATCACCACAATTTTTCTGTGATCCCTGTTATTTTGTGACGTGGATAAAAATGGCACAATAGGCGCAAACATCTTAGCCTTAATTCCATATTGCTTAAGCTTTCGCGGATACCAGTAAGGGAGCAGCATAATAGAGCACATACCATCATACATGACGCGTACCTCCACTCCCTTTTTTGCTTTTTCCTTTAAAATGTCAAGCACCGCATTCCACATTACGCCCGGCTCAATAATGAAATATTCTATAAAAATATATTTCTCAGCTTTTTGAAGTTCCACAAGCAAATCGGCAAATTTATTCTCCCCAAGAGGGTAATAAACGGCCGTGGAATTATGATAGGCCGGAAATCCCGCCGTATTCCCCATATAATGCGCAAAACCCTTAAACTGCACCGAACTGCTCTCGATAGCCACCTCCGTTTTCTTATCCATAAAAAGCAGGCCGTCCGTTTCTTTCAGACGCCTGCCCAGCTTTGCCTTAAGACCGACGGCGCTGAAATTCCCCATAATAAAAATATAAATCAAAGCGCCCAACACCGGGAACAGGCAGATTGGTATAATCCAGCTAAGTTTAAACTCAGCAGGCTCGTCCCTGTTAATAATGAAGATAATCAAAAAGGCTCCTAAGACATTCATGCTCTCCCAAATAAGAGGAAAATAATTCCTAAGCCCCACAAAACTGCCAAGGAGTGCGGCTGCCTGTAGAATTACCATCAAAATGATAATCAAAGTACGGCCAAATATAATTTTAAATAAGCATTTCAAAAATTGCTTCATCTTTATCTCCATGGGTCAGGCAAACATGACACATGTTTATTTGACCCCCAAATCAAAGTTGGACATGCCGTTTTGCGGTACCCTTTATCTATTCAAGCCCTTATTTTCCGGTCACAAATTATACCTTTAATAGATGCAGGATCTCCTCAAAGCATACGCCGTTTTTCTGATCAATATTCATTTCCATTGACTTTACCATACACTTTTTTACAAAAAGCGATGCTTTACGTACCGACTTGTCAAAAGGCACTCCATTTACCGCATCCGCAGCTATAATGGCGGCAAACAAATCTCCTGTCCCGCATCGCTCCGTACCCTCACGGCAGGTTCTAAGCACCATGGGCTTTACGTTTTCCTGATTCATATAATTGGCGATAAATTTCCCCTGAGGGATTCCTGTGATCACTACGCTTTCAGGCCCCATAGCGCGCAGCTTTTCAGTCAGGTCAAATAACTCCGCCATTTTCCAACCCTTTTCCCGGTAAGGCGTATCCGTCAGCTTACAAGCCTCCGTCAAATTGGGGGTTATGATATCTGCAAGGGATACCAGCTTTCGCATTTCATGACACATTTCCTCCGTATAAGTCCCGGCAATCTTCCCGTGATCGCCCATCACAGGATCTACCACCACAATTGTATTTTCCTCCCGAAACTGCCGGATAAACTCTTCCACAATGCCAATCTGTTCCTTTGACCCCAGAAAGCCGGATATGATACCGTCAAACTTTACTCCCAGCTTCTTCCACATGGCAAGATAGCCTGGAAGCCTGTCCGTATAGTCGTCAAAGAAATACTCCTCATACCCTGTATGATTGGATAAAATAGAAGTCGGAACCGGACAACACTGAATTTTCATATGTGAAATAACCGGCATGGATACCGTAAGCGCACATCTTCCATAACCGGTCAAATCATTGATCGCTGCAATTTTTTTCTGCGAACCCTGTATCATCTCCATACCTCCGCATGCCATAAGCAGAGCTTATTCCAACACGCCATCTTCGTCGGCACCCGCCGCATCTTCCACAAGATCCGATGTACAGTGGGGACATTTGACCGCGTCAATTGACACTTCCTCCTTGCAGAAAGGACATACCTTCTTTTTGGGCTCCTCCTTTGGCGCTTCAGGCTTCTTTCCGGAAAGCTTATTGATTGCTTTAATCATAGTAAAGATAACAAATGCTATCAATAGAAAATTAATAACGGCTGCAATGAATGCGCCATAGTTTAAAGTTGCCGCTCCCTCTCCCTCGCCTAAGACGATGCACAAAGACGCAAAGTCCAGTCCACCTGTAAGAATTGATAAAAGCGGCATCATAACATCATTTACCAGCGAATTTACAATTGCAGTAAAAGCGCTGCCAATGATAATACCTACAGCCATATCAATTACATTGCCTCTTGAGATAAATTTTTTAAACTCTTTCAGGAACTCCTTCATAATAATATTTCACTCCTCTTTTGTATTAAACCATAGCTTTACCGGTTTAAAAACCGTTTTACCACCCAAACTATATCTTGCTTTGCAGGCTGACGCCGGCATTGTGATTAAAAATAGCGGAAATACTATATCAATTAGTATCTCCGCCCTTTTTCAATCGCGTGCGTTAGAGGATTCGAACCCCCGACCTTTTGGTCCGTAGCCAAACGCTCTA
>CAJUKV010000004.1:4997-127219 GCA_910587305.1 uncultured Lachnospiraceae bacterium | reverse complement strand
TTGTAAATCTTGCAAATTTACTCTTGACAAAAGTCACTACATATCAGTTACGTAAATCTGCAACTATTCATACTAATAAAACATCACGCACGGCGTCCCGATTTCCACCATGTCGTAAAGCTTTGAGACTTCGTCCAAAGGCGTATTGATGCATCCGTGGGATCCGTTGGTTTTATAAATTTCGCCCCCGTATTCGCTGCGCCAGGAGGCGTCGTGAATCCCAACCGCTCCTTTTACCGGAATCCAGTATTTCACCGGCGATGCGTACCCCTCTCCCCTGAGAACTCTGTTTGTCTGTTTCTTATACACATAGTTCGTACCTGTGGGGGTGCCTCTGCGCAGCTTTGTGTTCCCTGTTACCACCGGCGTTTCTATCTTAAGCTCGCCCTTTTCATAGTAGTACATCATCTGGTTGGTCATATCTACCTCTATGTAGGTATCTCCAATATCATCCTGACCCTGCTTAAACGCCGTCTGCAGATAAACCGGTTCATGATCTTCCCGCTTATGGGCCAAAAATGCGGAAAGTAAATATTCCTTTTCCGCCTTCCGATCCAGCTTATTGCCGTAAATACCGCCCTCCACGTTCACAATTTCCCCTCGGGTAGCATGGAACCGGCGCGCCGCGCCTACCGTATCATATTGATCCGCTAACTGATCCACGAAGGCATAAACCTTTTCTTCATCCGTGCACAGATTCCCCTGTTCATCAAAGACAAAGTCTCCGTTCTCATCCAATTTCAGAAATCCGCTGACTACGCCTGCATCAATGGGATATCTTTCCTCTCCAAAAAGATAGACAATGCCGCAGTCCTGATAAGCCGAAAGCTTTTGCCATAAAGAGACCTGTTCCTGCATCTCTTTGGTCAAAGGAAGATTTTCATAGCAGCCCGCCGCCTCCAAATCAAGTACATCCTCGAAATTTTCAAAAGCGTTTTTTATGGCTTCCTTTGTTTTCTGCTCATTCAGTATATGGGTTCGTTCATCCAAAAGATAATAGCCCGCATCTCCCTTTAAAATTTCCACCTTCCGCTGCTCCGGCGTTTTTCCATGAAAAAAGAAAAAAGAATTTACGATTCTCTCATAAGCCCCGGCGTCATAGTCCGCCACGGGCTGAAAGGTTTTTCCTTTCGACTCCCCAAACAGATTTTCAATCCACAGATAAGGATTTTGTTTTTTAAGATACAGGGACAGGCCCTCGGTAAAATCAAAAGAAAGACCCGTATCCTCCGCCGAAACGGCATAAGACTTACCATCACAGTCTATGATGGTAAGTCCGGTATAGTCACATTGTTTTAGCAATTCATCGTTTACTTCGCGGATGCTTTTTCCGGTGCAGTACACGCCGTTGATCCAGGTGCCGTAGCTAAAGCTCTTTCCATAGTAAAGGGCCAGCCCCAAATACATGGCTGCGATGGATAAAAGTACAATGGAAAATCCTATGCACATTCCTTTTATAACATTTTTTCTCATGTTTCCTTTTCCAAATCCGTTGCATCAAACACTTCGCTGATGGGCGCGCCAGCCGGCACCATAGGAAATACTTTATCGTCTTCCGGAATCACGCACTCAATGAGCACCGGTTTTTTCATCTCTATTGCTCTGGTAATTGCATCCGCAACCTCTTCCTTTTTTGTAACGCGGATGGCTTCGCAGCCAAGTCCCCTTGCAACCATGCAGAAATCAACCCCATCGTTAAGGACTGTCTGAGAGTATCTTTTTTCATAAAAAAGTGTCTGCCATTGTCTTACCATCCCAAGCACATGATTATTAATCACAATCTCAATAATTGGAATCTGATATCTCGCCGCCGTTGCCAGCTCATTCATGTTCATACGCAGGCATCCGTCCCCGGCAATATTGACGCATATCTTATCCGGCCTTCCCATCCTGGCCCCTATTACCGCGCCCAGACCATAGCCCATGGTTCCAAGGCCGCCGGAGGATAAAAAGGTTCTGGGCTCGGAATATTTGTAATATTGCGCCGCCCACATCTGGTGCTGCCCCACGTCCGTTACAATCAACGCTTTTCCGCCTGTGGCCGCGTCGAGCTGCTCCATAATGTAGGGGCATGATAAGCCGCTCTCGTCATAATTTAGCGGATATTTTTCCTTTAATTCTTTTATATGATCATTCCACTTTTTATGTTCCATTTGTGAGAGCTCTTTATTGATTAAAGTAAGAATTTCCTTTAAATCCCCCACAACGGAAGCGTCCGTTCGGATGTTTTTGTTGATTTCCGCCGCGTCTATGTCTATGTGGAGAATTTTCGCGCCTGAGGCAAACATTGACGCATTTCCCACCACGCGGTCGGAAAATCTTGCCCCAAGCGCCACCAGAAGGTCGCATTCACTGACGCCTAAGTTCGACGTTTTGGTTCCATGCATACCAATCATTCCGGTATATCTTTCATCATGTCCGTCCATCACGCCCTTACCCATCAAGGTATCGCACACCGGCGCATCCATAAGATCCGCCAAAGCCCTCACTTCCTTATAGGCCCCGGAAATCACAGCGCCGCCTCCCACATAAATAAACGGCTTTTGCGCTTCCCGTATCAATGAAACAGCCCTTTTGATATCCTCATCCGTATATTTACGGGCAGATTTACATGCCTGGGGCTCCTGCTTTTCATATTCCCATGTCCCCGCCGTTACATCCTTTGTAATATCCACCAGCACCGGCCCCGGTCTTCCTTCCCTTGCTATGGAAAAAGCTTTTCTGATGGTATCCGCAAGCTTTGAAATATCCTTTACAATATAACTGTGCTTGGTAATCGGCATGGTAACCCCTGCAATATCCACCTCCTGGAAAGAATCTTTTCCAAGCAGCGGCAGATTCACATTACAGGTAATCGCCACTACCGGAACCGAATCCATGTACGCGGTGGCAATACCGGTAACCAAATTGGTTGCCCCCGGCCCGCTTGTGGCAAGGCAGACTCCTACTTTACCGGTAGCACGGGCATAGCCATCCGCCGCATGAGCCGCCCCCTGTTCGTGGGAAGTCAAAATATGTGTTATTTCTTCGCTGTGCTGATACAAAGCGTCATAAACATTTAAAATGGTTCCTCCCGGATATCCGAAAACAGTGTCAACTCCCTGTTCCTTTAAACATTCCACTACAATTTCCGCACCTGTAAGCCGCATTTTTATCCTCTCCTTCTTTTGGGTATCTGCAAATTTGTGCATCGTCACATTTTTTAGGGTGCTGCAAAACCAAGCAGTTCTATAATATGCATCCGGCTCTTTGGGGTATGGACGCCATATCTTGTATGAATCTGCTATTTTGCAACAGTTCCTTTTTACATTTTAGGAATTTCTAAAATAGCGCCCCTGTTTCCGCTGGTAACCATTTCTCTATATCTTGCAAGGTAACCGGTAGTAACTTTAGGCTCCCTTGGCTGCCATTTCCCCGCCCTTGCCTTCATCTCATCATCGGAAACCTTTACCTCCAGTTTCATTTCAGGAATGTTGATGCAAATCATATCTCCTTCCTCCACAAGCGCTATAGGGCCGCCTACAGCCGCTTCCGGTGAAACATGCCCTATGGACGCTCCCCGGGACGCCCCTGAAAAACGTCCGTCCGTAATCAGCGCCACGCTTGATCCCAGTCCCATGCCTGCAATGGCGGAAGTAGGATTTAACATTTCACGCATACCCGGGCCGCCTTTAGGGCCTTCATAGCGAATGACAACTACATCCCCGGTTGAGATCTTGCCTCCCTTGATTGCCTCAATAGCGTCCTCCTCGCACTCAAACACTCTGGCAGGGCCTTCATGCACCATCATTTCAGGCACCACCGCAGAGCGCTTTACAACGCTGCCGTCGGGCGCCAAATTTCCTTTCAGTACCGCAAGCCCTCCCGTAGCGGAATAGGGATTGTCAAGGGGTCTTATAACTTCCGGATTTTTGTTTACGGCATCTTTTATATTTTCGCCTATTGTTTTTCCGGTGACTGTCATACAGCCCGTATTTAAAAGTCCTGCATCCGACAGCTCTTTCATAACCGCATACACGCCGCCCGCCTCGTTTAAATCCTCCATATAGGTAGGGCCTGCCGGAGCTAAGTGGCATAAGTTAGGCGTTTTTTCGCTGATTTCATTGGCAAAGGCAATGTCAAAATCAAATCCAATTTCATGGGCAATGGCCGGTAAATGAAGCATGGAGTTGGTAGAACATCCAAGGGCCATATCCACGGTCAGCGCATTTAAAATGGCGTCCTTTGTCATAATATCCCTTGGGCGGATATCTTTACGGTACATCTCCATAACGGCCATGCCCGCATGCTTTGCAAGCTTAATTCTTTCCGAATAAACCGCCGGGATCGTCCCGTTTCCTCTAAGTCCCATGCCAAGCGCTTCCGTAAGGCAGTTCATGGAGTTTGCCGTATACATACCGGAACAGGAACCGCAGGTAGGACATACCTTTTCTTCAAACTCCCTTACGTCTTCGTCCGTCATGGTTCCCGCCGCATGGGAGCCCACCGCCTCAAACATGGAGGATAAGCTTCTCTTTTGCCCTTTTACATGTCCTGCCAGCATGGGGCCGCCTGAAACAAATACGGTAGGCACATTGATTCTTGCCGCCGCCATCAAAAGTCCGGGCACATTTTTATCGCAGTTCGGCACCATCACAAGGGCGTCGAACTGATGCGCCAAAGCCATACACTCCGTTGAATCCGCAATCAAATCTCTTGTGACAAGGGAATACTTCATCCCGATATGTCCCATTGCAATGCCGTCGCAGACCGCAATGGCAGGGAACACCACCGGCACGCCGCCTGCCTGGGCAACGCCAAGCTTCACGGCCTCCACAATCTTATCCAGATTCATATGCCCCGGCACAATCTCATTGTAGGAGCTCACAATGCCCACCATGGGCTTTTTCATTTCCTCCTCCGTAAATCCCAATGCGTTAAACAAACTCCTGTGGGGAGCCTGCTGTATACCTGCTTTTACATTATCACTTCTCATTTTTTACCTCATTTCCGCACGGTGAACGAAGTTCACCTTTGCTTTATTGTGCATATCAAGTTTGTGGATGCAGCGCAGACACAAACTTGTGAGTGAAGGATTGGAAGTCTTTCACTCTATCCCTCATTTCCGCTCATCCTTTTTTCATAAAGGACATAGTCTTTGTTTTCATAGCTTTTGTTCATATTCTGTTCTATATATTCCCATGGAATGGTATCATAATAATGATAAAATTCCCAAACCATCTCGTCAAAATCCGGCTCCGTCATCCTTTTATCCAACAGGACGACATCCGCGCCTTCAATCTCCGTGCTTTCACATCGAATCCCATAAAGGAAATACAGCAAATACTGCTGGTTACAGTCCGTAACGCAAAAATTTTCCCACCTGCCAATATCCGCTTTCGAGAAAGCTTCCTCTATCTCATGCTCCCGGTCTCCGTATTGCCCGTTATAGCCGGAAAAAAAGAGACATTTTACACCAAATACGCCTGTCAATATAAACAGGAAGAAAGAAATTTTCTTTTTACAGCCATAACCCGACTCGCGAAGGGCGGCTGCGTTTAATCCTTTCTCTTTTCTTTTGGCGCATACGCCGTCCGGAATCTTTTCCATGAGCACAACAAGTAAAATAGCAAGCAGCGCTCCGCCATAAGCAAAGACCCTGTAATAAGGGCGTTTACACTGTATCAGCAGACAAACCGGCACGAAAAAGCTTCCCAGAAGCAGGCATAAATGCAGCAGCAGCTCATCTTCAACAGCCTGTCCTTTGGAGGATGAGGGTTCTTGCCGCCCTCTTTTCCCGATACTCCGGACGATTTGCCAGGCAAGGAATATAAGCCCAAGGCACCATACTATGGCAATTGCGCCGGAAAAGGAGCCGTAATAATAATCAAACAGATTCCCCAGCCATTCCAAAAGCCTGCCCGTAAATCCCGCCCTCTCCTCGCTCTGAATATAGGGTGTGTCCAGCATATATTCCATCCCTCTGCCAATTGCGGCTAAGGGAGCGTTCAGTATCATCTTGACATGTCCCATGCCATAATAGATACTTGCCACATCCTTCACCAGAAGATTGGAACCAATAGCCAGCCAGATAGTGGCATAAAGAAAAATGGTGCTCAGCGCCGCCGTAAGGGAGGCGGCCACTAATTTGAAAAGCTTCCCCCATCTTCCCTTTATCAAAAGGTAAATACCTCCTGACAGGCAAAGAGGAACCACCCAGTACACATTGCTGCTGACCGCATAAAGACCCACAATCAATGCGGACGCGTAGAACACAAAATATCTTTTGGATGTCTTTTCCTCCCCGCAAATATGAATCAGGCAAAGCCATGCCGTGAGATAACAGGTAATTCCCAGCGTATATCCTCTCCCCTGCACCGCAAGCATGTTGACCAGATTCATGGACAGGTATAAGCTCACTCCCGCCAGAGGCCAGAATCCCTTTTTGTATGTCTCAATAATTTTATAAAGAAGGCACAGGTTCGCCAGCGCGCACAGGTAAGAAACGCCCCGCAGGCCAATATAAGCATTTCCCAATAAGTCGAGGCAGGCCGAAAGCACCGAGTATCCCACGTGATTGTTGGGAAGGGGCCAGTGAATCGCCGCATATACCGGCCCTTTGCTGATAAAATAGTAATAGGTATATAACTCGTCATACCAGGGCGTCAGCGCAAACATACGAAAGCCATAGTAAATCGCCATGAAAGCAAGCAAAACAAAAAATGCAATTCTTCCCTGTCTGTCCGTTCCCTGTGTTCCCTGCCCGTCCAACAGTCCTTTTTGCTGTCTACTTGATTTCATCTGCTAACAAATCACCCATTTCTTTACAGCCTGTCAGCCTGCATCCTTCCGACATAATGTCAGCGGTGCGATACCCTTTTTTCAAAATATTCTTAACGGCCGCTTCCACTGCATCCGCCTCCTTATCCAAATCAAAGGAAAAGCGCAGCATCATAGCGGCGGAGAGAATCGTTGCAATAGGATTTGCAATGTCTTTTCCCGCAATATCCGGGGCCGACCCGTGGCTTGGTTCATAAAGGCCGAATTTGCTGTCGTTTAAGGATGCGGACGAAAGCATACCGATAGAGCCTGTCACCATACTTGCCTCGTCGGAAAGAATATCGCCAAACATGTTTTCCGTCAGAATCACGTCAAACTGGGCCGGATCCTTCACCAGCTGCATGGCGCAATTGTCCACCAGCATATGCTCTAACGTAACCTCCGGGTAATCCGCCGCCACTTCCTCCACAACCTTGCGCCATAGTCTTGAGGAATCCAGCACATTGGCCTTATCCACGCTGGTAACCTTCTTCCTTCGCTTCATGGCAATGTCAAATCCCTTAATCGCGATTCTGCGAATCTCATTTTCATTATAAGTAAGAGTGTCGACCGCTCTGCGCACGCCCCCTTCTTCCGTCGTATAGCGCTCTCCAAAATAAAGGCCGCCGGTGAGCTCACGCACAATCACCATGTCAAATCCCGACTTTATGATTTCTTTTTTTAAAGGGCAGGCGTCCGCCAGTTCGTCATAAAGAACTGCCGGCCTTAAATTTGCAAACAGGTTCAGCGCCTTGCGCATCGCCAAAAGCCCCGCCTCCGGCCGCAGATTCGGCGCAAGCTTATACCACGGCGAAGTTGCGGTGTTTCCGCCTATGGAACCCATAAGCACACAGTCCGCCGCTTTGGCCGTCTTAACGGCTTCCTCCGTAAGGGGAACACCATGTACATCTATGGATGCACCGCCCATCAAAATATCATTATATACGATTTCATGTCCATAAACATTTGCAATTTTATCCAGTACCTTTTTGGCCTCCGCAACAATCTCCGGCCCGATGCCATCTCCCGGTATACATGCAATATTTAATCTCACTTTCTTACCTCCTGTCTTTCGCCACCCTTTCATTTGGGCGCCCGTATGCAGTATAAAATAAGACGCATATTCTGCGCCTTATTTTCACCATTCCTCGTTAACATTGTTTATTCCGCCCCCGCCTTTTCAACCTGGGCAATTGCGGACTTCTGCATGGGAATACGGCAATTTTTGTTATTGCCAAACTCTACGATTACCGTATCATCCGTAATATCTATGATGATCCCGTAAAAACCACTGTTGGTAAGCACACAATCCCCTACCTCTAGTGTGGAAAGCATAGCCGCCATCTTCTTCTGTTCCTTCTTCTGAGGACGAATCATAAAGAAATAGAAGAACGCGCCGATCAGTACAATATATACCACCATAATAATACCGCTTCCGGCTCCTGCAGCAGCTGCTTCTCCTCCTGTCAGTAAAATATCCATTTTAAATTTCCTCCTAAAATTATATATTTTTAATAAATATTAACTATTCTTTCCGTCGCTTTCTTGTCAGTCATCATTTATCATACACAATTGAGCTATTAAAAACAAGCCCCTTTTTTACTTTGAGACGTTCATCCCGGACAGCTTTCTTTGTTTGTATGCGGCAAATTCGCCCTTGTCAAATGCATCCCGTATTTCTTCCATCATAATGTTGTAAAAATACAGATTATGAAGCACACACAATCGCATTCCAAGCATTTCCCTGGCCTTTAAAAGATGCCGGATATAAGCTCTGGAATATCTGCGGCACGCCGGACAGCCGCACCCCTCCTCTATTGGCCTGTCGTCCAATTCATATTTCGCGTTAAAAAGATTTATTTTCCCATGATTGGTATAAAGATGCCCATGGCGGCCATTTCGGCTGGGATAAACGCAGTCAAAGAAATCAATTCCTCTCTCCACTCCCTCCAAAATATTCGCCGGCGTCCCCACTCCCATCAGGTAAACCGGCTTATCCTTTGGCAGATATGGTACCGTCTCCTCTATTATATGATACATCTCCTGATGGCTTTCACCTACCGCCAGGCCTCCAATTGCATAACCGTCAAGCCCAAGCTCTGCAATCTGCTTTGCATGTTCTATTCTGATATCCGCATAAATAGCTCCCTGATTGATGCCAAATAAAAGCTGACTTTTGTTAATCGTATCCTCAAGTCCGTTTAACCTGTCCATTTCCTCCTTACAGCGATGCAGCCATCTGCTTGTCCGCTCCACGGACGCTTTCACATAAGCCCGATCCGCCAGACTGGGCGCGCATTCGTCAAAAGCCATTGCTATGGTGGAAGCAAGATTAGACTGAATCCTCATGCTTTCCTCCGGTCCCATAAAAATCTTACGGCCGTCAATATGAGAATGAAAATAAACTCCTTCTTCCTTAATCTTGCGCAGTCCTGCCAAAGAAAAAACCTGAAATCCACCGGAATCTGTAAGTATGGGCTTATCCCATGACATAAATTTGTGAAGTCCGCCAAGCTGCTTTATGATAGTATCCCCCGGCCGAACATGCAAATGATAAGTATTGGACAACTCTACCTGAGTGTGAATCCGTTCCAAATCCTCCGTGGACACTGCCCCTTTAATCGCCGCCACCGTTCCTACATTCATAAAAACAGGTGTCTGTATCACGCCATGAACGGTTGTAAATTCTCCACGTTTTGCCCTTCCTTCCTGTTTTAACAACCGAAACATAATTTCCCTCCAACTATATCAGAGTATTTTTATAGGTACTTTTCCCAAAATTCCTCCAGGCAAAGCTCCTCCTCCATTATCACCTTGGCCGCTTCCTTTCCCACATATCGGAAGTGCCAGGGTTCAAATTCAATGCTTGTAATATATTCTTTTCCTTTTGGATAACGGAGGATAAATCCATACTCCGCACAATGCCCCGCAAGCCACTTTCCTGCGCTTGTATCCGCAAATCCTTCATCTAAATTAAGGTAAGTATCCGCAACTATGTCAAGAGCAAGTCCCACCTCATGCTCGCTTGCCCCCGGTACTGTCACTGTCTTAGAAGCAAGCCTGTACGCTTCCATATAAGTCATGTCATTCGCCATATAAGCTTTAATCTTGCGGTTAAACAAAACCTTCTGCCTGTTCATATCTCTGTAAGGCGAACAAATCGCCAGATTTATTCCGTCCTCCTTTGCACCCTCCATCATAGAAAGCAGGTCCTCAATAATTCTTTCATCACATTTCATGGTTCCCTTCATAGTCTTAATCGGTCCAAGTGTAAAGGAATAATCTGACGGAATCGGATGCTGTTTATTAATCAATACCAGTTTCCAATCCTCACTGTCAAAAACTATCTGTTTTGTTTCATCCGAAATATCGTCTGGTAAGCCGGGATGTCTGTCTTCCGCTTTTAACCTGTAGCGCTTTCCTTCCTCAAGCTTTCCAAAACCGTTCTCATCTTCTATTATTTCCCTTATGGCAAGGTCTTGCGTTTGCCGGGATGTAGAAGCAAGGTGAGAAGTATCCGGATCGGCCATTTCCTTTTCCTTCGCAGAGACAAATCCGCCTTCTTCATAAAAAACAGGGAATGCAAAACTGTTCGCTATTACAAAGCAGCACAAAATAAAAGCAACGCATACAAACCGTTTGATTTTCTTCCTGCAATGCGCAAACAATCTATAAACAAATATGCTGACTGCAAGCCCTGCCACTGCCGGAATCCTCCACAACATGCTGCGCTTTCCCATATTTATAAAATATTTTCTTAACTTAATGTATGACTCTCTCTCCATCCCTTACATTCTCCACACATCCCCCGCCGCAAGGCAATACACATAATCATTTTACACAAATATGCCGTATTCTACAATAGTTGATAGAAAAATAATTGTAAAATAATTTTTTTTCCGCTATAATCCAACTTAAGAAAGCTAAAATCCTGAAAATTATCAATACATTATCGAATATTCAATTTCGAAAGGAGAATATATGGCAGGCTCAACATTTGGAACCATATTTAAAATAACAACCTGGGGAGAATCCCACGGAAAAGCCCTGGGTGTCGTCATTGACGGCTGTCCTGCAGGCCTTGCTCTTACCGCGGCGGATATCCAGCCTTTTCTTGATCGAAGAAAACCGGGACAGTCCTTCATCTCCACGCCCCGAAAGGAATCTGACCAGGTTGAAATCCTCTCCGGCGTTTTTGAAGGCAGAACTACCGGTACCCCGATTTCCCTTATTATCCCAAACACCTCGCAGAAATCCTCCGACTATAGTGAGATTGCATCCTGTTACAGACCCGGACATGCTGATTTTACCTATGATTCCAAGTATGGATTTCGGGATTACACAGGAGGCGGGCGTTCCTCCGGCCGCGAAACGGCAGGGCGGGTGGCAGCAGGCGCCGTAGGGGCAAAGCTGTTAAAAGAAATGGGCGTTACCATCACCGCTTATACCAAAGCAATCGGCCCCATTTCCATTGATATGACGCATTTTGACAAACAACTTATTTTTTCCACCGCCACCTGTATGCCTGACCAGGCGGCAGATAAAGAAGCCATGGCCTATTTAAAAGAATGTATGGAAAAGAAAGATTCCTGCGGCGGCATTGTCGAATGTGTCATAGACGGACTACCTTCCGGCATCGGAGATCCGGTATTTGAAAAGCTAGACGCTAACCTGACAAAGGCTATTATGTCCATCGGCGCCGTAAAGGCTGTGGAAATTGGGGACGGTTTTTTGGCTGCCAGATCTAATGGTTCGGAAAACAACGACGCTTTTCAAAGCCTTGGCGGTAAAATCTACAAAACTACCAACCATGCGGGCGGCATCCTTGGAGGGATCAGCGACGGCTCCCAAATCATCCTTCGCGCCCACATAAAGCCAACGCCATCCATCTTTTCTACGCAAAAGACCGTTAACAAGAAGGGGGAGAATATCGAAATCGCCATTAAGGGACGTCATGATCCTGTCATTGTTCCCAGAGCCGTGGTAGTCGTGGAAGCGATGGCCGCGCTTACTGTTTTAGACGCCTGTATGCTCAACATGAGCGCAAGACTGGATTACTTAACGGCTTTTTACAAGAATAAATAGCAAACGGGAATGCCGCAAAACCAACAATTTTTAACACATTTGCGGTTTTGTCATTCTGCATTTCAATATCTGCTTTTAACCGGACGAAACAATATGTCAATCTCATCAATACGCTTTTCGGATTTGGCTAATTTGTCTACATTTTTCAATAGGTATTAACCAGCTAAAGCACAGTGTAGAGGATAATACCATCGCAGTGAAAGGCAAAGGTAAATTTTAAAAAATTTTATACAGGTACCCTTGACAAATCTCCTGGAATGTGTATAATAGCAATCAAAAGCTACAAGTACCTGTATAAAATGAAAGGGACACAATATGGATGATATATATACAGTTATTTATGAGAAGCTGTCCACACTGCAGTGGCTCATGAAACGCCATCAGATGTTCACTCAAGCGGAATCCGGGACATTTGCCGACTCAACAAGAGGTCAGGGACGCATCCTTGCCATGTTGAAAATCCAGCCGGAAATTGCTACAAAGGATTTAGCTTATCTGCTGGGCATCCGCCAGCAATCGCTGAATGAGCTGTTAAACAAGTTGGAAAAAAACAGCTATGTGGAGCGCAGGCCATCCGAGAAAGACAGACGGGTCATGGTGGTTCATTTGACAGAAAAAGGGAAAGACGCCCAGGAACCGGAAACAAATTATCAGGAGTTACTCGGTTGCCTATCGCCGGAAGAATTGCAACAATTCGGAGAATATTTAGACAGAATTATTACAGCTTTCCGCATGGAAGCAGGCAGAAGCAAGGACGAGGACACTATGGCAGACTGGATGGACAAAGCACGAGAGCGTATGGGTGATGAACAATTTGAACAGTTGATGTCCATGCGTGAACGAGCCTTTGGCCCCTTTGGGCGAGGAGCAAAGCCGGATAATATACCGGGTGCGGAGCGCTTCTCTCCCGATTACGATGGACCTGTGCCAGACAGAGGCGGATTTCGCTTCCTGGGCGGCAGAGAAAGAAAATAGAATACATGAAGGCACCATATTATTTATGGAGATAAGTCCTATGCGCATAAAGCGCATAGGACTTAATTTTTTTGGAGGTGATGAAATGAACCCAATCATTCAAGTAGAACATTTCGCAAAGAAGTATGGAAATTTTACAGCGGTAGACGACATTTCCTTTATCGTGGACGAGGGCAGCATTTTCGCTTTCCTTGGCCCTAATGGCGCGGGCAAGAGTACAACCATCAACACGCTTTGCACCATTCTGGACAAAACTGAGGGACGCCTCATCATCAATGGGCATGATGTTTCCGGCGAACGGGATTTGGTACGAAAAGACATTGGAATCGTATTCCAGGATTCAACCCTTGATACAAAAATGACCGTAGAGGAAAATCTGAAATATCATTGCAGCTTCTACAAAGTGCCGAAAAGTGAGGTGCAGGAACGCATTGACTTCGCTCTTGCCCTGGTGGAACTTACAGATTGGAAAAGGGCCATTGCGGGCAGTCTGTCCGGCGGTATGAAACGGCGGGCCGAGATTGCGAGGGGACTGGTTCATAATCCGAAAGTATTGTTTCTGGACGAACCGACCACCGGACTCGATCCGCAGACAAGGGCCAGTGTCTGGAAATATATTCAGCAGCTTCAAAAACAAAAGAATATGACCATCTTCCTGACTACTCACTACATGGACGAGGCGGAAATTTGCTCAAAAATTGTTATCATGGATCATGGTAAAATCGTTGCCAGCGACACGCCTCAGAACCTTGAACGCCAATATACCAGCACAGAGGTGGATGTTGTCTGCACACAGGCGAAGCAACTGGAAAGCGTACTGACACAGCGAGGTGTTTCTTATGACAAAACCGGGAACCGCATGATTTTTCGCACAAAGAACGCACCGATGGTACTGGAAATTTTATTTTGCTGCAAGGAAACCATACTTGATTTTGAAGTGAAAAACGGGACGCTGAATGAAGTGTTCCTTGCCATTACAGGAAAGGAGATTCGAAAGGTATGAACCCTATCATCGCAATTATTGAAAGAAACCTGCTGAACTATATCCGCAACAAGGCACGGCTTTTTGGCAGTCTGTTTATGTCCTTTTTCATGCTGGTAATGTTTTCATTTTTGATGAAATCCTCTATGAGTGGTTTGGGCCAGCCCATGAACTATCTGCTGGCCGGCGTCATCATCATGACTGTTTTTCAAACCGGCATTAACCATTCCTCCGAGATTTTGTCTGACATCGCAGGTGGTTACATGAAAGAAGTTATGGTGGCTCCAATTTCCCGCAGCGAAATTTCCATTGGCAACATTGCGGCGGGAGCGCTGGTCGCAACCTTGCAGGGAGCCATTATGATGATACTTGCCATTTTTCTGGGGCTTCATGTTTCGATTTTGCAATTTCTGCTGATGTTGATCATGATGCTGCTATCGGCTATGACTTTCAGCGCTATCGGTCTGTTCCTTGCAACCGTTTCCCGGAACGCCCCCGCCTTTCAAACGGTCAGTTCCATGGTCATGATGCCCCTGACTTTTGTTTCCGGCGCGTACATCCCAACAACGATCATGCCCGGTTTCCTTCTGCCAGTGGTCTATCTGAATCCGCTGACTTATACGACCTCCATTTTCCGCTATATTGCTTTGGGTGCGTATAAGCTGACCACGATAGAACTTATAGATCAGGGCATGGCGTTTGCTATCGGTGGATTTGTGATTACACCGTTCATGGGTTTGGCCATCACAGTTTTGATTGGCGTCTTTTTCTTCGTACTATGTGTCCGTAAATTTAATCAGGCGGATTTCTCTACGGTAAAAGTCGCTACGGGTATGCGCGGCGGTGGCGCACCGGCAAGGTAAGGGAGGTAACATATGGAACTGCAGTTTGAACAGGTAGCCAAAAACTATAAAAACAAAAAAGTCCTCAAAGGAATTTCCCTCACCATGGGAACCGGAGTCTATGGGCTGCTCGGCCCCAATGGAGCGGGAAAGACGACCATGATACGGATTCTGGCCGATGTGCTGCGTCCCAGCAAAGGGCGGATCTTATACAACGGCATGGACATTCACGCCATGGGGGACGAATACCGGGCAAAAATCGGCTACCTGCCCCAAGACGTCAGCTTTTATGGTGACTTTACCGGCAAAGATTATCTGGAATATTCAGCGGCACTGAAAGGTATGGAAAAGTCCATGGCCGGAAAAAGATTGTCACAGCGAAGCTGTTGAGTGTACTTGTAGCCTCCACCGTTGTAGTCACATTGTATTTGGCAGCTACCTTTCTTTTCGGTTTTCTTCCTCACAAAAGTCTGCATGGATGGAATGCTGCCATTCAGTCCATTCCCACATACGCCAGATCTTTGTTCCAATTCAAGGCTTGGCAGCTTGCACTTATCGGAGCCGCATGGCTCATTTTCACCGGTGCGGTTTACAGCCTGATTGTCAGCTTTATCTCATCTCGTATGAAAAGCCAGATGGGGACGGCAGGCGTCAGCCTGGTGCTTCTGTCTGTAAATGTGGGATTGGCAGCAATGGGTGATACGGTTCTCCAAAGAATCCGGCCACTTGTGGACTTTGGACTGGCAAACGTCACTTTAATAAAAGAGGTATTTGGCGTTCATAAGCCTTTCGATGTATTTGGCGTGAGTATCAGCTACCCCGTTATGGCGTTTTTTGTTTTAACCTCTATTGCTGCCCTCGCTATCTTTGGGATTTACCAGGGACAAAGGAGCAGGATTGCATTTTCCAAAGGTGCTTGACCGCTCCTCCTTTTCTTATTCCTGCGCTGCTTTTTGTGCATAAAGGTATAGTATAATGCAATTAAAACGTTAAAGGACACTTCCTTATGTATGCGAAGTGTCCTTTTGACCAACTTTTTATGATTTCAATTTATAAAAGATAATACAGTTAGGCTGATCAACATCTATTGCCTTTCCATTCATAACGATCGTTTTCTTCTCCATATCAACATTAAAGAATGTCATGGTATTTGTTTCATGATTTAAGGAAACCAAATGTTTATTGTCCGGGAACAGCGCGGCGTCCTTGGGATAATCGCCGCTGATCGGCAGACAAAGTATTTTGGAAAGCAAACCGGTTTTCTGATCAATCGAATACAAAACCACACTGTTATCGCCTGCATTGGAACTGCATAAGTATTTAAAATCTTCCGAAAGATTAAGAGCGCTGGCTGCCGAACCGCCCGCATGATAATCATTCAGAGTTTCAATATTCTGAATCTTTTCAAAAACAGGCATGCCATGGTCATCAATAGAATATTTGTACACATCAATGTAATTTTTTAGCTCATGGACAATATATACGATTTTCCCATCTTTGGAAAATTTCAGATGGCGCGGGGCCGATTCCAGCTCGCTCCTTATGATATCCACCTGGCGAAGTCTTCCGTTCTTATGGTTAAGCTCATATATTACCACGTGATCCATACCCAGATCCGCAGCGCACAAAAACCGGTTGTCCCTTGTCATTTTCACACAGTTAATATGCGGCCTGAAGGTTCTTTCCGCAATGCTTCCAAGACCCTTATGAAAAATTTCATCCGTAATTTCACCGATCGATCCGTCTTCCTTTACGCGCAGTACGGTCAATTTTGCATCATGATACCCGGCCACAAAAAGGAATTTGTCATCATAATCTGTTGAAAGATAGCATCCTCTCATCCCGTTGATGGATGCATGGTTAATGACGGAAAGGCCTCCATCCTCCAGTATTTTATAAGCTTCTACCCCAAAATCTGTGATGGAATAAAGATATTTTTCATTATGTGATATTGTAACATAGGAAGAATTCGTTATTTCCACCTGGTCTTTTTCATAAAATCTTCCCGCTTCTAAGTCCACATCATAAATCTTTATCCCAAAGCTGCTTTTGTTCCCTGATGTATAAGTGGATACATAGGCTACATATTTTTCTTTTTCCATGACGATCCTCTCTTACTTTTCCTTTCATGAGTGCATTTTCCTTTACTTTTTTCATTATATCACAGGAATTTTTATCATACAACAAAAGAAAGTATACCTATAAAAATTATATAAGGGTTTCTTCTTGAATTATCATTCGTTCGCAGTTACGTTTAGAACTATTCTGTGAAACAGTGTTATTTGGTTTAGCACTTAAGGCGGCTATCGTATTTGCCCGTTTCCCTTGATCGTATATTTATAAGAGGTAAGCTCCCTAAGTCCCATAGGGCCCCTGGCGTGAAGCTTTTGTGTGCTGATGCCGATTTCCGCGCCAAAGCCGAACTCAAACCCGTCCGTGAATCTGGTAGACGCGTTCACATAAACGCAGGCCGCATCCACTTCCTTTAAGAATTTCTCCGCATGTTCCTGATTTTCCGTGATAATTGCTTCGGAATGTCTGGTGTTATACTTGTTAATGTGGGCTATGGCTTCCTCTATGGAGGAAACCGTCTTCATGGAGATAATATAATCCAGGTATTCCGTCCCGTAATCTTCCTCTGAGGCAGGTTTGCAGTCAATCACCTGCGCCACCTTTTCGTCGCCGCGGATTTCCACATCATGTTTTCTCAGGGCGTCGGAAAGCATGGGGAGGAGTTTATCCTTCACCGCCTCATGAATCACCAGAGACTCGCAGGCATTGCACACGCCGATTCGCTGTGTTTTCGCATTGATGATAATGGAAACCGCCATGGCACAGTCCGCGGACTCGTCCACATAAATATGGCAGTTGCCGGTTCCTGTTTCGATTACCGGTATGGTGCTGTTCTCCACCACGCTCTTTATAAGGCCCGCGCCGCCCCGGGGGATTAGCAAATCCACATATTCCTTAAGGCGCATAAACTCTCTGGTCACCTCTCTGTCGGTGGATGTAATCAGCTGCAGCGCGTCTTCGGTAATTCCTTCCGACTTTAACGCCTTTCGTATTACCTCCGTGATTGCTCCGTTGGAGTTTATGGCGTCGCTTCCCCCTTTTAAAATGACGGCATTTCCGCTTTTAAAGCAAAGCCCGAAGGCATCCGCCGTTACATTGGGACGGGATTCGTAAATGATGCCAATCACGCCCATGGGAACCCGGCGTTTTTCGATGGATAAGCCGTTGGGCTTTTCAAAGGTTTCCATCACTTCCCCGATTGGATCCGGCAGCTCCGCCACCTGCTTAAGTCCTTCCGCCATCCCTTCGATGCGCTCGTTTGTAAGGCGCAGCCTGTCCATCAGGCCGGGATGCATACCCTTTTTTTCTCCCGCTTCAATATCCTTTTCATTTTCCGTCAGGATTTGAGAGCTTTCTTTTATAAGCGCGTCCGCCACCGCAAGCAGCGCCCTGTTTTTCTGCTGTGTGGTCAACTTCTGCAATTCGTATTTGGCCGCCGCCGCATTTTTCCCCAACCGCACCAATGATTCCATATCCGCTTCCTTATCCTTTCCGCTTTGCCCTTCCTCTGCTATCGCTGATTCATAAACTATCTGATGATTTCCTTTTCCGTAATAATGATATCCGGCCTTATATCATGGGCCTCCACCGGAACTTTCGCCGCCATCTGACAGGCAAAAGCAAGCCCCGCACTGTGAATCATGGGAAAGGCGGCCAGGTAACGGTCGTAAAATCCTTTCCCGTAGCCCATCCGGCCTTTCTTCCTGTCAAATACCGAAAGCGGCACCAAGATAAGGCTCTCCTCCTCTGCCCTCTGCAAATCAAAAAGCTTATCCGGATTGGCCTCAGGCTCCCGGATTCCCTGATACCCACTTGCAAATTCATCCATACTTTTCACTTGATAGAACTGAATATCCATCCCTTCCACCTTAGGAGCAAACACATTTTTTCCCGATGTGAAAAGTTCCTCCACCAATCCGGTGGTCATGACCTCACTGCGGTAGTCCATATACACAAGAATATTCACGGCCTCCCGATAGACCTTTTCTCCCTTTAACTGTTCCCAAATCCTTGTACTTTTTTCTTTTCTCTCACTCAGAGAAAGACTATCTCTATAAGCAAGATGCCTGCTTCGCAGTTCCTGTTTATTGCTAACTCCCATTTCTCTCATAGACAGCCTCCTTCTCATCCGTAGATTTACTTTGACAGCTCCATGCCCGCAATCCGGGCGGCCACTTCCTCCGCAACCCGTATACCGTCCATTGCCGCCGAGGTGATTCCGCCGGCATACCCGGCCCCCTCGCCGCAGGGATACAATCCCTTGAGGGAAGATTCCAGCTTTTCATCCCGCAGGATTCTCACCGGTGAGGACGTTCTGCTCTCTACCCCTTCCACCAATGCATTTTTATCGTTAAAACCTTTTATACTCTTCCCAAACTGCTCCATGCCTTCCACAAACGCCCTGCCAAGCTCTCCCGGGAGGATTTCATGTACCGGCGCAAAGCGCCACTTTCCTTTCACCGCAGGTGAAAAATCCTCCGCAATCACAGAAGATTCCTCGAAATGCGCTTCCCCCTCCGTCATGGCATTTCGATAGTCCCCGTACCGCTCCACAGGTATTTCGCCGCCGCCCACCTGGAAAGCCTTTTCCTCCAGTCTCCGCTGAAAGGCAACACCGCAAAGGGGATGCTCCTTCCCATAATCCTCAGGGCCCACCGTCACAATAATGGCGCTGTTGGCGTTACTGCCATCCCTTTTGCTGTAGCTCATGCCATTCACCGCAAGGCCGCCCGGCTGGGAGGATGCGTTCACCACATATCCCCCCGGACACATGCAAAAGGAATAAACCCCCCTGCCGTCTTTTGCCCTGGCCGTCACTTTATAAGGCGCATTTCCCAGGCTTTTTACTTCCCTGCTTCCATATTGGGAGAGGTTAATCAGCTCCTGGGGATGCTCCACCCTGACCCCCACGGCAAAAGGTTTTGCTTCCAGTGCAACTCCCTTTTCATAGAGCATCCCAAAAACGTCTCTTGCGCTGTGCCCCGGCGCAAGAACAACATATCGTGCGTTCAGTCTCTCATTTCCGTTTAGGATAACGCCCTCCACATGTCCTTCCCCGCATACAAGATCCGTAACCCTTGCGTTAAATCGTACCTCACCGCCCATGCGCAGGATGTCCTTTCGCATGTTCGCCACAATCTTACACAATTCGTCCGTGCCAATATGGGGTTTGTGGTCATAAAGAATTTCTTCCGGGGCCCCCGCTTCCACAAACAGGGATAGCACCTTCCGGTTTCTTCCATATTTATCCTTCACCAATGTGTTCAGCTTTCCGTCTGAAAAGGCGCCTGCTCCCCCTTCCCCAAACTGCACATTGGATTCCGGATTCAGCCTGCCGCTCTCCCAAAATTCCTTAACGTCCTTTATCCGCCGCTCCACAGGCTCCCCCCGCTCAAGCAAAATCGGGCGAAACCCTGCCCGGGCAAGCATGTATCCGCAAAAAAGACCTGCCGGGCCGGTTCCTATGATGACCGGCCTCACATTGCCCTTATAAGAAGCCACAGGAAAACGGTAAGGTTTTTCCTCCCACACCGTTACCTGCTTTTTATCACACCTGCGATAAACAAACGCCTGGTCTTTCACATATACGTTTAAAACATAATTAAAATAAAGCTCCGGCTTTTTTCTGGCGTCTATAGAGCGTCTGACTATGGTTATCTTCGGCTCAGTTACTCTGTTCCCCCAATGCAAAAGCTTCTTTACCCGTTCCACAAGTTCCACAGGCGTGTGATCCACCGGAAGCTTTAATTGATTAATCCGCAGCATATTATGTTAAATCTCCATACCTCGCGCAGCGTCCAAGTCCGGTCCATCCGGCCAGTAATGGTCGTTTTCCGCCATTTCCCTTGTTGAACTTCCCGCTGCATTCCTGCCTGCTATGTAACCGCTGCTCCAGGCCCACTGCAGATTGTAGCCGCCGCATTTGCCATCCACGTCCACAATTTCACCCGCAAAATAAAGTCCTCTTACAACCTCTGATTCCAATTCCGTATTGATCTGCCCAAAATCCACTCCTCCGGCGCAGACCTGCGCATTTTCCATTGAATTGACGCCGCTTATGTGGATAGGAAAGGCTCTGCTTTTCTTCGCAATTTCCCCTATCTTTTGATAGCCGGCCTCCTGCACCTTTCCGTCCGGCTTAAGCCCTGCCTGTTTTAGCAGTACCATGTTGATTTTCTTATGCAAAGTTCCCGTCAGATAATTCTCCACCGTCTTATCCGACAATACATCATATCTAAGCCTGCTCATATAGGTAAAGGCCTTATCCTCCTGATCCGGATAAAAATCTACCAGAACCGATACGTCCTTCCCCTCCTTAAGCGCGTAGGACGCCTGGCGGCTTACCTGAAAAACCGGAATGCCTGAAATGCCATAATCGGTAAACTGCAGTTCCCCTTTCTCTTCGTCCACCTTTTCGCCGTTTATCAGAAGGCTGATACCTGCCTGGCACCTTACCCCCGAAAGCGCTTTGATAAACGGCTCATCACTCTTTAACTGAACAAGTCCGGCAACCACATCCTTCACATTGTGTCCAAACTGTCTGGCCAGCTCATAGCCGCTCATTCCCTCTCCCTTTTTAAGAGAAGCCGGGCTTCCGCAGGCGATAATCAGCTTTTCAAACGTATGGCTGTTTCCCTTTGCATCCTTTAGCACAAATACGCTTTCCCCCTCCGGATATTCGGCGGAAAGGATCTCCGTCTCCGTAACCAGCTTCACCTGTTCTCTGTCAAGCTCCATGCGCAGAACATCCAAAACGGAGGACGCCTGTTCCGAATAGGGATACAGATATCCGTTTTTTTCTTTCACCATAAGCCCCATATTTTCGAAAAAGGTCACCGCATCCCAGTTAGAAAATACGCGGAACATTTTTTGAAGCTTCTCTTTGTCCTCGCAATAGTACTGATCCATGGAAAATTCCAGGTTGCCAAGATTACATTTCCCATTTCCTGTGGAGAGAATTTTTTTACCCACTCTTTCGTTCTTTTCAAACAAGGTAACTTCCGCTCCGTGCTTTGCCGCGGTAATGGCCGCTATCATCCCGGACGCCCCCGCCCCAACCACCGCAATCTTCATTTTGTTTTCCATTACAATCCTCCAAATTCTTTTGTTTTGTATACCCGTACGTGAATCGCACAAGTGAAGGACGAATTGCATCATATGCCATCCGATATATTCCTTTAATTATATAATATAATTAACTCGAGTAAGACTCAAGAAAATTATATAATTCTTTTTCATTCTCCACATATTTCATGCTCAAAATCTCTTTTTGCAGACTTTCCGGCAAATTTTCCACCAAAATATCCGTATTCATAAAGACATTTGACAGACTTTTGTCATATACCACCACGTAATGGTTTTCATTGATTAGGAAAAAACCGTCATCCCACACCAAAGGCTCATAGCTTTTCCTCACTACGACTCTTGTGGGAGAAAAAGATACAAGTTCCATGAAGGAAAACCCCTCCTCTAAATCTGTCAGAGAGGGATTTTGATTATACTCCTGAATCTCTCTTACCAGCTCGTCTCTGTTAAGTCCCATAAACTTATCAGGCGCCGCCTCTTCCTCCTCCATCTCTTCTCCGGTAGCCATATTATGTTTTAAAATCATGTATTGCGTATCTGCCGTCACAATTGGTTCGTCCCGAAGCGACACTTCAATGGAATCCTCCTTAAGCTGTCCCGGGGCTTCCCAATTAAATTCTTCTTTAGCGCTTTCTTGGGGTGCGCCTGTCTTTTCATCGGCAGACATCTTTTCGTTGGTTTCATCCGTCGTGGTTTTTATCTGTATATTTTTATTCTCCCTGCCCGGATAAAAATACTCCATAAGCGCCATATTAGAGGCAAATCCCAAGGAAAACATGCTGATTGGATAAATAAAAAACAAACTGATACGTTTTACAAATTTCATAGCATATACACCTTTACTATTTCTTTATAAACAGTATCAGTCAAAAAATTTGAATTTATACAAACACCTGACGGCACATAGTCAAAGATCCCGCAGCAAGCTGACCGGACAGCAAACTTTTTCTCCGGAAATTTTATGAAAAATGAAGTAAATCCGCCAACATTATAAACAGCCTGCCCCCTGCCATTTCCTCTAATTCTCCGCTTTCAAATGCTCTCAAGACCACCAAAAGCACCATATATATAGCTGTTCCCACTAAAATACCTATTACAAGCGACAACACGGAGCCTAATAAGGATAGCAAAACCTTATGAAGAAGCAGCGCGGCCACCCCTGAAACGGCAGCGGCTATTAACGTAACGCCAAAGGTTCTAATCCATTCCTGACGGTATTGGTAAATACGGCTCACCGCCAGAAATCCCAGCACAGCGGCCGCTCCATAAAAAACGACAACGGCAATTACAATGGCCAGTATGCCTGGTTTTGCGGTCTTTAGAAAAAGTAATGCAATTCCCACATGCAAAAGCAAAGCAATCGCCCCTATTACCGCAGCAAACTTTAATTTCCTGCCATAGAAGAAAATCTCCATAAATACGGAAGCAAAAATCTGAAACACAATTGCCAGGCAAAAGACCTGTACCCACAAAGCCGCCTGTCGATTATTCCCTTTAAAAAGCAAATCCAACATATTTTCCGAATAGACCGCAAGGAATACTGCCGCCGGAATGGAAATTACGGCGCATTGGTGCAGCAAAATTCCAAGCCTTTCCTTTGCCAGAAGCTGATCCCCTCTCTCCATACCCGCCACAATACGTTTGACTGGCGAAAGACACGCCATATGGACCATGCCCCCCACAATACCCGTTATCACCAGACACCTGCCGTAATAGACTCCCCACTGGGTTATATATGCGTCGCTCCCGGAGGTAAAAAGTAAATACTGATCCAGTAAGGGCAATATATGAAAACACAAAAAATATATGCCGTAAACGAATCCCGTCACAATTAACATATACAAAATGCGAACGCTCGAATCCTGTCCTTTTTGCACTTCACGGCTCGTCTGCTTACTCATATTTCTCTTGAAAATAAAATATAAAATGAGTACATAGAAAAAGCTAAGAATCGATGCTGCAAGCAGACCAACGGACGCCCCCATGGCTCCATACGCAGCCGCATAATCTTCATTTTGTAAAAGCGCAGAAACCTTTACGCCATATCCGTGTAAAATTTTTGCTCCCGTTAGTCCGCCTGAAAATAAAAAAATCACGTGAAGCAATTCCAGATGCACAGCCGGAAGTTTAGAACCGTTTCCTTGAAAATACCCTTTGAAAACCCCTGTAAGCACAGAAAAAAACATTGCCGGCGCCATCAGCCTTACTGCCATCCCCGAAAGGGGAACGTGGAATATCTTCCCCGCAAGGCCCTGTCCTAAAAGCCCAACTATGAAGGCAAGTATAAGTCCAATGCCGCCTCCTGTGCAAAGAGCGTTCCCCAACACTTTCCCCGCCCCTTTTAACTGTCCTCTCCTGACGCGATGTCTGACAGAAGCTGAGACAGCTTCCGACAATCCATAGGCAAATGAACCCGCCACTGCCAAATATATTTCATTTGACGCGCTAAAGTAAGCAATCCCTTTATCTCCCATGATGCGAACTAAGAAAATCCTGAAAATCAGTGTTCCTATAAGCGCAATCCATGTAATTGCCGTATAGTAATCCTTTCTTGGTTTCTTCATTGGTATCTTCATATATATACCCCCTGCGGCGCAAATATCATGTGAATCTTGTAATTCCCAGCGCTGACAATACTTTTTCCTGCTTTTTTTCCATCAAATGCGCTTCCTCTTTTGTCATGTGATCATATCCGCAAAGATGATACATACTATGGGCCACCAGAAAAGCAAATTCTCTCTTTTTAGAATGGCCATATTTGAGAGCCTGTTCCGCCACCTTATCCACGGAAATAATGATATCTCCCAAAAGAAGTTCTCCGCTGTCCGGGTCAAAGTAATCTGCTTCTCTTTCCTCGACAATGGAAAAATCCGCCTCTTTCTCAAAATCAATCATGGGAAAAGAAAGCACATCCGTAGGGGAATCCACCTGCCTGTACTGCCGGTTAAACGCATGAATGCCGGCATTATCCGTAAGCAGAAGATTTACCTGGGCTTCATAAGGGCAGCCTTCAACCAAGAGCACCTGTTCCATGATAAGGTCAAGTATTTCTTTTACATCAAACTCAAATGTAACATTTGTTTCATTTTCAACGCAGGAAGTCATAATAATTTTTTTCCTCTGCCAGTGTATTTTTTATTTCTTCTATCTCTTTAAACGATATATCGCTGGACGCAATAAGCCCGCTTTCCATTTTTTTATCCAATATAGCGCTGATAATCTGATAATAATTTAATTCGATTTTGGCGTCTTTCGAAAAAAGATAACTGATAGAAGATGCCACCGTATCGCAAAAGAAAAGTACCACCGTTTCTTTTGATACGATTTTTTCCCGCTCGTCCAAATATTCCTGCAGGATTCTCTCTACTTCCCATGGAAAATTGTTCGCCTTTAAAATATCCCTGACTTTCTCCCAGCTGTTTTCCCCTCTGATGAGGCCAATTCTGTGGTAATAGCCGCAAGCCTTGGAAAGTGCATCGTTCAAATTCAGTTTTTTAGCCGTCTTTTCACATAGATACGCCGTATGCACCGCATGAAAATATTCATCCCTGGAATTTGCCATCAGCTCAAGCAAAAGCGGGTGCTCCGGGTCGTTTATATCCGCATACTGATTCTGTTCCCGGTTTGTAACAAGGCTTCGGAAAATTTTCAGTAAAATCATCAGCAGAACGAAATTAACCAAAATGTTAATCTCCGGTATAAAAAACATGCGGAAGGAAAATACCTCGTTGGCAAATAATACCTCCTGCAAGGAAAGGCATACCATCTGTATCAACAGAGAAATAAGCGACGGCGTCCAGATTTTAAAGCCCTCATCCAACGCGGAAAACGCTGCAATTCCAACCAGGCCGCTGATAAAATAAATAAAAAACGGTCCGCTCCCTCCTCCTTGCAGTAATACCGATATCATAAGCAGGGTACATCCTGCACAAATCCCCGTAAGCTGATTGCCAAAGAGCATGAGTCCGATAAAAATCACCTGATAAGGCCATCCCCCCGTCGGCAGTAAAGGAAACAAAAAGCTCCCGATAAGAGAGAGTAGATATACAATGACAAATCTGTTGACATGCACTGCATTGCCCTGTAAAAGTCCTTCATCCTCCCTGCTTTTTCCCAGCAAAAACCACACTATACCCGCGCCTACGCCGGACATAACTGCTATACCTGCAATCTCATCCACCGACTTTTGATACAAAAATGCGGCTAAAGCGCTTCCTGCGATCGTCAGAAAAAATATGCTAATTTGAAAGACCACCCCGCTTTGGTCTTTTTTTGTATCTGAAAGCGCCAAATCCTTTCGCTCCTTTTTACTGCTTCCTTCCATAGCCTGTCCCTCTGCCCCTGCGTTTTTTTCTGCTGTTTTCTTTGTTAGAGGAATAATCTACCAAGCGGTTGCGCGGGTTATTTTCATAGTCTTCATATGCTTTTACAATCTTTTGCACCAAAGGATGCCTTACCACGTCACGGCTTGTCATCTTACAAAACGCAATTCCTTCGATATTATGAAGCACCTTAAGCGCCACGTCAAGGCCGGACGCCACACCGGGCGATAAATCCTTCTGGGTGGCGTCGCCGGTTATGATGACCTTAGAGCCAAAACCGATTCTTGTGAGAAACATTTTCATCTGGGCCGGGGTGGTATTTTGCGCCTCGTCCAAAATAATATAGGCATTGTCAAGAGTGCGTCCCCGCATATAGGCAAGCGGCGCCACTTCAATCAAGCCTTTCTCCATATTTTTCATGAAGGTTTCCGCCCCCATAATCTGGTGAAGGGCATCATATAAGGGACGTAAATAAGGATCAACCTTACTTTGCAGATCTCCCGGGAGAAACCCTAACTTTTCGCCCGCTTCAATGGCCGGTCTTGTCAGAATGATTCTCTCTACCTCCTGATTTTTAAAGGCAGTTATCGCCATGGCCATAGCCAAATATGTTTTTCCGGTACCGGCAGGACCCAGGCCAAACACGATCATATTCTTCCTGATTGCATCCACGTACTGCTTCTGCCCCAGGGTTTTAGGCTTTACCGGCTTGCCCGATACCGTGTGGCAAATACACTCTTTATCTATCTCCAATAAAACGTCGTCGTTTTCTTCCATACTCATCGCAATAGCATAATCCACATTCTGTTCCACAATGATATTTCCTCTCATTGAAAATTCTGCCAGCTCACGTATAACTGCTTTTGCCCTGTTTACATGTGCCTTACTGCCGCTGATGCGCACCTGGCCGTTTCGATCCGCAATGGATACCTGCAGCTGTCTTTCCAGCTTCTTTATGTGGCTGTCAAACTGTCCGAAAATATTTTGCTCGTCTTCTATCGGCACTTGCATGATTTCAGAAATTTCTTCCATCCATTTCTCCCAATTGTTATTCCTGATTTTCTTCCGGCATCATATCTTCCGCTATCTGCTCAAGTCCGGTTTTTCTTTCCGTTCCTGTCTTTTCCACCGCCAGAAAGTCCACCTGCATCTTCCATACACCGGAAACTTTATTTATTGTAACATTTTTTTCTATAATTTGAACCCCCTTTTCCTGTAAACTTTCTATAAATTTTTGTATTTTCCCTTCGAACAGCTCTTTTACCTCGTCCTTTTCATATATTTTTTCTTCCGTGACATATTCTCTCACATTGTCGCATCCAAAATAGAAGGGTAAATAATAATTTTCAAACACCTTGAGCTGGCTTTTTTCCTCCACCACGTCAAATTCCCCGTACTCATCTCCAAAAGCCGGTATATTCAGCTTTTTAGTCCCCAGCATGATAAAAGGACGCTTTTTTTCCTTTCCCGTATACTGCTTTTGCTCATATTTTTCGTCTATTTCCTCCGTCAGTCTATATACGCACCTTAACATAATGTCTGCGTCCGCCCTGCAATATTCATAACGCCTTATGGTTCCGTCCTCATTCATAATTGGGACGCCCCCTTCCACAAGCACATCCCCTTCCTGTACCATAACCCCGGCGCTCACTTTCGGCACTCCGCTGCGCGTTACAATGCTGACAATTTCCCCCTCCTTTTCCGCCACCAGATCAATCCCTTCCCCCTCTTTTATTTCCTTAGGCGCATTTTCCTTTACCGAAATCAAATCATTTTCCTTTACCTGAATCAGCAGTCTTGTACCGTCAATCCGTGCGGACGTCCATGTGACGATATCAAACTCGCTTCTGATACGCTTTTCCAGCTGTTCAATTACCACGTCATCCTTTTTCATCCCTACCTGAAAGCCGTTCTCATTCAGGAAATCCTGAAAAATATCCGTGGTCACATAATAATTACCTTCCACCTCAATGGCCCAGATATACCTTGACATCCACATCCAAAAAAACAGACTCCCCAAAAGCCCGAAAAGAAAAATCCTCCGCCTCCACATCCTAAGAGAGAGAAAGGGTAGTCCATAACGCTTTGTTATGACCACCCTTGTACCTGTTTTTCTTGTAATGCCCTTAATCTGGTAAAACCCCTTCAGGCTGATTTTCATTGTATAATATTCGCCGTGATTTTCAATATCCCAGAGAAATATATTGTGGTTACTGCAAAGATTCATAAATCTTTCCGGGGAAAAGCCGGAAACCTTAATGAGCAGGTAACCCTTTATAAAACGAATGACCTCTATCATACCAACCTCCATAATATCGTTTTTTATGCCAGATAATGGACGGCCTCCACACATCCGCTTATCTTCATATCCTCATTGGTATAATAGACAATGTTCAGTCTTTTCCCGCAAATTTTTATTTTACATGTTTTGCCCTGGAGCAGAATAACCTGGCTGGTATACTCGATAATCCCTTTATAATTCTCCACAAACACGTCGGTATTGCCGGTTAATGTGACGATAGAAGCTCCAAGCAGGGAATCCTTGGGAAGACGGAGCGATTCCACCATAAGCTCCCTGCCGGATGGGCGCACATCTTCCCTTTTTTCCTCTCTGGTTCTGTTCCAGCTGTTTTTTAATTTTCTATTTCCTTTTTTCATCATACCTAACTATATGATGGAAAAGGGGCGGCTATACCTATTTTACAATGCCAATGATAACCGGCTCTTTCTCCGTCTCCTCTTCCCCTATTTGATAGGCTCCAAGCAGCCTTTCTCTTGCCGCATCAAGCTTTGCCCCGTCATTGCCGTGCAGATAAGCGAGCGTCTCCCCTTTCTTTACATAATCGCCTTTCTTTTTCTCAAGTACGATGCCTACCGACAAGTCAATGACGCTTTCCTTTGTCTCCCGTCCGCCGCCTAAAATCAGGGAACAGATTCCCACCTCGTCACAGACAAGCTTCTCCACATAGCCGTCCTTCGGGGAAAGCACCGGACAGATTTTGTCCGCTTTGGGTAAAAGCTCCGGCTGATACACCATCCCGGCGTCTCCCCCCTGGGCTTTGATAAACCGGGCCAGCTTATCAAGGGCGCTGCCGTCAGCAATCACCTGATTCAGCATTGCCTCTCCTTCCTCATTCGTCTGTGCCTTTCCCCCCGCCATCAACATAAGGGAGCCAAGAGTGAGGCACAGCTGGGTAAAGTCTTTCGGCCCGTTTCCTTTTAAGGTCTCAATTGCTTCCTTTACCTCCAGGGCGTTTCCGATTGTATTTCCAAGGGGCTGATCCATGTCGGAGACCACCGCAATGGTGTTCCTCCCAGCGTTTTTCCCCAGCTTCACCATCTCCTGCGCCAGCGAAAAGGCGTCCTCTTTCTCCTTCATGAAAGCACCGCTGCCCGTTTTCACATCCAGCACAATGGCGTCCGCCCCTGCCGCCAGCTTCTTGCTCATAATGGATGAGGCAATCAGCGACATATTGTCAACCGTCGCCGTCACGTCCCTCAACGCGTACAAAAGTTTATCCGCCGGGGCAAGCTCGCTTGTCTGCCCCATAATCGCAATGCCAATCTCATTCACATTCCGGATAAATTCTTCGGTGGAAATCCCGGTGGAAAAGCCAGCAAAACTTTCAAGCTTATCGATGGTTCCGCCCGTATGGCCAAGACCCCGGCCGCTCATCTTTGCAATTTTCACGCCGCAGGCCGCAACCATGGGAGTGAGCGCCAAAGAAGTTTTATCCCCCACTCCTCCGGTGCTGTGTTTATCCACCTTTATGCCGGAAATGCCTGATAAATCAAGCATATCGCCGCTCTTTGCCATGGCCATGGTAAGCTGCAGGGTTTCCTCCTCATCCATACCCTTAAAATAAATCGCCATCATCATGGCGGACATCTGATAGTCAGGTATTTCCCCCTTCGTGTAGCCGTCTATCATAAAATGAATTTCTTCCTTTGAAAGCTTACCGCCGTCCCGCTTTTTTTTAATCAAATCATACATTCTCATGTTTTCCCTCATTTCTGCGCTGTGAACGAAGTTCACCTTTGCTTTATTTGCGCATATCAAGTTTGTGGATGCTGCGCAGACACAAACTTGTGAGTGAAAGGTTGAAAACCTTTCACTCTTGCCGCCTCCTTCTTTAAAACAATGCTTTCGAAGAGAAATCCTGTGGACTATAAGCAGGTTATTCCGCTTCCTCTAAATAAGCTCTTGCCTGTTCATCTGTCAAACTGAACTTTGTCTGCAGTTTTGTTATGATTTCTTCATCCGGAAGATGCAAATCTCTGTAAACGGAAACTGCTCCAAAAATCTTACCTATTTCTTTGCCTATTTCTTTACCTATCTTCTGATTTTCTCTGTCACGCATCAATAATGTCATATACTCATGCCTCCATTCCCGATTCTTTTTCGCTCTTCCCACGGCCTCGTCGAGTTTCTTCACAAATATATCTTCCGGTTGTTTGCCCGCCACATAATCTAAGAACGCTTTTAATTCTTTACTTACAGTTCCATTTTTTCCATCTGCATTCAAAAAAATCTTTTTTGCCCCGTCATTCAGCATAACCTCCGAATCTTCTTTACAGACATTTTCGAAGGTATACATATAACGTTTTTTCCCAAATAAGTCCGACAGGCAGATAAAGATAATGTAACTATTGTTTAATGTATCGTAATCCTGCCCTTTATCAACCAACTGCAAATCTATCATGCCTTGGTAATATCTGGTTCTCCTTGGTAAATATTCGGAAGTGCCGGCCTGCATTTCTATGTCGTATACAGTACCTTTCCCATCATTTACATACGCGTCCAAACGGACACCCTTTGCGTCAAAATCCTCTTTTATTGTCTTTTGCAGTTCGGGATATTCCACATGGTCAATATCCAAATCCGGCAGGATTCTCCGTAACAGTTCCTTACAAAGCTCTGCATCCTGCATGACCTTTCCAAACAGGAAGTCATTGGATATGCTCAATTCTTCCCATTTTGTCTGCTTTGTTTCCGTATTTCCCATTTATTTACCTGCTTTCTTTCAAATAAATCGCTGCCGGGAAACTCTGTATTTTTCAAAAACTTTGCTATCTATTTTTATTATACACAGCCTTCCGGCAAATTACAATAAGCGTAAAACCCGCCTTCCGGAATTACTTATGGTAGGGTTCGCCCTTATTAATCCGATACCCTCTATATATCTGTTCTAATAAAATAACGCGCATTAATTGATGTGGAAAAGTCATATTGGAAAAGCTTAGCGCCTGATTGGCAACTTTTGATACGCTCTCATGAAGGCCAAGGGAACCGCCTATAATAAACATGATATGGCTTTTCCCCTGAATGGCCAATTGATTTAACTGATTTGCAAAGGATACCGAATCGGGATTTTTCCCCTGAATTTCCAGGGTAAAAATATAGGCGTCCTCCTTTATGAATTTCAAAATGCGGGCCGCTTCCTTTTCTTTGATGAGTTCCTCCTCGGCCGGACTTGTATGGTCGGGCGTCTTTTCATCCGCCACCTCTACTATCTCCAGCCTGCAATATCTGCCAAGGCGCTTAACATATTCCGAAACAGCCTTTCTATAGAAATCTTCTTTTATTTTACCAACACAAATAAGGGTAATCTTCATTCTATACCCTCCGCACGCCGCAAGCTTTGCTTGCGATACCGCACCAATAAATGGTTCAAAAAATTTCAGGCTTCGTCTTCCTCAAAAATCCCTGAATAGGTTTCCTCTATCAGCCTGTCCAGATATCCCTCGTCCAAATTTAAAAACTGCTTTTTAATCGCTTTTTTTATGTAGTCAAACCGTTGAAAATACTTTAATTCCTCCGGCTGGCCGTCCAACCCCAGAGCCTTGTCAATGGCATCCTTTTTCAGGTTCTCCATACACCAGCTTTGCACTTCTTTTGTCAGGTTATTTTCGCTGGTAGCCTTTTTCTTCAACACCTTAAAGTTCTTCATGGAGATAATTCCCATGATGAGGAACAAAACAAATAATACCCCCATGACGCCGGTAATCATGTATTTGTTGATAAGGGATACCCTAATATCAATTATCCCCAGGAAGAATAACATCACCAGCACAATGCCCGCTCCCCCTACCATCAGCAGCGTATAGGCCGAAGTTCTGTTTTCCTCCGCCTTTTCCTCATTGTTGATATAAACCGGTCGATACCGGCAGGGTTCTTCTTCCTCGTCAAAAGAAAAGGTATCATCCTGACCTTCCAACGCTTCCCCTGAATGCACAACATTGCCTTCAAAATGGAGTGTTTTATCTTCGAAATGAGGTGTATTACCTTCCTTTGTTTCCTGTGAAGCTAAGGCAGTGGCAGCTGCCTTGCTGTCAGAAGTCGCAAGAGGCTCATCCTTCTTAAGCTCGTCCACCAGTTCACAGCCGCAGTCTGCACATACCGTAATCCCCTCTACATATTCGCTTTTGCACCTTGGGCACCATGCCATGACCTATACCTCCTTTTACCCCTTCGTTTATTTTACTACGGATTGGCATAGGTTTCCACTGTTTTATCTATTTCTATCCTTAATTTTATTCCGGGACAATCAGGCAGGGAACCCCTATCCCTACATTTTTCTTTGGATGAAGCCAGACATAATTATTGGGATCTTGTATCTCCACATAAACCGTCCTGTTTCCCTTTTTATCCTTATTTTCATTTTGGTAAATCCATGCGCCGTGATCAGCCTTGGCATTCCATTCTTTTGTGCTGTCGTCCGCATAAATTGTAATCAGGTAAAATTCTCCATTTACAAGCCCCGCGTCATAGCTCCCGATACGGTTTGTCACATATCCTTCGTTGCCCGTAACCAGATTCATGTCATAATCATAATGCTCTGACCCTTCTCCCTGGGGAAGGTCGTTTGCCCAGCCTCCCGTATAATGATGATAGGTATACATATCATTTATATTTTTCGTCTGGTGGATATGAAAATGCATCCAGGTTCCGTTTCCGCTTCTTACGCCGTTCGCCCAATCGCCATAATAGTATTGATTGTCCGCATATACGGCCACGCCTTTTCCGTTTGGCTGCCCATTTCCATTGGTGTCGCCATAATAGTAAAAGTTTTTCGTACCCTTAAGACTCCATGACATGGCAAGGTAATGATCTAAATACACAAGATCATTTATGGCCTTCTGGTTGTTATCGCTCCAATACGCCATCATATCCTGCAGTTGTTCCTCCGCATGAAACTCCACCTTGCTGTAATCCTTCTGCGCCTTCATAACCTGCTGATAAGGCGTTGGAGATGAGTCCGGAGTTAAATCTTCTTCCGTATCGCCTTGATTGTCCGCCTCGTTTGCGGTATTATCGGTTGGCTCTGCCATAGGCCCAGACGTATCCACGGCCGCATCATCCTTTTGATTTACTACGGAAGACGAATTTACCTGCTGTGGGGATTCTTTTGTCTGGGCATCCTGATTTTCATCGGCATATTCCATGATATTTTGCTGTAAGTTATCAGAATCATCCCCTCGCTTTTTGATGCTATTTGCAATCAGTGTAATTGCAAGAATAATAACAATAAGAACAAAGGGAAGCACGGTTACCAGAATCTTTGCTTTATCAATCCCCGAATATTCATTGTCGTCTTCCTCAAATAATTTTTTCATAACATAAACCTCCTGCATACAATAGGCAAAGCCCATTGTCAGATATCCCAAGCTTAGCCTGCGATACTGCCACAAATAAATAGTTTGAAAGGATCTTTATATGACTATACAATAAACAATTTAATTTCCCCTATAAAAATTATTAATATTTTCTTATTTTATATTTTCAAATGCCTTTCGTCTTCCCTCGTGAGCAAAGATCGGACTTAAAAAGGTGTAAAGCCGCATTTTACAGACTTTACACCTTCCCACCGCTGTTTCATCCCTCCTGATTTGTCCCAAACCGGAGATTATACATTCATTATAAAGTCATGCAATAGTTTACCGGACGTCTTTTGCCAAATAAGTAATTACTCAGTCCCTGGCTTCATAGTTACTCAAATATGCGTCAATTCCTTTTGCCCCTGCTCGCCCTGCGCCCATTGCAAGGATAACGGTTGCAGCGCCTGTCACGGCGTCTCCGCCTGCATAAACTCCCTCTTTTGTGGTCTTGCCAAATTCTTCATCCGCAATAATGCATTTCCACTTATTCACCTCTAATCCTTCCGTAGTGGAAGAAATAAGAGGATTAGGTGATGTTCCAAGAGACATTATCACCGTATCCACATCTATCTCAAACTCGGAGCCGGGAACTTCAATGGGACGTCTGCGTCCTGAAGAATCGGGCTCTCCTAATTCCATTCTAATACACCTGATTCCACGCACCCAGCCTTTTTCGTCTGCAAGAATCTCCACCGGATTGGTAAGAAGATTAAAGATGATTCCCTCTTCTTTGGCATGATGCACTTCCTCCACACGGGCGGGCAGCTCTTCTTCGCTTCTCCTGTATACAATATGTACTTCCGCCCCCAAACGCAGAGCAGTTCTCGCGGCATCCATAGCCACGTTTCCGCCGCCTACCACCGCCACTTTTTTGCCTCTCATGATCGGTGTGGAAGCCTCTTCGTCAAAGGCTTTCATAAGATTGCTTCTGGTCAGATATTCATTGGCGGAAAAAACGCCGTTTGCCTGTTCGCCGGGGATCCCCATGAACTTGGGAAGCCCCGCTCCGGAACCGATAAACACGGCGTCAAAGCCTTCTTCCCCTAAAAGCTCATCAATGGTAACAGATTTCCCTACCACCACATTTGTCTCTATTTTTACGCCAAGGGATCTTACATTTTCAATTTCTTTCGCCACCACTTTTGCTTTGGGAAGACGAAATTCCGGAATACCATATACCAGCACGCCGCCCGGTTCATGAAGGGCTTCAAAAATGGTCACGTCATAGCCCATCTTTGCAAGGTCCCCCGCGCAAGTAAGCCCGGCCGGTCCGGAACCTATTACCGCGACCTTTTTCCCGTTTTTCTCATCTGCGCCCTGGGGTTTAATCCCATTTTCACTTGCCCAATCCGCTGCAAAGCGCTCTAACTTTCCTATGGACACCGGCTCGCCCTTGATACCTCTGATACATTTTCCCTCACACTGGCTTTCCTGAGGACAAACGCGCCCGCAGACTGCCGGAAGGGATGACGACTCGCTGATCACCTGATAAGCCGACTCGATATCTCCTTCTTTTATCTTTTCAATAAATCCGGGAATATCAATAGCCACCGGGCATCCCTTGATGCACTGTGCATTTTTGCAGTTAATACATCTGGACGCCTCTTCCATTGCCTCCTCTTTATTATATCCTAAACAGACCTCCTCAAAATTGGCCGCCCGCTCCTTTGGATCCTGCTCTCTTACCGGAATCTTCTTTAATACATCCATTATTTGTCACCTCCGCAATTTCCACATCCGCCATGATGAGTATCCCCTTCCTTCGCCTTAAGGAATGCCCTGCCTTCCTCCGTCTTGTAAATCTGCTGACGCTGCATTGCTTCATCAAAGTTTACCTGGTGTCCGTCAAATTCAGGGCCGTCCACACAGGCAAATTTCACCTTGCCGCCTACCGTCACCCTGCATGCGCCGCACATTCCCGTTCCATCCACCATGATAGGATTTAAACTGACAATAGTGGGAAGGTTCAGTTCCTTTGTAAGCTTACAAACAAATTTCATCATAATCATAGGGCCGATTGCAACGCAGACGTCATAATGCTTTCCTTCTCCCACCAAATCGCTGATGGTCTGTGTCACCATGCCGCTCCTCCCATAAGACCCGTCGTCTGTGGTTATGTACAAATTGCCGGCTACGGCCTTCATCTCCTCTTCCAAAATAAGCAGATCTTTGGTTTTTGCGCCTACAATCACATCCGCGTCAATCCCTCTCTCATGAAGCCATTTTACCTGGGGGTACACAGGCGCTGTGCCCACACCGCCTGCCACAAACAGCATTTTTTTCTTTTTTAAGGTTTCCAAATCCTCCGATACAAACTCAGAAGGGCAGCCTAAGGGCCCTACAAAATCATGAAATGCATCCCCTGCTTTTAAGGACGACATTATTTGTGTACCTGCCCCTACAATCTGAAATACAATTGTTATTGTTCCCTTTTCCCTGTCATAATCGCAGATTGTAAGCGGAATACGCTCCCCATCTTCATCTGCCCTTACGATCACAAACTGTCCGGGTTTGCAGGCTTTGGCCACCCGTTTTGCTTCCACTACCATATAGAAAATACCGGCAGCAAGCTCTTTTGCTTCTAAAATCTTGTACATTTCCGATTCCTTTCCTGTTTTAGATAAATTTTATTTTTTCCATGGGCTTTCAATCACAGAAAGCAGCCATATCCCCGACGGCTTTCTGAGCGCTTTAAGCCCTCAACCGGTCAAAGGAATTAACCCCATCTGACCGTTTTCATCATAAATCAGACGATTGGGCGCCCCTGTATAAACCTCCACGGCGTACAACCGTTCCGTTTTGGTTCGGACGCCATTATCTCCGTCAACATATTCGCTTAAAACATAATAATAACCTAAATTAGGAATTTCCACAATAGTGTCATACTGAAATACAAATTTTCCCTTAATTTCCGTAGAATGCCCCTGCAAATCCGTAAGCACTTTCCTTGCATAGAGGGCTTGTACCACATTGTCTACGGCTTTTCCCACGGTTACATCCGTTTTAAGAGTGAAATCAAAACTTCTGCTTACCACCTCACTGGAAACCCCTTCTTCGGAAATTGTTACAAACTTAAAATTCGACTTTCCAAGAGGCATTGTAATTGGCCCTGTATATTGCAGGCTGTCTTTACCCGGGCTGCTTCCATCTATGGTATAGTAAACCGTTCCTGCTCCGCCGGCGCTCACCTCAATCATGGTAGGAACATCATAATCTCCGCTCGCCAAAAATACCTCCGGCGGTTTTGGCGCCGTCAGGTTAATCATATACCAGCTTCTGACAATATCGCTTTTGACTCCATAGTCATTTACAAACATCGCCGCCACCTGATATTCCCCGGACTCTAAAAATAAGGGGGCGGTATAAACGTCGCTTTTTTCATTCGGATTGCTGCCATCTAAGGTATAATAAATCTTTCCGGCGGTATTAGCGCTCATCGTAAGCAAAATCACCTCGTCATAATTTCCGGACTCACTGCCAAACTCCGGTACGAAAGCCAGATATTTCTGGAAATGATTGACAACCTCCTCATTTTCGCAGGAAGAAAGCAGCGTGGCAATATCCTCATATCTCCCCTCCTCATCAAAGATTGCAACTATATTTTCATAAGCCCTCGCTTCATCCTCATAGGTAAGATGTTTATTTCTGAGGGCTTTAATCAGCACATCAACCGCCTTTTGCTTTTCCCCCATTTGCTCATAATAACCTGCTTCCAATAAAACAATTTCAAAAGCGTCCCCCTGCAGCATCCTTGCCTTTTCCAAAAAGTCAATTGCCTCTTCGTAATTGCCTTCCTGCGCATATTCCCTGGCCATCTCTATCTGATAGTTAGCCGAAAACCTGTGGTATAATGTCACCGTAACAAAGATAACCGCCAGGGCGATTACGGCAAAACTGATAAGTCTTATGGCAGGCCGGCCTTTTCTCTGTTCTCTTTCAAAGAAAAACCGGGATAATTTATTTTTCTGTAAGTCGCGCTCATCCTCATAATCGTTATTTTTTAATCCGCCAACATCCTTTGCGCTATAAATATCCTTTGGGATAATCATATCCTTTGGGATAATCGCGTCATTTTTGTTGGCAGGATCCTTATCCACCGTTTCCGAAGGGGAGGCAGTTCCTTCTATTTCTTCAGCAACTGTGGATAAAGCTTCCGTGATACTATTTTCAATTTCCGGCTCAAAGTCGGGCACCATCCGGATTTCCGCCCCGCACTTTTCACAATACAAATGGCCCTCCGCCATTTCATATCCACAATTGTTACACTTCATATTTGTACTCCCGCATACCCCAAGCCGTGCTTGCGGTACTGCCATCAATAAGCAGTTTGGAAATTTACTTTCAAACTTTTTTCATCCTTATAAGCGTTCGGAAGTTGGCTTCCAAACTTAAATCCCATGCGTTTGGCTGATTAGACTCAGCTAATAGCTCCGCTTTGCCCGATCGTCACGGACGCAACGCAATTGTAAAGAAGCATGGCCACCGTCATAGGCCCCACGCCTCCCGGAACGGGCGTAATGGCGCTGCAGATCGGCGCCACATCATCAAAATCCACATCTCCGCACAGCTTATTATTTTCGTCTCTGTTTATCCCTACGTCAATTACCACCGCGCCCGCTTTCACATAGTCCCTGGTAATCATTTTAGGCCGGCCTACCGCCGCAATCAAAATATCCGCTCTGCCTGTCACTTCCTTCAAATTCCTGGTCCGGGAATGGGCAATGGTAACCGTGGCATTTTCCCGCAGAAGCAGAATTGACATGGGCTTTCCCACAATATTACTTCTGCCAAGCACCACGCATTCCTTCCCTTCTATTTGAATGCCGCTTCTTTTCAGGAGCTGAATCACCCCTGCCGGCGTGCAGGACACAAAGCCCGGCTGGCCGATGCAAAGGGCCCCTACGCTTTGCGGGTGAAAGCCGTCCACATCCTTTTTCGGATCAATTGCCCTGATCACCGTATCTTCGTCAATATGGGACGGCAGCGGAAGCTGTACCAATATGCCGTTTACGTCCTCCCTTGCGTTTAGTTCCCTTATCAGGTCAAGAAGTTCTTCCTGTGTTGTTTCCTTATCCAGCTCATAAGACAAAGAGCCAATCCCTATGTATTCGCAGCCCTTTTTCTTGTTCCGCACATAAACGGCGGAGGCCGGGTTATCTCCCACCTGAATCACCGCCAGATTAATCCTTACCCCTTTTTCCTTAAGCTCCCGAACCTTTTTCTTAAGTTCCTCTTTTATTGCAAGGGAAATTGCTTTCCCGTCAATTATCGACGCCATATCATTGCTCCTTTCCGTAATGAAAAACCTAATCCTGATAAACCGGAACCAAAATTGTTTCATTCCGCACAATATTTCATTGCCGAGCGCCTAAAACAACCCGGTTATCACACCGTCTTCCTTCACATCAATCGAAAATGCCGCCGGCTTTTTGGGAAGTCCCGGCATGGTCATAACGGCCCCCGTGAGAACCACCACAAATCCCGCTCCCGCCGAAACATAAGCCTCCCTGATATCGATTCTGAAGTTGCGGGGCCGTCCCAAAAGATCCGGATTATCCGAAAGAGAATATTGGGTTTTGGCCATACAAACCGGTAACTTTCCAAATCCCAGTTTCTCAAGCCTTTGCAGCTGCGCTTTTGCCTGTGCGGAATAGTTGACGCCCTCCGCTCCGTAAATCTCCCCGGCAATCCTCTCTATTTTTTCTTCCAGACTTAATGTATCTTCATATAATACCTGAAAGCGGCTTTCCTTTTTTTCAAGAGTGTCCAAAACAGCGTTTGCAAGCGCTATGCCGCCTTCGCCGCCTTTTTCCCAGACCTGCGAAAGGGCAAAGGCGCAACTGCGGCTTTCGCAGAACTGCTTCACATATGCCACTTCTTCCTCCGTGTCGGTCACAAAACTGTTTAAAGTCACCACCACGGGCACTCCATACTTTTGCAGGTTTTCCATATGCTTTTCCAGATTAACAATCCCGGCTTTCAGGGCCGTTAAATTTTCCTGGTTTAATTCCGCCTTTGGCACGCCCCCGTTATATTTCAGCGCCCGAATTGTGGCCACAAGCACAACCGCGTCCGGCCTAAGGCCCCCGATTCTGCATTTGATATCAAAAAATTTTTCCGCCCCAAGGTCTGCTCCAAAGCCCGCCTCCGTCACCACGTAGTCCGCCATTTTTAAAGCGGCCTTTGTTGCCCTCAAGGAATTACAGCCGTGGGCGATGTTGGCAAAAGGCCCTCCATGGACAAGGGCGGGGGTATGTTCCAATGTCTGAATTAAGTTGGGTTTCATGGCGTCCTTAAGGAGCGCCGCCATAGCCCCTACCGCATTTAAGTCCGCGGCGGTTACCGGCTCCCCCTGAAAATTGTAGGCGACAACCATTCTCCCCAGCCGCTTTTTCAAATCCCTCATATCGCCGGCAAGGCAAAGTACGGCCATAATTTCGGAAGCCACCGTAATGACAAAGTGATCTTCCCGGACGGTTCCGTCAGCCTTTGCGCCAAGCCCCACCACCACATTCCGCAGAACTCTGTCGTTCATATCGAGGCATCTTTTCCATACCACCTGCCGGGTGTCAATGCCAAGCTCGTTTCCCTGCTGAATATGGTTATCCAAAATTGCCGCAAGCAGATTGTTTGCGGAAGTAATCGCATGAAAATCTCCGGTAAAATGCAGGTTTAAGTCCTCCATGGGAACCACCTGGGCAAAGCCGCCTCCCGCCGCTCCTCCCTTTACCCCAAAGCAGGGACCCAAAGAAGGTTCCCGAAGGGCAATCACGGCCTTTTTCCCGAGTTTGCCGAGAGCCTGGCCAAGCCCCACGCTGGTGGTGGTCTTTCCTTCCCCCGCCGGGGTCGGATTGATTGCCGTAACCAGAATCAGCTTTCCATCGGGGTTGGCGGAAATTTTTTCCAGATACTCATCCGATATTTTCGCCTTGTATTTTCCAAACAACTCCAATTCATCTTCCCCTATGCCAAGGGACTTTGCCACTTCCACAATCGGCTTAAGCCTTGCTTCCTGTGCAATTTGAATATCTGTCTTCATCCTGCTTTACCTCCTTTTCCGCCTGTAACCGTGACCGTTATCCTCCTGTTAAACCATTTTCTTTTGCCTGCGAATTTGAGCGTCTTAGAGTGCCTTAGAGCGATTCTTCTATGAACTGTTCAAACTGTTCCTCACTCATAAGTACCTTGCGCGGCTTGGTTCCTTCTTCTTCTCCAACCACCCCGGCCTCACAGAGCTGATCCATAATTCTGGCGGCCCTGTTAAACCCAATCTTAAACATACGCTGCAGCATTCCGATAGAAGCCTTATCCTTTTCAATGATAAATTTGGCGGCTTCCACAAAGTATGAATCCCGCTCCGAGCCTTCGCCCGCCCCGGATGCGCCTGCACCGGCATTTCCAAAAGTGGAAATTTTTTCCTGTACATCCGTATCATAATTTCCAAGCATCTGATTTTTCAAAAACTCAACAACATCCGACACTTCCTTGTCGGAAACAAAAGCCCCCTGTACTCTGGCCGGTTTGCTGTATCCCTGGGGATAAAAAAGCATATCCCCTTTCCCTAACAGCTTTTCCGCCCCGTTCATATCCAATATGGTACGGGAATCCGTGCCGCTTGAAACGCTAAAAGCCACACGGCTGGGCATATTGGCCTTAATCAGCCCCGTGATGACGTCCACGGAGGGTCTTTGGGTTGCAATGATTAAGTGAAGTCCCGCCGCTCTTGCAAGCTGGGCCAAGCGGCAGATAGATTCCTCCACTTCCCCGGGGCATACCATCATAAGGTCTGCCAGCTCATCCACGATAATCACAATCTGAGGCAGCACTTTTAAGTCTCCCGTTTCCCCATTCGCCTGCATGGATTCCACCTTTTTATTATAGCCTTTTAAATCCCTTACGTTAAAATCCGCAAACTTCTGGTATCTGTCGTTCATTTCCGCCACGCTCCACTGCAGAGCGGAGGAGGCTTTTTTCGGATCCGTCACCACCGGAATCAGCAGATGGGGGATGCCGTTGTAAACGCTAAGCTCCACCACCTTAGGGTCCACCATAATCAGCTTCACCTCATCCGGACGGGCCTTATATAAAATACTCATAATCAACGTGTTGATACAAACCGATTTACCGGAACCGGTAGAGCCCGCTATGAGCATGTGGGGCATCTTTGCAATATCCGCCACCACAACCTTGCCGCCGATATCCTTCCCCACCGCAAAAGCAAGCTTGGAGGGAAAACCCTGAAACTCCTTGCTCTCCAGCAAATCCCGCAGGGCCACCATCATATTTTCCTTGTTGGGCACCTCAATTCCCACAGCCGCCTTTCCCGGAATAGGCGCCTCGATGCGAATATCCGTAGCCGCCAGATTCAATTTAATGTCGTCGGAAAGACCCACTATCTTACTTACCTTAACCCCCTGTTCCGGCTGTAATTCAAATCTGGTAACCGACGGCCCCTGACTGATATCCGTGATTGTAACACGTACGCCAAAGGTCTGCAAGGTTTGCTGAAGCCGAAGTGCGGTTTCCTTTAATTCTTTTGCGGAATCTCCACCCTTTCCTTTGCCCTTTACCAGCTTACTAAGAGGCGGAAATATGTATTTTTTAGGGACAATCTCTTTTTGAGGCGTCTTAACCTTAGCGCTTTCCCCCTGCCTTTCGTCTCCTTTTCCGTCAAGGCTTGCGTAAGCGGACGGCCTTGCGGCGCTGACTTTTTCCGTCGCAATGCTCTCCTTTTTTTCTTCCCCGCCGTCAACTGCATTTTGCACCGGTCCGGCGTATTGCTCCGGTACGTCCGTATCCTCCCTATAAACAGAATCTTCCTGTGATGCAAACAGCTCCGTTATCTCCGCAAGCTCGTCATTTCCCTCCTCGTAATCCTCAGTATAAACGCTGTTAATCCGGATTTTATCGAGATCAAAGACAGTCTGGTTTTCCCGTGCAAAATCCTCTCTCTGTTCTTCCAATTGCCCTTCGGCATCTTCCATCTGCTCCTCAAAATCGGTCAGATTTATCTCATGGATGTCGTCCCTTTCCTTTGTCCGTTCTTCTTTTGCGGTAAGAGACGTATCCAGCATCACGCCGCTGACCTTTTTATCCATACGCAGGATCTTTTCATTTTCACGTTCCTCAGCCCGGATCCGTTTTTCTTCTTCCCTGCGTTTTTTCTCTTCCTCCTGCTGCGCTCTGCGCTCTTTCGCACGCTCTCTGCGGTAAGCCGCATCCTCCGCCGAACGCTCATAAACCTTTCTGCCGCCGGATTTCACCCCTGAGACAAAGGATTTGTCCGTCAAAACCACGATAGATATGATGGCTCCCACCACCAAAATGAGGATTGTCCCCGCCATCCCCAGAAAGTGATAACTGAAATACGCAAGGGAACCGGCCAAAACGCCGCCTCCGTTGTGAGCCTGCCCGCATCTTTTATAAATCTCTCCTATCCGGTACTCCTCGGCCGCCTCCGGCGCGCCTGTAAAAAGCTCAAACATCATTCCCAGCAATAAAAGAATCACAACGCCCGCCACCAGCTTACGGACCGCTATGGAACTGCCGCTGTTTACCATGCCGAACGCAATCATCAAAAAGAGTATCAGGGGCATCACATAGGCTGTCAATCCGAAAATCCCAAATTGAACGTCGCTGACTGTGTTCCCCATCACCCCAACTATTCCAAAATTGCATAAAAATAAAAATACGGCCGCCGCAAATAGTACGATCAAAAATATTTCATTTCGAAGCGCCACGTCCATGGGCTCCGGCTGTCTGCTGTTTTTTGTATTTGTTCCCCTTCCTTTTGAGGACCTGCTTTTTGCGCTCTTTCTCCCACTGCCTGCGCTGCTTTTCCGTGTCTGTGCCATACTAACCTCCATGTTGCCGCTTTACGGCAACTTAAATCCGGATGAAGAATACCGTTTTAGCCCTCAAATTTGGGCCAGGGCACAAATCTGTACTGCCAACGCCCTCATCCGGAGCATTATCCTGTAACGATAAGGCCGCCGCCCGGTCTGTCACAGGGACTTTTTTACAAAAATCTTATATAGTATAGCATTTTCCTGAAACCTTGTCATCCACAAACATTTTTTCGTAAAATAAAATTCATTTTAAAATTAATTTTGTTGGAACGTTATTTGTTTTTCTTAGTCTTTCCAATAAGAGTGTGCAGCTTCTCCATGGCTTCTTTGATCCCGCCGGTTGCATTGATAATGCCCTCCGAAACCGCTTCATCGCCCACCAGAATCGTTCCCACATCCTTGGTGAGGACGCCCGTTTCCATCATCAGCTCTTCCAGCCTGCCTTTTGTAATCCGGCAATGATTGCATACAAACCCGGTTATCCTGTTTTGAATCTGCCTGAAATAATCAAAGGTCTGGGGCACTCCAATCACCATCCCGTTCATTCTCACCGGATGAATCACCATGGTTCCCGTAGGGACAATATAAGAATAATCCGTACTGACGGCAATGGGCACTCCAATGGAATGGCTTCCCCCTAACACCAGGGAAACGGTGGGCTTGCTTAATGACGCTATCATTTCCGCAATGGCCAGCCCTGCCTCCACATCCCCTCCCATGGTATTTAACAAAATCAGGACGCCGTCTATGTCCTTGCTGTCCTCAATGGCCGCCAGTTCCGGAAGGATATGCTCATATTTTGTAGTCTTTGAATTGTTGCTTAAATTGTCGTGGCCTTCCACCTCGCCGATTACGGAAATCAAATGAATGTTATGGGATTTTCCATTTTTATTGAGAGTAGCCTGCCCGGTCTCCTCAATCCGCTCGTCCCTGTGCTTTTCTTCGTCTATCTTTTTTCCCGCCATGTGCAAAAACTCCTTATAAAAAATTATTGTAATAAAAAGAAGGACTGCCAAACAGTCCCTCTTAGTATGTTACTTCTGAAATTTTTTATTCAATAATCAAAATCGTCTCTGTCTTCCACCTGATAATCGAAATCATCCCTTGGGCTTTGAAAATCAAATCCCATGGTCTTTTTCACATGCTTGGGCGGAAGCGGCAGGGGATTGTCAAAAAGTTTCACTTTCCTGCCGTCCTGCGTTATCACATAGCCTTCTTCCTTATCCGCCTCCATCTGTATCTGTTCCTGTCCTTCCTCCTGATTTTCTTCGATTCTTTCCGTCGCTTTCCCGTCATTACTTTTCTTACGGCAAACTACGCCTAAAATCACAAGAAGCGCTGAAAAATGCAGCATACCATAATTTTCAGGCGATACCACAAAAATCGTCCGAATAACCCATGGAAAAATCATCAAAATGCCGCTTATCAAAAATCCGGCCTTTCTTCCAAGCAGCATACTGATTCCGGCAAACAACAAAGTAAGCCACAAAATTTGAAGGGTCAGCTGATAAACCCCCACTGTTTTTATCTGGTTTCCCATAAGCCGGTATAACCAGGAAAGGGTCCATACATAAGCGTCCGAAAGGCCGGCCCAGGGCCCGCAGCCGTTTTCCCAGGCCCTTTGCACCCCCTGTTCATAATACCCGTATGTATCCGCCACCGCTTTGCCCGCGTTCATAAAGTATAATATTCTGCTGCCCGCAATAACACAGACCCAGACCAAATCAGGCAGCCATTTTTTCACCTTATTCATCCCAGTTATGATATACCGCCTGCACGTCATCATCCTCGTCCAACAAATCCAAAATCTTCTGCAGGCTCTTTACCGCCCCTTCATCCGTAAGTTCCACATAATTTTGAGGAATCATGGTAACTTCCGCGGAAGCAAGCGGAATACCTCCGTCCTGAAGGGCCTTTAACACCATATCAAAATCATCGGGATTCGTGAGCACTTCAAAGCTGTCCTCCTCCTCGGAAAAATCCTCGGCCCCGGCGTCTAAAACCGTCATCATAAGCTCGTCCGGATCTCCTTCGTATTCTTCCTTGTCGATGATCATCTGTCCTTTTTTATCAAACATGAAAGACACGCACCCCGGCGTCCCTACATTTCCGTTTCCTTTTGTGAAGGCGTTCCTCACATTGGCCGCCGTTCTGTTCTGGTTGTCCGTAAGCGCGTCCACAATAATCGCAATACCGTTCGGCCCATAGCCCTCGTAGGTGACATATTTGTAGTTTACGTTTCCTGCATCCCCGGCCGCCTTTTTGATTCCTCTCTCAATCGTATCATTGGGCATATTGTTGGATTTCGCCTTTGCGATTACCTGCGCCAACTTGGAATTGTTCGCCGGATCCGGGCCGCCCTCTTTCACCGCCACCGCAATCTCCCTGCCAAGAATCGTAAAAATTTTTCCTTTGGCAGCGTCGTTTTTTTCCTTCTTGTGTTTGATATTTGCAAATTTTGAATGTCCTGACATTTCTCCCTCATTTCTGCGTGGCTTTCACTTTTGTCAGATTCACGGACGCCACACTGCCGCAAACCTGCCGCTTAAACTTTCATTTTCAGACTTTTTCTTCCTGTTTATTTTCCGTTTCTTCTTCCGCAGGCCAAGGCGCTTTTTCTTCCGCCAGCTTTGTCACAAGGACGCTTTGAATCATCCTGTTTTTTACCTGCAGAATCTTGAAACAATAGCCGTCCATATCGATGGAAAATTCTTCGTCTTCCTCCGGAATTTTATCCATTTTGGATATCAAAAATCCGTTTAAGGTTTCAAACGCATCCTCCTTAAAGGAAATGCCAAAGCGTTCTTCCAGTTCTTCAAGAGGAGTGATTCCTTCTATAATATACTCGTCCGCATTCCCTGTTTCCTCAATGTGTTCTTCCTCCTCGTCGTACTCATCCAGGATATTGCCAACGATTTCCTCCAAAATATCCTCCATGGCCACAAGCCCCGAGGTCTGTCCATACTCGTCCACCACGATCACCATCTGGGTTTTCGTGTGCTGCATGTTTTGGAACAATACGTCAATATTCTTGGTTTCCGGAACAAATACGGCGTCCCGTACCAGACCTTCTATGTCTCCCACAGGCGCAGACATGTTCGCCGCCTCTCTGTGGAACCGCATGGCGTCCCGCAAATGTAAAATTCCCGTCACATGGTCTATGTTTTCCTCATACACCGGAAAACGGCTCTTGCTCTCACTGAGCATATAGTCCAGGGCGTCGCCCAGAGTCATATTCCGGTCAATGGCAAGAATATTGGTTCTGTGGGTCATAATATCTTTGGCTTCCTTATCACCCAGCTCAAAAATATTGGAGATCATCTCCGCTTCCGTGGCAAGGAGCACTCCCTGCTCATGTCCCTCATTGACCATGGATAAAATTTCTTCCTCCGTCACGTCCACGGTATTTTCTTCATAGCGGATACCAAAAATACGCAAAATCCCTTTGGCCGTCACGGATATGAGCTTCGTCACCGGACTGACAATCTTTGTAATATAATAGATGGGATTGATACAGGCATAAGCCCACTTAGATGCATACTTCGCTCCCAGCCTTTTGGGAATCATCACCCCAAAGGTTAACAATATGTACAGCAGCGCCGCGCCCGAAAGAATAAGCGCTGCAACGGACAAAAATCCGGGGGACAAAAATCTGTCCACGGGCATACCTTTTTCAATCAGATTCGAGGCCACCCTGCTGAAAACCCGCAGGAAAAACCCTCCCATCACCAGATTTATCAAGGTCACCACCAGCTGAACCGTGCCGATGTACTGCTCGGGATTTACCGCAATTCCATACAGCCGCTTCGCCTTTTTGTTTTTCGTGTCCTTAAATTCTTCGGAAAGCTCCTTTACGTTCAGCTCCTTGGCCGCCGCGCCAAATCCATAAAAAAGCATATCAATCAGCAGTAACGCAAAAAAAATAATATAACTGGCCGTAGGCCCGCCATCATCCATTTCCCCATCTCCTTTTTACAAGTGCAGATTACATAAAATTTCATCCTAAACTATACCATCTCTCGCCCTCACCGTCAAGAGCGGGATGCTGCTATGTAACCAGTTCCAGGCTGATCATAAGCCCGCGGTTTACCTGCCTCATAATATCTTCATCCAGATGGCACACCTTATCCTTCAACCTCTTTTTATCGATGGTCCTTAACTGTTCCAGCAAAATCACCGAATCCTTCACCATATCATATCTTCCCGCGCTCAGCTCAATATGGGTCGGCAGCTTTGCTTTATTTAATTTGGAAGTGATAGCCGCGCAGATAACCGTTGGGCTATGTCTGTTTCCCACGTCGTTTTGTATAATCAGTACCGGCCTTATTCCTCCCTGCTCCGAGCCCACCACCGGGCGTAAATCCGCATAATAAATATCCCCTCGTCTCACCTTTTCACACACCCTTCTTACCAATAGGATATTTTTTTGTTAACATAAGGATGGCTGGCAAAGCCAGGCATCCATTGTTTGTTTCCATCAAATAGTATAACCGTATTGTCAGAAGGTATTCAAACGGTGGCTAAAAATACTGACAACCGTCGCTGATACTGCAGACTTTTCCTTCTTTTATATAAATTCTCGGCACGCGCTTTCCCAAATCGCAGGCAAATTCATAGTTGAATCTGCCGGACATATCTCCTAAAAGCTCCATGGTTATCTGCTCCCCGCCATCCCTGCCGATGAGCGTCACCTGCTCTCCCTCGCGGGCTTCTAAAATTTCCGTCACGTCAATCATGAACTGATCCATGCATACCCTTCCCAAAATGGGCGCCTTTTTTCCACACACTAAAACAAACCCCTTTCCGGAAAGGCTTCTTGGGTATCCATCCCCATAGCCCACCGGTACGGTTGCAACCCGCATCCTTTTTGGAGCCACAAAGGTTCCCCCATAGCTTACGGGCGTACCTGCCTCGATTTCCTTTACGTACACAATGGTGCTGTAAAAAGAGAGTGCGGGCGTAAGATGCATGGTTTCCCGGCTCATCTCCTGTGAGGGCCATAGTCCGTAAAGGGCGATACCGGCCCTTACCAAATCAAAACCGGCCTCCGGCAGCTCAAAAATCCCGGCGCTGTTGGCGCAGTGCCTGACCGGTATTTTATGGCCTGTTTCTTTCTCTATACGCCCCAGGAAATCGTCAAAAAGGGCAATCTGCTTTTTCGCCGACGACTTATCCTCTTCGTCCGCCCTTGCCATATGGGTAAAAATACCCTCCACCGAAATCCCATCTGTCTCCAGAGCTTTCCTGACAAAATCAAGTCCCCCTCCGTCCGCGCCCACTCCAATGCGGCTCATACCCGTATCCACTTTAATATGTACCATGGCTTTTTGAAAAACGCCTTTCCCTGCCAGCTCCCCGCCGATTTGGGAAAGCTGCAAAAGGGTATCATTACGGAACACGGTAAACCGGACTTCCTCCCGTATCATCCTCTCATAACTGTGGGGAAAGGTATAGCCCAGCACCAAAATGGGCTTTTTGATTCCCGCTTCGCGAAGCGCAAACGCCTCCTCGGCCGTGGCGACCCCAAAGCCCCATATTTCCGGCAAAGGCTCTAACTCTCCGGCAATGGGCGCAGCCCCGTGGCCATAGCCGTCCGCTTTGATAACCGCCATCATTCCGGTTCCCGGCACAAGCTTTGCTTTCATATTCTCCACATTTTTCCGAATCGCATCCAAATCAATTTTTGCGTAAATTCTCCGAAATCTGTCTGTCATTTTCATCCCCCATTCCTGCCGGCAGCCCTCAACTTTGGGCCGGGGCACAAATTCGTTAGCCTGCAAAAAACCCCTTCCCGCCTTAGAATTTTTCTTTGCCCTGCTCAAACGCCGTCACAAAGGAAAGCTCCTCCACAAGATCCGACGCGGTCATGCCGTAATGTCCTTTTTTTGCGGACGCTTTTTCCCCTGCAAGTCCATGCAGGTACACCCCGAGGCAGGTGCCCGAAAAGCAGTCCATCCCCTGAGCAAGAAGCCCTCCGATAATGCCTGCAAGCACATCCCCGCTGCCTGCCGTGGCCATACCGTCGTTTCCCGAGGTATTGAGATAAACCTCATCCCTGCCATTTTCCGCCACAAAGGTCGCGGCATCCTTTGCCGCCACCACACAATGCAGCCGGTTTGCAAGCTCAGAAATAAGCTGCTCCCTGTTACGCTCATATTCCTCTTTATCCGTCTTCATAAGGCGTATAAGCTCCCCCGGATGGGGCGTAATCACCAGTCCCCTCTCCTCCCGCTCTTTCGCCAGATGAAAAAGCCCCTGATGGGCGGCAATCAGATTCAGACCGTCGGCATCTATCACCATGGGATGCCTCTTATCCTCCAACAAGTATTCCATCAGCTCTTTGGCGGTATTGCCTGTTCCAAGTCCCGGCCCCGCTACCACCACATCCGCCCAGTCAAGGGCGTCTTTCACCTTCTCCCTGTCGGGCGCCTCTTCAAAGGTGTACAACATTGCCTCCGGAAAAGCCTCCTGCAAAATGATACGGTTGCAGGCCGGAGTTATGATTTTCACCATGCCCGCCCCCGCCCTCAAAATGCTTTTTCCGCATAAAATACAGGCGCCACACATGTCATAACTGCCTGCCACAAGCAGCGCTTTCCCAAATGTGCCCTTGTTTCCCCATGGACTTCGTTTAGGAAGAAGCCCCGGCAAATCTTCTTTCTCATAGCCAAAAGCGCCCGGTCTTCCCTTTTCAAAAGATTTATCCGTGATGCCAATATCCTTTACTTTTAGTTTCCCTGTATATTCCCTGCCGGGGTACAGAAAATGGCCCCTTTTCGCATAGCCAAAGGTCACCGTAAGATGCGCCTTAACCGCCTCTCCCAAAATCCTGCCCGTATCCGCACAGACGCCGGAGGGGATATCCAGCGATACGACAAAGGCTCCCTTTTTCCTAAACGCATTGATTTCCCTTATCAGCGCAAGATACTCTCCCTCCACGTTTCTTGATAAGCCTATTCCAAAAAGCGCATCCACTACCATATCATATTCCGACGATTCTAATTTGCTCTGTATGGAAAACCCTAAATTCTTTAAAATAGAAACCTGACGCCTTGTTTCCTCCGTCATTTTATCCGGATTTCCCGCCATATAAAAGGTTACCGACGCTCCTTCCTTTGCAAGAAGCCTTCCAACAGCCAGGCCGTCTCCCCCATTGTTTCCCATCCCTGCCGCCACCAGCACCCTCTGCGGCATACGCCCCTGTTCCCTTAAGCTCTCCACCACGCCAAGGGCCGCTCTCTCCATCAATACCATAGAAGGGATACCAATCCTTTCACTGGTATCCCTGTCATACAATTTCATTTCATATGCTTTTAAAATATATCTCATTTTTATACCCCCGCATACCGCAAGCGCAGCTTGCGGTACTGCCACCGATAAAGAGTTTGGAAGGTTACTTCCAAACTTATACCCTCTGCATATCGCAAGCTTTGCTTGCGATACTGCCACCAATAAAAAGTTTGGAAGGTTACTTCCAAACTTATTTTCCCGACTCATTATTGTAATATTTCATGTCAAAGATATCAATCACTTCCGCTCCAAAAATATCATGCATGTAGGAGTAAAGCTCGTGGTTCGTATCCTCCATTTCCTCTTTGCGGATCACCTTTTCTTTCAGTTCTTCCCTGACCTGCCTGATCCATTCCGAAAGCTCCGCAATCTCCCGCTCGTTTTCTTTCAGCCTGTCGTAGCAAATCTGCATGGTAAGCAGCATCAATTCTCTATTGGCCTTATCAATTTCCCTTGGAACCTCAAAAAGCTCATCCTCATAGCCTGTGATTTTCTCATTGCATTCCGCTAAAAGACGTTTGTTATCCTCCGCCTTTTTGATTGCCTTTTCATTGCCCGATGAAGAAGCCGTCGCATTATCCATGATCTCCTGCATTAAGGTTTTCTTCAGCCTTTTAATCTTTTTGATTTCGGTATTCGCCTTGCTTTGCTTTTTCAGCAATTCCCCGATTTCCTTCTCCAACCGCTGAAGGCGCTTATCCGGCTGCGTTTGGGTAAACAGTCTGTGCCACTTATTGTCCAGCGTAAGAGGAGGTATTTTCTTCCCTGCCAGAGCGTTTTTAAACTTGCTGTCTAACTCAGACATTTCCTCACCTCCATAGTCTCAAAATCCCTTTTATTTTTCATCTATAAACCCGCTGTCAAAACATGACAGCGTTTCATTGTCAAATCTGTTAATATTGTAGGCCAGCTTCATAAGGCTGTCCGACAGGTGCACGTTTTCCACCTGAATCCCGTCCGGTACGTTCAAATCCACATGGGCAAAATTCCAGATTCCCCTGATTCCTGTCCCGGACAGCCGCCCGGCCACCTTAACTGCGCTCGCCTTTGGAATTGTGAGAACCGCCATATCGATTTCATTTGCCTTAACGAAATCCTCCAGCTGCTCCATGGGCATTATTTTCATATTGCGGATTCTCTTCCCGTGAAGCGACGGATTACAGTCAAAAATTCCTTTAAAGAGAAATCCTCTCCTCTCAAAATTTGTGTAATTTGCCAGCGCCTGACCAAGGTTTCCCGCCCCTATAATAATCAGGTTATGGGTTTTATCAAGACCTAAAATCCTGCCGATTTCTTCATAAAGATATTCAACATTATAGCCATAGCCCTGTTGCCCAAAACCCCCAAAATTATTGAAATCCTGACGTATTTGGGAAGCAGTCACATTCATAATGTCACTTAGCTCCTGGGAAGATATCCTCTCGACCCCTTCGTCCTTAAGCTCCCCCAAAAATCTGAAATATCTTGGCAGACGTCCGATTACGGCCTGTGAAATTTCCTTGTTATCCACCGAACACTCCTCCGTTAGAAAGCAAAATATTGTCCAACACGCTTTGCGAGTTGTCCTTGTGCTAAAATAATCAGCCTTATAAAATAATATATATCACTGGTAAAATATTGTCAATTGATTGACATTCCCTTTTATCAACTGTAAACTGATATTGTTATTTTTTGTGTGTTGGCTAACCGGCCGCTCGGAGCCAATAGGCTTGGGGCCATAGAAATTCAGTCGTCACCGCGCTTTCGCTCTATAAAAACGCAGCAGACGCCAGGTTCGAAAAAACCGCACCAAGCGCTGGCGTTTTTATAGCCAATAAGCTGGCTCGCAAAGCGTGACAGCGTTTGGTAGGTTCCTCGTTGAATTTCTATTCACTCCGAGCTACTTTTCTGGCTATCCTGTAAAAAATTAACGATAATCTTAAATTTTAGAATATAGAGTATTCATGTATCATTTTTTAAGGACGTGTAATTATGATTTTATCTTGTCAGAATATATCAAAGGCTTTTAATGACGAGCCTGTGCTTTGTAATGTTTCTTTTCATATTGAGGATCATGAGAAGGCTGCCATCGTGGGAATTAATGGCGCCGGGAAAACCACTTTGCTGCGCATTATCGTAGGGGAACAGCCGGCGGATACCGGTATCGCTACTCTTTCAAAAGGCAAAACGCTGGGATATCTGGCGCAAAATCAGGATGTGGACAGCGATAATACCATTTATGACGAGCTTCTCTCCGTAAAAGCGGATGTGATTGCCATGGAGCAGAAAATCCGACAGATGGAGCACGACATGAAGCAGGTAACCGGCAGAGAGCTGGAAAGTCTTATGGAGGCGTATACCCGTTTAACCCATGCTTTCGAGCTTGCCAACGGCTATGCCTGTCAAAGTGAGGTTACGGGCATTTTAAAGGGATTGGGCTTTGCCGAAGAGGAGTTTTCCAAAAAAGTATGCACTCTGTCCGGAGGGCAGAAAACGCGCGTGGCTTTAGGGCGTCTTCTTCTCCTTAGCCCCGACCTTATTCTATTAGATGAGCCTACCAACCATTTGGATTTACATTCTATCACGTGGCTGGAAACCTACCTGCTTAATTACAAGGGCGCTGTCTTAATTGTATCCCATGACCGGTATTTCCTCGACCGGATTGCCGGAAAAATCATTGAAATTGACCAGACAAAAGCGACCTCTTTTATAGGAAACTATTCGGATTATGCCGTCAAAAAAGAACAGCTCCGCTCGGCCGCCCTCCATGCCTATTTAAAGCAGCAGCAGGAAATAAAACATCAGGAAGCGGTTATTGAAAAATTAAAATCCTTTAACCGTGAGAAGTCCATAAAGCGGGCTGAGAGCCGTGAGAAGATGTTAGCGAAAATGGATGTGTTAGATAAGCCCACTCAGGCGCGCACGGACATTCATATGACCCTGTCCCCCAGAATCACCAGCGGAAAGGATGTGCTGCACATAGAAGACCTCGCCAAATCCTTCGGCAGGCAGACACTTTTTACCGGGCTTGAAATGGACATCAAGCGGGGGGAACATGTTGCAATTATCGGAGACAACGGTACTGGTAAAACCACCATCCTTAAAATCATTAACGGCCTGCTGACGGCCGACAAAGGAACCATCACCTTAGGCAGCAATGTGCAGATTGGCTATTACGATCAGGAGCACCACGTACTGCATATGGAAAAAACTTTGTTTGAGGAAATTTCCGACGCCTATCCTTATTTGAACAATACGGAAATCAGGAATACTCTGGCCGCTTTTCTTTTTACGGGGGATGATGTCTATAAGCAGGTGAAAGATTTAAGCGGCGGCGAACGCGGACGCCTTTCCTTAGCCAAGCTGATGCTCTCCGAATCCAATTTCCTGATCCTGGATGAACCGACCAACCATCTTGACATTACCTCCAAGGAAATTTTGGAGGATGCTTTAAATTCCTACGAGGGGACCTTACTTTATGTATCTCATGACCGTTATTTTATCAACCGGACGGCCAGCCGTATTTTAGACCTTGAGGGCGGCGCTCTCACCGGGTATCTGGGTAATTATGATTATTATCTGGAAAAAAAGGATTCCCTTGCCAAATCCGCTATCTCTGACGACGCCTCCGCTCAAAGAGAAGACGCGCCTTCTGAAAATAAGCTAAGCTGGCAGGCCCAAAAGGAACTGCAGGCAAAAGCCCGAAAAAAGGAAAACGACCTGAAAAAATGTGAGGAGGCTATCGAAGACTTAGAGCAAAAGCTTTCAGAGCTTGAAGCCACTATGAGTCTTCCCGAGGTGGCTACAAACGTGGCCCGCTTACAAGAGCTGACAAAAGAACAGGAAGAAATTACGGCAAAGCTTTCTAAACTGTATGAAAAATGGGAGGAATTGGAAGCTTAAAGAGACTGACAAAACAACTTATGCTATCCCTCGGGGAAGATTTTTTCCCTGTCCAAGGTACATGCCCGCGCGCTGCTTTTACAGTTTTTTCTAAAAAACAAGCTGTGGTTCTGCCAATATCAGGCAAAATCCACAGCTTCTTTTTCCTGCTTTTCGCCCTTCATCGCCACAGAAGGGCCACATTTACAGACCTTTTTCACAGTCTCTTAAAATTTGATTGTCTTACATCCGTCTAAGCCAATGCATCAAAGGTCTTTCTAATCGCGCGAATAAAATCCAGGCTGTTTAAAATCACAGGGTTTTCGCAGGTGGAAATCAGGGACAGGCTTTTTGTCATCTTTCCATCCTCCACCGTCTTGATGCAGGCTTTTTCCAGCTTATCGGCAAAAGCCATAAGTTCCGATATATTGTCTAACTCTCCGCGCTTGCGAAGGGCGCCTGTCCAGGCAAAAATAGTCGCGATGGAATTGGTTGAGGTTTCCTCACCCTTTAAATGCTTATAGTAGTGACGCTGCACGGTCCCATGGGCCGCCTCATATTCATACACGCCGCTGGGGGATACCAGAACGGAGGTCATCATGGAAAGATCCCCATAAGCGGTAGCCACCATATCGGACATGACATCCCCGTCATAATTCTTGCAGGCCCATATAAAGCCGCCCTCGGAGCGGATTACACGGGCAACCGCGTCGTCAATCAGAGTATAAAAATACTCGATGCCAAGCTTTTCAAATTTATCTTTATACTCGGCGTCATATATTTCCTGGAAAATATCTTTAAAGGTATGGTCATACTTTTTGGAAATCGTATCTTTCGTAGCAAACCACAAATCCTGTTTTGTATCAATGGCATAATTAAAGCAGGCCCTTGCGAAGCTTGAAATAGATTTTTCCGTATTGTGGATGCCCTGCAGTATCCCTGCGCCGTCAAACTCATGAATCAGCTCCCTTATCTCGGTGCCATCCTCGGCGGTAAATACCAGCTCGGCTTTTCCCTTGCCGGGAACCTTAATCTCCGTATTCTTATACACATCCCCGTAGGCATGACGGGCAATGGTGATTGGTTTTGTCCAGTTCTTTACATAAGGGACAATCCCTTTTATCAAAATAGGCGCGCGGAACACCGTTCCGTCCAAAATAGCACGGATGGTGCCATTGGGACTCTTCCACATTTCCTTCAAGTTGTATTCTGTCATGCGGGCGGCATTGGGCGTGATTGTGGCGCATTTTACCGCCACTCCATACTTTTGCGTAGCCCTGGCGCTGTCCACCGTCACCTGATCATCCGTTTCATTTCTGTGCTCAAGCCCAAGGTCATAGTACTCTGTCTTCAAATCAATATAAGGCAGCAGCAGTTCGTCCTTAATCATCTGCCAGAGTATTCTGGTCATCTCGTCTCCGTCCATCTCCACAAGGGGCGTTGTCATTCTAATTTTTTCCATTTTTACCTCCATTCCCAAACGTTTCTTCCGAGCTGAATATGCCATACAAGCCGTTCTTTACAATATTATCATAGGCGTTCACCATATGGCAAGTGGCGAAATGCTCCGCTTCCTGCGGTTTTCCCGCCTTAATCGCCTCCATGATCCGGCGGTGTTCCTCGTTTGAGGCCATTCCCCTTTCTTTGGTAGACAAAGTTTTTTTCCGGATTCTGATTACATACTGGTGAAAGTCCTGCAAAAGATTCTCAAGCATTTTAGAATCGCAGGCTTCATAGAGAATGTGATGGAACCGGTTGTCAAGCTCCGCCATTTGCTCCATATGCCCTTTGGACGCATGAAAGCTGGCCAGATAAATATTTTCCTCCATCTCCTCAAGCTGTTCTTTTGTGATATGCTCCGTGGCCAGCCGCGCGCACATTCCCTCTAAGGAAGAACGTATCATATAAATATCCTTCACATCTTTTGCCGTAATTCCCGTCACATAAGCGCCCTTATTCGGTACAATCTGTATCAGCCCCTCCAGCTCCAGCTGCCGGAAAGCTTCCCTGACCGGCGTACGGCTTACGCCCAGCTCCTCGCCTATAGCTACTTCCTTTAGTTCTTCGTGATCTTCATACTTTCCATTTAAAATATCCTCCCGCAGCTTATGAAATACTCTGCCCCGCAGAGAATACTTATCTGTCACTTCCTGTTTCAAATCATATTTGCCCATGGCATATACGCTTACCTTTCCCTCATTACTTTTTTATAGGCTTCCGGAATATCTTTCTATCTGATTTTACCAAAATCTTTTTTACCGGATAGGTAGAAATTTATAGAAAGTCTATTTTTTCAGGGTTATTTGCAGCCGTCCGCAGACATCCTCTATCTGCTCCACCAGCTCCTGATCCGTCATAACCGTCACCCGGCCATCCGCATACTGCTGATCCACCCACTTTTTCACCTCCGCCACCAACGGGCTTGTCTTATCAAGCTGTTCTTCCTCCGTCAGTCTGAAATAAGTGTTCATCCAATGGGCAATCCCCGCCAGCCCTGAGGTATTGCTGACCGCGCACAGCACCGGCCTGTTTAAAAATTTTTCCGTATCAAAAATATTGTAAATTTCCTCGTTTTTCAAAAGACCATCCGCGTGGATTCCGGCCCTTGTAACATTAAAATTCTTCCCCACAAAAGGAGTTCTCTCCGGAATATGATAGCCAATTTCTTTCTCATAATACTCGGCCAGCTCCGTAATCACCGTGGTGTCCATACCGTTTAATTCCCCCTTAAGCTGGGCATATTCAAATACCATAGCCTCTAAGGGCGTGTTCCCGGTTCTCTCCCCAATGCCAAACAAAGACGTATTCACGCCGGAGCATCCATACAGCCATGCCGTGGTGGAATTCACCACCGATTTATAAAAATCATTATGGCCATGCCATTCAAGCAGCTTATGAGGCACACCCGCATGAGTGTGCAGCGCATAGATAATTCCCTGCACGCTTCTCGGAATAACCGCGCCCGGATAATTCACCCCGTATCCCATGGTATCGCACGCCCGCACCTTAATCGGAATCCCATATTCTTTCATAAGCTTCATAAGCTCCAGGCAAAAAGGCACCACATACCCATAAATATCAGCCCTTGTAATATCCTCCAAATGACATCTGACGCTGATTCCTTCCTCCAAGCAGTCCCGGACAACACTCAAATAATGTTCCATGGCCTGTTTTCTGGTCATCTTAAGCTTCAAAAAAATATGGTAATCGGAACAGCTCACCAAAATCCCCGTCTCCTTCATACCAATTTCTTTAACCAGCTTAAAATCTTCCTTGCTGGCACGAATCCAGCTCGTGACCTCCGGGAACTCGTAGCCCCGCTCCATACATTTATAAACCGCATCCCTGTCCTTTTTACTGTAAAGGAAAAATTCACTGGCGCGAATCATGCCGTTAGGGCCGCCCAGCCGATGAAGATAATCATAGATTCTCACAATCTGCTCCGTCGTATAAGGTGCTCTTGACTGTTGTCCGTCACGGAAAGTTGTGTCGGTAATCCAGATGTGCTTAGGCATATTATGGGGCACAATCCTGTCATTAAAAGGTATCTTGGGTACCTCCGAGTAAGGGAACATATTTCGGAACACATTGGGCTTTTTCACATCGTCCAGTATGTACATATGTTCCTCAATTTCAAGTAAATTGTTCTTTCCGTTCAGCGACACCGGCCGGTCTAAGAAATAATCATTTTCAGCCATTGCTCTCTCCTCCCTGGCAGCTCAAATTCAATTCTCACTTGTATGAACTGATATTCTCTTCCAATCCATGTATTATTGTATACAATTGAACATCTTCTGTCAATGCTGAAATACAAGGAAGCGCGGTAATCCCTTTGGACGCCCATGTGCATAAAAAAGGACACAAGCCATGTTTAATGACCTGCGCCCTGATTCGCTGCTATTTTACTATTCTTTGATTTTATCAATGTCTGTTAAATTGACACCTGCAACATTACATATTCAACCTGTCACAAGCCGGTCTATCTGTATCATCCCCCACCCCTGCTTATTCCACGGCTCCTTTAAATCCCTTGCCGTGTACAAAAGCTTCTGTTTTGCCTGTTCATTTGTATAAAAAGGATATTTCTGCAATAAAAGCGCAAGTCCCCCGGAAACAACAGGCGTTGCCATAGAGGTGCCGCTTTTGGCAACATAGGCGTTTCTGTAATACCTCCCACGCCTTATAATCCCTGCATTACAGGAAACAATATCTGTCCCTGGCGCCACCACATCGGGTTTTTTCATCGCATAAGGGCTGGGCCCCCGGCTGGAATAATCCTCACATAAATGTCCTCCATCCTCAAAGTACCCCCCTTCATGACATCCTACCGTTATCACATCCCGTCTTGCTCCAAGAGGTGAAATTGTCATCGGTTCCGGCCCGGTATTCCCTGCGGCGCAAACTACAATAAGTCCGCACTTCCAGGCTTCGTCCACCAGCCTAACCAACTTTTCCATCCGTTCTTTTTCCGTATTTTCACCCATTCCAATCGAAATATTCAAAATACGGATATCATATTCCTTTTGTTTACTAAGCACCCATTCAATCCCGCGCGCCATAACATCCACGTTTCCGTCGCCTCTATCATCCAGTACTTTTCCAACTACAAGATTACTGCGGGGGGCAATCCCTTTGTACTTTCCCCCCGATACCAAACCACTGCCGCAAATACATCCTGCCACATGGGTTCCATGTCCGCTATCGTCATAGTTCCACTTTTTTCCATTCACGAAATCCTTAAAAGCAATAATTCTATTATCAAAATCAGGGTGTGAAGACACCCCGGTATCCAACATCGCTATGGTCACGCCCCTGTCCCCACAGGAATAAACGAGCTCCTCACTGCATCTGACTAGCTGTCTTACCCGAAGCATAAAAAAACTCCCGGCTTTTTTATTATCATATGCCGGGGGCTTTGAACAGTTCTACATTATTCAGGTTCAAACTAATAAAATAGCTTCGTATATTCTGTCTGTGTGTCCGCTATATGGTAAACATAAATTATTTCCCTGATTTGTTTATAAATTGCAACGTGTTTTCCACAAATTATCATTCTGTATCCCTGCTGATTTAACCATTCGTCAGGTATCAGTGAACCGGAGTCAGGAAAGCTTTCCAAACGCTCAATGGCATCAAGTATAAGGTCGCATATCTTTAAAGCCGTCTTCACATCAAACTTTACCAAATACCAATCTTCAATACGTTTCAAATCTTCCCAGGCAGTAGGAAGGATTTCAACTTTATATGCCATTGATTCTCTCCCTTAATTGACTTCTTGCCTCAGATACATCAATTGTCCTGGCACCGTCAATACGTTCTTGCTCCGCCTGTAAAATTTTTGCCCGAAGCCGGAGCACTTGTTCGTATTTTTCAAAGGCGTCTATACTCATAAGCACCAAATCGCCTTCGCCGTTTTTCGTGATATAGATTGGTTCATTTGTCTCTTTTGCAATATTAGAAATTGATGCGTAATCATTACGCAATGCTGCTGATGCTTTAATTATCATTTTCGTCTCCTTGTATCATTTTTATGATATAATTATATCTTTATTATTACATATTGTAAAGTGTTTTATTCCATATGCAAAATTTCAGACAATTTGGGGGTTACTTCCCCACCCCATGAAAAGAAGTAACGCTATTTATTTAAAAAGCTCCCGGCCATTTTATTATGGTAACCGGGAGCTTTCATAGTTTAATATTTTTTTATTTTTTTTGATTTCCCCTTATAGAAAAATAAGGAAACCGAACAAGCCAGAAGTCCTAACGCCAAAAACCACTTAGGATGAATGAAATCCCCCGTATCAGGCGTATCGTCTTTGTTTCCGGATAAACTGGTAATCACCGCTTTTCCATCCGTAACAACTGCCTGCCCGTTTATGTTAACGGAACGGTAAATGCCAAAAGGTGAAAAGTGGTTTGTAGTAAACTGGATATAATCTCCGTCCTCCGTCGTCTCTATACGGTGCTCCACCGCCTCTAGCTGTCCATCCTGGTCTAAGGTGACGACATGCAAATCATCGGATGCGCTAAGTCCCGAAGGCACCTTTATTTGAACCATGGCGGACTGCTTTCCAAGCCTTCCAATAGGTACATTTCCCGACGCCTCAAAGAGGGACACCTCATAAGCGCTAAGCCCGGAAGGCGTTCTGCCGCCATAAAGCTCGCCATAGGCTGCCGAAATCTTTTCTGCGGCTGTTTCGGAATCGTCTATTCTAAGGACATAACTTCCTTCATTTCCCGGTATCTCCGCCCTTGCATTTGTTCCATCCGGTATTTTATCACTATGGATTTGCAATACAATTCCACTTTCTTCTGACTTAGAAACGCCCTGGCTATTATCCGCCACCTGATTGCCGGCCTCATTGCAAATAATGCCATTAAAACCGTAAGCGCCTGCCTGCAGTACCGTCCCGTCGAAACTATCTATCCCATTCGGAACAATTGCATTTTTTATATTTGCAAAAGCATATGTGCGATATTCCTCATTGGCAATTCTTCCTGCCGTTTTTCCCATAGAAAGCGCTGGCAGCTCGCTGCCCCTAAACACTACCGTGTCCGTCCCACTTGAAAGAGCATAAGCCCCAAGTCCAACCTCTTTCATAGAAGCCGGAATTTCCACTTTGGACAAAGGACAATTCATAAACGCTCTGTCCCTTACCGTTACCAGATTTTCTCCCCCGTTTACAGTTTTTAAGTTTCGGCAATTCATGAAAGCTTCCTCTCCAATTACCTGAACGGTATTCGGAAGATTCACCGCCGTTATACCAGCATGCTCCTTAAATGCGCACGGGCCAATCTGTTTTACCCCTGCCGGTATATTTACTACACTGTCAGAACCATGATAAGCAATCAAAATTCCATCGCCTGCAATCAAAAACGGTTCCGAAACATTTGTAACCCAAGGTGTCTTGTCAAAAGCGTAAGGCTCTATCTCTACGATAGAATCCGGCAATGTAACGTTTGCCAAATCATCACAATGATAAAAAGCGCCGTACGCAATTTTTGTTACGCCTTCAGGAATTGTCACGGAAGTAAGACCCGACCTTGCAAAAGCAAACTCGCCAATCTCCGTAATGCCTTCCCCAATCTCATATTCTTTAAGCTCGCTGTCCTGATAAAAGGCCTGTGAAGCAATTTTCGTATCATTGACTATGGTATACTTTGGAAAATTCTTTCCTTTTTGCGCATTATCCACCAGCCGGTTTTCTATTGTTTCTTTCTGTTCCGACGTATCCTGCTGATTGGGATCTTCCTTTGTGCCCCCGGAAGCGTTTTCCATATCTGACAAATCAATTCTTCCGGAAGATTGATTGCCATTGAGCACCTTAGACTGCCTGTTGTCAATAAATATAACCGCCTTGCCGGAAACAATGCTGGACTGTCCCAATAAAGTTTTATTAGATATCGTTTCCGTGACAGATTTTATAGAGGGCTGCGGCGTGGGCGAAAGCTCCGTCTCACTATTCTCTTTTTCCGTATCGGCTCCGTTCTCCGTATTTTCCTCCAAAACCGATGACGGCGTGGGCATCGCACTATCCCCTGTTTGCTCTGTGACAGCATCAGCGTCTATTACCTCCGCATCCTGCACATCCTCATACTCTACTTCCTCTACCTCCGAGCTCTTGCGAGCTGCCGCAAACTGGGCGCCATAAGTTCCCGGCGTAGCTGTAAATTCCACATTCGGGCAGCCGTCGAAGGCCGAATCGCTGATCTGCGACATAGAATCAGGTAAAGTCACCCTCCCAAGATTCACACAGTCCTCAAAAGCTTTGGATCCAATTCCCCTTACAGTCAGGGGAATTTCTACTTCCCGCAAGTTCACACAGTTTGAAAAAGCATAAGCCGGAACCTCATAAAGGCCGCTTCCCAAAGAAACCTTTTCCAAATATGGGTTCCCCCAAAAGGCATATCCCGCAATTTCCGTGACCGTGCTGGGCAATGTATACGCCCCTTTCTCATAGCCCGGAAGCAATAAATAAACCTTGGTTTCCTCACTGTCATATAAAATGCCATTGGACAAATAAAAATAATGATTATCCTCCGAAACCGATAAATCCTTTAACTGGCTGTCGCCGGCGAAAACACCTGTTCCCAGCTTCTTAACTCCTGCCCCAAGATTTACATTACACAACTCTTTATCGTTGCTGAAAGCCGCAGTTTCTATTTCTTCCACTCCGTCTCCCACTACAATCGTCCGCAAATTATCACAATTGGCAAAAGCTCTGTAACCTACCGCTTTCACATCTCCTTCAATATTTACCTTAATCAGATTATCATTTCCGGCAAAAGCCTCTTCCCCTATTTCCTTAACGCCATCAGGAATAGACACGACGTCCGCCGTGCCTGAATATTTCATTAATTTACTTCCATCCATTTCAAAATCAGACGCGATCGCCACTGCTTCCACATCTGATACAGGTACCTGGGTGACTGCTACTGCCAAAAGCAGTAGCAAAACACCCAGAGATTTTGCAATTTTTTTGCTCATAGGCTCACCTATGCCACTCTCTTCTTCTTAACAACAACCGCTCTGTCTTTCTTAAAGAACAATATCAAAGCCAGGCACGCCATGCCGAGAGATAAGAACCACTTCGGATGAATGGGATCTCCGGTCTTAGGCGTAGCATCTATGGTTGCCTCCGTCAGGTTCGCCGTGTCCACATAAATCACATAAGGTGAAAAATGTGTCGCCGTAAAGTTCACACAAGGTACGCCGCCTACGGTAGTGAATCTTGTATTTAAGTCCTCAAGCTGTCCGCCGGAGATAGCCGCAACCCTGTTATTGCCTGCGTACTGTACCAGATCATCCGGAAGTGGTAAGGTCAGATTCACGGAAATACCTGACGTGTCCGCAATCTTGGTCCTGCCTGTGGAGTCATACAAGCTGATATCCATAGGAAGGTATTTAATTCTGTCAAGGCTGCCATATCTTGCCTGTAAAGCGGAAGTCGCCGCGTCAGTAGCTATCTGATCCTCCGTTACCTTGACAACAAAATTATCCGTCGCGCCGCTTACCGTAGCGCCTGCAAGATTTGTATTGGAAAACCCTGGTTTTGTTACGTCCACGGTGGTCCCATTGTTTTGGTTAACCGTACCGGTGGTTCCGCCGCCACCATTACCGCCGCCGCTTGCATTTGTCGTCGCTGAGCCCGAACCGCCTGTCTTATAGGTTGCCGTGACTGCCACATTGGCCGCCGGCATGGTAAAGGTAGTTGAGGAAGCATTAGGATTGGCAAATCCTACTCCTGCCGTGGAGGAAGTCCACTTGTCAAATACCTGCCCTTCTCCCATAAAGTAAGCGTTAATTGAAACAATCTGTCCTGCCGCATAACTGCCGCTGCCGCTGCCGCCCGATACGCTTACCGTGTATTTCCTTACTTCAGGTGTTGGCGTTGCGGTAGGTGTCGGTGTTGCGGAAGACTTGCTCTTCTTATCAGGTGTTGGGGTTGCACCGGAACCGCCGTTATTACCACCACCGCTGGGATTGGCGCTGGGATTAGTTCCCGGACTCGTATTTGTATTACCTACAGGTTCGTACATAGGTGTAGCAATCAAATCACTTTCCACCTTCGTCAAATCACCGTTTGCAACCCATTTAATGAATGTATAACCAGTTCTTGTCGGTCCCGTAATCGGAGAAATTGACTCCCCGTGACCAACTTTCTGTGTCGTATAAACATTGCCTTCCAAATCATAAAAAGTAACCGTATGAATATTTTCGCTCGCTGAACTGCTGGAATAAGACGCTACTATTGTCATATCATCCATTACACCATTATCATCTAGCTCAGGAACCCAACCTTCAAATACATATCCTTCATGTTCCGGCGGAGTAGGATATTTGGGATTTCTTCCTTCTTCAACGGGTTGTATTTCAATTATACCTACACTATCTTTTGGACAGCCGTCAACAAACGTAACCTGATGTACCCCTGTTCCGAACTGTGGTAAAACATTTACCTCACCAGGATTGTTATTCATCCATCCTAAAAATACATATCCATTGTGTGATTCTGGTGGGTTAGGTGGCTCTGGCGCTGCCTCATCCTCTCTCACATTTTTTACTTCCCAAAACTTAACTCTATTGGAAGTATCCGGATAGTCCGGATAGTCGTAAAATGTAACATCACGCGTTAAAAATACTTTCCCATACTCCGGATTAATATACCAATAATTATTTGTATATTTATCTGCCAAGGCCCCTTGTGTACATTCAAATGTTATGATCTTCTGTTCATTTGCAATGTTACCTGCAGGCTTATTCTTTCTATCCTCATCTGTTTGTCTCCAATCGCCTTGCTGGAAAGCATCTTCCGCTATTGTAGCCTGATATCCTGGAATCCGTAATAAACGAAGCCCGCCATCACAAAATGCCTCCGAATAAATATTTCCTACCGTGCTTGGTAAATTCACAGTAGTTAAATCTTTCGTATTCTTAAATGTTCTTTCCGGTATTTCACCAACAGAAGTAGCTGTTAAATCAACAGTACCAATACCTGCACAGTCCATAAACGCTTCTTCTTGTATAGAAGTCACCCCTGCCAATTCATCCGGTCCAACAGTGTACGCTCCTGCACCACGTCCTCTTATTTCTAAACATTCAACAATACTGTTTTTCGTCCCATCTGATAACCCATAAATAATCGACTGATCACTTACAAAATTGGGGCTTTCACCAAAATTCACATCTGTGAGTATCTCACACCCTGCAAATGGGCGAACCCCTAACGTTGTAACATTAGGTGAAATACTTACATTTTCAAGAACTTCGCAATCCTTAAATGCATAATTTCCGATTTCTTTTCCATCTGCCATGAAAAATCCGCTTAATTTATTACAACCGGAAAACGTATATGGATCTATTTTTTCCACAGTATTGGTGGTAATTGACATAACTTCCGTATTTTGGAAAGTATATTTAATATTACCATTCTCTATTACCGGATTGCCATCCTGATCTTTCTCAAATTTGGAAAATATTTCTTTCTTAATTGACTCAATTCCTGCTGGTAAATTAATATAATGAACAGCATCAAGGATCTCTTGCTGACTTCCCGTAGGTGACCCCGCACCTACTGCTCCATTGGCCGCCGTTGCATATTCCTCTGTCATATCAGGATAAGTTATCTCATCTGCACCTGGCCCATCTTTTGTCCATGCAACATATTTACTCAAATCATCATATTTGGGATAGTCCAAAAGTTCATTCTTATCTGTGTCCGGATTATATCTTACCGTTAAGTTAGTGGGCCATCCACTATAAAATGTGATGTATGTATTAGGCTGCGTTCTATCTGCAATGTTATTTTGAGAATCCATTGCATATTGAAAAGGAATGGAATCAGGCGAAATAACACCGGTAAAGCTCAAAAATGGTTCATCATCCAAATCCCTGTCGGTACAATTAGTTTTATGTAAATCAACCACTTGCGTGCTAAAAGCTCCCGTTCCTATTGTTTCAATATTAATAGGTTGCGAAAAAACAACATGCTTTAACTTATGACAACCCTTAAATGCATTGTCATCTATATATTTCACGGTTGAGGGGATCGTAATTTTTTGTAAAAAGCAATTATTTTGAAAGCTGGTTGAGCCAAGCCTTTCAATTCCGTGTCCGCCACCTATATTTGCCGGGATCTCAACAACTCCACATTCCTCAGGAATTTCCATGTTAACCAGACTATTATAATCATCAACAACAAATGTACATTCATGACCTGTATCTGGAATTATGCTTCCATCATCATTATATTTTGTTTCAGGACACCAAATCACCTTTTCATATCGGTTCTGGTCGTTGCCATTCTCATCCTTAATAATATATTTGTATGCTGCTGAATGTCTTTTAGCTGTTGTATGTATAGCGGATAATTCAGGCCCCTCAAAATAAAATGCTTCTGATACTGTTTCCTTTAAGAACTTACCAATATCACATTCCAGTGCATCATTATGATTGGTCTCCACAAATGTAAACACGCCATTTTGCACTTTAATATACTGGAGTGAAGTACATCCATCAAAATAGGTAATTGGGATACCTGTCACATCATATGTTTTACCTTCTGCATCTGTCTCTGTGCCTGTTTCAAAATCTTCATAATTATCAGGAAATGTAATTGAAATCAGTTTACTGCACCCAGCAAACGCTTTGTATCCTATAGCGCTTAACAATACATTGTTTCCCTCGCCACACAATTCTATTGTTTCCAAACCAGTATTCTGATTTGTTGAAGCACAACCTTCAAAGCAAAAATCTCCAATAGCCCTTACATTAACAGGTATTACTATCTTGGATAACTTTTTACAATTGGAAAATGCTCTTTTTCCAATAACAGACAATTGTGAAAATAGTGCCAAATCACATGTCTCCATATTTACGCACTGTTCAAATACACCATTACCAATTGTATTTAACCCGTTTTCAAGCTTTATCGCTTTTAAACCGCTACATCCATAAAAAGCATAATCCCCAATCCCCAGTAAATTTCCTTTAGGTCCATCATCTGTTTCTATTGTTTCTATTGTCAAATTAACAATTTGACCTTTCCCGGCAAAGACACCTTTTCCTGGATTAGTCTCTGTTACAACCTCTCCAACTTTCCACTCGCTCTGCCCGGCTCCAGTTTGAGTACTGCCAGAAGTTCCTGTGTTTGGTACTAAATTCTGTCTTCCAATATATTGAACATCGGCATTATAAATCCTTTGATATTCTGTTCCTATACACGCTTCAAACTTAGTTATATCCGTAGCATCGACATCTCCCGTGTCATTCCAATAATATAACTCTGTATCCGGCTTTTCTATCCAATTACTCCTGTCATTATAATAACACGGTACCATGGCATCTTCCATTTTAGGTAGGACAGGGTAATCCTGTATAATAGGATTTCCACTTCCGTCCTGCCCCATTTGTACCCGGTACACATATTTTTTTGTCCCATCTTCATTTTCGCCAGCTTCTACCATATGACTGTCAAATTTTGTTAATGGATCTGCGACGGTCTCACCAGGTGGTAGTGTAGGTGTTGTGGGAAGCCAATAAACCTTTTCTCTTGTATCCGGATCAATCTTTTGTGTAGAACTCATATAATATAAGAATTCACCTCTTCGATTAACCGCACAATATCCTGTATTGGTTTGATTTGCCGTATATTTTTTATAAGCATCAACCGTTGCCGGAATTCTCAGATTTCCTCCAGGAAGTCCCTCTACATTAGCGCCCAAAATAACTGCCACCTCATTTGTGGCTGTCGCACTTGGCTTTATATAAGCAAACTGGAACATACCGTCCCCCGTTGTATATATTGTTGCATCCTTATCTACATAAGGAACTCCACTTTTCAGGAAATCGGATATTGTCCCCAGATTAGCGCCTGTAGTATTCTTTAATAGATCATAATCGCTCATTGCTGAAGATGTATAATTCAAAACTTGAATTTTCCCATCAGTATCGGCATAGGTAACAATATCTCCATCATAGGTAACAATACCTTCTTCATCATCGGCTCTTACATCCCGCACCGGAATCGCCGCCACCGTAATTGCCGAAACCATCAGCAACGCGCCAACGGTCTTGCGGATTTGTCTCCTTAATTTCCTATTCTTTTTCTTTTTTACTTTGACCATTTGTGACACTCCTTTTGCACTACTTAATTCTCTTCGCCACCACCACAAACCGTCCATCCGTTTGGGAATGGTCGCAGGTTGATAAGGTAAGCAAGCTGTCTCCATAACTGGCCGTGACGCCCGTATCATAAAGGCTCATGGCCGCCATTTCTTCCATATAAGAATTAAATTCTTCTTCCGAATTTGCCTGAATAAACTGATAATATTTAAAAACAAGATCATCCTCGTTGTAAACCTGAGAGCGGAAAACATACATCACCTCATATGTTCCTTCCTCATATATACTGTCAAACTGTATGATGGAATGCTTCTTGCCGTAAGATTCCTTGGCATACATTTGAAGCTGCCCGAACATCTGCCCCGACTTCATGTGGTGGCCGTAAATGATCAGGTTGGTTGAACGGGGATAAATGCTGCAGTCGCAATCTAAAAAAAGACTGCCGTTCTTATCATACTCCTGATTAAAATTATGGTCCAGATAGTACTCATTATCTGAAGTCTGCATTACAGGATAATCTATTATTGTATCGTCAATTTTAAGCCATCCGATTAGCTTTTTATTTTTTTCGTATAAAGTTTTATACTCATCCAGCACATCCGGCAGTTTAAGAGATTGTTTATGTAAAAAAAATTCATTCTTCTCCTGGTTTCCGGCAAGTACATCGCTTCCCTTTAACCCTGCTAATGTTTCATATTCCATACTGGTACGTGCAGTGAAAAAATAGTAAACGCCAAAATATCCAAAGCTAAGAACCGCTACAATCGAGGCTATCGCAATAATCCATTTTCTTCGCTTTTCCCTTCTGCGAAGCTCATTTAAGATTTGCTGCTGCATTTCCCTGTCATATTCTTCTAACTGGTTCCCATTACCTGAACCGGCGTTTTTTTCTGCTATTTTTTCAGGATGCTTGCCTCCCGGCGGTATCAGCGCCTTTTCTTTGGAGACTTTAGCTGCCTTTAAAGCGCCTGATGCCGGTTCTTTTTTCCTTTTTCCTTTTTCCTTTTTCTTGTTTTCCTGAGAAACCTTGGCATTTGCCGGGGTAATTCCCCGCTTCTTCATTTTTTCAATTTCTTCGAAAATTGCATCATCAAAATCAGTACCCACCGCAGTTTCAAAGCGGTACGCGCCACTTTGTAATGCGCTAAAGAGCTTATATAACTGCCTTGGATCCTCTAAATCCATCTTGGCTTTGATGGTGTCAATTTTTTTTTGGTCGCGCAGAGCAGCTTCATAATCCGCACGAGTACGGAAACGTCTTCCGGCAACCATCAAATCACCTGCCGCCATGGCATACCTCTCCTTCATCACATATACTACTTTATTTTACTATATATTGAAATAAATTCAAGTGTTTTGTCAAGATATTGCACATTTTTCATAGATCAAAAGTGGTTTGATTTTCCAATTGATAATATCCATATTAAAAACACATGATATCTTCGAAAGTGAAAAATGGCATAAATACACTCATTTTTCTGAATTTCAAACATAGATTAAATATTTTGTTTGTATTTGCCTGAAATATACATATGGAAAAATTAGCTTCGAAATACAGAAATTACTATTTTCATTTCCTTAACAAAAGAGTATAAATCCTTTTGAATATACAATAGAATCCACACTCTTTATCGCAAAACATTATATATATACTTTAATTCTTTGTTCCTGATTAATATCTGTAATATTTACGCCTGAAAAAATCCACATAATAGGAAGCCCGGAAATCATTACTTATCCAGATTATAAGAATATGCAGATTGTTCCGCCTCCGGAATCTTCAATGCTTCCATTGCCTGCTGCGCCGACCATCCCATACTTTCCATCAAATTCCTGATTGATGAAAGGATCCCTTCTCTGATTCCTTTTTCTATCCCCTTTTCGATTCCTCTATCCTCTATCCCTTTACTTAAATTACACAATTCTGACACCTCGCTTTCCAATTTTTTTGTCATCTTTATGTCAAAATCTTTTTGCAGAATCCTTTTCTTTTCCTCCGGTTCTTTTTCCGACGTAAGTAACACGTCCAGCAGCTTTAGTATTCCTCCATAATTATCATCCCCTGAATGTCCGATACAAATCATAACCGCTGTAAGCAAATCATAATTTTCTTTCTTTTCCGACACTTCCCCTACCAGGCTCTCCTCCCGGATTGTATACCGGGCAATTGTATTCTTCCGGTATTTGGGCGGATTTACACATACCCATATGGAATAGACTTTCTTGATTTTTTCATAATGGCTGTCTGCAAATTCCACGCCATACTGCGATGAAATCATCCGGCTGCAATAGTAAATTCCACGCTTCACAATTGGGTAGCCAGGATAGAAATCATTCTGCGCTTCCACATTTATGATCAGGCTTACGGTTTCCCTTTCACCTGCCCCCGGGACAAGCGCATAAAAACGGATATCATACGTTACGGTTCCTTCCTTTATCGTGCTGTCTTCCGTTTTTGTTCCTTTAATCTGCTCTCCGACATCATTTGCTTCTTCGTCAGGATTTACAGGGGTTCCCGCTATCTGCGGCTCTCCTTCTATATATTTCTCCGCTATTTCGTTTACACCCAAATCGCCGTATTCTTCCAGACAGCTTTTCATAATCCATGCAAGGATAACTTTATTGGCAAGCAGACGCTTACATACCGTATCGTAAGCTGCTTTATCACCGGCGGCCGCTATGTTCTTTGCCAGTATATTTTCAATTTCCATCTATCGTACCCGATTCTCCTGCCTATCTGTTTTCATCAGGTCTAAAGGTTGACGCGATCTTCCACAGCGTAAAAACTATGCTTTGACCTCATTTTACCATAAGTTCCTATAATACTCCATAGACTATTTACATTTCGACCGCACAAAAGCGGAAAGAAAAAATTTTTTGCAATCATTGAAACACATACAAGCCATACCACATATGATAAACCATAAAACAAAAAAACTTTTGGAGGCTATATATGAGTGATTTAACAGCTACCGGATGTGGATGCAACACAAATGTAAACAATAATAATGGATGTGGATGTAGTTCCTTAATCTGGATTATCCTCTTACTGTCCTGCTGTGGCGGCTGCGGCGGCAATGGCGGTTTCTTTAGCGGAAATTCCGATAATGGCTGTGGATGCGACTTCATCTGGATTATCCTTCTGTTGTTCTGCTGCGGCAACAACAACGGCGGCGGATGCGGCTGCGGATGCTAATTACGGCACACATTTCTTTTCATCATGTCTGAAAAGTAGGCTCTGAAAAGAGCCTATTTTTCTGCATACACGATAAAATGGCGTCATAAAATATGAAAACAGATGGTAATGGTCCGGCTTGTCCGAACTGTTATAGGTGGGAAGGGGTAAGTATGGACTCAAATGAGCACAACAAGGTAATTGCATTTGATACTCTCTTTTGCACCAATCATATACAAATGCTAAAAATCATACTTTCCTATATGGATAATCAAACACAAAAGTCCATGGCGATTTATATTAAATTTCTGGAATTAAATTATACGATTGACTATTTTAAAAAACATCCCCATCCCCTGTGCGGCTGCGCCCCAAAGGAGCCCTCTTTTGATATTTTTAAGATGTGTACGGAGCTGCTTCCCTTCTGTACCGAAGGAGAGCGCAGGCAAATTGAACAAATAAAAGGTATCTTTCAGAGCATAGAGATGTATAAAGAAATGTCCAAAACCATGGACATGATGAAGGACTTCATGCCGGACATGACTGAATTCATGGGCGATTCAAGTATGAACAACCCCTTCAGCGCTTTTTTTGGGGGGAACGGCTTTGATGGTTCGGACAGTTCTGATGGCAGTAAGGATTTTTCTTCTGACGATGACAGTAAGACCGTCAGTGATGATGGCGGCAATGATACTCATGACAATAATGACGACCCTTCACAGGAAACAGGGGGATTTAACATGATGAATATGCTGATGAATATGCTCACACCGGAGCAAAAACAAATGTATGAAATGTTTGGAGGTAATCAACATGCAAAATGACTGGATGAAGGACGAAACCTTAAAGGATATTGACCCATACAAGCTTGAGTTTTTACAGGCTCTCGTCTTTGAAAGCAGTCATCTGAAAAAGGAACAGATGCTGCCTTTTCTGATGGCGGTAGCTAAGCGCGGACAAGAAAAGAAAGTATCCTTCTCAGATGATGAAATAAATGCCGTTGTTGCGGTACTAAGAAAACATGCCTCTCCTGAAGAACTTTCGAAAATAGAAAAGGTCATGGCCATGCGCCCCCGCAAATAGTCGGGGGCACACTCATCAACCCACACTTATCCCTATCCGTTCCAAAATTTCATCCGGATGCTTTCGGCTACTTATTTCATTACAATATTCACGATTCTGCCCGGAACATATATTTCTTTTACAATATTTCCCGTCAGCTTATCCGCAACGGTTTCCTTTGCCGCCGCAATTACGGCATCCTTTTCTTCATCCCTTGCAATAGCTAAGGTAGCCCTGGTCTTTCCATTGATCTGAACTGCTATTTCAATGGTGGATTCTTTTGTTTTTTCCTCATCATATTCAGGCCATGCCGTCTCATAAATCCGTCCCTCATACCCCATCTTCTGCCATATTTCCTCCGTAATATGAGGCGCCACAGGATTCAGCAGAGTAAGCAGGGTTTTAAATTCCCCTCTTGTAACCGCATTTTTCCTGTAAAACTCGTTGATCAAAGCCATCATGGCGGCGATTGCCGTATTATATTTCAGACTTTCAAAGTCATTTCCAACCTTTTTAATGGTCTGATGCATTTTGACTTCCAAATCTTTTGAATATGCATTCTCCTGCGTCACAATCTCCTGCAGTTTCCAGACTCTCTCTAAAAATCTGCGGCAGCCCTTTACGCCGTCTTCACTCCATGCGGCGCTTAATTCAAATGCCCCGATGAACATTTCATAGGTGCGCAGGGTATCCGCCCCGTAGTCTCTCACGATATCATCGGGATTTACCACATTGCCGCGGGACTTGCTCATCTTTTCGCCGTTAGAGCCTAAAATCATCCCATGGGAAGTTCTTTTCTTGTAAGGCTCCGGGCAGGGAACAATTTTCTCATCGTACAAAAATCTATGCCAGAAACGAGAATACAATAGATGCAAAGTGGTATGCTCCATTCCTCCATTGTACCAGTCAACAGGCATCCAATACTTTAACGCCTCTTTGCTTGCCAGCTCTTTATCGTTCTTCGGATCCGTATACCGCAGGAAATACCAGGAAGAACCGGCCCATTGGGGCATGGTGTCCGTTTCTCTCATTGCAGGGCCTTTGCAGCAGGGACAGGTGGTCTTCACCCAGTCTGTCATATGGGCAAGAGGGGATTCCCCGTTGTCCGTAGGCATATAGCTTTCCACATCGGGAAGCTCTAAAGGAAGCTCGCTTTCCGGAAGAGCCACATAGCCGCATTTTTCACATTTCACAACAGGAATGGGCTCGCCCCAATAACGCTGTCTGGAAAATACCCAGTCGCGAAGCTTAAAGTTGGTCTTTTTATGTCCGATTCCTTTTTCAACCAAAAAGGCGATTATTTTTTCCTTTGCGTCGGCCACGGAAAGGCCATTTAAGAAATCGGAGTTTACAAGGGTTCCGGTAGCTACGTCCGTAAACACAGCCTCATTTACATCCACCGGACTCCCCGCCACCACCTCAATAATCGGCATGTTAAATTTCTTGGCAAACTCCCAGTCTCTCTCGTCGTGGGCAGGCACCGCCATGATAGCGCCTGTTCCATAGGACATCAATACATAGTCGGAAATCCATATGGGAATTTCCTTTCCGTTTACAGGATTAACTGCCGTAAGGCCGTTTAACATAACGCCTGTTTTATCTTTGGCAAGCTCCGTACGCTCAAAATCCGACTTTCTGGAAGCCATCTCGCGGTAGGAAACCACATCCTCCCAGTTTTTAATATCCTCTTTGTATTTATCGATAAACGGATGTTCCGGGCTCATAACCATATAAGTCACACCAAATAGAGTATCCGGCCTTGTGGTGTAAACGGTCATTTTATCCTCTTTTCCCTTTAAGATAAAATCAACCTCCGCGCCGGTGGATTTACCAATCCAGTTTTTCTGGGAAACCTTTACCCGTTCCACATAATCCACACTGTCAAGGCCCTCAAGCAGCTTATCCGCATACTCGGTGATTTTCAGCATCCACTGGCTTTTGACCTTACGGACAACCTCACTGCCGCAGCGTTCGCATACGCCGTTTACCACTTCCTCGTTGGCAAGCCCTACCTTACAGGAGGTACACCAGTTGATGGGCATTTCCGCCTTATAAGCCAAACCTGCCTGAAACAATTTCAGAAAAATCCACTGGGTCCATTTATAGTATCCCACATCCGTGGTATTGATTTCCCTGTCCCAGTCAAAGGAATAGCCAAGAGCGTGGAGCTGCCCTTTAAAACGCTCCACATTGTTTTTGGTTACCACCTTGGGGTGTATATGGTTGTTGATTGCATAGTTTTCCGTCGGAAGGCCGAATGCATCCCATCCCATGGGAAAGAGCACATTGTAGCCCTGCATCCTTCTCTTACGTGAAACAATGTCCAGCGCCGTATAGGGCCTTGGATGCCCTACATGTAGTCCCTGACCTGATGGATAAGGAAATTCTACCAATGCATAATATTTCGGTTTTGAATAATCATCAGAGGTTTTAAATGCTTTTTCTTCATCCCAAATCCTCTGCCATTTCGTTTCTACTTCTCTGTGATTATATGGTACTGCCATCTTAATCCTCCATTCTCCCAGGCCACGCAATAAAAGCGCCGGCACAAGTCTGTTGTAAAATATTCTCAGAAATTCGTTTCCGTTTTAAAAATGTATTCATATTCCATAATATATGAGCCATCCATAATTCTACCCACATTATAAGAAAAAGTCAACCATGACACGAATTCATCCATAAAAAAGCGTAAGAATATTTTACAACAGCCCATTCGGCGCTAAAACAGATTCCACCTGTTCCACTTAATTATAAAATTGGTTGGATTTCAGCAGCTTTTCTTTTTCGACGGAAGTAATAACATCCGTGATATCCTTGATAAACACATAAAACAGGCGATTATCCTCCCCCCACTTGGAGTTTTCCAGATGCCCGTAGTCATCCACCCAGCGAATCTCCCCGTCCCGGCGGATAATCCGATATCGGACGTAATCCATGTTGCTGTCGGAATTGCTAATCTGATATTCAATTGCCCACTCCACTCTGGCCAAATCCTCCGGATGTACCATTCCCCTAAAGGAGTACTGAACCTGTTCCATCAACTCGCTCATAGTCCTGCAGCCAAAGATCTCCATGACAGCCGGATTAGCATACAAAATCCTCTCATCCTCTATCGCGCGGTAGATAAAGAAACCATACGACATGTTGGCAAGGGATTCCGCCATACGTTCCTGTTGGTGTTCTTCCTCTTCCCGCATGATTTTTTCAATACTTTGGATTGTAATAATGGCAGTTTTAGGCTTTTTGTTTTCCCGCTCACTGATGGTCACGGTAGTCAGGCACCACTCGTCCGGACTTTCCTTCCCACTGCGGCGGTAACGATAATCTACCGAGTTCTGATCCTCTAAAGCGCTGCGCAGATGCTTCAGGGACAAGAACTCCCGAACATTTTTCTCGTCGTATTTCAATATTCTGCCTGTGCCGAAATGACGCTCCACCATAGCCGCATAGTCGCCCCGCTCAATCAGACTCGTCTGATCCGGATAAATCATTCGGCAGTAATTGTCCTGGAGATGAAGGTAATAAACCTCCCGATAGGACAGCACCATACTGTTGAAAGCGCCCTTGTAAAGCTGTCTGTAGGTCACATCCCTTAGCATACAGCCAACATAGCCGTAATCATACTGGAACAGCGTCAGTTGAAGATAGTGTCCCGATACGGAGCTGTAGGCAAAATGTTCCGCCACCTCTCCCAGAAATGCTGCCTGATACGCTTTGCGCAGCAGTCGCTTTGAGTCTTCCTTGAAAGCCTTGAGAATCAGACTGCGGATGTAGTTTAAGTCATTACCACACATCCGTTCCATCTCCCGGTTTATATAAGCAATCTCATAGTCGATGGGTTCACCATCTTTGTCTAACAGGATTCTGGACAGGCCAAATCCACAGGGGAGCGCTCCATAATACTGCTCCAGATTGTGCTGAGCCAGATCAGATAGTTCCAACTCAGGCTGTTTCGCCCGGGAAGTGGCTTTCCGCTGCTCCTGCAAAGGGGTGATGTCCTCGGAGGAAACGAAATACATTTTATGGCCCTCTTTTTCCTGAAGAAAGAACATTTTAACATGGATCCAGAGCACCTTTCCATCTACCCGCAGATAATGGATATTTCCCTCCGCACCGGTAGTCCGGTTCTCATAAGCCCGTTCAAACAGCTCCATAAGCAGCAGGCGATCGTCGTCCCGGACATTGTTCCAGACCTTGCGGCTCATGTCCTTATTGTCCTCTACATCCAGACCCGCCATCCGAAAATATTCTTCGTTGACCCGGGTGATCTCCACCTGCCGTTCAAAAACGTCGTAGATGGCTATGGGACCAAGGAGCTGATTGAGCATCGTATCCGTGAACATATTTCCATCTATAAGCTCCCTCATATGAAAAGATTCCACCTGTTTACAGTGCAGGCCGGTGAAATCCAGCTGTCGCTCATCCGCAAGAATAGACTCGAACTGGTCGATGGACAGTGGCCGGTAATAATAATACCCCTGAGTATATCGGCATCCCATGCTGCGCAGAACGCTTTCCTGTTGCTGCGTCTCCACACCCTCCACGATAATAGGCAGCCCCATAAGCCGGGCCATATTCACGATAGACTCCAAAATACCAATACCCTTTCGCTCATTTTCCTCCGTGATCTCAAGGAAACGCATATCAATCTTCAGCACATCCACAGGGATGCTTTTTAGCATATTCAGGGAAGAATAGCCGCTGCCGAAATCATCCATCATAACCAGGAAGCCATCCTGTCTTAGACGGTTGACCGTATCATTGATCGTCGAATCTTCCTGGGTGTAGGCGCTTTCGGTAATTTCCGCCTTGATGTATTTAGCGGACAGATTATATTTTTCCAGCAGCTGATTTAAATAGGCAGGCACATCCATGGCCATAATATCAATGCGAGAAATATTGACGGAGATGGGAACCGGCTCGTAGCCCTGGTCGATCCAGCTGCGCAGCCAGCGGCAAACTTTTTCCCAAATCTGTTGATCCAAAAGGTAGATTGCGCCGCTGTTTTCAAGCGCAGGGATAAACCTACCGGGCGGAATAAGGCCTTCGGCTCCATGATACCAGCGTGCCAGAGATTCTGCTCCCACCACCTTACCTGAAGTAATGTCGCATTGAGGCTGAACAAAAAAAGTAAATTCGTCCTCTTTGAGTGCATCAATGATTTCCGACAGCAAAAGCATCTCATCTTCCAGTTCCTGCTCCATTTCAGGATGATAGCGAAAGATTGGGTGATTTGCCGTAGCCTGATCCTGGGCCAGGGTGGCGCAGTCATAGAGGGCTTCCGGAGAAAGTTGTTGATCTTCAATAGGACTGACGCCAAAAAGAGGGACAACGCCAACGGCTTTTCCGATATGAGAGATGTCTTTTGAAATCTGTCCCCACAGCTGCTCTACCATTTCCGGCTGCCAGGGCATAACGATACAGAAATCATCTCCCAGGAAATATCCGGTCACACCTCCATATCCCAGACGGATAGCCTCCAACCGTTCTCCAATCTTCTTAAGGAGACGATCGCCCGCATCCCGTCCGTAAAGTTTGTTAAATACTCTAAAATGCAGAATATCGATTGCTACCATGCAATAGGTCCCTGGTTCGGTCTGGGCGATAAAGCGCCTTACTTCCTCCATAAAGTCCTCTGGGAAAAGTAATCCTGTAAGCGCGTTTTTTGCTAAGGTCTCCTGGCATTGGTATGGGTGGTTTATTGTTTTTTCTTCTTTCATATCCATTCCCCCGTGTTTTTGGTACTTATCCATTCTGTGGAATAAGTGTTGACTGGTCCATTCTTGTATAAAGTGTACTATTTTTTCCAAATTCAGTCAATTAATATTTATAATTTTACATAAAATGAAATTTTCGGCAGCACTTTTTACATAATATTTCACGAATTTTCTTACCGCAATTGAGAAAAAAATTTTTCTCTCCTCATTGCCGTGCCTGTATGCTGTCTTATACGTCCCGTCCGGTCAACCACCCTGCTGCAGGCAACGGGCACCAAGCTTGCAGCACTGTAGACCAGCAGGGCCTTCCTTATGTAAAAATGCTTCTACATTTGGCAAATCAGCTTAAGTATAATATAACAGGATGCCGTATACCCCCATATACGGCATCCTGTTATAAGAATCTTTCCTATTTTCTAATAGCATAATTGAAATTGAAAAGTCTTGACCTTTACTCCACCTTCATCTAAAAAGAACTTACCCACAGCCCACAATGGGCGTAAGTACAAATTTAATCGTCCGAACCTTCCGCAACCTTAGCAGCCCTTGCAGCAACTTCTTTCTCCTGTACATCTGACGGCGCTTGCTCGTAACGTGAAAATTCATATTCAAACTCGCCGCGTCCGCCGGTCATAGATCGAAGATCCGTACAATACCCAAACAGACCCATCATTGGAACGTCCGCCTCAATCACCTGTTTTCCTCCGGCAGTAGGATTCATGCCAAGCACACGTCCCCTTCTCTTATTTAAATCGCCCATAACATCACCGGTATAAGAATCCGGCACGGTTACTTTCAAGGATACAATCGGCTCAAGCAAAACAGGATGCGCCTCCATAAAGCCTTTCTTAAACGCCTGAATGGTTGCCATCTTAAATGCCATTTCCGAAGAATCTACCGGATGGTAGGATCCATCATAAAGAATTGCCTTTACGCCTACCACAGGATATGCCGCCATAGGTCCTTTCAGGACGGAATCCTGGATACCCTTTTCTACCGCCGGGAAATAATTTTTCGGAACTGCGCCGCCTACGACAACCTGTTCAAAAACATAAGATTCCTCTAAATTACCTGAAGGCTCAAATCTCATCTTTACATGGCCATACTGCCCATGGCCGCCTGACTGCTTCTTATATTTGTATTCTACATCGGAGTTTTTACGGATGGTCTCTCTAAACGCCACCTTAGGTACTGACAATTCAATTTCTACTTTATATTCATTTAAGAGTTTACTTGAAATCACCTCAAGGTGCAAATCTCCCATTCCGTAAAGAAGCATCTGTCTGTTCTCAGAATCATTCACATACTTCATGGTCTGATCTTCATGAGAAATCTTCTGAAGGGCCTGTGAAATTTTATCCACATCCCCTTTATTCTTAGGAATATACCGCATATATGTATAAGGCTTTGGCATCTCCCACTTGCCGAACTTAATCGTGGTTGCCTTCGTGGATAAACTGTCGCCCGTCCTTGCGGCGGTCAGTTTGGCAAGGGCGCCGATATCGCCTGCGTGCAGCTCTTTTACTTCAATCGGCTTATTGCCCTGCAGCACATAGAGCTTGCCTATTTTTTCTTCAACATCTTTATCTATATTGTAAAGAACATCATCCGATTTCAGAACGCCGGAATTTACTTTGATTAAAGAGTATTTACCCATGAAAGGATCTACAATGGTTTTCCAGATATAGGCTGATTTGGCCTTTGCAAAATCATAATCCGCATGGTAGATTTCGTTTGTCTTCATGTTGATACCGGCCACTTCCCTGTTTTCAGGGCTCGGGAAGTATTTGATAATATCGTCTAACAAGGTATACATTCCCTGGCAAAGCAAATTAGCTCCCATACACATAGGTACAATACTTCCATCGCATACGTTTGTCCGAAGAGCCGCTCTTATTTCCGCTTCCGAGAAGGTTTCGCCTCCAAAATAACGCTCCATCATTTCTTCGCTGGTTTCCGCAACGGATTCCATAAGCGTATCGCGGCAAAGCTGCAGGTTTGCTTTGTTATACTCCGGAACCTCGCATTCCACAACGTCCTTGCCCTGCCATCTGTTGCCCGTCTCGGTGATAACATTTACATAGCCCACGAATTTTTCATTTTCACGAATCGGCAGATGGAAAGGAGCCATCTTCTTTCCAAACATCTGGGTCATGTCTTCCACTACCTGCCTGAAAGAAGCGTTGTCCACATCCATGTTGCTCACATAAATCATGCGTGGCAGCTTATATTTCTCACACAGCTCCCATGCTTTCTGGGTTCCCACTTCCACGCCGGATTTCCCATTTACAACAATAATAGCCGCGCCGGCCGCACTGATAGCTTCTTCAACCTCTCCTGCAAAATCAAAAAAACCCGGCGTATCTAATATATTTATTTTATAGCCTTCCCATTCTACAGGAATTACGGAAGTGCTGATGGATATTTTTCTCTTTTGTTCTTCCTTGCCAAAGTCACTTACGGTATTGCCATCTGTCACCTTCCCCAGTCTTGATGTAATACCTGATAAATATGCCATAGCTTCCGCCAGACTGGTCTTTCCGCATCCGCCATGGCCCAGTAAAGCTACGTTTCTGATCTTATCAGTTGTGTAAATATTCATATAAGTCCTCCATTCTCGCCCGCCGCAAATGAATTATGCCCAAAGCATATTATGACAGGCACAAATTTGTTGTGTGAAAAATTTTCAGGAATTTGTTTCTGTTTTCACACTAACCCCCATGTTGCCGCTTTGCTGCGACACAATTTTCCTGATCTCAAATTTCCCATATGGATATTTTACTAAATTTTTATTCTTTACACAAGTAAAAATTATGCTATTTTACACAATTATAATAATCTTATGAAAATATTGCATAGAAACCGGACGGATATCTTTAAAATTCCCTCTCCCCCATGACGGATTGTCATAGCACCGCCTGGAACGCTACTGTTTCTCCCTGTACTTTGTCCGCGGAAAAACGCGCGGTGACGACTGAATTTCTATTCTCTCCAAGCGGGCGGTTACAGGATTATCCTTACAAATTCGATTTATATTGACTTTCGCACTTTAAAGTGTTATATTTTTTGAGCAGAAAGTAAATAGAAAAAGAATTACGGACTTTTACCCTGAAAGGAGAAAAATAAAATGATTGTCGTAATGAAACCAAGGGCAGCAAAGCAAAGCATTCAGGCTGTCACCAAATATATTGAGGATCATGGATTACAGGTTCATCTTTCCCAGGGGGAGGAAGTTACCATTATCGGCGTTGTGGGCGATAAATCCAAAATTTCCACCGAAAATCTCACAATTTTTAAAGATGTGGATCATATTCTTCCCGTAACGGAAAGCTATAAGCTTGCCAACAAAAAATTTCATCCCGATCCCACTACTGTCAAAGTGGGAAACACTGCTATCGGTCCCGGCAATTTTACCATTATGGCGGGCCCCTGCGCTGTGGAAACAAAGGAACAGCTTTTTGCCATTGCCGAAGCTGTGAAGGCGGCCGGGGCAACTATTCTGCGGGGAGGCGCATATAAGCCGCGTACTTCCCCCTACTCTTTTCAGGGGCTTGAAGAGGAGGGCCTTAAGTATATGCAGGAGGCTAAGGCGGCGACCGGTCTTTCCACCATATGCGAGGTGGTAAGCTTAGACGCTATTGAAGCCGCCGTCAAATATGTGGACATGATTCAAATCGGCGCACGTAATATGCAGAATTTTATCCTTTTGAAGGAAGCAGGTCAGTCCGGCCTCCCTGTTCTTTTAAAGAGAGGACTGTGCGCTACCATAGACGAGTGGTTAAACGCAGCCGAATATATCATTGCGGAGGGAAACCCTAATGTTGTGCTCTGTGAACGGGGTATCCGAACCTTTGAAACCTCCACCCGAAACACCCTTGATTTGAGCGCCGTACCGGTGCTGCAGGAGCGGACCCATCTTCCTATTATCGTGGATCCTTCCCACTCCACAGGCTCCTATAAGTATGTGGCGCCCATGGCAAAAGCGGCAGTCGCCTGCAATGCGGACGGACTTATGATAGAAGTACATAATGACCCTGCACATGCTCTCTCAGACGGCCCACAGTCCCTCACTTTTGGAAAATTCGCCGCTCTCACCAACGAACTATCTCCCTATTGCCAGCTCTCAGGCAGGAAATTTACGCCATATTCCTGCGTTCCGCATGACAAATGCGCAGACTTGGCCGAATAGTTACTGAAATTTCATTCATTATCAGATGGAGATACGTTATGAAAAATGATTTTACCTGCGGTTTTATCGGTCTGGGTTTGATTGGCGGATCCATAGCCCGCGCAATCAGAGAATTTTATCCGCAAAGCCACATTCTTGCATACGACACAAATCAGGACGCGCTTAACGCCGCTATTGCAGACGGCGTTATCAATCTAAGCCTTTCCTCCATCGGCGAGGCGTTTTCAGGCTGCGATTATATCTTTTTATGCGCCCCCGTATCGGAAAACGGCAATAACTTAAGTAAAATAAAAAAATACATGTCTTCTGACTGCCTGCTTACGGATGTTGGCAGTGTAAAAACTGACATACACAAACAAATTGAAGCTGCCGGTCTTTCCTCCCGGTTTATCGGCGGGCACCCTATGGCGGGCAGCGAGCGGACCGGTTACATCAATTCAAAAACCCTGCTCCTTCAAAACGCATATTACATTTTGACCCCCTGCAAGGAAATTCCCCAAAAGAGCATTGATGATTTTAAGGAATTGATTGCGTCTTTAGGAGCCATCCCATTGATCCTTACCTACGAAGAACATGATTATGTTACCGCCGCTATCAGCCATCTGCCCCATGTAGTGGCCGCATCTTTGGTAAATCTGATTAGACACTCCGATTCTTCCGGCGGTATCATGAAAATGATTGCGGCCGGCGGATTTAAGGATATTACAAGAATTGCCTCCTCCTCGCCGGTCATGTGGCAGCAAATCTGCTTAACCAACGGCGAAAATATTTCCGGCCTGTTAGACGACTATATCCAATCCCTGATCCGGATCAAAAAAGAAATCGACCGGGCAGGGGCCGAATCCTTGTATCAATTTTTTGATCAGGCGCGGATTTACAGGGATTCATTTATTGACGCTTCCAGCGGCCCTATCAAAAAATCCTTCTCTATCCGCATAGACATTGCAGACGAACCGGGCGCTTTAGCCGCCATTGCCACCATACTGGCTCTAAATCAAATCAACATCAAAAATATCGGCATTACCCATAACCGGGAACAGGCCGACGGTGTATTGCAGGTAGAGTTTTACGAGGAATCCGGTATAAAAAAGGCGGAAGAAATACTATCCGCCAAGGGGTACGTCATTTATCCATAGTCAAAGGCTTGTTTGATTTTCCTCAGCATCATAATCAGGAAAATCCCCGCCGCGCCGCCTGCCGTATCTATCAGAACGTCTTTCACGGACGCATATCTTCCCGGCACAAAATATTGGTGAAATTCGTCTAATCCGGCGGAAATGAAAATCTGCAAAAGTACAAGAAAACGTCCTTTCCACAAGGGCTTGTACCACAAAACCACGATGCTGTAGGATAAAAAGCCCATGCACAGATATTCCGTAAAGTGCGCCAGCTTTCTAATCACCTTCTCTAAGGCGTAGTTCCAGACCACTACGTACTCGCCGCCCTGTGCGCCGCTCCCCGTATTTCCAATGGAGCGATAATAAATCCGCAAAATAAATTCCGTCACTTTTCTGCTGAGATTGGACGATTCTTCCGCATCCTCCGCGGAAAAACAAAATATGGCAATGTATAAGCCTGTCAGCAGTAGGATCGCTCCTGCCGTGTAAATCTTTTTACTTTTCAAATTATTTTTTACTCCTCATCATGTTTAAAACACTTTTAAAAAGGGATATCAAAGGAATGATTTCCCCTGATATCCCTATTCTTTGCACTTTTTAGCAATCAGATTCTTTAAAAAAAATCTATTCTTTATAATTCACAGCCATTCATTTCCAAAGGGAATTAATAGTTCACGATCTTTCCAAAATCAGCCTTCAAAGAAGCGCCGCCAACAAGGCCGCCGTCGATGTCGGGCTGTGCAAATAATTCAGCTGCATTACCGGCATTTACGGAACCGCCGTACTGAATACGAACTGCGTCTGCCGTAGCCGCGTCATAAATCTCTGCAACACAGTCGCGGACTGCCTTACATACTTCCTGCGCCTGCTCTGTGGTAGCTGTCTTGCCTGTTCCAATTGCCCAGATGGGCTCGTAAGCAATAACCATGGATGCAACCTGCTCTGCGCTAATGCCAACCAGGTCCGATTTAATCTGCATACGGATCCAGTCAAGAGTAATGCCCATCTCTCTCTGCTCTAAAGTTTCGCCACAACACAAAATCGGTGTAAGGCCGGCTTCAAATGCTTTCTTAACCTTCTTGTTTAATAAAGCGTCGTCTTCCTTGAAATAATCACGTCTCTCGGAATGTCCGATGATGACATATTTTGCGCCTGCATCTTTGATCATAGCTGCGGAAATTTCTCCGGTATATGCGCCTTTTTCTTCAAAATACATATTTTCAGCGCCAACCTCAACGTTGGTTCCCTTAACAGCTTCCACAACAGGAACGATATCAATTGCCGGAACACAATAAACTACGTCCACATCATCGGATTTCACCAAATCTTTTAATTCATCACACAATGCCACTGCCTGGCTGGGAGTCATGTTCATCTTCCAGTTGCCGGCTACAATTTTTCTTCTTGCCATTTTAACGTTTCCTTCCTTTTCAAATTCATATTAACTATTAAGTTCATGATAAATCCTATCACAAACAGGATGAATGCCATCATCCCCAAAAAGAGCATGTATTTCCTGTAAAAGCCTACTACAAAACAAGTACCGATTCCCATTCCAAGGGTGTAGATAACAGGCGCCTTGGTATTTACAATGTAATCCGCGTTTGCATGGGCTGATACCCACCTATAATACGCTCCGTCCCATTCGTAGAAGTATTCAACCACCACATGGTCATCATCGGAGCGCACCACATGGCCCTCTGTTATCGTTATAATCCAGGCAGCTGTCATTGTCTTTACTCCCGAAGTCTCCATTTTACGGACTGTCCATTTTACGGCAGTCACATAAAACAGATACATCATGCAAAGGAAACCAAAGCAAATGCCAGCCGCCATCAAACACCAACATACTTTACCGGAGAACCTATTTCTCAAACATAATCCTCTTTTACAAATCGACTTTATTCCCGCGAGCAACGAGCCAAGTGACTGCTTAAAGCCAACCGTTGGTTGGCTTAGGCATTTGGCGACTGCCGCGAGGGTCTTTTGCCCCGCCCCTTGGGGCGTTTCAAATTTGATGCCCCGCTGCTTGCGGCGGGGTTTTTGACTTACAGGAAATGACATAAGTCATTACTTTATTGAAATCTTATTTGTCATCTGCCGCAGCTACGCCGGGAAGCTCCTTCCCCTCTAAGAACTCAAGGGAAGCGCCGCCGCCTGTGGAAATATGGCTCATCTTGTCAGCAAAACCTAACTGGTTAACTGCCGCTGCGGAATCGCCGCCGCCAATAATAGTTGTTGCGTCTGTCTCAGCAAGGGATTTCGCCACTGCAATGGTTCCTTTTGCAAGAACAGGGTTCTCAAATACGCCCATCGGTCCGTTCCAGACAACGGTCTTAGCAGACTTAACGGCATCTGCATATAATTCAGCTGTCTTAGGTCCAATATCAAGACCTTCCATGTCGGCAGGAATCTTGTCAGCATCAACAACGGACACCTCGATTTCCGCATCAATGGGGTTCGGGAAAGAAGCTGCAATTGTGGTATCTACAGGAAGTAATATTTTCTTTCCAAGCTTTGCCGCCTTATCCATCATTTCCTTGCAGTAATCAAGCTTCTCGTCGTCTACCAGAGACTTGCCAATCTCATAGCCCTGTGCCTTTAAGAATGTGAAAGCCATACCGCCGCCAATGATCAGGGTATCGCATTTCTCAAGCAGGTTGTTGATAACGTTAAGCTTATCCGCCACCTTTGCACCGCCAAGAATTGCTACGAAAGGTCTTACGGGGTTTTCTACCGCATTACCAAGGAAATCAATTTCTTTCTGCATCAAATATCCAACTGCGCACTCGCCGCCCTTTGCGCGGATACACTCTGTTACGCCTGCAACAGATGCATGTGCCCTGTGGGAGGAGCCAAAAGCATCGCATACATATACATCAGCCAAATCAGCCAGCTCTTTGCTGAAATCTTCGCCGTTCTTTGTCTCTTCTTTGCCGCGGAAACGTGTATTCTGAAGAAGAACCACATCGCCTTCCTTCATAGCTGCAACCGCCGCCGTAGCCGCCTCGCCTGTTACATTGTAATCTGCAACAAAATTAACCTCTTTGCCAAGCTTCTCGGAAAGTCTCTTAGCAACGGGCGCTAATGATTCGCCTTCGTTAGGACCATTTTTTACCTTGCCAAGATGGGAGCAGAGAATAACCTTTCCTCCGTCCGCCAATAATTTCTTGATTGTAGGAAGGGCCGCAACAATACGTGTTTCATCTGTAATCTCGCCATTTTTAAGAGGTACATTAAAATCGCATCTTACAAGCACGCGCTTTCCTGCTACGTTGATATCGTCAACTGATTTTTTATTTAATCCCATGATTCATTCCTCCACTAATATTTTTGTACCGAATTAAGCAGGGAAGGTTTGTCTCCCCGCTCGCCGCGCAGTCCGCATGCTGCCTTGGCAGCAAATTTCCTTATGCGGACCTGTGCATAAACTGGGTAGGGGAAAATCCCCCTACCTTCGCAGGCCGGCACGCTGCCTGTCGGCAAACTTCCCTGTGCGCGCCTATGCGAAAAAGGGTCCGGTCCATAAGACCGGACCCTTAAGGTCTTTGCCACCCTCACTTTAAGTGAGGGTTTTCACTTTAAGTGAGGGTTCTCACTCTATGTGAGTATTTTACTACAAGGCCGACTCGAAAAAACGAGACAATCTTTGTTATGCTAACTCTGAGAAGTATTTGATTGTTCTTACCATCTGGCTTGTGTAAGAATTCTCATTGTCATACCAGGAAACAACCTGTACCTGAGTATTTCCATCTTCCATAGGAGCTACCATTGTCTGTGTTGCATCAAAGATAGAACCAAATGTGCTTCCGATAACGTCAGAAGAAACGATTTCGTCTGTGTTGTAACCAAAGGACTCTGTAGAAGCTGCTTTCATAGCGTCGTTGATCTGCTCTTTGGTAACCGCGCCCTTAACAACCGCAACTAAGATTGTGGTGGAGCCTGTAGGAGTGGGAACACGCTGAGCGGAGCCGATGAGCTTGCCGTTCAATTCAGGAATAACAAGGCCGATTGCCTTAGCAGCGCCTGTTGAGTTAGGAACGATATTCTGAGCGCCTGCACGGCTTCTTCTCTTGTCGCCCTTCCTCTGAGGTCCGTCAAGAATCATCTGATCGCCTGTGTAAGCATGAACCGTTGTCATAATACCGCTCATGATAGGAACCAGGTCATTTAATGCCTTAGCCATAGGAGCTAAGCAGTTTGTTGTACAGGAAGCTGCGGAAATAACCGTATCTTCCGGCTTTAATGTTGTATGGTTTACATTGTAAACGATAGTAGGCAGATCATTTCCGGCAGGTGCGGAAATAACTACTTTACGTGCGCCAGCTTCGATATGTGCGCTTGCTTTTGCCTTGGATGTATAGAAACCTGTACATTCAAGAACAACGTCAACCTTTAATTCTCCCCAAGGAAGGTTCTTAGCATCAGCTTCTTTGTAGATTGTGATGGTCTTTCCATTCACTGTGATGGAATCCTCTCCGTAGGATACGCTGTCTGCGTATTTGTATCTACCCTGTGCGGTATCATACTTTAATAAGTGAGCGAGCATCTCAGGACTAGTTAAATCGTTGATTGCTACTACTTCATAACCTTCTGCATCAAACATCTGTCTGAATGCAAGACGACCAATACGGCCAAAACCATTAATCGCTACTCTTACTGCCATTTTTAGTTCCCTCCTGAATTTGATTAATTATTCCTCTTTTATTTTGCAATCATGAGATTGACAAAATTTTATCAGCAGGATTATTTTACCTAATTTGTCCAAAAAGTTCAAGATGTAAATGAAAAATAATTGTCATTTCCTATTATTTTTAATATAATTTTTATAATTTATTAGAATAAAATACAAAAAGGAGATAAAAACATGGCCATAAAAGCGGATTTACATTTGCACAGTTCTTTTTCCGGAGATTCCACCGCCCCCATGGAGGAAATGATTTTAAAGGGAACCGCCCTTGGACTTACCGCTATGTGTTTTACGGAGCACTCAGATCCGGATTATGTATACGAAAATCCGGAAGAAGAAGGTATGTTTGAGTTAAACACCGATTCTTACCTGTATGAGTTGATCCGGTGTAAAGAAAAATATGCCGGAAAAATAAAGCTCCTTTTCGGCGTGGAATTGGGCGTTCAGCCCCACATCAGCCAAAAACTGGCTCTATATGCCAAAAGCTATGATTTTGATTTTATCATAGCTTCCTCACACCTGTGCAATCGCAAGGACCCTTATTTCCCCAGCTTTTATAAAGGGCGCGGCGATGAGGAAGCCTACCGGGAATACTTTACTTCTATTTTGGATAATTTAAAAGCTTTTGATCATTTTGACGTTTATGGCCATTTGGATTATGTTGTCCGATATGGAGCTGCAAAAGACAATAACTATAGTTATGATATGTACAAAGACATTTTTGACAGGATTCTGGAAACTCTGGTTGAAAAGGGAAAAGGCATTGAAGTCAATACCGGCGCTATCGGCTATCAGCTCAGGGAATTAAATCCCTGCACTGATATTATAAAGCGCTATAAGGAGCTTGGGGGGGAAATTGTCACAATAGGCTCCGACGCTCACGCGCCAAAAGATATCGCAAGAGGCTTTGACCGCGCCGCACAGATCCTTGGTCAGTGCGGCTTTCGGTATTATACGGTTTTTGAAAAAAGAATGCCCGAATTTCACCGTCTCTAATGCCTGTAAACGACTATAAACAGGTCAAAGGCCCTCGCAGCATTCGTTCATATGGATACGGAACTTCGGTTCCGTTCACATCCGCTTAATTCATTGCCGACGAGAAAAATAACTTTTGCTATTTAACAAAATTCGTATCGAAGGTTTCGATAATGATTGTATTTTGTGGTCCGTTTTGAATCGATAACATTCGTTTTTGCGTGGGTATGGAGCATATAAAAAACGCCCATACCCATTATCCTATCCTCTTTCCGCCCGTAAAATTGTCCCGCCCCCCATCACATATTCTCCGTCGTAAAAAACCACGGCCTGTCCCGGCGTTACGGCCCGGACGGGCTGCTCAAAGTCCACGTGTATCTCATCTTCTTTCGTCTGATAAGCCCTGCACCATTGTCCCTGATGGGCATAGCGAACCTTTGCAAGCAGTCTTACGGGCTTTTCCATACTCTCCATTCCCATAAATTGGATCTGATTACAGGTAAGTCCCGTAAAATAAACGTCCCTGTCGCTGACCACCACTTCGTTAGTGTCCGGGCGAAGTTCCGATACAAAGACGGGATGTCCCATAGAAAGACCAAGGCCCTTTCGCTGTCCTATGGTGTAGTGAATGATCCCTTTATGGACGCCAAGTATTTTTCCTTCTTCCGACAGAAAGTTGCCCGGCCCCGGCGTCCTGTCCGGTACGGCGTCCGCGATAAAGCCTCCATAATCGCCCCCGGGCACAAAACAGATGTCCTGACTGTCCGGCTTATCTGCCACAGGGAGTTTATTTATTTTTGCGAAATTCCTTATTTCCTCTTTTGTGTATTCCCCCACCGGCATCAGGGTATGGGAGAGCTGAAACTGGGTCAGATTGTAAAGGGCATAAGTCTGATCTTTTTTTGCCGTAATGGAACTGCGCACCGCATACCTTCCATTTTCCAGCCTTTCTACTCTGGCATAGTGCCCGGTAGCTATATAATCGGCCCCAATCTCCATGCCGCGTCTAAGAAGGGATTCCCATTTCACATATCGGTTGCAGGCAATGCAGGGATTGGGCGTCCTTCCTGAAAGATACTCGGAAATAAAATAATTTACCACCTTGTCCTGAAATTCCTGTTTAAAGTTCATCACATAATGAGGAATACTAAGGGTATCGGCAACACGTCTGGCATCCTCCACCGCAGACAGCCCGCAGCAGCCTCCGTTTTCCTCCGCCCGGGATGCATCCTCGTTCCAAATCTGCATGGTAATCCCTATTACCTCATATCCCTGCTCTTTTAAAAGGTAAGCCGCCACGGCGGAATCCACACCCCCCGACATGCCTACCACTACTTTTTTTCTCATACGGCAAACATCCTATCTTTTCTTTCGATCGCTTTGAGAAACGCTTTAATACTCTTCTTCCTCATGTTCTTCTTCACCGATATCCTGTTTGGGCTCCTTCAGCCCTTCTATTACAATGCCATTTTTCTTAGCATAATCCCAAAGAGCTGCGTGAATTGCCTCCTCCGCAAGCAAAGAACAATGCACTTTCACGGGCGGCAGACCGTCAAGAGCTTCCATGACCGCCTTATTGGTTACGGTCAGGGCCTCCTTAATGGTTTTTCCTTTTACCAGTTCGGTGGCCATACTGCTGGTGGCAACTGCGGCTCCACACCCAAAGGTCTTAAACTTACAGTCCCGAATCACATGATTGTCGTCAATATCCAAATAAATTCTCATAATATCCCCACATTTGGCGTTCCCTACGGTTCCCACGCCGCTGGGGTTTTCCAGCTCTCCCATATTGCGGGGATTGGTAAAATGATCCATTACTTTTTCACTGTACATGATACTTTTCCTTCCTTTTCCTGATATATATTCCTGAAATTTATTCCTGAAATTTATTTTTAATATATGTTTCGCTGTTTATTTCCGGTGTGTTCCCCGGTATATGGCCCACAGCCCTGCCGCATTACAAACTTAATGCTTGTAAGCTTGCTGCGGTTTTGAATCCTAATTCTGTTTTTTTATAAAGTCTTCATACAAAGGAGACATCTGCCGCAATTTTCCCACCGCCTCTTTTATGGCCGCGACCGTCTCATCCATCTCCTCTATCGTATTCTCCTCGCTTAATGTCAACCTTAGAGAGCCATGGGCAATTTCATGAGGAAGTCCGATTGCCAAAAGCACATGGGAAGGATCCAGGGAACCTGAGGTACACGCCGAACCGCTGGAAGCGCAGATTCCTTTCATATCCAGCATAATCAGAAGAGATTCCCCCTCAATGAATCGGAAGCTGAAATTTATATTGTTAGGCAGCCTCCTTTCCCTGTCTCCGTTTAACCTGCAATAAGGAATTTCCTTTTCAATCCGCTCAATAAGATAGTCCCTTAACTTTTGTACCTTCTTTCTGCGTTCCTCGAGCTGGGAAAAAGCAAGCTTGGCCGCCGCTCCAAGGCCCACAATCCCCGGTACGTTCTCCGTCCCCGCGCGCCTTCTTCTCTCCTGGGCGCCACCGTGCAGAAAAGAGCGAATTTTTATCCCCTTTCTTATATACAAAAAACCTACTCCTTTAGGACCGTTCAGTTTATGGCCGCTGGCGCTTAACAAATCAATGTTAAGGTCTTTTACGTCAATCGCAAGATGCCCATAAGCCTGCACCGCATCCGTGTGGAACAAAATACCATTTTCCCTTGCAAGCTCTCCAATCTCCTTTATGGGCTGTATGGAGCCAATCTCATTGTTGGCATACATAACGGAAATTAATATGGTATCCTTTCGGATGGCTTTCTTTAAATCCTCCGGCTTGAGAATTCCATTTTCGTCCACATCAATGTATGACACCTCAAACCCTCTTTTTTCAAGATATTGACAAGTGTGGAGTACCGCGTGATGCTCGATTTTGGAAGTGATGATGTGTCCGCCCCTGCCTTCGCAGCACTCCGCCGCCGCCACCAAAGCCCAGTTGTCAGCCTCGGTTCCGCCGGCCGTAAAATATATTTCGGCCGGATCTGCGTTAAGGCTTCCCGCTATGATTTCCCGAGACTGCATAATGGCTCTTTTGCTTTCCGTTCCCAGCCGGTAAATACTGCTGGCATTTCCGTAATTTTCCGAAAAAAAAGGAAGCATGGCGTTTACCACCTCCGGCGCCGTCCTTGTGGTAGCCGCATTATCCAAATATATAAATTTATCCATATATCTCCTCATTTCCGCACTGCTTTTTGCGCATATCAAGTTTGCGGATGCAGCGCAGACACAAACTTGTGAGTGAAAGGTTGAAGCTCTTTCACTATTCCTATCGTTTTACTAGGTTTTCCTTTCCCATGATAACACCCAATGCCGGTTCTGTCAATGAAGAAGGCGGCATATATTTTTATCAATAACCTGGCAGGTCTTTCATGCTTACAAGGCTTTGCCTCCGGATGGTGGTATATGTTCCTATTAAAAAAAAGCAACCCCTTGATAACAGGGACCCTTATTTTAACTATCACCGGCTTTGCAAGCCGTTTTATTGGTTTCTTTTATCGTATTTTTTTGTCCCGGCTCTTTGGCGCGGAAGGCATGGGCATTTATCAGTTGATTTCTCCGGTTCTCGCCCTCTCCTTTTCCCTTACCGTGGCCGGAATGCAGACAGCTATCTCCAAGTATGTGGCAGGAGAGACTATTTCAAAAGATTACCGTTCGTCTGCTTTGCATTTATCCGCAGGCTTTCTGCTTTCCATGCTGCTTTCTCTTTTGTGTGCTTTTGGAATTTACCTTTATGCGGACGAAATAGCCGTTTATTTTTTGTTGGAAGGACGCACTGCCCCTTTGCTGCGGATCATAGCTTTGTCTATTCCCATGGCTACCGTCCATTCCTGCATCAACGGCTATTTTTATGGTATAAGACAGACCGCCGTGCCTTCTTTGTGTCAGCTTTCCGAGCAGGTAATACGGGTAGGCAGCGTTTATCTCATCTACTATTTCTGTCAAAGACAGGGCATGACGCCTACTATCAGTTTTGCCGTTGTAGGGCTGGTGATCGGAGAGAGCGCTTCTATGCTGGTTTCTCTTATCGCAGTAAGGGCGCACTTTGCCAATGTGGTTCCCAAAAATTACGGACCACTTTTTACCTTTGATCTTCCCGCCTTTTTAACCGCATCCAAAGGGCTTTTAAGACTTGCGGTGCCTTTGTCCCTAAACCGGGTAATCATTAACTTTTTACAAAGTATAGAGGCTATTTTTATTCCCAACCGTTTAATCCATTACGGTTATGATAATGCCACAGCCCTCGGTATTTATGGCGTTCTCACCGGAATGGCTATGCCTTTAATTTTCTTTCCCGGCGCCATCACCAATTCTATCTGCGTGCTGCTCCTGCCCATTGTCTCCGAAGCGGACGCCTGTAACAACCGAAATACCATCAAGAAAGCCGTAAACAAATGTATACGCTATGGTTTTCTTTTGGGCATTTTGTGTACCTCCATTTTTCTGTGTACCGGCAAATTTCTGGGAAATCTGCTCTATCAAAGCAGCCTTGCGGGAAGCTTTATTATCATCTTAAGCTTTCTCTGCCCCCTTATGTATATCGCCAGCACGCTCAACAGTATTCTAAACGGCCTTGGCAAAACGGGTCTGACTTTTTTTTACAGTATGCTTAGTCTCCTGGTAAGGCTTATCTTTGTCTTCTGGGGTATCCCCGCTCTGGGTATTCATGGTTACCTTTGGGGACTTTTGGCCAGCCAGGCGGTTCAAACCCTTTTATGCATGTTTGCCGTGCGCAAATACCGCTAAAGAATCGATTTGTTGTTAATCGCCCAAAAGTGTAACTTATTCAGCCTTCGGCTTCTTAGTTACCGAATCCGGCTGTTAGGAGTTCGCCTTCGGCGAAGATCCGGATTCTCCTGGCATAATTTACGCTTTCTTACGGTCTGCAAGGTAAATGCGCAGACCTGACTGAAAAGTTATCAAAAGCGCGCTATTTTCGCACAATTTACCGTTTTCTGTTCAGGTATAAATTTCATAGGCCGGATATTCGTGGTCAAAGTGGTATCCCAGCTTTTGGGCAAGAGCTACCGACCATTTATTTTGCGCATCCCAGCTTGGATACCAGTTGCGGGCCATGCACTCTAAAATCAACTTTGCCCCGCAAATATAGGCAAGTCCCTTTCTACGGTAATCCTCTCTGGTGTCAATCTCAATTTCTATACCGCCCAGGAAACCGGAGTAAGAGGCCGCCCCTGAAACAGGCTCCCCGTCCTTTAGCAAAACCGCTCCTAACCCATACTTCTGATACATAGTGTAATTCTCATAATTGGATACCCAGTCCCTGCACCACTCTATTTTACCGCAGCGGTAGAATAGCTCCTCATCTATCATTCTCAGTTCATAATCATCAGGCAGCCCATCTACCACTGCCAGCAGTTTTTCTTTATCAAAAATACCCGGCTCCTTCTTGATGGCGTACCGGGTTACCCTTTTTGCCTTTTTCCCATAGCTTTCCTCTATCAAGTCGGCCCATGCTTCATTTTGGGGGACGATAATTCCTTCCATCCGCCCTTTTTCGCCCGCCGCTTGTTCCTTTGCACTGCTGTCTATGATTGCTTCTTCTTTTCTTTCATAGCCATCTCCCGCTTCCGCTGCTTCTCCTTTGTGATCGTCTCCGACCTCCGCTGCTTCTCCTTTGTGGCTGTCTTCGACTTCCGCCTCTTCTCCTGCGCGGCTGTCTTTGACTTCCGCTGCTTCTCCTGCGCGGCCGTCCCTATACATCGCCTGCCTGTACATCTTCGGTCCCTGTAAAATCAGTTCCCTGTTTACTTCGCCGGCCGGAAATGCAAAATCTCCCAGCAAAATCATGGCAGACGTGGGATTTTCCTTTGCATCCGCATAAAGCTTTCCCATCACATTCTGTAAACAAGACCAAATCAGACTTTCCTGCCATCCTTCAAATAGCTGCGCCGCCTCTTTTCTTTGGCTGATTTCAACTATCATTCTGTCTCTCCCTTCTCCTTGACGCCTTAAAGCTTCTTTTCGCACTTTTCGGCAGCCGCTTTGCAGCGTAAACAATACATGAACCATTCAAAAGAACCACCTTAAGGCAATTCTTTGAGACGAAATATAATTTTTTTTAGGCGGTGTTCTTCTACGCCTTAAGAAATCTTTTCGTCTTTTTTACATTTATCTTATTAAAAGCAAAAAGAGGTGTCAAGGTTACTTTTCATATATTAACCAACCGTCCTCTCGAAGCGAATAGAAATTCAAGAAGGAACCTGTCAAAGTAAAGCAAAATCTCCAAAATCTATTTCAAATAGCAACAAAATAATATATACTAAAATGCAGGAGGGAAAATTTAAAATGAATTATAAAATTATACGGTTAACGGATAAGCCGGAAATGAAGGAGCAAGCCGCCGAGTGGTTTCATGAAAAATGGGGGATTCCTTTGGACGCCTATCGGGAAAGCATGGAGGAATGTCTCTCAGGGCATAATCCTGTTCCCCAATGGTACCTGGCCATAGATACCGATTCCAGAGATACGGAAAGGATTCTTGGAGGATTAGGCGTCATTGAAAACGACTTTCATAACAGAAAAGACCTTGCGCCTAATGTTTGCGCAGTTTATACGGAAGAAGCTGCGCGCGGCAACGGAATCGCCGGCGCTTTATTACATTATGTATGTGACGACATGAGGGAAAAAGGGATCATGCCTTTATATCTCCTGACAGACCACACCTCATTTTATGAACGCTATGGGTGGGAATTTCTATGTATGGTTCGAGGAGATGGCGAACCTGAGCCTTCAAGAATGTATATCCATAAATAATATCCGTAAATATGATTCACAAATATTGTCTATGAATAATTAACCCCCATGATTCCGCTCTGCGGAATCACAAATCTCGATGAAGAATGCCTGTTTTTCAAGGCATTCTTCTGAGTGTGAAGATAGCTTGCTTTGCAAGCTTTAAAAGTTCTTAGGCGGCGTTTTTTGACGCCTTAGAACTTTTCTTCACACTATTAACAGGTCTGATTGCGCAAGATATTTTTAGGATGAATCATTTTCGGGGGAAGATGTTTTTGGCAAAGAAGGAGGAAGATAAAATGGCTATTACGGTAAATATCTATTATCGCGGCACAAACGGAAATGCACGAAAATTTGCGGAAGAAATGGTTTCAAGCGGAGTTGTCCGCGACATCCGTGCCGAAGATGGAAATCTCAGATATGAATATTTTTTCCCAATGGAGGACGAAGAAACGGTACTTTTAATTGACAGCTGGCAAGATCAGCATTCAATTGATATCCATCATGCCTCCCCCATGATGGCAAAAATTACACAGCTCCGGGAGAAATACGACCTGCACATGGAAGTAGAACGGTTCCTGTCTGATGAAACCGGAATCCCTGCTACGGATAAAGCATTTATAAAAAGTTGAGACCGTCTCCACTGGTTGATGAGCCAATGTCATTAGGTTAGCGGCTGAGAACGCTTTAAGGGACTCCTTGAGAATTATTTGCCTCCTGTCCGGCTTAGGCGCTAAACTTAATGGCATTGTTGATGCGCTGCATAGAAAATTCAGCCAATGATCCGATCGCAAAATGTTATTAATATTTTTTTCTATTCTTAAGTTCCTCAAACAAAACCGTATAGTTTTCATAACGCACCCTGCTCACCGCGCCCTGTGCAAGGGCGCTTTTCACACCGCACTCCGGCTCGCTGATGTGGGAGCAGCCCACGAACCTGCATTCTTTCTCATAAGAAGCAAATTCCGGATAACATTCTTTCAGTTCTTCCTTTTCCATATTCATAAGATTTAAGGAGGTAAAACCGGGCGTATCCATAATAAAAGTATCATCCGATAAGGCAAAAAGCTGTGCATGTCTGGTGGTATGCTTTCCCCGTCCTATTTTCCGGCTGATTTCCCCGATCTCCATATTGGCCTTCGGACAAAGGCTGTTGATGATGGTTGACTTTCCCACACCGCTCGGCCCTGCCACCACCGTAGTTTTGCTCTGAAGACATTGTCTGATTTCTTCCATTCCTTCTTTAGCGGCTCCGCTTACAAATAAAACCTGATATCCACATTTTCCGTAAGCGTCCTTAAGCTCCATTAGCTCCTTATCCCCGGCTATATCCTTTTTGTTAAAGCAAATAACGGAGGGCAGCCCCTGCTTCTCCATGGTGATCAAAAAACGATCTAATAAATTGTAATTAGGGCTTGGCCTTGTGATGGCAAAAATCACCAACGCCTGATCTATGTTGGCGGCGGCGGGCCGTATCAGAGCATTGCTTCTTGGCAAAATGCCAATGATATTTCCAATAAGCTCAGGCTCATCTACCAGTTCTATCTCCACATTATCGCCAACCAAAGGCTTTATCTTCTCTTTTCTGAATATTCCCTTTGCTTTACATTCCACCTGCCCGACGGCAGTGTGCACATAATAAAAACCTGCAATTCCCTTTACGATTTTCCCCTGCATAAACTATAATCCTAATTTTAGAAGAATCGCCATGAGGCGATTCTTCAAGAGATAATTTATAAAATCCTGACGAAGAATGCCTGTTTTCCAAGGCATTCTTCTAAGTGTGAAGTTTTAACTGTTCTTAGGCGGCGTTTTTTGACGCCTTAGAACTTTTCTTCACACTACTATTCCTGAATGAACTGTATGGGCCGTCTTATTTCTTTGTTTTCGGTGCTTCCCTCCTGGGTAGTGACAGACCCGTCCTCATTGGTAATGCTGGTTGCTTCAATGGTATTCACATACTGATACAAAATATACCCTGTTTCGCATTTGATTCCCGTGATATTCTGCTGCTGAATCGGGAAGGACGCCGTCTGCGTGCTGAAAAGCTGGGTTCCGTCGTCCGCCATCAGCGTCACCGTAACGGGGGTGCCTGCCTGATAGTGAGGGTCTTCCTCCGGTGTGGGCGCGGAAATGCTCTCCAAAAACATAAATGTAGCCTGCGCCGGTCCTATGCTGATGCTGATATCCACCGTAGTTCCCGCATCTACATACGTCCCTGCCGAATAGCTCTGATAGCAGACCAGCCCCGACAGGTTCGGATCTTCGTGGTTTACCTCAGATACAACGCCAAGGTTAAGCCCATTCTCCACCAGTACTGCCATTGCTTCTTCTTCACTTCTTCCCATCAAATCCGGCATCTGTACCTTGGTAGTTTCCGGTCCCAGGCTGATGCGAATGGTAACCGCCGTACCGCTGGGCGCCTTAGAGCCTGCCTCCGGCGACTGGGTAATGATATTTCCTGCCTTAATATATGCGTCAAATCCTTCCGTCTTGTTTACAACAAATCCTTTATTACTTAAAGTGGCGACGCCTTCCGCCTCTGTCATTCCCACAACGTCAGGTATCTTTACGCCTTCCGAACCGGCGCTGACCGTCAGAACTACGTTAGTCCCTTCCAATATCTTAGTCCCCGGTTCCACACTTGTGCGCATAACGATCCCCTGCTCGTATTCGGCGCTCTCCTCATATTCTATCTCAGGGGTCAGCCCAAGATCCAGCAATGCTACCTTCACATCATCCAGTTTGAGGCCAACCACTTCCACCATTTCAACTTCTTCTTTGGGCTCTTCCTCCTGTTCTTCGGTATGCTCGCCTCCCAGGCCAAAAAGTTCAAACTCAAACAATCCCACTGCTCTCCCCACCAGGAAAAGCACAATACATCCCACTAAAATAGCCGCTATGACTGCAAGGACCGTAGTAAGCCGTTCCATTTTCGGATCATAATCATCCTCCTGTGCTTCCTCGTCCTCCTCCTCGTCTTCGTCTTCATAATATTCATATTCCGTATCATCAATATCTTCTTCGTCCTCTTCCTCGTCCTCCTCCTCCTCTTCCTCAATTACATATCTTTTCTTAAGGGACCTTTTCACGTCCGCTTCCGTTCTAAGATGCATAGCTTCTTCCAAACTATCTCTATGTCTCACCTGCTTTTTGATCGTTTCCATTTCCCGGCCGCTAAAATGCTTGGTGGCGCCCTCCTCGTCAGGGTTTACCACTTTCACAAAATCTTCGTCCGGCGTCATCAGTGAACGCTTTAAATCCGCAATCAGCTCGCCCATAGACTGGTATCTTCTGTCCGGGCTTTTTTGACAGCATTTAAACACAATCTGCTCCACACTGACAGGTATTTCGGAAATATAGTCCCGGGGGGAAGGCATTTCCTCCTGAATATGCTTGATTGCAATGGCAACCGTTGTATCTCCGTTAAATGGAACCCTGCCGGTAAGCATCTCAAACATAGTAATGCCAAGGGAATAAATATCGCTTTTTTCATCGGAATAACCGCCCCTTGCCTGTTCCGGAGAGGTATAATGGACGGATCCCATCACATTGGAGGTTATGGTATTGCTGGTAGCAGCCTTGGCAATGCCAAAATCCGTGACCTTTACCTTACCCTCCTTGGAAATAATAATATTTTGGGGTTTGATATCTCTGTGAATAATATGATTGTTATGGGCTGTTTCAATTCCCATACACACCTGAATGGCGATGCTGACTGCCTCCTTTACGGACAGCCTTGCCTTTTTCTCAATATATTTTTTTAAGGTAATCCCCTCTACCAGTTCCATTACGATAAAGTAGATTCCGTTTTCTTCCCCTACATCATACACATTTACAATGTTTGGATGCGCAAGCCCTGCCGCCGCCTGGGCTTCCACCCTGAATTTAGATACAAAATTTGCGTTCTCACTGAACTCTTGTTTTAAAACTTTCACAGCCACGAGCCTGTTCAGTTTATGATCCTTTGCCTTATATACATCGGACATACCGCCCGTGCCGACTTTTTCCAGTATTTCGTATCTATCTCCGATTATCATTCCTATTTTTATCATATTTACCTCTTAAATATCTTTACCTCATTCATTATGATTTCTCAGCGAATATACGCCTTTTTATACCACAGGCTTTTAACGGTGAAATCTTGCGTCGAATAGTAAAATTCCGGTACGACTTTTATGCAAATGCATTTATTAATATTACCGCAATATTATCTTTTCCGCCGTTATTGTTGGCCGCCTCCACCAACTTCTTCGCCTTCTCTTCAAGAGAAAGCCGTTCTTTCATAATATTTTCAATTTCTTTATCCTCAAGCATATTGGTCAAACCGTCAGAGCACATAAGCACGATATCCCCCGGCTTTAGCTCCTCATGGAAAAAGTCAATCTCGACCGTATCAAGCGCGCCGATAGCCCTGGTGATAATGTTTTTATCCGGATGATTGCGGGCCGCTTCCCGGTCAATGGTTCCCATCCGTATCATTTCCTCTACAAGAGAATGATCACGGGTGATCTGTCTGATTTCATCGTTCACAATGTAAAGTCTGCTGTCCCCTACATTCGCCACCTGCAGGTAGTGTCCTAAGCAGGTTGCCGCAACCACCGTAGTGCCCATACCATAAAGGCTCAAGTCTTCCTTGGCCTTACGTCTTATCTGATCGTTGGCGATGCGGATAGCCTTTCCGATTATCCGTACAGGATTCTTTTCAAAGCATCCCCTTATTTCCCTGATCATGGTTTCCGCCGCACACTTGGAGGCATAGTCCCCCGCATTGTGCCCGCCCATACCGTCAGCCACAATAAAAACATTAGGAAGGTTGCCTACCGGTGTCTCCGATACATACACAAAATCCTGGTTCAGTTTTCTCTTTTTTCCTACATCTGTCACAGAAAAGGATTGTAACACGGTTTTTCCTCCTACTGTAATGCCAACTGCCTTTTCCTTAATTGTCCGCAGGCACCGTCAATATCTCTTCCCATTTCCCTTCTAATAGTAACATTTATTCCATTTTTTTCAAGTTTATTTTTAAACGCAGCAATGTAAAGTGGCTGGGGCTGCGTGAAATTCCGCTCCTTTACGGGGTTTACCGGTATTAAATTTACATGACAATTCAAATCTTTTAAAAGCGTCGAAAGGGCCATAGCGTCCTCGTCCCCGTCGTTGACGCCGCCCACAAGCGCATACTCAAAGGTGATACGCCGGCCTGTTTTTTCAAAGTAATATGCACAGGCTTCCATCAATTCCGCTATCCTGTACTTGTTGGCAATGGGCATCAGACGTCTCCTTTTTTCATCTGTCGCGCCGTGAAGAGATAAGGCGAGAGTAATTTGAAGCCCTTTATCCGCCAATTGCCGCATTTGAGGCACCAGTCCGCAGGTGGATACCGTCACACTCCGCTGGCTGATATGTAAACCATTTTCATCGTTTAACAATTCTAAAAATCGTAATAAGTTGTCATAATTATCAAGAGGTTCCCCACATCCCATAACCACCACATTGGAAACTCTCTCTTTCGTAAGTAAAGTGATGGCATAAATCTGATCCAGCATCTCTGAAGGGGTAAGGCACCGCTCCAATCCTCCTATGGTGGAAGCGCAAAAGGCACACCCCATCCGGCACCCTACCTGGGAGGAAATGCATACGCTGTTGCCGTGCTTATACCGCATAAAAACGCTTTCCACCAATTTACCGTCTCCCAGTGCAAAAAGATACTTTTTCGTGCCGTCTATGGCCGATTCCTGCATCCGCACCTGCTTTAATGCGGTATAATCATAGTTTTCAGCGCATTTTTCTCTTAAAGAAAGAGGAAGATTGCTCATTTCCGCAAAACTCCGGGCCAGCTTTTGATGCATCCACTGGTACATTTGCTTTGCCCTAAAAGGCTTTTCCCCCATCTTTACCATTTCATTTTTCAATTCTTCCAAGGTCAGTGATTTGATATCCCGCATGTTTAATCCGCCTTTCTCTCTGCGGCACAAACGATACATGAATTATTTTGACTTAGATTTTCTTAGGCGGCGTCTTTTGACGCCTTAGAAAATCTTCATCTCCTCTTCACACTTTCCGACATGCCGCTTTGCGGCACAAACAATGTGTGAAGAATGACCGTCAGGGCATTCTTCTGAGTGTGAAGTTTTAGTTGTTCTTAGGCGGCGTTTTCTGACGCCTTAGAACTTCTCTTCACACTTTGCGACGTAGTCTCGCCAAAAAGAATCCGTCCGTCTCGTGTATTCCCGGAAAAAGCTGTAGCATACCGTCTTTCCCTTCCTGTTTAAGGGTATCCGAAAGATAAGGAGTCAGATCCTCCAATACAAACGGATAATTTTCCAAAAACCACTCCGCCATGTGCTCATTTTCGTCAGGATTTATGGTGCAGGTACTGTAAATCAGTACGCCCCCGGGCTTCACATACTGCCAGACGGTATCTAATATCCTGCGCTGAAGGGCAGTAAGCTCCCCAAAAGCCTCTTCCTTTACCCTGTATTTAATATCCCTCTTTTTTCCCATACTTCCAAGCCCGGAACAGGGTAAGTCGGCCAAAACCAAATCCGCTTTTCCTATCATTTCCCGATCCGGCACCCGGGCGTCCCACACCTGGGCTTGTGTATTGGCATATCCCATTCTTTCTATATTATCTCTAATCAAAGATACCTTATACTCCGATATGTCCCTGGCAATCACTTTTCCCGTGCCATTTAGCTTTTCCGCTATATGCATGGACTTCCCTCCGGGAGCTGCGCATACGTCCAGAACAAGTATCTCCTTCGGGCAATTTGCCTCTTTTCCCTCGGATTGTTTTATTTCTCCCGCAATGCCCGACGCCTCCGCCACCAGCATACTGCTCACATCCTGAACGGCAAAATACCCTTCCTGAAAGCCGGGCAGGTTTCCGATTCCTTCCGCCCCCCAAATTTCATAAGCGTAGGGAAGGTATGGATGCGCCTTTACGCTTACGCCGGCATTTTCCATCGCCAAAAGCCAGCTTTTCTTTTCCTTCTCACTAAGAGATTCTTTCAGCCGAATGCTCACAGGGCGTTCCTGCAAAAGCCCCTTTAGTATGCGGCAGGTTTTCTCCTGCCCGTAATCGTTAATCCACTTGCAAACCAGCCACTGCGGCATAGAATACCGAACCGAAAGGTACTTAACCTCATCCTTCTCCCTGTCCGGGTAGGGAATCCTGTCTTTTTCTCTGTCAATATTTCGGAGCACACCGTTTACAAAACCGGATAAACCCTTTAGTCCTCTTTTTCCGGAGAGCTTTACCGCCTCGTTGATGACGGCCCTTGCCGGTATACTTTCCATAAAAAGAAGCTGATATACGCTCATGCGAAGCAGATTCCTGATAAGCGGCTTCATTTTTGAGACGGGTACCTTGGAAAAGCTATCCAGAATAAAGTCAATCCGGATAAGCTGCTCCAAAGTGCCCTCCGTTACCCTTTTGACGAAGGCTTTATCCCGCGGAGCACTATAATTATATTTGTCAAGTACATCCCTGATTACCAGATGACTGTAAGAACCCTTTTCCAGGATTTCCATCAGCATGTCAAGAATCAGTTCCCTTGTATTTCCCACTATTGGTGTCCTTTCTTGAAATAATTGTGAATCTCACAATTATTTTAATCCCGTCTACGGCTGTTGCTGAGGTAAAGCAGGCGCAGGAGCTGCAAAATGGAGGAGGCGGCGGCAGCTACGTAGGTGAGGGCGGCGGCGCTCAGTACGCGTCTGCAGCCGCTTACTTCATCGCTGCCCAGCATCCCATAGTTTCCAAGCATCTTAAGAGCTCTTCCCGATGCGTTAAATTCTACCGGCAGGGTAACAATCTGAAACAGTACCGCAAAGGCAAATACCCATACCCCAATTTGGGCCAGGGAAAAGTAACCGCCTCCCGGAAGCCGAAACCCAATCCCTAAGATAATTCCCAAGATTACCAGGGGAAGGCCCAGCTTAGAACCAATATTTGCTGCCGGAACCAGCATGGAGCGGATTTTTAACGGGGCATATCCTTCCTTGTGTTGAAGTGCATGGCCGCATTCATGGGCCGCCACTCCAATGGCTGCCACCGACGGGGAACCATATACCGAATCCGACAGACGCAGTACTTTATGGGTGGGATCATAATGATCCGTCAAATTTCCCGCTATGTGCTGAACCTGCACGTCATGAATGCCAGATAACTGCAAAATTCTCTGGGCCGCCTGCGCTCCGGTCATGCCGCTGCGGGAGCGCACTTTCGCGTATTTTTTGTAGGTGCTGTTTACCTTTGCGCTTGCCGCCATACACAAAACCGCACCGATAATTACCAAAATATAAGTTGGATCAAAAAACATATTTTACCTCATTTCTGCTTTTCCAAGCTTTAATCCCGGGACAATCTCATATCCTAAGAGAAATTCTTTCACGCTCATGCGCCTTTTTCCCTCGAGCTGTAAAGAATAAATCCGCAAAAGGCCGTCCCCTGTAACCACATCAAAAAACTCTTTTCCCACAAAGGCCACCTGCCCCGGCTTTGGGGATTCCTTCTCAAAAGGCGCGCCATTCTCCTGTCCGTCCCCGCTCTCATGCTCTTTTACCACATCGGACTCCCATATTTTCAGGGTCTTTCCTTTATAATGGGTATAAGCGCTGGGCCAGGGGTTCAGTCCTCGGACTAACCTCTCAAGTGACGGCGCATCCTTTTCCCAATCAATCAAGCCCATAGACTTATCCAGTTTAGCTGCATAGGAGGATAAAGCGTCATCCTGCTTTTGGGGTGTAAGTTCCCCCTTTTCAATCTTAGGCAGGGCCTTTACAATCAGCCTTGCCCCGGCCTCCATCAGCTTATCGTGAAGGCTTTCTTCGGTTTCCTTTGCTTCAATCAAGACCTCTTCCTTCAAAAGCATGTCCCCGGTATCTAATCCTTTTGCCATCTGCATAATCGTGACCCCTGTGCGGGTCTCGCCGTTTATAATTACCCAGGAAATAGGAGCGGCCCCGCGGTAGGCAGGGAGCAAGGAAGCGTGGATATTAATGCACCCAAGCCGGGGCATATTCAGTATCTTCTCCGGCAAAAGCTGCCCAAAGGCCGCAACCACAAAGATATCCGCCGGATAAAGAGAAAGCTGCCTTATGGAATCTTCCTCCCTTATTTTAACCGGCTGAAAAACCGGTATACCATATTTTAACGCACATTTTTTTACAGGACTCATCTGCACTTCCCGGCCCCGGCCCTTTTGCTTATCCGGCTGGGTGACCACCGCGCTCACCTCATGCCCGGCCCTGATAATCGCTTCTAGCGGCCCCACCGCAAAGTCCGGGGTTCCCATATATACAAGTTTCATCCTTACCTCCATTCCGCACCGCAGCTTTGCCGCGACTTAAATCCAAATAAAGAATGCCTGCCTTTTAAGGCGTTTTTACAAGGCATCCTTCCTGCATATCGCAAGCCTGCTTGCGATACTGCTTAAATAGCAAGTGAAAATCTTGTTTTTTTAACCTATTCCTCTTCTAAATCTTCCACATCCATAAGAGGGCCTTCTACCTTCTCCACGTACAAATGTCCCTCAAGATGCTCTATTTCATGGCAGATTGCCCTGGCAAGCAGCTCCGTGGCCTCCATCTCAAAAGGATTTAAATCAATATCGTAAGCCTTTATCTTCACATAGTTTGGTCTGGTCACAACGCCCGTTTTTCCCGGAACACTAAGGCATCCCTCATTTCCGCTCTGTTCCCCGCTGGATTCCAAAAGTACCGGATTGATCAGCATAAGGGGATCCTCACCCGTTACGTCTATGGTCACAATCCGTTTTAAAATTCCCACCTGAGGCGCTGCCAGCCCAACTCCCTCGGCTTCATACATGGTATCAAACATATCGGCAACTAATTCCCTTGTCCGGTCCGTCACCTCCTTTACCTCCTTGCAGACTTTATTCAGAACCGGATCTCCCATTTCTCTTATGTTTCTGATTGCCATTTTCTTTTCATTCCTTTCCTATGTTTTCAATCTATCTTAAACGATATTCGTAATTTCGTTTTCACTCTTTCAATAGCTCCCATATATGGCTTTGTCTTAATAGCTGTCTATGGGGTCAAAGTCAAACTGTACGCTCTCCTGCTTTAGGGCAAGAGACTGTACATACGCTTCTATTTTATCCTTTACCAGTGTAAGTTGTCTATAGTCAAATGCCTTACAATACACCACATACCGGTAAATATCATTAATTTTCCCAATGGAAGCCTTTGCAGGCCCGATAATCCGCACCGCTTCCCCTGCAAGAGACGCCACCCTTGCGGCCAGGGCTTCGCCCTGTTTTTCATCCGCCGCCGAGATTAACACCGCCATCATATGAGCGGCAGGCGGATATCCGCCAAGCTTCCTGTAAAGTATTTCTTCCTCATAAAAAGCCTCATAGTCCTGTCCGGCGGCGCGAAGAATGCTATAGTGATCCGGGCGATAGGTCTGTATCACCACTTCTCCCGGCTTTGTGCCCCTTCCTGCCCGTCCCGCCGCCTGGGCAAGAAGCTGGAAGGTTCTCTCCCCCGAACGGTAATTGCTGTCGTTTAAGGATAAATCGGCGGCTAATACGCCCACCAGCGTCACGTTATGGAAATCATGCCCTTTTACAATCATCTGGGTGCCTACCAGCACATCCGCCTCTCCACCCGAAAAAGCGGTTAAAATCTTTTCATAACTGTCTTTCGTACGGGTCGTGTCCCCGTCCATCCGCAGCACTCTGATACCGGGAAAGCTTTTGTAAAGCTGCTGCTCAATCTGCTCTGTTCCGGCTTTAAATCCCAGCAGGTAAGGAGAGCCGCAGGAAGGACATTTAACCGGCTTTGCCGTTTCATAGCCGCAATAATGACAAACCATCCTGTTTCCCAGATGCTGGGAGAGGGAAACGTCGCAGTGGGGACATTTCATCACATAGCCGCATGAGCGGCAGGATACAAATCCTGCATAGCCTCTCCTGTTTAAGAAAAGCATGGCCTGCTCGCCTCTGCTTTTTCTGTCCAGGATAAGCTCCTGTAATTTTTTACTGAAAATAGAGCGGTTTCCGCTTCTGAGTTCTTGTCGCAAATCTATAATAGAAACATGTGCCAGCTCTCCCCCCGTGAGCCTTCGCGTTAAGGTGAACAACTCATATTGTCCCTGCTTTGCCCTGTAATAAGCTTCTAAAGAAGGGGTTGCCGATCCGAGCACAAGGCTTGCATTTTTAAGTCCGGCAAGGTATTCCGCCGTCTCCCTTGCATGATAGCGGGGCATGGTCTCGCTTTTATAGCTGCTCTCATGCTCCTCATCCATCACAATCATTCCCAGATTGGGAAAAGGGACAAAAAGTGCGGAACGGGGGCCAATGATAACATCAATTTCTCCTTTTTTGGCTCTCTCGCACTGGTCAAATTTTTCTCCCGGGGACAGGCTGGAGTTCATAACCGACACCCGCTCTCCAAATCGTTTGTAAAACCGAAGCAGCGTCTGATAGGTGAGCGCAATTTCCGGTATCAGGACAATACACTGCTTTCCCCGCCTTATCATCCCGTCAATTAAGGATAAGTAAACCTCCGTTTTTCCGCTTCCGGTGATTCCGTGAACCAGATAAGTTTTGCGTTTTCCTTCGTCGAAATCTGACAGAACCTTATGGCAAATGGCCTCCTGTTCCCCGCTTAGCCTTCTGCCGGATTCTCTGTCCGCTTCAATTTTTACCGGGTTTCTGTAAAAGCTCTCGCTTTCAATGGCAAGAACGCCCTGTTCCTGCAGGCTCCTTAAGGTTGCCGGAGACACATTCAGCTTTCCGGTCACCAGCTCATAGGGCAGTACAGGCTCCCTGCACAGTTCCCCAAGTACCCTTGCTTTGGCATTTTGACGCTTTCTGATACACTCCCCTAAAACAGAACGTGTTTCCTCCACTGTCAAAAGACGGCGCAGCTTTTTTTTCTCCTTGTGCTTCATTGCCTTTTTTACAGGCAGCACCGTTTTCAGCGCTGCAATCATAGTAGAACCATAGGTTTCCTTCATCCATGCCGCAAGCCGGATGGAATCCGCCTCCACGGATATGCCCTGGGCTACGATTTGAACAATTTCTTTTTGCTTTTCATCCGGAAATTCCGCCTTATCCGTCACCTCAATTACATAGCCGCTTCGCAGACAATTCCCCTTACCAAAGGGAATCTGCACGCACATTCCTGCCGCAATCTTTCCTTGAAACTTTTCCGGTATTTTATATTGAAAGGGTCTGTCAACTTTTTCGTGAGAAATATCTACAATAATATTTGCGTATCTGCCCTGTGTCAATGTCATATCCGTTTTTCTATTATCCACACTACCCTCCATGATTCCGCTCTGCAAAATCGCAAATCCGGATGAAGAATGCCTGTTTTCCAAGGCATTCTTCTAAGTGTGAAGCTTTAAAAGTTCTTAGGCGGCGTTTTTTGACGCCTTAGAACTTTTCTTCACACTATATGCGTTTCTCTTTTAGTATTTCTGCAATCAAAACTCTCTCATCCATAGGGTACTTGACACCTTCTATTTCCTGATAATCTTCATGGCCCTTTCCCGCCAGCACGATAATATCTCCTGGCTGTCCATGGGAAATGGCGTATGCAATGGCTTTTTTTCTGTCGCAAATTTCTATATATTTCCCCGTAGTTTTTTGCATTCCAATCTTGATATCCTCTATGATATCCTGGGGCTTTTCGAATCTGGGATTATCCGACGTAATAATCGTAAAATCCGCATAATTTCCGCTGACCTCCCCCATCTCAAACCGGCGCAGCTTAGAACGGTTCCCTCCGCAGCCAAAAACGCACACCAGTCTTGCAGGCTGATATTCCCTTAAGGTAGTTAAAAGGCTCTTAAGGCTCATGGCATTGTGGGCGTAATCAATCAGCAGTGTAAACCGATCCGATACCGGAACCATCTCAATTCTTCCTTTTACATGGGCTCCCAGCAGCGCTTTTTGAATCTGGGGTATTTCCACCTGAAAATGCCTGCATACCGCAATCGCCGTGAGCGCGTTATATACGCTGAACCGCCCCGGCGTTGGCACCTCAACGGAGAAATCTCCCTGCCAGGGACTTTGGTTTTCCTTTTCCATATAAAAATGCTCCGCCTTTACCTGAAAGGCAACGCCAAGCTCTCCCGGCTTATTCACCAGCTGCAAATCCTGTGCATAGATATCTATTGCAGGATGAAGGCTATTTATCGGCAGGCTGCCGCCCCCCTTCACCGCCGGGCCGTCGGCTTTTGGGCCACAGTCTTTTGAGCCCGTAGCTTTCAAGGATACGGATTCCAAGCCGGCAGCTTTTTTCAGGTCCGGATATTTTGCGTCTATGGCTTCCAGGCCTATGGTTTCAAGTCTGCAGGCGTGCCCTTTTAGCACCGCTTCCGCATGGGCGTCATCCCTGTTTACAATTCCCAGCCTGCACTGTTTAAACAAAAGTCCCTTGCAGAACTGATATTCCTCAAAATCCGCATGCTCATTGGGGCCAATGTGATCCGGCTCTAAATTTGTAAAAATGCCAATCTCAAAGGTAAAGCCTTGGGTTCTGTGAAGTTTCAGTCCCTGGGAGGCCACTTCCATTACCACAATCTCACAGCCCGCCTCCTCCATCTCCTTAAAATACTGCTGGAGCAAATAAGACTCCGGCGTGGTATTGTTAGCAGGAATATGTTTATCCCCTATAATCGTCTCAATGGTTCCCACAAGCCCCACTTTGTAACCCGCCTGTTCTAAAATGGACTTAATCAGATAGGTGGTTGTGGTCTTTCCCTTGGTTCCCGTAATTCCGATCACTTTAAGCCGGTCGGCGGGATGCCCAAAATAAGCGGCCGAAATAAAAGCCATGGCATATCTGGTATCCTCAACCCGAATCACAGAGGTGTCAAACTCATCCGGAATGGTTACCTCTTTTTGCACCACAACTGCCGCCGCGCCCTTCCATGCCGCCTCTGTGGCAAAGCTATGCCCATCCACCTGATATCCACAGATGCAGATAAACATACAGCCTTTTGTTATCTTCCTGGAATCATATACAACTTCCGTTATTTTTCTATCTACGCTTCCTCTTACACATTCATAAGAGAGTTCTCTTAACAGTTCTCTACAATTCATAAACAGCTTTCGCCTCCAAATACATTTTTGCACCCCTGCATATCCCAGGCTTTGCTTGCGATGCTACTACCGTAAATTGTATGAAAGGGACTTTTATGCTTACGCTTCCTACCATCGCCCCGGAGCGCCTTTCATAAGGATATCACGATTATCCATATTTTTCAATCTACTAACCATTTTGCCCTGCTTAACTTAATATATGTTTTCAATTTCTTTTGATGTGCTTAATTTTTTGTTTAGAGGATTTTAGATTTTTATCATAAATCGGACACACTTTCAACACATTTTACCGGTATGATAAATCCAAGATAGTTGAACAACTCACTATCTCCCCCCTCATAAGAATGCAAGGCCCCCGGTAACCCGGGGGCCTTTGCATGAAAAGCCTTACATTATTTAATAGCGTATAATCTTCACCTTCTCCATTAATTCCTCGGCCTTGTCCATAGGAATTACCGCGCTCTCTAAGGTGGTGGCGTTGGCCGCCGATATTCCCACACAGAATTTTAAAAGTTCCTCATTGCTCATCCCCTGCTTACAGGCCATTGCAAAGGCCGCTACCACACTGTCCCCACAGCCAACCGTATTAACTGCCTTCACCTCAGGCGCCTTTGCATACAGAATTTCTCTGTCATTGATATATAAAAGTCCTTTTGCTCCCATGGAAACCATCACATGGTGGATACCCTTTCCACCGATTTGAAAAGCCGCGCCCACGGCGTCCTCCATTCTCTTAATCTTCCTCCCCGACAAAATTTCAAGCTCCTTGATATTAGGCTTAACCATATAAGGGCAGGCGTTGATACTTTCCTTGAGAAAAATGCCGCTGCTATCCAAAATAACCTTCTTGCCTTTGTTTCTTGCACGCAAAATCAGATCATGGTAAACGGTGACAGGCACCTGCTCCGGCGCGCTTCCTGAAAGTATCACCAAATCACTGTCTGCAATTCCCTCATCAAAATCATCAATAAATCTGCTTAATTCCTTTTCCCTTATGTCCGGCCCGGGTTCTAAAAGCTCGGTTACATAACCATCCTGGGAAAGAATATTGATATTGACCCTGGTCTCTCCATCTACATAAGTAAAAAGGCATTCGGCGCCAATCGATCTCACATAATCCTCTATAAATTTCCCCGTATAACCTCCAAGAAATCCAAGCGCCCGCACATCATAGCCGTATTGGCGAAGCACCTTCGATACATTGATCCCTTTTCCTCCCGCAATGTTTTTTACACTTTCAACCCGGTTTACCTGCCCCTGGACCAATCTGGTCACGGAAAAAGTTTTATCTTCCGCAGGATTTAATGTTACGGTTGTTATCATATTCCCATCCCCTTTCTTTTACACAGATTTGTGTTGCACGTCTTTCAAAAACAAAGCGTGCGGATATATTTATAACGCATGAAATCTTAAACTATAATCCCATTAGCAATAATACTGCATAATCATTTGTACGCTTTCCCTTCCCCCATAAGAATTTAAGTCCGGATAATAAGCCATACTGATTGTCATCTCCCCGGCGCGGACGCCATCTGCATATAGCCGTCCAACTATGGTTTTTCCAAAGCGCTCATTTAAAAACATATCAAATTTTTCCAAATCTCCAAAATAAACCATATCATAACGATTGTTATTCTCGTCCGCTATTTGATATTTCCCTACGTTTTTATTTTTTCCTATTTTTCTGCCAAAAAGAAGGCTGATTCCCTTTCTCGCAAAAAGAGGTTTGGGATTTCCCACGCCAAAAGGCTCTAAAAGGGAAAGTTCGTTTATAAAATCGCGATCCGCCAAAGCAAGAGGCATCGGAACGTCAATATGTACAATTTCCTCAAAGTCTTCCTCCGTCAAATTACAGTTTTCATTCAACTTTATTCTAAACAGCTCTGCTGACTTTTCATTTGGAAGGGTGAGCCCCGCCGCCATCTTATGACCTCCAAATTTTGTAAAAAGCTCTTTGCAGGCGCTCATTTCCTCATACATGTGGTAGGCTTCTATAGAGCGTCCGCTTCCCTTTATCCCCTCTTCCCCTTTCGTCAAAACAAAAGCGGGCTTTCCATATTTTTCTCTGATTCTGCCTGCGATAATACCGGCAAGGCTTTCATGGCACTCCGGAAGATATATTACCAGTACTTTATCCTGCATGCCCGACTTCTCCACCAGTTCTACCGCTTTGCGCACTCCTTCTTCCGTCATCTGTTTACGGCTCTCATTCAGGCTTTTTAAATCTTCTGCTATGGTAACTGCCTCTTTCCGGTCATCCGCCTCAAATAGCCTTAGAGCGCGTTTGGCCGTATCCAGTCTTCCCGTCGCATTGATACAGGGGCCGATGATAAAGCCTGCATGATAAGGGCTTAACGTTTTATCCTCCAATCCATTCACCATAAGAAGCGCTTTCAGTCCTAAATTACTAGTGTTATTCATCCGGGCAAGTCCCTTTTTTACAATAATTCTGTTTTCATCCCGAAGCTCCATCACATCACAGACCGTAGCCAATGCTGCGAAAATCAAAATTTCATTCAGGATGGCTCCAGAGCTTTCTTCCTCCTCCTTAGTCGGCCTGTTCCGTTCAAAACACTTTCCAAACAGCGCCTGCACCAATTTAAAGGCCACCACTGCGCCGCAAATCTGTTTGAAGGGGTACCCGCATTTTGGCTGCCTGGGATCTACCACCGCATCGGCTTTTGGTAAAAGATATGTCCTTTCCCCGCCTTTTTCCTCAAAGGGCACCTCATGATGATCCGTTATCACCACTGTCATTCCCAGCTTCTTCGCCGTTTGGATTTGAGAAAAAGCAGCTATCCCATTATCGCAGGTAATTATCGTATCAATGCCATCAGCCGCCGCTGACTTAATCAGACCTTCGCTCAGCCCATATCCGTCCTTAATACGGTGGGGAATATCCGTGTCAGCCTTTCCTCCAAGGGCCCGGATACCGGTCAGTAAAATATGGGTGGAGCAAATGCCATCCACATCATAATCTCCTATAATTCGTATGGACTTTCCTTCCCGTATCTTATTTAAAATAATCTCCGCCGCCTGTGGCATATCCTTCATGAGAAGAGGAGCGTATAAATCTTCCATACTGCCATGTAAATACCTGTAAATCTCTTCATCCTCAATAATATCCCTATTTCGGAGGATTCTTGCCAGTACCGGCGTAATATGATATTTTTCCGCTATTTGATTAAAATCCGCTTTTTTAGCGGCCACCATCCATTTTGCCATTTTAAGCCTCCATGCTTCCGACAACCCGCAAATTCAAGCGAAAGCAACAATTCATACTTCGGCAAAGAGCCGGATTCACACCTGGCAAAATGTATGCTTTCTCACGTTCTGCGCAGTGAATGCACAGACCTGACCGAATAGTTACACGCGGAAGCGCAAAATTCTAAAAAAACGTTCCCAAAAGCCTCTTTGCTTTCAGGAACGCTTTTATTTATTATATCAGATTTTTCCTTTTTAGAAAACACTTAAGTTCTTATGCGGCCTTTTTTTGTGGAAATACTTTACGAAGTACCAACCACAATGCGCCTGTAATACATACGGAAGAATAAGTGCCGCACAAAATACCTGCCATAAGCGGCAGCGCAAATTCTTTGACCGAAGATACGCCGAATACATATAAAGCGGCTACCATAACAAATGTTGTCATGGAAGTAAAAATGCTTCTGGAAAGAGTCTGGGTAATACTTTCATTTACCATAGTCTCCAGAGAGTCCTTCCGCCCCATGTTATGCATGTTCTCACGGATACGGTCAAAGATAACAATGGTTGCGTTAACGGAATATCCTACAATCGTCAGCATACATGCGATAAATGTATTGCCTACGGATACCTTCACAACCGCATAGAAGGCAAGAACCACCAATACGTCGTGAATCAGGGCGATCACGGAGCTTGCGCCGAAACGGATATCTTTAAACCTAAACCAGATGTAAACCAGCATGCACAAAGTAGCAATCACAACCGCTTTTACCGCATCTGTTTTCATCTCGCCGCTGATGGTTGAACTGATGGTTTCCGTGGTAATTTTATCCGCATCCACGGTAAAATTCTCCACCATTACATTTTCAAAGGTATCCCTTTCCTCCGTGCTCAAAGTACGCGTCTTAAAGATTACCTCGTTGGTGCCCTCCACCTTCTGGGTCTGCACATTGCCGTCCCCCGTAATCTTTTCAATCAGCGGCACTACATTCGCGTCGATATCCCCCAAAGGCATGTCCTCGTTAAACACCACGTTGGTGGAGGTTCCGCCTACGAACTCAAGGCTGTAGTTTAACGCCCCGCCAATCTGAGACTTGTTGATCCCCATAAATACAAAGCCTGCCAAAATAGTTAAAATAGAAATGCCAAAGAAAATTTTCTTTCTGGCAACAAAGTCAATAGCCTTTTGCTCCCTGGCGCTGCCATACCATTTCACATCCTGAAGCCCTATCGCATAAAAAGCTTTCAGCAAAAGCTTGGTGATTACCATAGCCGTAAACATGGAAAGAATGATACCGAGAGCTAATGTTGCGGCAAAACCTTTAATCGTGCCCGAACCCAAAATGCCAAGTACAAAAGCTGCAATCAGGGTGGTAATATTTCCGTCAAAGATAGCGGACGCCGCTTTCTGAAAACCTGCGTCAATGGCTGATTTCACCGTTTTGCCCTTTGCAATTTCTTCCCGAATTCTTGCGAAAATGATTACGTTTGCATCAACTGCCATACCTATGGAAAGGATAATACCCGCAATACCCGGCAAGGTCAGCGTAATTTCAAAGGCGTCAAGAAGAATAACGATCAGCTCCACATAAAGGCCAAGGGCTAAGCTGGCCGCCAAACCGGCTAAGTGATAAATGGCAATCATGAAAATCACGATTATTGCAAATCCGACCGCCGCCGCCTTGATACTGGTGGAAATAGCTTCCTCACCCAGCTGAGCGCCCACGATCTTGGAGTGCAGTTCCTCCAACTCTAATTTCAGGCCGCCAATACGGATTGTGGAGGCAAGCTGCTCCGCTTCCTCATAAGTAAAACTTCCGGAAATCTGCGCGGACCCGTCCGTGATGGCCGCGTTAACGCTTGGCGCACTTACAATTTCCCCGTCATAATAGATTGCGATGGACTCCCCGTTCTGGTAAGCCTTCGTGGTAGCCTGTGCAAATTTGGCTGTGCCTTCCTCAGTCATGGTTAAGTCAACCACTTCCTCGCTGTTCTGCATCTGGTTTGTGATATTTTTCGCCTGGGCGTTCTTGACATCCGTGCCTACCAGCACAATGGAACCGTCCGCCTCAAGCTCCTCAATGGATTTATACAGAGAGTAAACCGGTTTCCCCGCATCATCCATTCCCATCATTGCGTAGTTCAAATTGCCTTCCGGGTCATGTTCCGCTATAAAATACAAAGAACCGGGCTTTCCAAGGTCTTCCAAAATGGCATTGGCGTCCGATACGCCCGGGATCTCAATATTAATTCTGTCCGTCCCTTCCTTATATACCACCGCTTCCGTGCTGTAGCCCTCCACACGCTTTTGCAGCTTGTAAATGGTATCCGCCATGTCCTCGTCGCTGGGCTCTTCATCCCCTACCGCCTGATAGGTAATGCTCACACCGCCCTCCAAATCAAGGCCCAAATTGATGCTGGATGCGGAACCTGAGCCTTCCGCCCCGATTCCCACCGCCGCAGTGTAGCCGAATCCGGCCAGAAGCAGCACAAACACCAGCAAAATGACAATTGCTTTATTCTTCTTCATTTTCTCCTCCTTCTAAGTCAGCCAAAGCCGCTTTTATCATAATTGCGCACTCAATACGCTTTCTCTGCAGCTCGCATCCTAATTCGTAGACATCGTCAATCTTCCCATGGAAATTGTAGGAATTGGCTGCACATCCGCCGCTGCAATAAAATTTGGCAAAACAGCTTCCGCATTTTTCTTTCGCATAGACGTTGCAGGATTTAAAACCATCCCTTATATCCGTTCCGGTAATACCCTCGTCCACATTTCCCATAAGAAATTCTTCCTGCCCCACAAACTGATGGCAGGGGTACAAATCCCCCCAAGGCGTCACTGCCAGATACTCTGTTCCCGAACCGCAGCCGGAAAGTCTTTTGGCAACGCAGGGCCCACCTTCCAAGTCTATCATAAAATGAAAGAAATTAACACCCTTTCCTTCTTTTCTTCTATTTAAAAGATCCACTGCCAGACGGTCATATTCTTCCAAAAGCTCCGGAAGGTCTTCCTGCCTGAGCGCGTAATCGTCCGTGGGCTGCGCCACAACAGGCTCCACGGAAATCTGCTCAAAGCCCAAATCCGCCAGATGCGCCACATCCTTTGCAAAATCCTTATTATTCCGGGTGAAAGTGCCGCGCACGTAATAATTCATCTGGTTTCTGCTTTCGGCCACCTTTTGGAACTTCGGAACAATCGTGTCATAGCTCCCCTGTCCCCCTCTGTATGGCCGCATCAGATCGTTGATTTCCTTCCTGCCGTCAATGCTCAGCACCACATTTGCCATTTCCCGGTTGACAAATTCCAAAATTTCGTCGTTTAGTAAAATACCGTTGGTGGTCAAAGTAAAGCGGAATTTCTTATGATAAGGCTCCTCAAGGCTCCTTCCATAAGCCACCAGCTCCTTTACCACCGGCCAGTTTAATAAAGGCTCCCCTCCGAAAAAATCCACTTCCAGATTTACGCGGTTTCCGGAATTTTTTACCAGAAAATCAAGCGCTTTCTTTCCTGTCTCTAAGCTCATGAGCGCCCGGCGACCATGATATTCCCCCTCCTGCGCAAAACAGTACTTGCACGCCAGATTACAGTCATGGGCAATATGCAGGCATAAAGCCTTCACCACAGTTTCTCTTTTTTTAAAGTCTATTATGTAATTCTCGTAAATATCAGGCGCATAAAGCATTCCTGCTTCTTTCAGCTCCATAACCTGTGAAAAAGCATCTAATATATCCTCGGCGGTATATTTATCTTTCAGGCCGAATAATACCCTGTCTTTCGTTTCTTCTTCTCCACAGTTGTTCTTTTGCAATTCCTCCACAAGAGGAATTACATCATATACAACATCATCCACCACATGTACGGAACCGCTGTTCACATCCAGAACAATGTTGTATTCGTTGTTTTTATATTGATGTATCACACTAACCTCCATGTCGCGGCCTTGCCGCAACTAAATTCCCATTCTTACCGGTAGTCCTCATAACTATTCGGCCCAGGATTTTGCATTTACTGCAAAGTCCGTAAGAACGCATATATTCTGCCGAGAGTGAATATGACCAGAGGTCGTAGCCCTTCGCCTGTGACGAACTTCCAATGGCCGGATTCTGTAACTATGAAGCCGAAGGCTGAATAGTTACTAGCCCTCAAATTTGGGCGCAAGTTTTTATTTTTTTGACGCACAATAAGCAGCGACATAAAGCCGCTGCTTATATTCGCTATCTTATTTTTCTGCTCCCCGGATCTTTCATCTGAAAACCGCTGCTTATTTTACCTTTTCACAGCTTTGATTTCCTACTGTACAGGAAGTCTTGCAAGCTGACTGGCAGGAAGTCTGGCATTCGCCGCAGCCGCCTTTTTTCATGGACTCTTTTAAGTCTCTGGTTGCTAATGTTTTAATACGTTTCATATCTCATTCCTCCAAATTAATCCTTCATGCTTCTAACAGCCCGCTCATTAAGGCGTAAGCATGTATTTAATGTGTGAAATTTTTCAGAATTTTTCTGTTCCCACACCATCAACGCCACACAAATCTGTGCGCCAGGCACAAAATGTTCGGCGTATCCACATTGATATAGTATAGCATAGTTACCGGCTTTGGAAAAGTATTACTTTTCATCTTCCACAATATTTTCTTCCGCCTTCTCTTCTTCTCCAGGCGAATCGGTATCCTCGCTCTGCGTCTTTTCAGGTAAAATCATCAAAACCTGCACAATTCTGTTCTGGCTGACCCCCTTCACCTGCAGAGTAATGCCTTCCTTCGTGACAATGGTTTCCTCATCCTCCGGCAGGCGATCTAAATTTTCTATAATAAGGCCGCCAATAGAATCATAATCTTCGGATGCAAGCATTGTGCCCAGTTCGTCATTGATATCGTTCAGCTTCATGCTTCCGGCTACCAGGTAAGTCCGCTCATCCGTCTTTCGGATCAGTTCTTCCTCATCCTCATCATATTCATCCCGGATCTCACCTACTATTTCTTCCAGCAAGTCTTCCAGCGTAATCATGCCTACCGCTGCGCCATACTCATTTAAAACAAAAGAAATATTGATGCGCTTTTCGCGCATTTCCATCATCAAATCCGCCGTTTTCTTAAACTCATAGGTGTAATAAGCTTCGCGCATAATATCGCTTATTTTAAACTGCTCCCTGTTATCCACCAGAATAAAATCCTTAATGTTAATCAGACCGATAATATTATCCTTATCCTCCTGATAGACCGGGATTCTGGTATACATATATTGCTTAAAGAGCGCCAAAACTTCATCGTAAGTGGCCTGTTCATCCACTGCCGTCATATCAATACGGGGAATCATAATATCCTTGGCAACCGCATCGCTAAAGTCAAACACGTTATAAATCATTTCCCGCTCTTCCGACTCAATGACGCCGTCCTCATGGCTGACCTCAACATAAGTGCGCAGCTCCGTCTCCGTCATGGCTGTCTTTTTGCTGGTATCAATATGTAAAATCGCCATCAGCCCGCTTGAAAGCTTATCTACCACGAAGATAAGCGGCGTCATTACTTTCATAAGCGCAGCTATGATCGAAGCATAAAAAAGCGCAATCTTCTCTGAGTAAATCATTGCAAGATTTTTCGGAACGATTTCTCCAAAGATCAAAATAATTACCGTCAAAGCCCCCGTTGCAATTCCAACCGCAAGATGAATCTTAAGGGCCAGCGTAGTTGCCAGGGCGGAAGCAGATAAATTGACAATGTTATTTCCTATTAAAATAGCGCTCAACATCTTGCTATACTTATCCAGCACATTAAGCGTTGTCTTTGCACGCCTGTTCCCTTCGTCCGCCATAGACTTAAGCCGTACCCTGTTCACAGTGGTGAGCGCCGTCTCCGCAGATGAAAAAAAGCTGGAAAGCCCCACCAAAATCAATAAAGCAATCAATTGTATGACACCATCGGTATCCAAGTTAAAACCACTCTCCTTATAAAATATATTTTCTGCCACAGCCGAAGCCGTCTACATCCCCATAACAATTCGACATATGGTCAAACTGTTACCGTTCCATAAACTGCCGCCCCGGACCGTATGTGAAACAGCTTATGCAAATATTACAATATAGGGGTATTCTCTGTCAAGTTCAGACATATGATTGTAGTATAAAGAAATGATAAACTCTTTGTAAAAAGAATGGGGGAAGATATGTTAAAGAAACTCAATCTAAGCGCAAGAATTACCTTCATATTAAAATGCCTGCTTATATCCTATCTACTCACCACCGGATTGCTCCTTTTACTTGCACTTATGCTGTACAAATTTGAGCTGTCCGAAAAAATCGTCTCGATCTGTATCATTGGCATCTACATACTGGTCACCTTCCTTGCCGGTTTTCTCGCCGGGAAGCGTGAAGGCAGCCGAAAATTTCTGTGGGGGCTTCTCATGGGCGCCCTTTATTTTGCCATACTGGCAGTGGTTTCCATTGTCACAAGCCAGGGTATAGGGGAAATCTCCGGAAATTTTGTCACCGTACTGATACTGTGCTGTGGCAGCGGTATGCTTGGAGGCATGATAAGTTGATTCGAGCTGGCCATCGTACAGCCAGCTCTGAATCCCCTTTTACACATCACCCACGCACAGCTCATGTACTACTCTCAGTATATTCTGTACGCGTCCCATCTGATTTGGGCTGAAACATTCAAGCACATCCACCATTTTCTCAGGTATCTTGTTGCTCTCGTTCCCGGTTAAGATATAATCACTACTAACATTCAAAGCTTTGGAAATTTTATATAAAATTTCCACTGTAAAGCCTTTCTTTCCTACCTCAATTTCATAGAGAAATTTTGCAGATATATCCACTTTCTCCGCAAGGGCATCTCTCGTGTAACAATTAGCTTCGCGCAAACTGCGTATTCTGAATCCTATGTCTTTGTATGACATCCTTTCCCTCCATCCTGAAAGTTTTAAACTTTCCAGCACAATTATATTTACCTCAGGCATGCATGCTTTACCATAAAAAATTTTAGCATATTTTGTCGTAAATTCAGGTTTTTCTACCGAATAAAAATTTATCCGTAATTAAAATGATATTTTTGATATATTTTTCCAATTTTTTACAATTAATTTTAAAATATACCGTATTCAATTCAAAAATCTTAAAATTGGTAAAAATCGGTTAGAATTTTTTTGTGGTAGAAAGGACGAAAAACATGCAGGAATTTTTAAAAGAACAGTACCAATTTAGTGATTTTCAAATTGCACAGCTTGCTTTTACCTTTAAATCATTGGGTTCCGAGCTGAGTAAACTTTTGATGATGGGGATTTTTTTTCATAATGATTTGGGGAGATATGTTTTTGCGGTGACGGTGATGCTCCTTCTAAGGACAGCTACGGGGGGATTACATTGTAAAAAATATATTACCTGCTTTTTGGTTTCCTTTGCTTATATCTTTTTAGCATTGATGGTACTACCTTTAATAGAAATCAATAAAGTGTTTCAGCTAATATTTCTATTTATATGTATGCTTGGTAACTATTACATTGGTCCGGTAACGTCCAAAGTACATCGCCCATTAAATGAAAAGTGCACCAAGAGAGTTAAGGTGCAGGCGTTTATCATCATTTTCTTTTATTTGACTCTCACGTATATAGTTCCTGAGAATCCTTATATTACGGCGGGGTTCTGGGTTATTATATTAAATACTTTGCAACTTGTTGCTGCGAAAATACTAAAGAAGAAAGGAGAATATTATGAAAGAGAAACTTGTAAAATTTTCTAAACCTTTATTAACTGCTTGTATGGCTTTAGGGATATGGATGGGTTTTGATATTGTAAGTATGGTTCTTTTTGGAGAATATGAATATCCTACGGAACAATAAAAAGCATTTTTGTACAAGAATATAATTAACGATTGTAAAAGCATTGGAACATGACTAATTTCTAATCATGTTCTAATGCTTTTTCTTTTATCACCTTAAATGATAGCCAGTTGATATTGTCAATTTCAATATTTTCGCAATAAATATCTAATTTATATTTCTTACATATGTTTTTAACATTATATAGTCCTAATCCTCGGTTTTGTCCTTTATTACTAAAACCTTTTACAAAAAATTTGTCTATTACATTATAATCTACAAAAGGACTTTCATTTCGAACCTCAATTTCCAATCGTTTACTCTCAATCAAAGACACATATAGCTTATTTACACTTTCTGTCTTTTCGATAGCTTCAACCGCATTGTTTATTAAATCACCAAGTATTTCAACTATCTTATAAATAGGAACCTCAATATTTAGTTCTTTAATCTTAATTTCATATTCTACTTCAATACCTAATTTATCTATTTCTACTAGTTTTCCATATAGAAAACCTGCAATTATCGGGTTTGCCGCCTTTAAAATTTTATTAAAACGATTTTCTTTTGTAATGATTTTACAATAGTCCTCCTGCGCCCTTACTAAATCGTCATAAGTATTATAAATGTAATGCTGACTATATATAGTATGAATATGATTATCAAACTCATGTTGTCTTAATCTAATATTTTCAATCAACCCTTGAAAAGGATCCGCATACAGTTTATGCATTTTTAATTCTGTTTCTGCTTCCTTTGCCTTAACTTTATATCTTCCCAACTGATCTGCTAAAACAAATATGCATACTATACTTATAAACAATAACATAGCTTGATTAAATTCTAATTTTGTAAACTCTTTATAATTTAATAGCCATATCATTACCAATGATAAACATATAATTAGAATTATATTTTGAATTTTTTCTTTACTTTGCAAATAGCTCATAACTTTATTGATTTTACATTTAGGCA